>JBAVEN010000034.1:0-95287 GCA_049587755.1 Bryobacteraceae bacterium | reverse complement strand
GCACCTTTACTATACTCTATCAATGAATTATGGGGTGCTCTGCGCAGAATAGGTGGGAGGCTTTGAACCCGGGATTTTGGTCTCGGGGGAGCCAACGGTGAGATACCACCCTGAGCATTCTGTGATTCTAACTTACTCCCGTGATCCGGGAGAAGGACATTGGTAGACGGGTAGTTTGACTGGGGCGGTCGCCTCCTAAATTGTAACGGAGGCGCTCGAAGCTTGGTTCACGCTGTTTGGAAATCAGCGGTCGAGTGCAAAGGCATAAACCAGGTTAACTGCGAGACCAACAAGTCAAGCAGATGCGAAAGCAGGCCTTAGTGATCCGGTGGTTCTGTATGGAAGGGCCATCGCTCAACGGATAAAAGGTACGCCGGGGATAACAGGCTGATCGGAGTCAAGAGTTCACATCGACGCTCCGGTTTGGCACCTCGATGTCGGCTCATCGCATCCTGGGGGTGTAGAAGCTCCCAAGGGTTAGGCTGTTCGCCTATTAAAGCGGTACGTGAGCTGGGTTCAGAACGTCGCGAGACAGTTCGGTCCCTATCTGTGGTGGGCGTAGGAGATTTGAGGGGGCCTGCTCTTAGTACGAGAGGACCGGAGTGGACGAACCTCTTGTGATCCAGTTGTTCCGCCAGGAGCATAGCTGGGTAGCGAAGTTCGGTCAGGATAAACGCTGAATGCATATAAGCGTGAAACCTTCCCCAAGATGAGATCTCCCAAGCGTAAGCTAAGAAGGGCACAGGTAGACTACCTGTTTGATAGGACGGATGTGTAAGCCGGGTGACCGGTTGAGCTTACCGTTACTAATCGCCCGTTCGGCTTGACCATAAAATTTACTGCGCACACACGGCAGCAAGCTTCAAAGACTTGTTCCCGTTAACGCTGCTTTTTCGGCTAGCCCGTCAATATTCAGCGCCCGTTGGAGCCGGCCACGTCCGGCTTGGGCGTCGATTGTCATCCGCTTCTGGGTGACCTTAGCGAGAGGGACCCACCCGTTCCCATCCCGAACACGGCAGTTAAGCCTCTCAGCCCCGATGGTACTGCACGCGCAAGTGTGTGGGAGAGTAGGAAGTCGCCCGGTTTAATTTGAAAAGCCTCCGCTTCATCGCGGAGGCTTTCTCATTTTCTTACCAAGCAGCCGAGGGCCGGGCATGCCCTACCGCTACAGGATTAGCCGGGGCCCCCGTCTGCTTTGAATCAGCCTACTCGCCTACTCACCATCCAGGACGCACACGTCGTCCAGGTTGCGGTACTTCTCGGCGTAGTCCAGGCCGTAGCCCACCACAAACCGGTCCGGGATCTGGAAGCCGGAGTAGTGCACGTGAACCGGGCGGAGCCGGCGCTCCGGCTTGTCGAGCAACGCCGCGATGCGTATCGAATGCGGCTTGCGCTGATCGAGCACGTGCATCAGGTAATTGAGCGTCACTCCGCTATCGACGATGTCTTCCACGATCACCACGTTGCTGCCCTCGATCGAGATGTCGAGGTCCTTGGTCACCCGCACTTCGCCGGAGCTGCTTTTCTCCTTGCCGTAAGTCGAGATTCCCATAAAGTCCAGCGAAACGTCGCGCTTCATGGCGCGCGCCAGGTCCGTGAGGAAAAAGCAGGCTCCTTTCAGGATGCAGATGAAATATAGTTCGCCCTGCGGATAGTCGGCGGAAATCTGCGCGCCCAGTTCGCGAATCCGGTTCTGGATCTTCTCGGCGGAGATCAGTACTTGCAGCTTGGGGTCGGTCATAAGCTTGGCGCCGGACCGGCTATTGCGTTCGGCCCGCCGGTCCTTACATTATGCCGGAAGCGCGCCACAACCGCTCAGAAGGCGTTTTACTGCACGGGCAGCCAAACAGCCAGGGAGCACCTGCTATGATGGCGATGGGTAGACGCGCGCCCCGTGGGCCCGTAGCTCAGGTGGATAGAGCACCTGCCTTCTAAGCAGGGGGTCGCTGGTTCGAGTCCAGCCGGGCCTACCAGACAAGCTTTTCAGAATCAATGGTTTGGTTTCCGCCCTCATTCTCATCCCGTCCCTAAAGGCGTCCTGTGGTGTCGTTAGGCGAAGCCGCTGTCTAGTTGCTTTAATCTGGTTCGCCGTGAAACTGAAAGTCGCTTACTCCGATCTGGTCTTTGCCCGGCACGTGGAAACCGATCTTTCCCTGCAAGCCTCCGCCGGGCTTCTCCCATTTGTCCACAACCTGCCATCGCTGCTGCACGAAAAAGCTGTTGACAATCGAGTTGGACGTCACCGCGATCATGACGCTCACGTAGTCGCTGGTCTTCATCGAGAATGGCCTCTTGACGGACTCTCTTTTCTTGCCGTTCACAAACTGGGTCCGAACGAGGTTCTTGCCGTCAAGCTCGAACAGGTCGTAGTTCTTGTCGTCCCTGTAATTCACTACCCATTCCAAGCGCTTGCCCCTCATCAGGATCACGGTGAAGATGTACGTCCCAGGCAGTGGGTTGGCGGGCTCGACAACGAACTCTCCGCCGCGCTTCACCCACAGCTTGCCCTCGCGTGCCCAATTCGACGAACTCGAAGCCGCGCCGCTGGCTTTAGCCCACTCTTCCATGCTAAAGGCCGCCTGCGCATTGGACTGCAAGGGCGTCCTCCCCACCCGTCTCATGATGAGCGTCGCCGCGGTCCCGCCGCCGGCCGTTACGTGCGCGGTCGCGACGGCCTCCTCGTACTGCGGCGCGGAGCCGGTCACCCGGTAGGTTCCCTCCGGCAGGCTCAGCTCGGTCTCGGTGATGACCTGCTCCCGCGTTTCACCTTCCCGCAAAAGACGAAGCTGCAAGCCCTCAACGTGCGGGTCGACCTCGATTTTCAAGGTGCCGGTCGCGCTCTGCATCGACCCTTCCACCGAGATAGACTTGCCGGGCTCGAATACATACTCCGCCTGGCTGGTTCGGAAACGGTTCTTCTTGAGAGCTACCGTGTGTTTGCCCGGCTCGATGTTCGTCGACGAAAACCCGCCGTCCCGCGCGCTGCCGATCTGTGCGCCGTCCAACCACACTTCGGTTCCGGCGGGCGCACCGCGCACTTCGAGCGTTGCCTTGGCAGGGACCAGCTTGAATGCCAGGTTCGCCTCTTCGCCGCGACGCACGTCCACCGTCTGGTCCGCCGCCCAAAGCCCGGGTCTCTCGACGCGCACGGTGTACTGCTTTGGCGCCAGGAATAGCAGCAGGCGCCCGCGCGCCATCGACCGCGGGATTTTCTGTCCGTTCAGGTACACTGCCACGTCGTCGTAACCCGTGATGATCCGTAACGACCCCACGTTGCGCTCGGTGAGCAGAGACGCGATGATTCCGGACGTGGTAGACGATTCGAACAGGATCTTGCGCGGCGACCCGTTCATCGTCACTTGCACCTCGTGCGGGCCCGGCGCCAGCTCTTTCAGCTCGAGGCCGGCCGCGCCCGCCGCGCCCGTAAGCTTGCCGTCGACCGCGACCGGAACACCTTCGGCGCTGCAGTAAACCATTGCCTGCGAACCGTAGCGCGAGATGACGACGGCGTCGATGCCCTGGGCCTGGATCGGCCCGGTGAGCTTCGGCAGCGCGCTGGAAGGAAACTCAAAAGACAGCGAGGCCTTTGCGCCGCTGCCTTGGATCTCCAGTTTGTGCTGGCCCGGCGAGAGATTGGGGATCCCCGTTTCGCCGCCCTGGATTTGCGCCGCGGGCGCGCCGTCCACCGAAAGCATGCCCTCCGTCAGATCGGTCGAAAGGGTGACCTGTGCCGGCGGAGCTTCCAGCATCAGACTCACTTCGCCGGGCGCGCCCCTATCGGCAGTGACGGCAAACGCGGCGGTCGCGTTCTGATATCCGCTCAGTGTGGCCTCCGCCTGGTAGTTTCCGGGAGGCAACTGGAGCCGGCAGGTTGAAGAGCCGCAAGGTCTCCCGTTGACCGAAATGGCCGCGCCCTCCGGAGAGCTTCGCAGCAACACTCTATAGGTCGCGACGGCGACTGGCGGCGGGTGATGGCCTAACCGCGCGATCACCGCGCCGCCGACGATTACCAGCGTAACGGCTGCGAGCCCGGCCGTGGCGTACAACAGGTGCCTCGACGTTATCGACAGGTTCCTCGCCGCCATCGGTTGCATTGCCGGCTCTGACGCCGGTTTTCCTGGCGGCGCTGGCGGGGGTGCCGCGGGCGACACCGGATTGCGCGGGGCTGCGGGAGTCACCTTCGCCAGCGGAGGGGGTTGCGCCCGCGCGCTCCCCATGATTACGGTTGCGGATGGCGCGGAAGCCGGTGGCGGCGGAGTAACCGCTGGTGCTTGAGGAGGCTTCGCCGGCGCAGCGAGGTCCGTGCCCGCCTTCGGCATTTCGCGAAAGTCGCGTGTCGCCGGCTGCCGCTGGGTCTCGGATTGAGCCCGCTGCAACGTTGCCTGCAATTGTTCGAATCGCGAATCTTTCGGGTAGACCTGCAATCCCTGCGCCACTACCGCGATGGCCCGCGCGAGATCGCCCTCCGCTTGGAGGCGCCGAGCTTGCGTGATGCACAATGAGACGAACTCTTCGTGTTTCCGGTCCGCGATCTGGCTGGCCAGGCTCTTGGCTCCGGCGTGACTCGGATCCAAGGACAGCAACTCCTTCAAACGCGCTTCCGCCGCTTCCCAATCCGGTTTCTGCATCAAACCGCGGGCGTCGTCCAGGAGCGAATTCACCAGCACCGTGCGGATGACCGGGTTGCCCGGTTCCAGCTTGGCGGCCTGGCGGAGCGGATCGAGGCTCTCTTCGAGCGCGCCCTGCTCACTCAACTCGCGGGCGCGCGCCAGCAGTCGCAGTGCTTCGCCGGCGCGGGCGGATCCATTACGAGCCACGTTGCCGAGTTCCAGGAGATCGGGCTCACCGGGAAACTCAACCAACGCGCTCTCGACCGACCGGAGCGCGCCCTCGTAGTCCCCTGCTTCCAGGCACCTGTCCGTCTGTTGTACCCACATGGCTTTCGAGTTTTCGCGCGCCTGCTGGTCCCGCTTCTTCATCAGCCGCTCGATCTCGAACGCCAATCCGGGATGCCTTTCATAGATGGAGCGCAGAATCTGCCACTGGTCCAGTGCTTCGTTGAACTGGTCACGCTCCTCGAAGTAGCGCGCCTTCGAGACGATGGAGTTGACCAGGTCGCGCTTGTCGCGCACCAGTTTTAGCGCCCGCTCGAAGTGTGGCTCGCCTGGATAGAGCTTCAGGACCTCTTCCAGAATGCCCACGCGCTTGTGCAGATCGGCTTCTTCTTCCACGCGGCGGTCGGTCTTCGCGATAACAGTCGAAAGCGCCTGGCGCTGCCGCTCCTCAATGTCGAATTTCAGCGCCTGGAACAGCGCATGGTTCGGATATCTCGACAGGTACTGGTGGCAGGTGGCCAGCGCGGCCTCGTAGTTCTCGCCGGCCAGGTTCCGCCGTGCCTCCTCGTAAGCGTTTTTGATGGAGTTATGCTCGGAGTGGACTTGATTGTAGAAGCTGTGGTAGGTGCCGGCGCGCCCCGCGTCAGCGTCCGGCAGGGCGTGGTCCAGCTTCATCAGGTGTTCCAGCTTGCTCAACGCCGCGGTGACGTCGCCTTTGTCCCAGAATTGCCTGGCGGCCTGGTAGAGGCGCGCCTTATCCTCGCGGACCTGCGAAGCGTCTCGCTCGCGCCGGCCCACTTCGGCCATCAGCGCCAACGCCACCGTGTCGCTTGGCTTCATCTTGAGCACGTTGTTCAACGCGTCACGCGCCTGGCCGAATGCCTGGTGTTCGAGATGCTGGTGCGCGATCTGGATCCACTCCTCAATCTTCTTCTCCCGGCGCTCCCGTTCTACCTGTGCCTTGAGCGAGAGGGCGTCGGTGTCTTCGGGGTCCAAGTCCAGCGCGTCTTGGATCTTGCGCAGTGCCAGCGGGTATTCAGCGGCCTCGAGAAAGCGCCGCGCGCCTTCGAGCGATTGCTTGATGCGCGTGTGCCGGACCGCCTGATCCACTTGCCGGCGCAACAAGCCCACTTCCGGGTCGAGGCGGCCCTCCGCCTCCAGCTCCGCCACAATTTCCAGGGCGAAATTGTAGTCGCCTTGCTCGAAGCTTAGGCGGGCCCTCTCCAGCCGGGGCTTGATCTTGGCGCTGTCGAACAGTTCCAGTGGCTCATTCCGTCTGGCCTTCTGGAGCGCGTCCCCGAACTCCCGTACAGTCAAAAAGCGGTGGTAAGGTTGCTTCGCCATCGCCTTGTGGATCACCTGGCTGATGGCATAATTGACATTGGGGTTTAGTTCTGAAACAGGAGGGGGGCTGAACCGCCGGATGGCCTCAAAGACTTCATTGTCGGACGCTCCATCGAACGGCCGCCGTCGTGTCAGGGCCTCGTAGGCCGTCACCGCCAGGGCGAACTGGTCCGAGAGTGCCGTGGGCGGCTTCATCTCGAGAAACTCCGGAGCTAGGTAGAACAGCGTTCCCCTCATGCCGGTCTTCGATTGCGTGGAGGCGATGCGCGCGATTCCGAAGTCGATGATCTTCACCGAATCGTCGTCCATCACGAAAATGTTGCTCGGCTTGACGTCGCGGTGCACCAGGCCCTGCTCGTGCGCCGCGTGCAGCCCCCGGCAGGCCTGATCGATGATGTTTACGACGTTCTCGGTGGTGAGCCGCGGGCTGCCATCACGTATGAGCTTGTCGAGCGCCACCCCCGGCAGCAGGGGCATGACAAAGAACGGTTTCTTAATGCCCTCTTCTTCGAACTCGCCGATGTCGTAAATCCCAATCACGTTGGGGTGAACCATCGTGGCCACGATGCTCCACTCCTTGTAGAACAATTCCACCAAGGCGGGGTTGTCGATGTCCAGAATCGTCTTGAGGGCCACCTCGCGCTTCATTAGCGTGTCGAGCGCTTTGTATACGACGCCCATCCCGCCCTTGCCGAGGACGTCGCGGAGCTCATACCGTTCCTGGAGTTTGGTGCGTTTGAATGCCACCGCTCACCTCCGGCCAGTAATCGGGGAATCGCGTCTATCAGGGCCAGTGGGCCCGAAGGGCGGAAACCAGAGAGCCATCGCAACTCCGTTAAGTACGCGTACCAGGGACGAGTGGTGCCAAGGCCGTCCACGATCTAGAGTTCCGGGCGCGAGCGGTTCACGGCCCGGCCGCGCGTCCTGAGCCGTGCAAGCCACTCCACTCCCGCCCTCGCCCAGCTTCTCGAGGATCTGGTAGCGCGAGATGGTGCGGCCGGTCACTGAGACTCACCCGGAAATTCAGATCTGAATTTCTTGTCACCCAAGTTTACTCTTCGCGTTGGGCGGTGGCAATCGCCCTTTAGGGCATGTAGGGCACGCGGGCCGTCTCGTACGACTCCCGGTGGCTGCCCCGAGCTGCCGCTGTACATCCAGACGGAATTAGCCGTCCGGATACCGAGCCGAGGACCATCCAGTGTTGGGCAATCCTGAGGCGGCGCGCTAAGGTACACTGGGGTTATTCTAGGCGGACTTTCTTGAAGCGACTCGTCTTCCCAGCCTTGCTGGCGATCACTCTGGCGGCGCGTGCGGACCAGCCCGAGCCAGGGCAACTGGACGCCAGCCCAACGCTGTTTACCATCATGGCGGCGCTGAACGCGGCGGGCTTCGATGCCGGGCTGAACGCACGCTACAGCCACCCGCTGCGCCGGGAGGTGCGCGACGAACTGGCGCGCCGCCAGATCCCATCCCTGGAGGCGATCAAGCAATTCGTCGCCGAACACCACCAGCCGGACGCGACTGCCGAACTGAGCCAGTACATCTCTTTCGCCCTCAGCGTGGGCGGCCCTCCGGACTTTGCCATGCGCAAGCGCGACGTGGATCTGCCGCCGGATGCGCTGCGGTTGAGGGATTTCTCCAAACTGCTTCCGGCATTTTACAAAGAAGCGGGAATCGCCGGCCTGTGGCAGCGCGCGCAGCCGGACATCGACGAATACATCGCGCGATACCATGGCCCGGTATTGGAGACGGTGCTAGAAGTGAACGCGTACTTGCGGCAGCAAACTTCGGGATTCCAGGGACGCCGTTTTCAGATCTTCATCGAGCTGCTGGCTCCGCCGGGCCAAGTGCAACTACGCAGTTACGGGTTCGAAGACACGGTGGTAGTGACCCCTTCGGCGCAGCCGCGCATTTTCGAGATTCGCCACGCCTACTTGCGTTACCTGCTCGACCCTATGGCAACGCGCTACCAGGAGATCCTGGACCGCAAGAAGTTCCTGTTGCGGCACGCGGAGCGCGCGCGCCGGCTGGAGGATCATTTCCGGGAGGACTTTCTGGCGCTAACCACGGAATCGCTGGTCAAGGCGGTGGAGTCGCGCCTGGATCACGACCCGGCCGGCATCGAGCGCGCGCTGTACCAGGGCTTCATCCTGACGCCGTTCTTTGCCGAGCAACTGCCGCTCTATGAAAAGCAGGAACAGTCGATGTTGGTTTATTACCCCGACATGGTGGGCGCGATCGATCTGGGAACGGAAAACGTGCGGCTTTCCAAGGTGGACTTCAATCTCGGGCCGCCGGAGAGCGCCGCGAAACATGCGACCCCCGCGTCCGCGCCCGCCGCACCCGCCGCGCCGCTCACCGGCGCCGCCAAGACGCTGGACGACGCTGAGCAGCTTTACCTGGCACGCGACCTGGACGCGGCAAGGAAGAAGTACCTGGAAGTTCTGGAGCAGACCGACGACAAACCGCTGCAAGCGGACGCCTACTATGGCTTGGCTCGCATTGCGGCGCTGAACAAAGACCCCGAGACCTCCATGCGGCTGTTTCAGAGCGCGTTGGATCTCGGCCCGCGGCCGGTGACCAAGGGCTGGGTGCTGGTGTATTTGGGCAAGCTGGCTCTGGCCGCCGAAGAGCCAGAACAGGCTCAGCAGTATTTTACCGGCGCTCTGAAGGTGGAAGGCATTTCCGACATGGCGCGCAAACAAGCCGAGACTGGCCTGCAGGCAAGTTCCAAGCATTAGATTGAAGGAGCAATTTGGATGAGACGAACGTTTTTGACCGGCGTCCTGGCATTGGCCGCCGTTGTCCCCGGATTAATGGCACAGATGAAGCCGAAATCGACCGCCGAGGCCGATGCGGTGCGGGCGCTGGGCGCGGCGCAATCGGAAGGTCCGGACGCCGTCATCAAGGCGGCCGAAGACCTGATCACTAAATTCGCCGACACGGAGTACAAGGAAGTCGCGCTGCTGATGGAAGCCACCGCGTACCAGCAGAAAGGCGACTACATCGATGCGGAGGTCACCGACGATCGGGTGCTGCGAGTCAATCCCAAGAACCAGCAAGCGGCGATGCAGTTGGGCGAGCTGATCCTGCACCACGTGGGTGAAAACGATCTCGACAAGGATCAGCAGCTTTCGAAAGCGGAAAAAGACTTCAACCAGGCGCTGGCGAACATTGACAATAAGCCGAACGCGAGCATTCCGGACGCGCAATGGGAGGAGAGCAAGAAGTTCATGCGCGCCGAGCTGGAGAACGATCTCGGCTTGGTGGCGCTGCAGCGCAAGACGTATGACGCGGCGGTTGCGGACTTCAAACTGGCGCTGGAAGGCGATCCGCAGCCGGCCTACCAGGTACGGCTGGCGGTGGCGTACCAGGAGGGCGGCAAGAATGACGAAGCTCTTGCTATTTGCAATAAGCTGCTGGCCGATCCTCAGCTTCACCCCACCATCAGGCAGTTGGCGCAGACCGTGCAGGCGAAGGCGGCGCACGCCAAGAGCAGCGGCGGAAAATAGCCGGCAGCGATGCGCGCGGAGTTGGCCTCGCTCGAATCGAGCATCAACCACCGGTTCTCCAATCGGGCACTGCTGGCCCGCGCCCTGACCCACAGTTCGGCGGCGAACGAGTCGCGCACCGGCGCCGGGCCGGCGCTCACCGACAACGAGCAACTGGAGTTTCTGGGCGACTCGATTCTCGGGTTTTTGATTTCCGAGGCGCTGGTGCTCCGCCAGCCGGACTCGCAAGAGGGCGAGCTGTCGCGGCTGAAAGCGCACCTGGTGAGCGCCGCTCATCTGCACGGTGTGGCGCGGCGGCTCGATCTGGGCAGCTACCTCGATCTGGGGCGCAGCGAGGAGATGAGCGGCGGCCGCAGCAAAAAGACGCTGCTGGTGGATGCCCTGGAAGCGCTGATTGCCGCGGTGTACCTGGATGGCGGCATCGATGCCGTGCGCCAGTTCGTGGCCGCGCATGTGCTGGACGCGCCTTTCACCGGCGATGCAGAGGCGGGCACGGACGTGCAGCCCGCCATCGTCAACTTCAAGAGCGCTTTGCAGGAGCTGGCGCAGTCCCGCAAACTGCCGCAGCCGCGCTATGCGATCGTGCGCGAGCGCGGGCCGGAGCACTCCAAAATGTTCACCGTGGAGGTCCGCGTAGGCAAGGATTGGACCGGGCAGGCCGAGGGCCGCACCAAAAAGATCGCCGCGCAGCGGGCGGCGCGCGGCCTGTTCGACCGGCTGCTCGGAACCGGCGCGGACGCGGCCGCCGGGGAGTAGCGCTCCAGCCATTCGCGCACCGGAGGGCTCCGTGCAACCCCTGCACGCCCTACACCATTGGAGCTTTTTGGTCCGGCTGTTAGAGTAAAAGGTTATGCGGGCGGGCGGTCTCATAGCGGTTTTGGGGGCAATTTTCGTGGCTGGGCAGCCCGTGGCGGCGCAGCGTTTCGCCAGCCTGGCCGGGCACGTGCTCGATACCTCCGGCGGTGGCATCTCCGGCGCCGTGGTCACCGTCACCAACCAGGAAACCGGGTTTCGCCGCAGCGTGGAATCGGACATCGGAGGAGCTTACACGCTGAGTCCGCTCGAAGCCGGCGTGTACAAAATCACCGTGCGCAAGGAGGGATTCCGCACCCTGGTGCGCTTCGGCATGCCTCTGGAGGAAGCGCAGGCGGAAGCGGCGGATTTCGTGCTGCCGGTGGGCAGCATGCTCGAGACCATCACCGTGGAGGGAACACCGTCGCCGCTCGACCGTGAGGACGCCGCTCGCGAAACCGGTTTCGAGCACGATGAAATCACCCGCTTGCCGCTCAACGGCGGGGGCTTGTTGGAGCTTCTGGATGCGGCGCCGGGCACCAATATTACGCCGGCCACGCGCGGGGAGGCTGGGCAATTCACTACCGCCGGCCAGCGGCCCAACACGAACTACTTCACGGTGGATGGCGTCAGCGCCAACAACGGCGTGACCGCGGGCGGCATTCCAGCGCAATCCACCGGCGGGACTCTGCCGGCGGTGAGCGCGTTTGGCAGCCTGGATTCGCTGATCTCTCCCGAGGTGGTGGACGAGCTTTCCATCCGCACCTCCAGCACCGGCGCTGAAATGGGGCGCTTGCCTGGGGCGCAAATCGCCATCACCAGTCAATCCGGCGCCAACCAATGGCACGGCTCGCTGGCCTACGAATGGCGCAACGAAGTTCTGGCGGCCAACGACTGGTTCGCGAACCAGGCCAGCCTGAGCCGCGGTGCGGCGCGGATCAGCGAGATCAGCCAGACGCTGGGGGGGCCTGTGCGCGCCAACCGCACCTTTGTGTTCGTGTCCTTCCAACACCTGGGGCTGACGCAACCTTACGTCTGGAACCAGCCCGTGCCGTCGCTGGCCGCGCGCCAGACGGCTGCCGCGTGGGCGCAGCCGGTGCTGGGCATTTACCCGGCGCCCAACGAGGGTGCGCTCGCCACGGGCATCGGGAACTGGGCGGGCCGTTCCGAGCAGCCGGCGGCTCTCAACGCCGGCAGCGCCCGCGCGGACCAGGCCATCGGCTCCCGCGTTTCGTTGTTTGGCCGCTACAGCGACGCGCCGTCGGAAAACCAGTTCGGGGCTTTCCAGGTGAACCGCATCGACCTGCGCTTCCAGAGCCTGACGCTGGGACTGACCGCCCATCCCACGGCGCGCACCATCGTCACGGTGCGCGCCAACGAGAGCCAGTCCAGTGCGTACTCGGTGTGGAACGGCGGCGATGGCGCCACCGGGCCGGGATGCCAGTTGCAGCCGCTCACCACCAGCTTCCTGCATACCACCGAAAGCTGCAATTACCTGGTGCGGTTCACCATCGGAGGAATCGGCCAGTTGGTATCGGGCGAGGAAGGCAGCCGCGGCCAGCGGCAGTTTCAAACCACCGAATCGCTGGCCTTCCATCTCGCCAGGCACGACGTGCAGGTGGGCGTGGATGACCGGCGCGTGGTCGCCATTCGTCACGATGCCACCGCGGCGCTGGGGGTGATTGCCGACGACGTGGCTGCCCTGGCCACCGAGCAGAACCTGTGGATCGCGCAGAGCGCGGCGGTGGACGAATCTGCCGGCGTGACGGAGCTGTCGCTGTGGATTCAGGATACCTGGCGCGCCTCCTCGCGGTTTACCGTGACTGCGGGCCTGCGCTGGGAATTCAGCCCCGCGCCCGTTCCCAGCAGCGACACCAAATTCCTCGACTTCGCTTCGGGAAACGTGGTTCCGTTTTCGCAGATCTCCTCCCTGTGTTGTCCCGCGGTGACCGCGCTGTGGCCGACTTCCTACCGTGACTTCGCACCGCGGCTGGGTTTCGCCTGGCGCGTTACCGGCGACGGCAAGACGGTGCTTCGCGCTGGCGGGGGCCTCTATTACGACTCGAGCATGAGCATCGCAGCCGATTCCATCAACGGCGGGCCGCTGAGCGTGGCCAGCTACACCGGCGCCACCGGGCTGTTCCCCTCGGAACTCAGTTACGCGTTTCTGCCCAACCTGCGCCTGCCGGCCGCCGCCCAATGGAACGTTTCGTTGGAACGCGCACTGGGAGCGCACGACACCGTCTCGGCCGGATACGTGGGCTCGGCGGGCTACGATCTGATTCGCCGGGAAGTGGGCGGCGCCGGCAGTTCGGCGACTTCCTGGATTGCGCTCACCACCAACAACGGCCACTCCGGTTACCACGCCCTGGAAGCTCAGTACAGGAGGCGTTTCACGGGTGGCTTGAACGGGCTCGCGTCGTATACCTGGTCGCACGCCATCGATAACGATTCGAGCGACGCGTTCCTGCTTTGGGCCGGCTTCGCGGCGCCGAGCGATCGCGGCGCATCCGATTTCGATCTGCGCCATTCCTTCACCGCCACGCTGAGCTACACGGTTCCGCAAAGCGCGCCGGCAAGGCACCTGTACCGGCTGGTGGGCGGTTGGTCGTTGAGCGCGATTCTGCGCGCGCGCAGCGGCTTTCCCGTCACGGTGCTCGAAAGCGAGGAGTATACCGGCATCAGCTTGACTAATGCCTTTCGCCCGCTGCTTCTGCTCGGCCAGCCCCTGTGGCTGGGCGACCAGAACGTGCCCGGCGGCCGCCGCCTGAACCCGGCTGCTTTTCTGGTGATGCCATCAGGCCAGCAGGGCGACCTGGGCCGCAACTCGATCGACGGGTTCGGCATGGTCCAACTGGACGCGGCCGTCAGCCGCGATTTCCGCATCCGCGAGAAGGTTGCACTGCAGTTCCGCATCGACGCATTCAATGCGCTCAACCACCCGAATTTCGCCGACCCGGTGCGCTACCTCGATAACCCGCTATTCGGCCAATCGGCCTCCATGCTGAACATGATGCTGGGAACGGGCAGCCCCGGCAGCGGTTTATCGCCGTTGTTGGGAAGCGGCGGCCCACGTATGTTGCAACTGGGTTTGCGCCTGCACTTCTAAGCTGGGTTCCGCGGCCGCCATGGTTTGCGGGTATCCTGATGTCTGCCATGCCTGTTGTCATCTCCATGCTCCGTGGCGTGAACGTCGGCGGCCACAACAAAATCAAGATGGACGCGCTGCGCGCGCTCTGTGAGTCTCTCAAACTGCGCGAGCCGCAAACGTATGTGCAGAGCGGCAACGTGGTTTTCCGAACCGAGGAACGGGATCTGGTGATGCTGGCGCGGCGCATCGAGCGGGCGATCGAGCGGAAGTTCGGCTTTCGCGTTCCCGTCATTCTGCGCACGGCTTCCGAAATGCGGGACGTGATTGCGAGAAACCCCTTCGCCGGGCGCGACGACATCGAGCCCAGCAAGTTCGCGGTGACCTTCCTCGCCAGCCGTCCCAGCGACGAAGTGCGCGCCAAGGTTCTCGCCATCCGGGCCGATCCCGAGGAGCTGCACATCGACGGCCGCGAACTCTACATTTATTTTCCGAATGGCATGGCGCGGCCGAAGCTATCCGGGCCGCTGGTCGAACGTACGCTGGCCATCCCCGGAACCGCCCGAAACTGGAATACCGTCACCAAGCTGCGGGAAATAGCTGACACCCTGAAGCCTTCGTCGTAGCTTGCCTCCGGCGCGGCGCGCCTCCGCCGGCGCAGCGGGCCGAACCTGGGAACATCTTGTGCGTACCCGGTGTCTACCGGTGAATGTCGCATTCGATTGTTGTGATTTCGCTCGCCGCCCTCCTGGCGATTCCTTGCACGGCTCAGGCGCCCCGGATGCCGAACCTCGAGATTCAGCGCTCGGCGATGCACAAGCTCAGTTTCCTGATTGGAAAGTGGTCGGGCGAAGCTCACACCTACCGCCGGCCGGGTGAGACGCTGGAGCTGGTCCAAACCGAGGAAGCACTGTACAAACTCGGTGGGTTGCTGCTGGTGATCGAGGGCGTTGGACGGGCGAAATCCGATGGCCAGCTCGCACTACAGGCATTCGGCATAGTTTCCTACGACGACGAAAAGGCAGCCTATACGATGCGAGCGTTCAACGATGGCCGGTGGCTGGAGACGGAGGTCAAACTTGCCGAAGGCGGTCAGGGCATCACGTGGGGCTTTTCATTTGGCGAAATCAAGACCAGGTCGCTGTTGCGCATCAACGAAAAGGGCGAATGGACGGAACTCACGGAAATCATCATTGGTTCCAAGCCGCCACGAAAGCTCATGGAGCTGACCGTCAGGCCGCAACGGTGACGATACGAACCGGCAGCGCGGCATCCCTACGGCTCCGCCCGTTTTATAACTGGTCTTCCACTAGAAACTGCTCATACTTGCCATCGGGAAGCAGGTAGATATTCAGCGAAACCGTCTTCTTGGCGAATTGGGCGCGATAGCTGCGGTGGGTCATGCCGCCGCGCTGGCCTTCGAAAACCGCCCTCACCGATTGCAGCTTTCCCAGGGCGCCGAGCGACCTCTTGCAATCCTGCAGCGCGGTCTGGCTGAAATAGGTGTTGGCGTTTGCAGTAAACAGCGTGCGGTCGATCTTGCCTTTTTGCAGCGCCGCCAGAATCGCCCGCACTTGGGCGGTGTCCTGCGCCGAAGGCTCCTTCCGCTCGGGCCGGAAAAGCAACAGGGCAATCTGTTGCGACAGCGGTCCCACCATGTTGACCACGTCCTGGTTGGATAGCACAACCACGGCGCCGCGGCGCGTCGGGAAAACGGTGTTGGAAGAGAGGAACCCCGACACTTCACCGCTGTGCTCGAACACCGGCATGCCGTCGATCTCGCCCAGGTCCAAGCCCAGCGCGTAATGCGTCAGGTCGCCGTCGGCGAGCTTCACCTCGTGTGTCAACTCGTCCCACGAGTGCGCCGAAAGGATCTTGCTGGAAAGAAAAGCGATGTCCCACTTCGCCAGGTCCGTTGGCGTCATCGCCAGCTCGCCGGCGCCGTAATACCAGCCGGCGGCCTCGCGCTCGGTGGGCCGCGGCGGGCCCAGCGCGTAGCGCGTATAGGCGGTGGCATCGGCGGGCTCACCCGGCGGCCAGGCGTATGCCGACTGCATTCCGAGCGGCGCGAAGATATGCTCCCGCAGGAATTCCACCAGGTTCCGGCCGGAGACCTTCTCGAAAATCTGGCTGGCCAGCACAAAATTGGTGTTGCTGTACTGCCATTTCGTGCCGGGGTCGAAATCGAGCGGCTTCCTGGCCCAATGCTCCACCACCGCTTCGGGCGTGGTGGGCCGCGTCCATTCCGGAATGATGTAGTCCTGCGGAGCGTAGTCTTCATAGCCGGAGGTGTGCGAGAGCAGTTCGCGGATAGTGACCTCGTTCGCGCGCGTGAGATCGGGGAAATACTTCGAGACTGGGTCGTCCATCGAGAGCTTGCCCTGCTCCTCGAGCATCAGCAGCGCGGCGGCGGTGAACTGCTTCGAGATCGATCCCACCGCGTAGCGCGTCTCGACGCTCGCCAGCCGGCCGGCCGCCAGATCCGCCTTCCCGAACGCCTTGGCGTAGACCAGTTTGCCTTCCTCTACCACGGCCACCGAGACGCTCGGTGCGCCGGCTTTCTGAAGCGTGGACGAGATCTTCTCGTCGAGCCTCTTTTCCAGATCCGCGGGCAACTGCGCGAATAGCGGGAACGTCGCGGAAGCGAGGAGCGCAAGGCATCGGATGCGTTTCATGGGTCTATCATAGTGCGGATCGCGGCTCGCCGTGAGCGAACCGGTGGCAGCGCATTCCGCCTGGGCGACGAACCGGAATCGGGGACCACCACCCCACACCGCGTGCCATGTCCGCGACTGCATAACGTTGCGCCGGCCTCATCGCCGGACCAACTCGCAGACTGGCAAGTGCCGTCCGGGCACCACGTCCGCGTGTTGAGCTAAGGGCACAGGCACATACTGGAATTGTCGTTGTAGCTTATTGACAATTAAGGGCAATTGATTTACTATAATCCCTATTGAGATAGTATAGTTAGCGGACTTCGCCACCCGCTTCAATCTCAGATCAATTTTAATCTGACGGACCGGCCCTAAAGATCTGCCGATGAAGTTAACGACTTATTGGAATTGCGCGGCAGGAGCGCTGCTGGCCGGCTCGGTGTTGTTCGCCGGCCCTGTGAAGCTGCTCAATGTTTCGTACGATCCGACGCGGGAGCTCTACCAGGAGATGAACGCGGCATTCGCCAGGCAGTGGAAAGCGAAGACCGGTGTGGATGTCGAGATCAGCCAATCCCACGGCGGTTCCGGCATGCAGGCGCGATCGGTCATCGACGGCTTGCAAGCCGACGTTGTCACCCTGGCGCTGGCCTATGATATCGATTCGATTGCCGCACACGCGCACCTGCTGCCGGACAACTGGCAGACGCGCTTGCCCGGCAACAGCAGCCCCTACACGTCCACCATCGTTTTTCTGGTTCGCCACGGCAATCCCAAGCACATCAAAGACTGGGACGACCTGGTGCGGCCAGGCGTGTCCGTGATTACGCCCAACCCGAAGACATCCGGCGGCGCGCGCTGGAGCTACCTGGCGGCCTGGGGCTATGCACTCAACAAGAACAACGGCGACGATAAGAAGGCGCAGGAGTTTGTGGCGCGTCTCTACCGGAACGTTCCCGTGCTCGATGCCGGCGCGCGCGGTTCCACCACCACCTTCGTGCAGCGCGGCATCGGCGACGTGCTGCTGGACTGGGAGAATGAGGCGTTTCTGGCGGTGAACGAGCTGGGCAAGGACAAAGTGGAAGTGATCACGCCTTCGATCAGCATTCTGGCCGAGCCGCCGGTGGCGCTGGTGGACCGGAACGCGGCCAGACACGGCACCACGCAAGTGGCCCAGGCGTATCTCGAGTTCTTGTACACTCGCGAGGGCCAGGAGATCGCCGCACGCCATTTCTACCGGCCTCGCTCGCCCGAGGTTGCCGCCAGGTACGCCGGCCGCTTTCCAAAGTTGCAGCTCTTTTCCATCGATCGGGTTTTCGGCGGCTGGCAGAAGGCGCAAAAGCGCCACTTCAACGATGGGGGCGTGTTCGACCAGATATATTTGACCGGAAGATAAGGCCGGCACGTTCGGCGCCACTATGAAATGAGAGCCACGGAAATGTCGATATCGTTTAAACGGCCGAGCATCCTGCCGGGCTTCTGGCCCGCGTTCAGCTACACCATTTTGTACTTGAGCCTGATCGTGCTGATTCCGCTGAGCGCGGTGTTCCTCAAGTCAGTGACGTCAAGCTGGTCGCATCTCTGGAACGTGGTTACGTCCCCCGAAGTGGTGGCTTCGTACCGGCTGAGCTTCGGGGCGTCGATTGCCGCCGGCATGATCAGCGCCGTCATCGGGTTTCTGGTGGCCTGGGTACTGGTGCGTTATCAATTTCCCGGCAAGGCTCTGGCCGATGCCCTGGTGGACCTTCCCTTCGCGCTGCCCACGGCGGTGGCCGGCATCGCGCTCACCAGCCTCTACACCGAAAACGGCTGGCTGGGCCGCTACCTGGCGCCGCTGGGCATCAAGGTGGCCTTCACGCCGTTGGGTGTGGTGGTGGCGCTCACCTTCATCGGTCTGCCGTTCGTGGTGCGCAGCGTGCAGCCGGTGCTGGCGGATGCGGACGCGGAAATGGAGGAGGCGGCGGCCACCTTGGGCGCCAGCCGCTGGCAGGTATTCCGGCTGGTGATCTTCCCCGCGCTGCGGCCGGCGCTGCTCACCGGTTTCGCGCTGGCGCTCGCCCGCGGCCTGGGCGAGTACGGATCGGTCATCTTCATCGCGGGCAACATGCCGATGAAAACCGAAATCGCGCCGCTGCTGATCGTCACCAAACTCGAGCAATACGATTACGCCGGGGCCACGGCGATTGCGGCGGTGATGCTGGGGGCTTCGTTTCTGCTGCTGCTCGCGATCAACGCGCTGGAGCGGCGCACCCGCAAATTCATGGTGACGGATTAACGCGATGGCGACGGTGGCATTGGAACTCCCGCGGAAACGAACTCCCGCCGTTGGGCGGAACATCCGGCGCGATCCGCCGTTGGTGCGCTGGGGGCTGACCCTGCTGGCTCTGCTGGCGCTGGTGGTGCTGGTCGTGCTGCCGCTGGCGGCCATTTTCGTGCAAGCGTTCGAGAAGGGTGTGCCTGCTTACCTGGCGGCGATTCGCGAGCCCGACACTGTTTCCGCCATACGGCTTTCGCTCGTGGCCGCCGGCATTTCGGTTCCGCTCAACCTGGTCTTCGGCGTGGCCGCAGCCTGGGCCATCGCCAAGTTCCAGTTCAGAGGCAAGAACATCCTGGTGACGCTGCTCGACATTCCGTTCGCGGTTTCACCGGTCGTTTCCGGGCTGACCTTCGTGCTGGTGTTCGGCGCCCAGGGGTGGTTCGGCGGCTGGCTGGGCGATCACAATATCCAAATCATCTTCGCCGTGCCGGGCATCATCCTGGCCACCACCTTCGTCACCTTTCCTTTCGTGGCGCGCGAGCTGATCCCGCTGATGCAGTCGCAGGGAAGCGACGAGGAGGAAGCCGCGCTCACTTTGGGTGCCAACGGCTGGCAGATGTTCTTCCGCATCACGCTTCCCAATATCAAGTGGGGCCTGCTGTACGGCGCGGTGCTGTCGACAGCCCGCGCGCTGGGCGAATTCGGCGCCGTATCGGTGGTCTCCGGGCACATCCGCGGCCAGACCAACACGCTTCCGCTGCACGTCGAGATCCTGTACAACGAGTACGACTATTCCGGCGCGTTCGCCGTGGCGTCTCTGCTCACCGGCGTCGCGGTCGTCACGCTAGCGCTGAAGAAATTCCTCGAATGGAAGACCCAGGAAAGGGCAAAATGAGCATCGAAGTCAGCCACATTCGCAAGTCCTACGGCGCTTTCGAGGCCTTGCAGGATGTCAGCCTGCGCATCGAGAAGGGCGAGCTGGTGGCGCTGCTCGGGCCATCGGGTTCGGGAAAAACCACGCTGCTGCGCATCATCGCCGGCCTCGAAGTGCCCGACAGCGGCTCCATCCGCCTCAACGACGAGGACGCTACCGACTCCACCGCCCGCGAGCGGCAAGTGGGATTCGTCTTCCAGCACTACGCCCTGTTCCGCCATTTGACGGTCGCCGAAAACGTGGCCTTCGGGCTGCGCCTGCGCCCGCGGGCCACCCGCCCGCCGGAGAAGGAAATCCGCGAGCGGGTGCAGAAGTTGCTCGAGCTGATTCAGCTCGACTGGCTGGGAGACCGCTATCCGAACCAGTTGTCCGGCGGCCAGCGGCAGCGCGTGGCGCTCGCCCGCGCTCTCGCCGTGGAGCCGCGCGTGCTGCTGCTCGACGAGCCTTTCGGCGCGCTCGATGCCAAGGTGCGCAAGGAACTCCGCCGCTGGCTCCGCCGGCTGCACGACGATCTGCACATCGCCAGCGTCTTTGTCACCCACGATCAGGAGGAAGCCCTCGAAGTCGCCGACCGCGTGGCTATTATGGACCACGGCAGGATCGTGCAGATGGGCACACCGGCCGAGGTGTACGACAACCCCGCCACCGCATTTGTGTACCGGTTCCTGGGCGACGTCAACTTGTTCCATGGGCGAGCGGGGAGCTCGGAAACATCCGTTTCCTATGTGCGCCCGTATGAGTTGGAAATTACGCCGCAGGCGGAGACAAGCCACGGAGCCGTTTTGGCCAAAGTCCGCCACATCGCCGCCGCCGGCCCGGCCGTCCGCCTGCAACTGCTGCGCGAAGACACCGGCCACGCCCTGGAGGCCGAAATCACCCGCGATCGTTACCGCCAACTGGCCCTGAGTATCGGCGACACCGTCGGCGTCACCCCTCGCAACGTGCGCGTCTTCAACAGATAGTGGGGCCGGTCCCCGGCCGGCCAAGCGGAGGGCGCTGAAACCGCCGTTTTTTGTGCCGTATCGGTCCGGGCATACCCGGGCCCTACGGCCAACTCTCACAGTACCCATGTAGCAGTTCTATAACCTAGCGGCGCTGACTCTACCTGATACCCTGAAATTGAGCATCGGACCCGATTTGGAAGGAGGGTCTGTCCGCCTGCCGTCAGGTGTGACGCCAGGCGTAACGCGAGGCGTCCCTGTGGTGGCGATTCTACGGGGGAAGGAGGCCTTCCGTTGAAACTGTTGGGAGCGAACGGCTGGTCCAGATCCGCATTGGTGGCGTTGCTTTACGCCGCTGCGGCTGCCACGCTGCACGCCGACACAATTGTGGCCACCTTTGACGCGGCGGGCGTTCAGTCCGCCACGGATTCGGCGCTGTGCGGGACTTCCACGCACTGTTGGATCGGCGAGGAGACTTTCAATGCGTGGAACGGAACCGTGCCGTTCACGACGACCTATTCGACTTCGACGCCACCGGACGACGTCGGCGGCGTGACCGGGGGCATCTCGGGGACGTACACGGGGACGGGCCTCACCGAATCCAACAACTACATGTACGGTGGCGCTGGAGGAACCGGCTACTATCCGACGGTGACCGGCTCCAGTTACACCCTCACGCTAACCTCTACCCTGAAGGTTGGCGGCCAGACTGAGGGTGTCAATTATTTTGGGATGTGGCTCTCGGCGCTCGACGCGGATAATGAACTCCAGTTTTACGACGGCACCACTCTCGTGTATACCTTCACGGCCGAGCAATTAATCGCCACGATGGGCGCCTGCCCCTCCAGCACCAACGCCTTTTGCGGCAACCCGAACAACCAGGAGGACGCAAGTGAGCAATTCGCTTTCGTGAACTTCTACGATGAGAGCGGTTTCTTCACCAAGATCGTCTTTAGCGAGGCCGACGCCTCCGGATTCGAGTCCGACAACCATACCGTCGGTTATCTAAGTTCCTTAGTGCCGATTGGAACGACGTTCTACACTCCGGAACCGGATTCGTTGGCTTTGCTGTCGCTGGGCACATTGGCCCTGATTTGGCTGAGGCGTCGATCCTCTCGCGGCCGCTGAAGTAGCTGTTCCTGGGACGTCGCTTTTTCAGAGCCGGGTGATTGGCCTTCTTCCGTATATCCTTCCTCCACGTTGCAACTCTCGCGGCGCATCTGCGAAACTTGTCAGTTAATGCTTGCGAGGCTCTGGCTGCCTCTGCTGGGTGTGGCTCCGTTTGCCTTGGCGCAAAACGCGGCTCTGCCCGCGCACGAGGTGCTGTACTACAGCATCGAGTGGCGTCTCATCACCGCTGGCAAGGCGCGGCTTGAGTGGCAGCAGGAGCGCGCCTCCTCACAGATCAATCTCAGCGTGGAATCGATCGGTCTGGTCTCTAAGCTGTTCCGCGTGGAAGACGCTTACCAGGCAAACTTCAATCAGGACGGCTGCACGCAATCCACGCTGCTCACCTCGCGGGAAGGCAGCCGGCAGCGCGAGACGCGCGTCACTTACGATGGAGCGAATCGCAAGGCCAGCTACCTGGAGCGCGACCGCGTCAAGAACACCGTGCTGTTGGCCAAGGACATCGAAATCCCTTCCTGCGTGCACGACGTAGCCGGCGGTTTGTATTTTTTGCGCACCTTGAACGTGGAACCGGGCCACGCCGTCAACGTGGCCGTGAGCGATGGCAAGAAGAGCGTGATAGCCCGAGTGGAGGCGCAGCAGCGCGAGGACATCAAGACTCCCGAGGGAGTGTTCCACACCATCCGCTATGAGGCCTACCTGTTCGACAACGTTCTCTACAAGCGACCGGCGCACCTCAACGTCTGGCTGACCGACGATCGCCGCAAGCTGCCGGTCCAGATTCGGGTGCGCATGCAATTCGCTATCGGCACCATCACCCTACTGCTCGAAAGGCACGAATAGGGAGCAGTCGGGTGTCGATCAGTCCGATCACGCAGTTCTGGTAATTATCCCTTGACAACAAGTAGAAGAAATGGCATAATCTCTACATGGGCGACATTCAAGGCAGAAACAACGTACTGGCACAAGCGCAGAAATACACGCTGATTCAGTTCAATGCGGAGTTTCCGGACGACGATGCCTGCCTTGATGCCATCAAAGAAATGCGCTTCCCTGGCGGCGTTACCACCTGCGCGAAGTGTAAGGTTGAGCGCAAGCACTACCGCGTGACGGGCCGAACCGCCTACGCGTGCGATCACTGCGGAAATCACATCTACCCACTCGCCGGAACGATTTTTGAGAAGTCCACTACCAGCTTGAAGCTTTGGTTTCACGCCATGTTTCAGATGGGCTCTACAAAGTGCGGGATCTCCGCAAAGCAGATTCAACGCGAGACCGGCGTTACCTACAAGACCGCATGGCGCATGTTCAAACAAATCCGAACCTTGATGTCGGAGGACGTCAGTCTGGAGGGATCGCCGGTTGAGATCGACGAAATGTACGCGGGCGGGAGGCGAAAGAACGGGACCGGACGCCCCATGCGCGGCGACAAGACCAAGACGCCCGTTATGGGCATGGTTGAGCGTAAGGGCCGCGTGGTGGCACGCGCTATCCCCGATTGCACCAGCAAGACTCTGCTCCGCAATGTGAAGAAATACGTGCTCCCCGAAAGCACGATCTATACTGATGAGCTAAAGTCCTACGGCGGAATCGGCCACACGAACAATAGCTACCACCATCGGCGCATCAATCACAGCACGGGCATCTACGTGATGGGCGACGTTCACACCAACACCATCGAAGGATTCTGGAGCCTAATTAAGCGCGGAATCAGCGGAAGCCACCACGCAGTTAGTCAGAAGTTCTTGCAGGCGTACTTGGACGAATACGCTTTCCGGTATAACCGCAGAGACGTACCCGCGCCAGTGTTCAAGCAGATTTTGGAGCAGGTTTCGGAGAAGGCGGAGTAACCGCCTTGCGGAGCAGGCTGTGGAAGTCGGCCCGCGTGAACGGGCGCGCATCCCCGGCCTGCTTTGGCGGTTTTGCTTTCTTGGACATCCCTGAGTTCATAATAGCGCAATCCTCACACTAGGCGTCCACCTGCAAACACAAGCTCTGGGTTCACCATCGTAACGTGAATTACGAGTTCCACGTTATGCACTTCTTCTTCTGTGTTTTGGGGGACAATGAGACGGTCGGTGGTTACTGAAATCTTGCTTATAAGCCTATCATCTTCAAGCAAGCAATAAAAAGGGTTCTCCTCAACCGGGTCTATCTCGTAACCGCCCAGTTCCTTCACGTCCGATGGCATTCTAAGACCATCCAGCAAGACCTTGATCCGGTTGTCTATATCTCCACCGTTAGCAATCAGGTTTCCTGGGGAGTCCCTTCGTAAAAACAGAATATCGAGAGCGCAAGAGAAGCCACCAGCCTTGCTGATGAGGGGTATAAACCGCTTGCCATCGAATCGAACATGGTCATCTGCTATGTGGTCTATAAATCTTTTTGCTCCCGGATAGTTGGGCATTACGGGCACTATTTGTCGCACCCCAGGTCCAGGAAAGTCTACTTGGTTACGGGGCGTAGTGTAAATAAGGAACCACGACTCGGCTTGGCGCCTTAACGCGGGATCTTTCTGCCAGAGTTCACGTAGTTGGGGATGAAAATACTTTCTCAGGTCGTGTTTATCCTTCGCCCTCCCGGCTGGGCGTCCGGCGCGCTCATCTTCCCATCTTTCGGGCGGAAGCGGACCCTTGTAGATCAAGCGAAATTCCATAGGGTCATCCAGGAGTTCCTCTGACTTGTGGAAATTGAATATGTCCGTTCGAGGAAGGTCACGCCCTAGGGTATCATGTTTACTTGTCCTCATGGGATAATTACCGCAGTTCTTGCTTTTCCCTTTTTCTTCGCCCATAATGGGGGTGAGGTTCGCTTATGGCGCTGACCAAACGGCAACGACAGTTGCTCGACCTCATTGCCGACTTCCGGGATGAGCACGGATACTGCCCGAGCTACGAGGAAATCGCGCACGGGTTACAGTTGGCTTCGCTGGCGACCGTCCACAAGCACATCACCGCGCTGGAACATAAGGGTTACCTGAAACGTGGCTTCAACCAAAGCCGCTCGCTGGAACTGGCGCCCAAGTTCCTGCAGGAGCGGCAGCGCCCGCGGTTGGGTGTGCCGCTGCTGGGCCGCATCGCGGCGGGCGCGCCGGTAGAAGCCATGGAGCAGAGGGAAGAGCTGCATTTCGCCGACTTCGCCGGCAACGGCAACACCTATGCGCTCGAGGTCCGCGGCGATTCCATGATCGAGGACCACATCTGCGATGGCGATCTGATCCTGCTGGAGCGCATCCCGGATGCGCGCGACGGAGATATTGTGGTGGCGCTGCTGGGCGGAAACGAGACGACGCTAAAGCGGTTCTATCGCGAACCCGGCGGCATTATCCGCCTGCAACCGGCGAATTCGGCGCTGAAACCGATTCTGGCGCCGGCGCGGGACGTACAAATCCAAGGCCGCCTGCTGGCGGTGCTGCGAAAGTACAAGTAAGCCCAAGGGTACAACGAGGCGGCACGTAATCTCTCGCCGGCCTCCGGATTTGCGCCGGCGCGTTCCGCATTGCCCCAGCTCGGTCGGGCACAAGCCCGACGGTTAAGCCGAGGCTTTGGCGCGCAGTTCCTCCTCGGCGCGCAACCAGTCTTCTTCAGGCGAACCGCCTTGATAGCCGCGTCCAGCCCAGTAAGTATAAGCGAGGGCTGCGATTTCGTCCACGGTCGGCGAATGCCTTACTTCCACGTCGACGACTTCCACGGCGGCGTCAGCTTCCGGCGCGCCGGCTCTCTTCAGACCATGTTTGGTCCGGGGGGTGATGGCGGATTTGCGGCGCACGGGCGAGGACGCAGCAGCGGAGATAGCGATATCGTTTTCTTTGGTACGCTTTGTAGGCATTGGTTCTTTCCAAAAGGTTATTGCGACTATTTTCTATTTTACTAGAGCCGCGAAGGGACTGCTATCGGAACTTTCTATCAATTCCATCACAAGAGTGCGCGCCCATACCCCTAAGGCATCGCAAGTCCTTGATTCGCCTGTGGGAGGGGATTGCATTGACGCCGCCAACCGGCGCCGCCGGGTGAGGCGCGGCAGCAAGCAATGACCGGAGGTATAGTGGAAGCAGATTGCGCGCAGGCATCATTCTCGCGGTTTCGGCCGGACTCACCGCGCAGGCGTGGGCGGCGGCGCCGAAGGTGGTGATCGCGGACGTCGATGGAGTGGTGCATCCTGTCACAGCGGAGATTGTGGCCGGCGCCATCGCGCAAGCGCGGCAGGAAAACGCCGCGCTCATCATCGTCCGTCTGAACACGCCGGGCGGATTGATGGATGCGATGCGCGAGACCATCGAAGAGATCCTCGCGTCGCCGATCCCGGTGGCTACTTATGTAGCCCCTAGCGGCGGCCGGGCGGCATCCGCGGGTTTCTTCATTCTCGAATCGGGCGATGCGGCGGCCATGGCGCCGGGCACCAACACCGGAGCGGCGCATCCAGTGCTGATGACAGGCGAAATGGACGCGGTGATGAAAGAGAAGGTGGAAAATGACGCCGCCGCGTACATGCGCAGCATCACCACCAAACGTGGGCGCAACAGCGCGCTGGCGGAGACCGCGGTGCGCGGAAGCAAGTCATTCACAGAGAAAGAGGCGCTGGAGAACCACTTGATCGACCTCGTCGCCGCCGATACGCCGGCTCTGCTGGCGGCGCTCGATGGCCGCACGGTGACGCGGTTCGACGGGCGCACGCAGACGCTCGCATTGCGAGACGCCGTGGTCGAGGTTTACGAGAAGACGTGGCGGCAGCGCATCATCTCCGCCATCGCCGATCCCAACATCGCGCTGGTTCTGCTGGTGATCGGCGCGCTGGCGATCTACATCGAGTTCAGTTCGCCAGGGCTGGTCGCGCCCGGGGTCATCGGAGCGATCCTGGTGCTGCTCGGGCTTGCGGCGCTTTCGGTGCTGCCCATCAACTGGCTGGGCGCGGCGTTGCTGGCCTTGTCTTTTACGCTGTTCGCGCTCGAGGCCAAGTTTGCGGCGCACGGCGTGCTGGCGGTGGGCGGGACGGTATCGATGGTGCTGGGGGCGGTGATGCTTATCGACAGCCCGCTGCCCGAGCTGCGCATCCACTGGAGCACGGCCATCGGGCTGGCGCTGCCGTTTTCCCTCATCACCGCCGCGCTGGTGTCGCTCGCCGTGCGCGCACGCAGCAACAAGGTGGTGACCGGAGAGCAGGGAATGATCGGCGAAACCGGCTCGGCAGTGACCGACCTGGCGCCGACAGGCAAGGTGTTCGTCCATGGAGAATACTGGAACGCGGTCGCAGGAGAGAACGTGCCCGCTGGTGCGCGGGTGCGGGTCACCGCGGTCAGGCGGTTGACGCTTACCGTGGAGCCGGTCGCGGATGGGACTGGAGGCTGAACATGTTCGATGTGTCGACGATTGCGATTATCCTCATAGTGCTGTACCTGCTGAGCTCCATAAAAATCCTGCGCGAATACGAGCGCGGCGTAATCTTCCGGCTGGGGCGCCTGTTGGCGGAGCCCAAAGGGCCCGGCATCATTCTCGTGTTTGCGCCCCTCGACCGCATGGTTCGGGTTTCCTTGCGCATCGACACGCTGGAGGTGCCGGCGCAGGACGTGGTAACCCGCGACAACGTCACCGTGAAGGTGAACGCTGTGGTGTATTTTCGCGTGATCGAACCGCGGCTGGCGGTGGTGGAAGTTTCCAATTTCCTGTACGCGACTTCGCAACTGGCCCAGACCACGCTGCGCAGCGTGCTGGGTGAAGTGGAGTTGGACGAACTGTTGAGCCAGCGGGAGAAGCTGAATGTGCGGCTGCAATCCATCCTGGACCAGCACACCTCCACCTGGGGCGTGAAGGTGACGATGGTGGAAGTCAAGCAGGTGGACCTGGCCGAGCAGATGATCCGCGCCATTGCGCGGCAGGCCGAAGCCGAGCGTGAGCGGCGCGCCAAAGTCATCCATGCGGAAGGTGAGTATACGGCGTCCACCAAGCTGGCCATGGCGGCGGAAGTAATTCAGAAACAACCGGCGGCCATCACGTTGCGCTACCTGCAAACGCTGGTGGAAATCGGCACGGAGAAGAATACGACTATCGTGTTCCCCCTGCCGGTGGATATACTTGCATCTTTGGGGCACGCGCTGGATCGGGTGGGCACGCCGCCGACTGGGCCGGCCGGTTCCAAGCCGGCATAGCGATTGAGCGCGTGTGAAGGCATGCCGGCTTGCGCGTTTGCAGTTGGATCCCGCGCGCTGGCGGCAAATCGGGTGAAGGTTCGATGAGGCGAGAAGGCGAGACGGGCGAGTTCGAACTGGTGCTGGGCAACGGGCAGCTTCTGAGCGGGCTGTTTATCGTGGTTCTGCTGTTCGCGGTGTTCTTTGCTCTCGGGTATGTGGTGGGCCAGAATTCTCCGCGTTCGGCCAAGTTGTCGGAAGCGGGCGCGACGCCATCGACGGACCGCCCGCAGCCCGTCGCGTCGCCGCAGCCGCCGCCACAGCCACCGACTGCCGGGGTGGAAACGCCGGCTCAGCCGCCGCCCGATGCCGCCGCCGCCGGCCAGGAAACGCCCAGCGCACCGGGCGCGACGGTGCCGGAAGGCGGCGCCCCAGCCGCGGCCGAGACCGAATCCGAGGAGCCACCGCCTGGTTCTTATTGGCAGGTGATGGCGCTCAAAGAGACGGATGCCGAAATGATGGTCCGCACCCTCAAAGACAAAGGGTTTCCGGCACTGATGACGCCCGGGCGGAACAACCTGACGCGCGTGCTGGTGGGCCCGTATAACGACATGGCAGCGATGAGCAAGGCGAAGACCGCTCTCGAAAACGCCGGATTCCATCCGATTAAGAAGTAGCGCGGCGCGGGCAGTCCTGCCTGCAGCGTCGCCAGTCGTGGCGACGCTGCAGGGAAAAGAAATGTCGAGACGACTCTCGACACAGCAGGCATGACTGCCTGCGCCACGGGGGCAGAGTGGGGTGTGAGAAATGAGGGCTAGCGACGGCCTTTCCGACGGACCGTTGGTGCAGATCAACGCACCGCGGCCGCGGCTGCCGGATTGGGCGCGCAAGCCGCGCACGCACCATGAATCGCTCCACCGGCTCAAGAGCGGGCTGCGGCAGCGGAACCTGCACACCGTTTGCGAATCGGCGCGCTGCCCCAACATCCACGAATGCTTCCACCGTTCGGCCGCCGCTTTCATGATTCTGGGCGACCGTTGCACGCGCGGCTGCGGTTTCTGCTCGGTCCCCAAGCTCAATCCGCGGCGGTATGACACGCACCTCGACCCGGCCGAGCCCGCCAACGTGGCGCGCATGGCCGCCGAAATGGGCCTCCGCTACGTGGTTATCACCAGCGTCAACCGCGACGACCTGGAAGACGGCGGCTCCCGTCATTTCGCCGAGACGGTGCGCGAGGTGCGGCGCGCCCTGCCGGCGGCGCGCGTGGAAGTGCTGACGCCGGACTTCTGCGGAGACCTCGACGCGGTGGCGCGCGTGCTCGATGCCGGCCCGCACGTCTTCAATCACAATCTGGAGACGGTGCCGCGGCTGTATCGGCGGGTGCGGCCGCAGGCGGACTATCGGCAGTCGCTCGAGGTGCTTCGCTTTGCGCACGGCTTTGCCCATGGCCAGTCGCCCGCCATGCTGACCAAATCCGGTTTCATGGTGGGGCTTGGCGAGACGGCGGACGAAGTCCACGCGCTGCTCGGCGACTTGCGGCAGGCGGGCGCGGACGTGGCCACCATCGGACAATACCTGCAGCCCGCGCGCCGCAATTTGCCGGTGGTGGAGTACGTCGCGCTCGAGCAGTTCGAAAGCTACCGCGCGCATGGCATGGCGCTCGGATTCAAAATGGTGTTCAGCGGCCCGCTGGTGCGCAGCTCCTATATGGCGGACGCGGTAAGCGAACAGGCGCAACGCGGCCCGTGCTGAACTGGCTGCTGGCGCTGGCTTCGGCCGGGCTCCTGGTGCTGGCCTTCCCCGGCTTCGATTTCGCCTGGGTGGCGGCGATCGCTCTGGCTCCGTTGGTGGCCGCGGTGGCGCGCGAATCCAGGCCGTGGAGGCGCTTCCTGCTGGGTTGGGCTTGCGGCATCGCCTACTGGTTCGGGGTCTGCCACTGGATTCAGTTCACGCTGGCGGTTCACGGCGGGATGGGCGAGGGCGTTGGCTGGGCCGTGTTCACGCTGTTCGCCCTGGCCAAGGGCCTGCACATGGCGGTATTCGCGCTGCTGGCCGGAATGCTGACCGGCGGCTGGTGGGCTACGCCGGCGGTGGCGGCGCTATGGGTTGCGCTGGAAGCCACACACGGATTTTTCGGCTTCGCCTGGCTGGCGCTGGGAAACGCTGCCATCGATATGAGCGTGCCGTTGCGCCTGGCGCCATCCACCGGCGTCTACGGCGTTTCTTTCGTGTTCGCGATGATGGCGGCGGCGCTGGCGCTGCGCCTGCTGGGCCGGCCGCGGAAGGAACTGGCGTGGATGGCGGCTCTCCTCTTGCTGTTCCTCCTGCCGCCGCTGCCGGACGCTCAGCCCGGACGCGAAACCGCGCTGCTGGTGCAGCCCGATCTTTCTGAGACCGAGGATTGGACGAACGAGGCGGCCGACCGCGCGCGAAGCATGATGGCCGAAGACACGGTGCGCGGTGCGGCCGCCGAAAGCGCCCATCCGCCCTCCCTTGTGATATGGCCCGAAGTGCCGGCGCCGTTTTATTACGATGAAGACCCGGTCTTCCGCGCGCGAACGGCCGATCTGGCGCGGACTATGCACACTTATCTGCTGATGGGGACGGTGGCCTACACGCCCGCCGGCGCGCCGCTCAATTCGGCCACTCTGGTATCGCCGGAGGGGTTTCGCGTCAGCCGCTACGACAAGGTGAACCTGGTACCGTTCGGCGAATTCGTCCCTTGGCCGTTCGGCGCGCTCACGGAAAAGATCTCCAAGGAAGCCGGCGATTTCGCGGCCGGACGCGGCGTGGTGGTTTCGCCCGTGGGCGATCGCAAGATCGGCGCTTTCATCTGCTACGAATCTGTGTTCCCCAACTTCGTGCGCCACTTCGCGGCCGGTGGGGCCGAAGTTCTGGTCAACATCTCCAACGACGGCTGGTTCGGCAAGACCGCCGCGCGCCGCCAGCACCTGGAAATCGTGCGCATGCGCGCCGTCGAAAACCGCCGCTGGATTCTGCGCGCCGCCAACGACGGCATCACCGCCGCCATCGACCCAGCCGGCCGCGTGCGGTCCGCGCTGCCGCTATTTGTCGAGGCGACTTCGATCGTCCATTTCAACTATGAATCCGGAGAGACGTTTTACACACGCCACGGCGACTGGTTCGCGTGGCTGTGCGCGGTACTGGCGGTGGGATGCCTAGTGGCAGGGAAATTCGCGCGCGGGTGAGCGCGGCGCAGACTGCTGCTCAGCGTTTGAAGCCAAATGTCAGCCTGATGATCGGATAATACTTGAACACCGATAAGCTGCTGTTGATGGTGTTCTGCTCGGACATGATGTTAGTCTGGATGGTGGGATTGGTGGCGATGCTCTGGCACGATTGGCCGGGGCTGAGGAGGCAAGTGCTGCCGGTCAGATGCAGCGCGGCGCTAGGCGAACCCTGATATGCCAGGCCGGCCTCAAAATTCACCGTGAAGTGCCGCGAACTGCGCGGCAATAGATTCCCAAATCCGATCAGGATCTCCGGCGCCACTTTTCTGGCGCCGATGGTCCCCGTGCCGCTTACCGGATCCGAGGCATCGCTATAAAACGTGCTGCCGCCCAAGGTGAAGGACTGTCCCCCGGCGACCGACGCACCCGCCGTCCCTTTGTTGCCGTCGTAGATCATGATGCCGGGGCTGATGTGGAATCCTCCAGCGACGTACTGGTCGTACAGGACCTCCGCGGACCGCAGGCTCAAAGTGCCGTTGTAGGCGATTCCGTCCTTGTTGAAAGTGGTGCTATAGCTGAAATCGTTAAACCCAAATCGAACGTTCGAATGCCTGGTTACCGCCGTCGCGGCCTGTATGCCTGCACCCAGCGTCGAGACGCCCGCCGCTACGCCGAATCGCGGCAGCCCTTCGCTGCTCTTCGGCGCCGGTGGTGGTGGTGGCGCCGGTGGTGGTGCGCTGGTCCCGGCTTGACCGCCAGTGTCCGGAGACTGGCCGAAGCACAGCCCAGATGGGAAAGCACCGGCCAAAAAAATCGCCAGTGCGACAAAAAGCCAACCCGCTTGACGGCGATTGCGCATCCGTTTCCTCCGCAGTCCTCACTGATTCTCAAGGAGTGTATCGGAGAGAGCCGGCTGAGTCAACAATAAAAACGACAAAAACACCCAAATTTGTCATGCGCGGCGGTGGATCGCGCGCGGTCTCGAGGCGTTCCACCAAGATCAGCCGGCGGTGTTTACCGTTCTCCCTCTCCCTCCGGTCCGGCCTTCGGCTCCTCGCTGCCCTGGCGCTCCAGTTCTTCGTTGAGGATGATGGCTTCGGCCAGTTCCTTCATGGGGCGGCGCAGACGGCGGCTCTGCTCGCGCAGGCGGAGGTAGGCTTCCTCTTCGGTGAGCTGGCGCCTGCGCTGCAGAATGCCCTTGGCGCGCTCCACCAGCTTGCGCGTTTCCAGTTCGCGCCGCATTTCCAGGGTCTGCTCCAGCAGGCGGGCGTTCTCCTCCTGCAAAAAGGACTTGGCGATAGCCACGCCGAGCTGTTCACCGATGAACACCATGGTGCCGATCTCGTCGTGGCTGTGCTCGTGCGGCTCCCGGTGCTGAACGTTGATCACTCCCACCAGGTCCCCGGCGCTCACCAGCGGCACGGAGAGCAGAGCTTCGTAGGTGTCTTCCACCAACCCTTGGAAGAGCTTGAACCTGCCGTCGCGGGAGGCGTTGGAGGAAAGAGCCACCACGGATTTGTGTTCGGCCACCCAACCGGTAATTCCTTCGCCTACGTGCATGCGCAGGTTGCCCAGCGCCGTGGCGTGCGGCACCTGCGAAGCGCGCAGCACCACTTCGTTGGTGGCCGGATCGATCAGGTACACCAAGCAAGCGTCGCAAGCCGTGGCTTGCACGCCGAGCCCGACCACTTCGCCCAGCATCTCGTCGAGCGTCAGTTTCGAGCTGACGATCTTGCTCACCTGGTGAAGCACGGGAACCAGCGAGGGTGGCGCCTCGGCGGGCTTCTTCGTGGCCATACTTTCAAGCTATCCGCCGGAGAAAGCGCGGTGCAATCGATATTTTCTATGCGAGAGATCAATCTTTTTTCCGAAGCCTGCGCAGCGCTCGACCGAATCGGCCGGTGAAGCCGCTTGCGCGCGAGCCCTGCTATGCTGATGGTTGCTTATGGAATTGAAGATCGTGCCGCTCGAAATACCCGCGGGCGTGAATCTGATTCTCGGGCAGACCCACTTCATCAAGACCGTCGAGGATGTGTACGAGGCCATCGCTACCACCGTGCCGCAGATGAAGTTCGGGATCGCTTTCAACGAGGCGTCAGGCCCCTGCCTGACGCGCGCCGATGGCAATGATGAGGAGCTCAAGCGACTCGCGGTCCGCAACGCTTCCGCCGTCGCCGCCGGCCACATCTTCGTGGCCGTGATGCGCGAAGGCTACCCCATCAACGTCCTGGGACGCATCAAAGACGTGCCGGAAGTCTGCAGCATCTATTGCGCTACTGCCAACCCGGTAGAAGTGGTCATAGCCGAAACCGAGCTGGGCCGCGGCGTGATGGGCGTCATCGACGGCTTTTGTCCCAAAGGCGTCGAGACCGCCGAGGATGCCGAACATCGACGCGCTTTCCTGCGCATGATCGGCTACAAGCGCTAGCGCCGAGCCACGACCTTCGGTGTTACCACCACACCGCCTGCTTGCTGGGTGCCTTCTGGGCCCAGCTCCGAAGGGCGCCGACGGAGACCTAGTTTTCCGTCGGGGTTTTTTCTGCGTGGTCGATCACCAGGACGTCGAGCGGCGCCTTCCGCGATTCCAACTTGAGTCCAATCGCTTGCAAAGCGCTGAAAAGGGAATCGCCGGAGGCGCGCTCCATGGCCTGGATGGCTTCGGGTGGCAGCGCCATGCCGGACGAAATGGCCGCCCGGATCATCATGGCGCGATAGTCCTCCTCGGCAAACGTGAGCGTGAAATCGTACTTGCCTGTCAGCCCGGTCATGTCGACCACCGGCCGGTCCTCGAAACGCGCCAGCATATCGGCCACAAAGTTCATCTGCATTTTCTTGGCTTCGATGCGGTCGTCGCCCATCGTGAAGTACGACCCGTGGCCGTAGTTGGCCACCACGCCGCCGCGCCCGGCGCTGACCTCGACGTTGACGCCGCCCTGGTTGCTCTTATTACCGCCATCGGTCGCGGGATCCGCTGGATCGGGCGGCAGTTCCTTCATCTTGAGCCCGCTCTTGGCGACTACCATGCCATAGACGGAAAAGTCTTTGGATTCATGGTGCGTTTTCAACTGAAACCGGTCCAGCAGCAAGGCCTGCAGCATGGGCCGCACCTGGTCGCGCGGGGCGCCCTCCGGCAGCTTGGCGACAATGTCAAACCTTTCGGTTGCCAGCCAGTCTGGCCCCACGATCTGATATTGCTTGAGGTTGAATGCAATCGCCAGGTCATCCTTCAGAGCGAACTGGCGAATGCTGACCTGGGAGCCATCGATATGCAAGCCCAGGCCAATCTGCCCAGGAGTGAAAGGAGGAGCCGGCCGGATGGACGCGACCTCGAACTGCGTTGGCGGCGCAGTCTGGCCAAAACCGGCCAACGTTACAAAAGCAGCAAGAATTGCCCAGCGAATGACTTTCATACCTTTGAATATACGATTCCGCGGCGAAAAAGATCCAATCAAGTTTTGGGGAGTGTCCCAATTCACTTTTCGAAGAAGAGACCGATAGCCGGGCCCCCTTGCGCTCGTCCCGCGTCTCAAGTAAACCAGTAGGTCAGATGCGCTGCGCCGTAACGCTGTTATTTCTGGCCGCTAGTGCGGGCGCTCAACCGCAGGCGGCGGACGTACTTGCCAAAGTCGCCCATGCTTATCTTCATTTGCACGCTGTCCACGTGGTTGCCACGCGGACGGACACGATCATTCGCGGTGGTGCCTCGCAGTTCCTGGAGTCCGACTACGAGCTGGCTGAAGGGCCGCCGGGCAAGTTCCGCGCCTGGACGCGCGCAGGCGACGTGGAAGGCCTGGCGGTGAGCGACGGCGCTACCACCTGGAAAGCGCTGCCCAAGGCCAAGCAGTGGATGAAACAGGAGGTTGCCGGGGTTGCGGACGATGCGGATGAAGAATCGGCGGCGGCCGGCCGGAATCAGCCTGGCGATCTGCGCGAATTCATTGCGCGACTCCTGCTCTCGCGTTTCGTCGCCCTGGCGCAGGTCGCGGAATCGCCGGAAATCGTGCGCGAAGACACCTACGGCCTCGGACACACCAAGGTGCCTTGTTATGTAATCGCCGCGCGGGCGCAGAGGGCGGCGCACGAGATCTGGGTCGACAAGAACCGCTTCCTGGTGCTGCGCGCGATCCAAACCTCGCCATCCGGCGCCGGTCTCGACGGCAGCCGGATTGAAACTAAAGTCAAGAAGCTGGAAGTCGATGACGAGGTGGACGACTCGCTCTTCACCTGGACGCCCGACAAGAAATGGAAAGAAGTGGACATGCTGGTGCTGCCGCAGGAGCAGCACGCTATGCTCACCGGCCTGACGGCTGCGGACTTTCAACTGAAGTCGGTCTCCGGCGAGACAGTACGGCTGAGCGACCTGCGCGGCACCGTGGTAGTGCTGGATTTCTGGGCCACCTGGTGCGGGCCTTGCCGCCGGGAACTGCCGATCGTGGAAAAGCTGCGCGAAGAATTTGCCGGTAAGGTGCAGTTCTTCGGCATCAATGACGAAGAAAAAGGCACGGTGGCCGGATTCCTCAGGAAGAACGGCTACCAGTTGTCCGTGCTGATGGACGGCCGGCGCGATGTGCATCGGCAATACGGCATCCGCGCCGTCCCCCAGTTGTTCGTCATCGATCGCAGCGGCGTCATCCGCCAGCATTACGTCGGGGGCCCCACTGAGACAACTCTGCGCAACGCGATCAGCGCCGCGCTGGGCGGTGCGTGATCGGCGCTACGGCGCACCGGGACCTGCCTCGAAGGATTCGGTCAACCCCGCCCCGAGCCGGGCTTGGCCGGCGGAAAAGGCCGTCAGTTGAGGATGCCGGGTTCGGTGGACATGCGCTTGAGCAGGCATTCGCCGCCGGATGCGCAAGCCCGTGGGACATCGAGTCCTTCCACGGTTACTTCCTCAATTGCCGTCAGCATTTCCTGGCTTCGGACCAGACCCAGCGGGAACCCAAAGGTCACTTTCTGGCCGTTTTCGGCCAGCCAGGAATCGCCCACCAGGTTGAATTGCGCCGGATCTTCAGCACCGTGGACTGCCACTCTCAGTTCCGGTCCGCTGAGTGTCAGGACCAGGCCCACTTTGCTGGAGCCATCCTCATAAGAAATGTTCATTTTGCGTTCCCCCTCCCATCCCTTCGCAAAAGGGGATACTCTCACGCTCTGGAAAAGCTTGCAAGTCCTAACTTGGTACTGTCAGTTTCATGCCCATTACTTTTGTTATGGATCTTGGCCTTGGGAACACCACCGACGCCGTGTACCGTGGGGTTCCGCACGCCAGCGCGCCGCGGCCGCGTCTCGCCGAAGAGACACCGGGAATTAACCGCTGTTAAGCTGATGGGGTGCGATATGTGCGGCGGATCGGGGTCGGGCTGGTAGCGTTAGCCGGCTTGCTGTACGGCGGGGATTGGCTGGCCGCCCGCTGGCGAGGGCCGCGCGCCTTCGGCGCCGTGGTGGTCCGCCCGTATTACGCCGTACCGTTGAAAGACGGCAAGACCGAATTCATGATGCTCAGTCCGGAGACGCGGACCTGCGTCCACGCGTTGTTTCCGCACTTCGGCGACGCCCCCTGCTGGTATCTCGAGGGCCATCGGCAGCAGCGTATCGAGATGTAGTTCCCGCGCCGGCAGCGGTTCCCGGAACAGCCCGCAAGAAACCCGTTACCATTGTGTGCTCCGATGGCGGCGTTTCAACTCTCGAAATGGTATCTGGACTGTGTCAGCGATTCCGGAGAGGCAACGATCCTGTACACGGGTGCCGTTCGCTGGGGCTCATTTGGCCTGAACTATTCGAGTGTATTGGAGAGCGCGGCAGGCGCCGTCACCACTCGCCGTTCATTGCGGGCGATTCATGAGCCGGCGCTCACCCGCAGCTCGCTGCATTGGCGCTCCCGGCCATTGCGCATCGAGGGCGACTGGAGCGCAGATTCGGCCCCGCTGCGCGCTACGGTGTTCGCTTCAGGCGCCGGCGTCGTCGAATGGCATTGCCTCATGCCGCGCGCCCGCGCTCGGATTGGCGCCTGCCAAGGACTGGGTTACGCCGAGCGCCTCACCATGACGATCGCTCCCTGGCACCTGCCGCTGCGCACTCTGCGCTGGGGGCGGTTCCTTTCTGAATCTGAGTGGGCGGTTTGGATCGATTGGCGAGGAGAATTCACGCGAACCCTGGTTTACCGGAATGGCCGGGAGGTTGGCGCCGGTTCGATTGAGGATGCGCGGATTGTGTTCGACGACGGATCGCGGCTCGTCCTGGACCGGTCGCTTGTGATCCGTGAAGGTCCCCTCGGTTCGACAGCCCTCTCCGGAATTCCCGGCATTCGCGCGTTGGCGGCCGGCCGCTTGTTTCGGGCAACCGAATCCAAGTGGCGCAGCCGGGCCAGATTGGAGCGGGAGGGCGCACCGCCCGTCGAGGGCTGGGCAATTCACGAGACCGTGGAATGGCCCGCATGACGGTCGGCAAGGCTCTCTATGGATTGGCCTTTACTGCCGCTCTGCCGGTCCTGCTGATTCTGTGGAGCACGGCCGCGGAGCCGAACGTTGCACTGCCCGCCTTCGGCAGCGTCGCTCTTGGACTGGCCTTCGCACTCTTGGGGCTGACTTTCATGACCTCGGGAATCGGCGATCTCTGGCGGTTCGGCGGCGGGCTCCCAATGAACGCCTTTCCTCCTCCGAAACTCGTTTTGCGCGGGGTGTACCGCTGGCTGCCGCATCCCATTTATACCGGCTTCGTTCTGGCATGTCTCGGCGCGTCGATGGCGGCGCGCTCGCGGGCCGGCCTCTGGCTCGTCACGCCCGCCGCGGCGCTCGGGTGCGCTGCCCTGGTGCTCGGCTACGAACGTCTCGATATGAAGAGGCGGTTCGGCGAGACGATGCATTTGCTGCCCGCCGACGAGGAGACACGGCCATCGCCGGCAGATCGAATCCGCTGCTTTCTATGCGCCGTAGTCCCATGGATCGGCCTCTATGAGCTCACTGTCCACATTCCTGCCGCCGGTACTGGGTTCCGTTTCGGGTTCGAAGACCGGCTGCCGGTCTGGTCCTGGACGATCGTTATCTACCAGAGCTTATACGTCGCGGTGGCAGCCGGACCGTTGTGCGCACGGACGCGGCGCGATCTGCGCGCGCTCACATTGTCCGCCTGGGTGGCGATGGCGGTCGTGTTTCCGATTTACTGGGTGCTGCCTTCCAGCGCCCCTCGGCGCGGCCTTGCCGGCGATGGTTGGATCGTCCATCTGCTCCGGTTCGAACGCAACACCTATCCGCCGGTGGCCGCGTTTCCATCGTTCCACGTCCTCTGGGCGGTGTTTGTAGCGCGCCTGTATCGTCCCCGATGGATCGGGATCGCTTATGTGGCGGCTGTGTCGGCGAGCTGTATCACCACCGGCATGCACTACATCGCGGATGTGGCTGCGGCGCTGCTTTTGGCGCCGGCCTTCACGCACCCGCAGCGCGTCTGGGAGCGCCTGCGCGCCTGGGCCGAGAAGCTCGCCAACTCGTGGCGCGAGTGGCGAATTGGCCCGCTTCGCATCATCAACCACGGCGCCCATGCCGGCCTTGCCGCTTTCATCCAGGTGGCTGTTGTGATGGCCGCAGCCGGGCCGCGCCGGGCGCCGCAAGTGCTCGCTACCGCCGTGGCGGGCCTCTTCGGCGCAGCAATTTGGGCTCAGTGGGTGGAAGGCTCCTCCAGGCTTCGCCGCCCATTCGGGTTCTACGGCGGTTTCATAGCAGTGGCGACCTGTTCCCTGCTTTTCCCGGAGCGCTGGATTCTGTTAGCCGGACATTGCCTTGCTGCGCCGTGGATGCAGGCGATTGGACGCGTCCGCTGCCTCGTCAACGGATGCTGTCACGGAGCGCCGGCAACGGCAAACGCAGGCATCCGCGTCGTCAACGGCCGTTCTCGCGTAACCCGGCTGGCCAACCTCACAGGCGTACCGATACATGCGACCCAGCTTTATTCGATCCTTGGCAACGTGCTGCTGGGATCGTTTCTGCTTCGCCTCTGGGCCTCGGGCTGCCCGCTTTCGATCGTCTGCGGCGTCTATGCCATGGGAAGCGGATGCGCGCGCTTCATCGAAGAGGCATACCGGGGCGAGCCGCAGACCAAGCGTTTGTGGGGTCTCAGGATGTATCAATGGATCGCGGCCGTCTCGGTCTTGGTGGGCGCGCTGGTTACCTCGGTCGGCTCGCCGCCGGCGCCTGCTTTGACGCCGTCGGTCGCCGGCGCGTTGTGGGCCGCTGTTTTCGCGCTGCTGGCCGGAGCCGCAATGGGCGTGGATTTTCCGGAAAGCGACCGGCCATTCGCTCGGCTGGCCTAGCCCCGATCTGGGCCCCGATTTCTCGAACCGGCGCACACCAGCGCTGGCGCGCTTTGGCGACACACGCCTACCAGCTCGATCGAGAATCTAGACATAGCGGGCCATGCCGGGCGCTGCCGCTCGGAGCCTGCGCCCGGCGGGAAAGGCCGCTAACACTATTCGGTGGTCCGGCGCCGGCGGCGGATGACGAGCAGAGCTCCCAGCAAAACGGCCGCCGCGACGGCCACGATACGAATCGCATCCATGGTTCTTCGTCTCCTTTCTCTCGAACCCCCTGGCCACTGGAACGGCCGGGCTCAGAGGTTTTCCACCATCGGAATCAGGTCCCGAATGAGCCGTGTCAGCACCGGCCCCACCGTCACCACGAACAGCGACGGCAAAATGCAAAAGAAAATCGGAAACACCAGCTTCACTGCGATCTTCCCCGCCCGCTCCTCGGCGCGCTGCCGCGCCATCACCCGCATGTAGTCGGAGTGGCCGCGCAGGCTCTGCGCGATGCTGGTGCCGAAACGGTCGGCTTGAATCAGCACCGCCACCAGCTTCTTCAGATCGTCCACCCCGGTCCGCTCGGCCAGGTTGCGCAGCGCGTCGGGCCGCCGCTTGCCGGCCCGCAGTTCCAGGTTGAGCATGGCGAATTCGTTCGAAATCTCGGGGTGCGCGTGCTCCAGTTCCTTGGCCACCTGCACCGTGGTCTGATCCAGTCCCAGGCCGGCTTCCACGCAGACCACCATCAGGTCGAGCGCGTTGGGCAGTCCTTTTTCGATGCGATGCTGGCGGCGCGAGGTCCTGAGCACGATGTATTGCATCGGCAGCCGGTATCCGATGAAGCCGCCGATCACCGCCATCAACACCGCCCGGTCGCGTGCCAATGCCAGCGCCAGCGCCACCCCGGCCGCCGCCAGCAGCGCCCGCGTTCCATTGAAAACCCGCGCCGCGCGCGGGCCGCGGAAGCCGGCACGCACCAGCCGCCGTTCGACTGCCTTGAGGTCGCGCGGCGATGCGGGCGCCAGCGAGCCCACCCGGTCCACCAGTTGCCGCCAAATCAGGCTGGGCGAAGGCAGAAACCGTTCCGCCGGGCGCGTCCGTTCCCGCAGCCGCGCCGCGGCCCGTCCTTGAAACGTGTACAGCCGCCAACCCAGGCCCGTGGTCAGCACCGTCATCAACACAAATACGACGATCGCTTCCGCCAGCAGCATGCTATACCTCGATATTCACCACGCGGCGAATCGCCGCATACCCGACCAGTTGCAGCGCCACGGCCCCGGCCAGCAGCCGGTTGCCTATCGGGTCGTCAATGAAGAACCGCGCGTAGTGCGGATTCACCAGGAACATCAATCCGCCCACCACCACCGGAATGGCCGCCAGAATGCGCCCCGACATGAGTCCCTGCGCGCTCACCGCGCGGATGCGGCCGCGCAGCTTGAACCGTTCGCGAATGATGTAGGCCAGCTTATCCAACAACTCCGCCAGATTGCCGCCGGTGCGCCGCTGCAACAGCACGGCGGAAACGAAGAACTGGACGTCCATCCGCGGCAGACGCCGCCCCAATTTCTGGAGCACCACGTCCAGCGGCTGGCCGAAGTGCTGCTCCTCATATACGCGGCGGAATTCGCTCGCCAGCGGATCGGCGAATTCCTTCGACACCATCTCCAGGGCGGAGGCGAAAGCGTGCCCGGCGCGCATCGATCGGGATAGGAACTCGAGGCAATCGGGAAACTGTGCCTCGAACCGCTCCAGGCGCCGCCGTGCCTGCCGCCGAACCCAGAGGAATGGCAGCGCGCCCGCTGCCGCGCCCGCCGCCAGCGCCACCAGCGGAAAGCGGTTGCCGGTAGGCACCGTGACCAGCGCAAAACCAGCCAGGAACGCAGCCACCGAACGGTGCAGCAGCCCGGCGGCGTCCCACTTCAAGCCCGCCGTTTCCAGCCACTCCTCGACCGCCTGGCGCAGCCGCAACAGCTCCAATGCCCGCCGCGCGAGGCGCCCGCGCAACTGGCTGGCAGCCTCGATCAGCAATGGCCGCGACCGCGCCGGCGAGGCCGCCCGCAGCGGCTCGACTTTGGTCAGCCGGCGCACGGTGACGGCGCGCGCCCGCCGCTCCAGGCCCACCGTCAGCAGCGTGTAGGCCGCCATCGTGTTCAACGAAATCAGCAGCAGGTCGAGCGGCCTCATGCCGGCGCCACCTCCATCACCTCGTCGAACAATTCCCCGGTCAGGTCGATGCCGGCCGCCAGCAGCTTCTCGTGGAAACGCGGCATGATCCCGGTGGCGGCGAAGCGGCCGATCACTTTCCCCTGCGGCGATAAGCCGCGCTTTTCGAACACGAAAATGTCCTGCAGCGTCACTACGTCCATTTCGATGCCGGTGACTTCGGTGATGCTGGTGACGCGGCGCGAGCCGTCGCTCATGCGCGTGGCCTGCACGATCACGTGCACGGCCGACGCGATCTGCTGCCGCACCGCCGCCAGGTGCATGTTGGCGTTGGCCAGCGTCACCATCACCTCAAGCCGCGAGATGGCGTCGCGCGGGCTGTTGGCGTGCACCGTGGTGAGCGACCCGTCATGGCCCGTGTTCATGGCCTGCAGCATGTCGAGCGCCTCTTCCCCGCGCACTTCGCCCACAATGATGCGGTCCGGCCGCATGCGCAGGCTGTTGACCAGCAATTGCCGCTGCCGCACCGCGCCTTGTCCTTCGAGATTGGCCGGCCGGGTTTCCAGGCGCGCCAGGTGCGGCTGCTGGAGCTGTAGCTCGGCCGCGTCCTCGATGGTGACGATGCGCTCCCGCGGCGAAATGAACACGGAGAGCGCGTTGAGCAGGGTTGTCTTGCCGGCGCCCGTGCCGCCGGAGACGATGATGTTAAGCCGCGCTTTCACCGCCGCGCCCAGCAATTCCATCATGCCCGGCGTCAGCGAGCCCTTCTCCACCAGGTCCTCCGGCGCCATGCTGTGCGTGCCAAAACGCCGGATCGAGAGCAGCGGCCCATCCACCGCCAGCGGCGGAATGATGGCGTTGACGCGCGAGCCATCGGCCAGGCGCGCATCCACCATCGGATTCGATTCGTCCACTCGCCGGCCCACCCCGCTGACGATGCGGTCGATGATGCGCAGCAGGTGGCCGTCGTCGCGAAATCGCACCCCGGTCTCCTCCAGCATGCCGTGCCGCTCCACGTACACGTGGGCGTGCCCGTTGACCAGAATGTCGCTCACCGTCGGATCGTCGAGCAGCGGCTCGATCGGCCCCAACCCGAACACCTCGTCGAGCACTTCCTCGCTCAATTGCTGCTTCTCGGCCGCCGTCAGCAGGGTGCGCTCGCCATCCACGATGGTAAGCACCGCCTGCCGCACTTCGGCGCGCACCCGGTCCTCGCCGATCGCCGCCAACGCATCGAGGTCGATGCGCTCCAGCAGCTTGCGGTGCAGGGTGAACTTCAGCTCCTGGAACTCGGGCTTGCGCGCCGCGGCGCTGCGCGGCTCGAGCAGCCGCCGTTCCCAGCGCGCTTGCCCGGCGGCAGTGTGCCCGGCACTCATTTGACGGGCCTGCCATCGCCCGCGGGGAGCGGGTATCCGTCTTCGTTGAAATCGACCACCGTGCGCACCCTACCGCTGAAAATCGTCATTTCCTGGACCCGAGCCGGAGCCTGCGCCGGCGCCGCTACCAGGCGAACCGGTGCTGTCGCCGCCCGGCGCGGCCGCGGCTCGGGTGCGGGCCCGGGCGCGGCGGCCGGCACGGCTTGCGCTCCGGCATAGATCTCGTGCAGTTGTTTGCCGGCGGTGCGGGCCGTGCTGCGGTCGGTGGAATTGCGCAGCACCAGTTGCACGTGGCCTTCCGTCGAGGCCAGCATCAGCGCTTCAGCCTGATCCGGCATCACCAGCAGCGTCACCACCGCCGCGCTGATCGACGGGTTGTGGGCATCGGCCTGTATGGTCTGTCCCACCGAAAGCACGGTAATGTCCTGCAACACCGTGCGCGTGATGGTGTCGTCGTGTCCATCGGCCCGCCCGGTGGCCAGCACATCCACGTGCATGCCCGGCAGGATGAACCCCGCTACGTCCGCCACGTCGTTGACGCGCACCGAAGCGGCGCGCATACCGGTCGGAATCATCGGCGCCAGGCCCATACCGCTGCCGCGCTGGGCCACGCGCGCCTCCACTAGCGGTTCGTCGGCTTCAATGGCCGCCACCACCGGCCGCCCCGCCACGTCTTCCACCCTGGAGAAGCCGCCCTTGGGAAACAGGTTCGCGGGCACGCGGCTCAGCCGCACCTGGTCCGGCCGAATCACGGCTCCGAGCGGCAGCCTTTCCACCGCCACCACCAGCGGCTTCAGATCTCCCGCGCCGGCGCGCGATCTCCCCGCCAGGTGGTAGAAGGCGCTCGAAACCAGCACCGCCCAAATCAAACTGACTCCGACTACGATTGCGAAACGACGGTCCCAATGCATGCTCGTGTACCTCGTTCTGTATCAATGCGTCCAATAATCGTCCGGCTGAAAAGGCCCGGAAACCGGCTGCCGGCGCGCGCCGCTCAGAAACGCGGTGCCAGGCTGCGCTGCCAACCGGCCGGCCACCACCGGTTTCGGCGCCGGCGGCGCGCGCCGCCGGTAGAGCGTGGCCTGGCCGTCGTCGTACACCCGCTCCCAGTCGGCGTCGACGGCCAGCAGCCGCTCGAGCGGCCAGTCGCGCGGCACGAGCGCCAGCTCGAAACCATACAGCGCCAGCATCTCCCGCCAGCCGATGCCGCCGTATTCCAGCACCTGGTAATCGTCTCCCAGCTTGGGGCCGTAGAAATCGCTGCGCCCGTCGAAAAAGACGCGCTGCCGCGGGTACAAGCGGAACAACAGATAGTCGGCCCACTGGTCGGAGGTGAGAATGCGTGGCATGGCGCCGGGCGGCGCCAGGATGGCGCGGTTGTTGTCGATCGCGGCCAGCGGAAAACCGGCGCGCGGAAAGTCGACAATGCGGGCTACGTGCAAACCGGCCGCCAGCAGCGCCCCCGCCACCAACGGTCCGCACAGGCCGATGCCGCGGGCGTGGCCGAACTCCTGCCCCAATTCCCAAAAGATACGCAACGGGCTCCTCGGCCTCCGCGCCGCGGCCGCGCGCTGCCACCAGGCGGCGCATTGGGAAGCGAGCAGCGGAGCCGCCGCCAGCGCGTAAAGGGGAACGTAGCGCGCCGAACGCAGCGCCGCGAACCCGAAACACCACGCCAGCAGCGGTTCGAAGCGCCGGCCGCGCGCCATCTCGAGCGCCGCCGCGGCCGCTCCGGCCAGCAGCAGCAGCGCAAACACTACCATGCTCTCCGAGCGGATGCGCGGCGACTGGAACTCCTGCACGTGGTCGAGAATCCAACTGGATCCGAGATAGCTCAGGATGTGCTGGTGCAGCCGCCAGCCATACGGATTGGCCAGCGTCGCCAGTGCGCTCGCCGCCGTCACCAGCGCGTACCGGCGCCAGCGCAGCCGGTCGCGCTCCCAGGCCGCTGCCACCGCCGCCAGGCCGAGCACCGCAATCCAGGCCAGAAAACCGCCGTGCAGGTTGGCCCACAACGCCGCCAGCGGCACCGCTAGCCACACCGCCCGCGTGGCATGCCGCCGGTCGCAGTCGAGCAGCCACAACCCGGCCACCAGCAACAACAACGAAAAAACGTGCGGCCGCGCCAGAAAGTGGATGCTGCCCGCGCTGATGGCGGCCAACGCCGCCGCCGCCGATACCCACAGCCCGCAACCGCGCCCGAGCATCCATAGAAACAGCAAGACGGCCGCGGCGGAAATCACCGCTGCGGCCAGCGCTACCACCGCCTCCAGCCCGCGGAGACGATAAACCCAGGCGAAAATCACATCCGACAACCACTCCCAGGCAAACCAGGGAGCCGCGGGACGTGAAAAGGAAAAGATGTCCCGCGCGGGGATCCTCCCGCTTGCCAGAATGGCCTCGCCAGCGCGAATGTGCCAGCCCGTGTCTCCATCCGAGAGTAGGGCATGGAGCGCCTGGGAACGGCAGAAAAGCGACCCCGCCACCGCTGCCAAAAACATGTCCGCCGCCGATGGCTTCAGCAGCCTGCGCCAGGTTAGAGGCTCACCAACCATGGGTCCAACACAACATATCGGCAGTTAATTGGGTTTCATAATCGCATCGGATTTGTACTGGAACTGGTACCATTGCGCCGGCCGGCGCGCCACCGCAAAGTGATGGCATGCCGCTCATCGCCTTCATCTGCCTGCAAGCCCTGGACGGGCTCACCACCCTCCTGTTTCTAGGCCGGGGAGTGGCTGAAGGCAATCCGCTGGTGCGCGCGGCCCTCCATGCCTCCCAGGCAGGCCCGGCGCTGCCGCTGCTGGCGGTCAAGCTGGCGGGTGTCGCCGTGGCGTATTACGCTTACCGCAGCGGCCGATTGAAAATGCTGCGCCGCATCAACGTTTTGTTCGCGCTGTGTATCGCCTGGAACCTGACGGCGATCGTCACCGCATCAATCTGACGACAAGAGTCTCGACGCTGCAGGCCGAAAGGCCTGCCACCCAGCTCCGCCAATCCGCGAAACCGAAACCCGGTTACACTGAACGTGGTGGCGCGCAAGAAATCCTTCACCGAACAAGCGGCGGAATACAGCACGCTGGCATTGCTTCTGCCGGTTTCGATCCTCGTCGGCTGGCTCCTCGGCCATCTGCTCGACAAGGCCTTCGGCACCGGCTACCTCAACATCGCCGGCCTGCTGCTGGGAATCGTCGCCGGCTTCGTCCAGCTCATCCGCCAGGTGATGCGGGACACCCATGACAACGATGGCTGACGAGCTCGACTTCGAACGCGCCAGCCGCCGCATTGCGCGTATTCTCGCCTGTGTAGCCGTGGCCGGCACGGCGCTGGCCGGCGCGGCGGCCGGTTGGAGATGGGGAGCCGGTTTCCTGGCCGGATCGGTGGCGGCCTGCTTCAACTTCCACTGGCTGAAGCGGCTGGTCGCAGCGCTCGGCGGGGAACGCACGCATTCCTCTCTCCAGTTGGCGCTGCGGTACTTCCTTTTGGGCGGCTGCGGCTATGCTATAGTACGGTTTTCTTCGATACCCGTGCCGGCTGTAATCGTCGGGATGCTCGCGCTGATCGCGGCGATCTTCATCGAAATCCTCTTCGAGTTGGTGTATGCAAGAAAGCGAACTCTGGATCACCAGGATCTTCAACGACCGCTTTAGCGATTTGGGAAACGCCGCGCTGCAATTGGTTGGAATGCACCCCCAGGCGCGGCCCTGGGCGAACTACATCCTGATGCAGTTTCTGGTGTTCCTGGCGCTGGTGGTGGTGGTCGCCATCTTGCGCGCGCGCCTTTCGGCCGCCAAGCCGGGTAAGATGCAGCAGACCTTCGAGTTGCTGTACGATTTCGTCCGCGGCCAGGCCGAGGGCCAGATGGGGCCGGAGGGCGCGCGCTATCTGGCTTTCTTCGGAACCATCTTCATCTTTATTCTGGTTTCGAACCTGATGGGACTCATCCCTGCCTTCGAGTCTCCCACCATGAATGCGCCAGTCACCCTCGGCTGCGCCATGGCAACTTTCTTTTATTACAACCTGATGGGAGTACAGGCGCACGGTTTCAAATACATTTTGCAGTTCATGGGGCCCAAATGGTGGCTGGCATTTCTAATGTTTCCGATCGAAATCGTCAGCCATCTGGCGCGTCCACTTTCGCTCACCATTCGTCTCTATGCCAACATGTTCGCCGGCGAGCAAGTGACAATGGTGTTTCTCAGCCTGACCTACTTAGTGGTGCCGGTGATTTTCATGGGTCTGCACATATTCGTGGGCGTGGTGCAGGCTTACATTTTTATGTTGCTGGCTATGTCTTACGTGGGCAGCTCGATCGCACACGAACATTAATTCCGGCTTTATGCCGCCTTTGAGCGTGAGCCCGCCGGTCTCCCCAGGCGCGGCGGGAACCACCTCCTCGGGCGATTTCATTCAGGAGAAAACAAATGACGAAGAAACTGTTTTTCGTGCTGGCACTGATGTTGCTTGGCAGTTGCGTGCTGTGCGCGCAGACGCCGGGCGCTGCGGCTGCGGCCACTCAGTGGAACCCGCTGGCCGCCGGATTGTCGATGGCGATTGCATCCGGCCTTTGCGGGCTGGGGCAGGGCAAGGCCATTGCCAGCGCGGTGGAAGGCATGGGGCGCAATCCCGGAGCGGCCGGGGCGATTCAGTTGGCGATGCTGATCGGTCTGGCTTTCATCGAGTCACTGGCGCTTTACACGTTGCTGATTGTGTTTGTCTTCGTGAGGTAGTTTCTCAAACGGGGCGTGGGCCGCTGGGCTGGTCAATCGGCTACTGGGCCCACCCCCACCCCCCTTATCCCCCTGTACTAATGAACCCCGAATGCTAGTACCGGTAGTGGTTGGTGTGCAGCGCGGTCTATTGATTTGCGGGTCGTCGCACCAGTAGCATTTAAGACGATCTACTCATGGAACACAGAAGAACGCGGCGATTCACGCTCCACCTCCCACTGTCCGTCGTACGCTCCGGCGTTGAGCGAATCACCTTGGCCGGCCACACCAAGAACATCAGTTCGACGGGAGTGCTCTTCACAACCGAAAGCGAGCCGTCGGTGACCGGTTCGATTGAATACGTCATCACCCTGAACCAGGATGAGAAACAGCCCATCAGCCTGCGCTGTGTGGGCAAGGTCGTTCGATTGGAACGCGCAGCCAACGGTTACCACGAAGGCGCGCCGGCTTATCATGTAGCCGCCACCCTGGAGCGCTACGAATTCGTGCGCCCCCATTAGGGTTCGGCGTCTGTCCCGCGGCGCCGCTTTCGTCCAGGCGTGAACCGCTGGGCGGCGATACGGTGGTGTCCTCATCCCTTCAGCGCGCCCGCTCCGGCCGGTCTTCAGAAATGAATCGCCACGCCGAATACCGGCAACGGGTGATTCCGCCCGGCTCCGCTCAACTCCCTGCCCGTGACCAAATCCCTCACTTCCGCCCGCAGGCTGAACCATCGCGACAGCCGCAGGTCCGCGCCACCTCCGAAGATGAATGCGCCGTGAGAAGTGTCACCAGTCGACGTAACCGTGGGGTTGGCGCCCTCGGTTACGAATGGAATGCTAAAGGCCGTGAAACCGCCGTCAGACACCGCATAGAACGACAGCCGTGGTTTCACCGGAACCATCAGCCGTAATCCCAGCGCGAACGCGCCCCAGGAAGAGGAGTTTCCGCCCGAGACGGGCAACTCGGCCTTCCACGCGCCCGGAAAGGCGAATGTGCTCCAGACATCGGCCATCAGGCTGGCAGCCGACATTCGTTCGAACTGGTAGCCATAGTCGATCTCGATACTGTGGCCCGTCGAGCCGGCCAGCGTGACGTTCGTCCCGGGGATCACATTGGACCTGGTCCACACCGGCCCCGCCGAAATGAATATGTCATAGTTTTGGATTCCCTGCGCGTACGCGGCGCCGGACCACAGAGCCGCGATGAGAAACCGCGTCAGGAAACTCTTGCGCATGTCATCCTCCTCAGAAATGAAATGCTACGCCGAGCGTCGGCAACCAGTGATGGCGTCCGGTCGCCCCGTCCAGTTCTTTGCCCGTAACCAAATCCCTGGCCTCCACCCGTAGACTGAGGCCCTTCGACAGCCGGAAATCCGCACCGCCGCCGAAGACGAACACGCCGTGAACCGTCGAATCGGTTGAAACCGAGGGGTTGGCTCCTCCAGTCACCACCAGCGATTGAAAAGACCCGGCGCCACCGCCAGACACCGCATAAATGGACAGCCGCGAGCTCACCGGAACCATCAGCCGCAATCCCAGTGTTCCCGCCATCCCGGAGTTGCCGCTGCCGGAAGAGACGGGCACATTGGAATTCAACCCACCGGGACTGGGGAAGAGCAACGAAAGATCGGCCATCAGGCTGGCAGCCGACACGCGCGCAATCTGGTACCCATCGTCAGTCTGCAAAGTGAATCCGCGCGGGCATTGCAGCGTGATGTTCGTCCCGCCGGCGACCAGGGACGTATTCCAGGCGCCCGTGCTCAATGCGGTCCCGCCCAAAATGGCTACGTCCAAGTTTTGGAGCGCTTGTGCCGCGGCGGCGCTGGAGCCCAGAGTCACGAGCAGAAACTCCATCACGAAACGCTTGCGCATGTCATCCTCATCTTAGATGGATGGTCCGGCTCCGGCCACCAAAATCCGTTGACTGGCTGGAATTGACGTTGAGCGGCGCGGGCCGCTCAAAAGCTCTTCCAGCCGCTCAGAATCGGCTTCCGCCACTCGGCGGGAATCCATTGTACCGGCCGGTGAGGCGCCCTTATACTGAAGTCGATTCGAGATGCGACGGGCCCTCAGATCGTTCCTCGTAGTGACCGCGATCGGCCTTCTCACCTCTGCGGCGGAGCGAAGATCTTGGAACAAGGTCCAATATATCGGCGGCACACTTCCGATCAAAACCAGCCCGTACGACTGGAACACAACCGTTACCATCACCTCGAATCCGGATCGCGTGGTGCTGACGATTGCTCCCTCATCCGTCTTCGGGCATCAACTGACGGAGAGGGTCAAACCTTCCCAGATCACGGCGGTAGTTTCCGGCCCGGGCGCCTGGCAGCGGGTCGCCGACGTTAGCGGCGCCCATCTCCCGTCCAAGCGGCCGACGCTGTTCGGTATGCTCTTGGACTATGCTTTCGTCGGCATCATCTATCGCAGGGACGATGACAAACCAGCAGCCGTACTCTTGAACTCCGTCACTGCCTCTGCTCAGATCTGCCGCATCCTCGAGGCTTTGACGGGCAAGCCGACGGAGTATGCTAAATGAAATAGTCTGGGACCCGGCGGACGATGGATCGATTGCTTGAAGTAACTTCGCTGGCGATCTTCGCATTCGGCGCTCTGACTTTCTCCACGCTGGCCTTGTTCTACTGGGGCGAGCGCCACCGTGGCAAGCGACGCCCGCAGACCGCCTTGCCCGCTTTCACGCTGGTTTGCGCCGTCGCCTTTCTGAGCAACCTGCTATACCAGACATCCATTCCGCAAAGCGCCGGGCCCTGGCTCTCGGTTGCGCTCCAGACGATTCGCAGCCTGGCCCTCGGTCTGTTGCCTCCGCTCATCTTCCACCTGGTTCTCGAGAGCGGCGGCAACGGCCTCCCCGCCGGCCGCGGCTGGCGCTGGCTGCTCGCGGCATTCTATGCTGCCAGCGTCGCCGCCGCACTGGCGCGCGTGTTGCAAGGAAGCGGCCTCCTCAACCAGCCCTGGAGCGACAACCTCTATCGCGCTCCCGCAGTCGCCCTGGCCGCGGCCGCTGGCATGGGCCTCCTGTTTCAAGTCTTCTCGCGGCATCGCTTGCACCAAGCCCACCTGGCGCATGGCCGTTGGATTCGCGTCCTGCTGGTGCTCATGCTGGTGTGCGCCACCGCCAGCCTGTCCGATGCCGGCGCCTGGGTGGACCAGATACCCGATTACCTGCTGCTAGCCTTCTTCTGCGTCAGCCTGTATTACCGCGAGCGGCTGGTCTTCTTCGATGTACTCATGAAGCGCGGCGTTTTCCTCGCCCTGGGACTGGCCGCCCTGACGGCGGCCATCGTGGCGGCGACGCGCTCGCTGGTCCGCCTTCCCGACGGCGCCACGCCGTGGCTTTACGGCTTCATATTTTTTTGGCTCGCGGGACCTTGGGTCTACACACAGGTGGCCCGCGCCATTGACCGCCTCTGGCTGCGCCGCCCTTACTCCGCGGTCGAGGCCGAGCGCCAGTTCATCCGCGACGTGCAAAGGGCCGCCACTGAAGAGGAACTCCGTGCGCGTGCCGGCGCCAGCCTCGCCGCCATCTTCCAGGCGCCGGCGCAAATCGGCTTCACCGGCGCAACCGCTCCCCACTCCGGCCAGGAAGAGGAAGCTCTCTGCGCCGAGATCGAACACGCCGCAGCTTGCCACGGATTCATCCTGCTCGCCCCGCGTACTGACGGCATCCCGTTCCTGAGCGACGACCGCCGCTTGTTGCAATCGCTCGCCGGCACGCTCGGCATGGTTCTCGAAAACGTCCGCTTCCGCGCCGATCGCCGCCGCCAGGAGGAGCGCGAACATCAGCTCCGTCTGCTGGCCAGCCGCGCTGAGCTGAAGGCCCTGCGCGCCCAAATCAATCCCCACTTCCTTTTCAACTCCCTCAGCGTGATCGCCGGCCTCATGCAATACCAGCCTGACCTGGCCGATGAAACCATCGAGCGCCTGGCCCAGGTCTTCCGCTACACCCTCCGCAAATCCGAGAACGAATGGGCGCCGCTCGGCGAAGAGATCGAGTTCATCACCGCCTATCTGCGCATCGAACAGGCGCGCTTCGGCGAACACCTGCAGGTGGAGCTCGATGTCGATCCCGCCGCCGCGCGAATTCGGATTCCGGCGATGAGCATCCAGCCCCTCATCGAGAACGCCATCAAGCACGGCGTCTCTGCCAGGGAAGGCCGGGGAACTGTGGGCCTGCGCGCGGCGCTCGAAAACGGACGGCTATCAGTCGAGGTCTTCGACACTGGCCCTGGCTTCCCCCCCGGCTTCTCGCTTCAGGTGCCGGGCGAGGGCCACGGGTTGCGCAATGTCGCCGAACGCCTCCGCGGCTACTACGGCGATTCCGCCCGATTATCCTGGGAGAGCGGCGGGGACCGCACTCGCGTCGTGCTCACCCTCCCGCAATCTGCCGTCGCCGGCGTAGCCAGCGGAGAACTCTGTTGATCCGCATTCTTATCGTCGATGACGAAGCTCCCACGCGCGTCCGCCTGCGCCAATTGTTGGCCGCGCACGCCGATATCGAGGTCGCCGGCGAGGCCGGAAGCGGCGTTGAAGCCATGCAGATGGCCGGCCAGCTCCACCCCGACGCGATCTTGCTCGATATCCAGATGGCGGGCTGCTCCGGCATCGACGTCGCTGCCTGCCTGCCGCAGCCGCGCCCCCACATTATCTTCTGCACCGCTTACGATCAGTATGCCGTGGAGGCCTTCGAGCTTCACGCGGTGGATTACCTGCTGAAGCCCGTCGGCCGCGCCCGCCTCGCGCAAGCGATCGAACGCCTGCGCACCTTCCCCGCCGGGGACCGCGAAGAATCGCTCGATCGCGCCATTCGCGGCCAGCGCTCTGCGCCGGCCCGCTTCCTGGTACGCAGCGGCGGCCATTACCTGGTAATCCACGAGTCTCGCGTGCTGTATTTCAGCACCGAAGGCAGTCTCACCCGCCTGGTTGCCGACAAAGGCGAGTATTGGATGGACCCCACCCTCAACGACCTCGAGCGGCGCCTTGACCCCGCCCGCTTCTTCCGCATTTCGCGCGCTTCGCTCATCAATCTGAACGCAGTCACGGAAGTGTTCCCGCTCGCCGGCGGGTCGGCTGAGGTCCTGCTCAAGAACGGCCAGAGGTTGGAAGTTGCCCGCCGTCGCTTCCGCGACCTTCTCCAGTCTCTCGCCGGAGTTGGGCAAACGTAGAGGACACTGGCCGCGCGCATCCGGGCGGACCCCGTTCCCCGCCTACAATGGAAATTCATGTCGTTACGCGCGTCCCTCGAACGCTATTTCGAATTTGCAACGTTGAACGCGAACTGGCGCACGGAGATTCTGGCCGGTTTCACCACGTTCATGACGATGGCATACATCGTCTTCGTTAATCCCGCGATTCTGCATGAAGCCGGAATGCCGCTGGCCGCGGTCACCGCGGCCACTTGCCTGTCGGCGGCCGTGGGCAGCGTGCTGATGGGCGCCCTGGCAAAATACCCCATCGCGCTGGCGCCGGGGATGGGACTCAACGCTTATTTCACGTACACCGTGGTGAAAGGGATGGGCGTGGCGTGGCCGACGGCGCTGGGAGCCGTCTTCATTTCCGGTATTGCCTTTCTGCTGCTCACTGCGCTGGGTGTGCGGCAGCTCATCATTTCCACCATCCCGTTCGAACTCTATGCCGCCGTGGCGGCCGGCGTGGGCCTCTTCATCGCGTTCATCGGCTTCCGCAATTCCGGCATCATCCTGGCGCATCCGGTTACTACCGTCACGCTCGGCAATCTGCGCGACAAGAGCACGGCGCTGGCCCTCTTCGGGCTGCTGCTGATGGCCGCATTGCTGGCGTGGCGCGTGCGCGCCGCGATGCTGATCGGGATCCTCGTTACCACGGCCATCGGTTTCGCCACGGGGGTGGCGAAGTGGCTGCCGCAGCCCTACCGCTTCCAGGATCTCTCGGCTACTGCCGGAAAGCTCGATGTCGGCGGCGCTCTGCGGCTGGGCTTCCTCGAGATTATCTTCGTCTTTTTGTTCATCGACATGTTCGATAACATCGGCACGCTGGTTGCGGTTGGCAAGCGCGCCGGGCTGTTCGACCGCACGCACCGGATTCCGCGCGTCAACCGCATTCTGTTTTCCGATGCCACGGCCACCGTGGTAGGCTCGCTGAGCGGCACCTCCACCGTGGTCAGCTACATTGAAAGCGCGGCCGGCGTGGCGGCGGGCGGGCGCACTGGCGTCACCGCCATCGTCACCGGCCTGCTGTTCGCAGCGGCGCTGTTTGTGGCGCCGGCGGTCGGCGCCATTCCCGCCGCGGCCACCGCGCCGGCGCTGATCATCGTGGGCAGCCTGATGATGTCGTCGGTGGCGGAAATCGCCTGGCACGATCCGGAAGTTGCAATCCCCGCGTTTCTCACCATCATGACCATTCCGCTGACTTACAGCATCGCTAACGGCCTGGCATTCGGCTTCACCGCTTTCACCCTGCTCAAGGTGCTGCGTGGCAAGTTCCGCCAGGTGAGCTGGTTCGTCTACGCGCTGACGGCACTGTTTGTGCTGCGCTTCATCTATCTATCGTGGGGATAAGTTGACGCAAGCCGAACCATGCGGCTAGTAGAATAGAAGACACGCATGTCCCAGCCGCTTGTGGGGATGGACCTTGCCGACCTGCGCGAGGCTCTCGGCTCCGATCAACCCGTGTACCGCGCGACTCAGGTGTATGAGGCCGTCTATCGTGGCCGCGCCACCGATCTGGTAGGCATCAGCGCTCTGCCTGCGGTTTTGCGCCAGAGCCTGGCTGGGCGGCTCACCTTCGGGCTGCCGGAAATCGCCCGCCGCTTTGAGTCGGTCGATGGCACCCGGCGCTACCTGTTGCGCCTCGAAGATGGCCGCACCGTGGAAACCGTCTTGATGCCGGAAGGCGAGCGAGACACCATCTGCATTTCCAGCCAGGCCGGTTGCCCGGTGGATTGCAAGTTCTGCATGACCGCGCTGCTAGGCCTGGAACGCAGCCTGACGGCGGGCGAAATCGTGGGCCAAGTGCTGGCGATGGTCCACGACAACGGCCTAGCCCGTGCGCGCGCGCCACGCCGCCTCAACATCGTCATGATGGGCCAGGGCGAGCCGCTGCTCAATCTCGACAACGTCATCAAGGCCACGCGCATCCTGCTCGATCCCGCCGGTTTTGCGCTCTCGCCGCGGCGCATCACCGTTTCCACCGCCGGCATTGTGCCCGAGATCGCCGAAATGGGGCGCGAGCCGGTGCGGCCCAAGCTGGCGGTGTCGCTCAACGCCTCCACCGAAGAGCAGCGCTGCGAGCTGATGCCCATCACCCGCAAGTATCATTTGAAGGACCTGATAGAAGCCTGCCAGGCCTATCCCCTGCGGCCTTGGGAAAAGTTGACGTTCGAATACGTGCTGCTCCAGGGAGTCAACGACACCGACGCCGATGCGCGCCGCGTGGCGAAGCTGCTGGCTCGCCTCAACGCCAAGCTCAACCTGATTGCCTTGAACCCAGGGCCGGAGATTCCCTACCAGACGCCGGAACCCGCTCGCGTCGCTGCTTTTCAAGCTATCGTGCGCCGCTCGCTGCCGTGTTTCATCCGTAAGCCGCGCGGACTGGATATTTTCGCGGCGTGCGGGCAGTTGAAATCGAGCGCGGTGTAAGCTGAGCTGTGCGCCGTCTCTCGCAAGCGAGGCAGCCTCAACTTTTCGGTTTTGTGAGATGACGGTAGAGTTTGTATCCCAGCAAACTCAAAGCACCGCCGGCAATGGCTCCGACCCCGATGACCACGCCCGCCGATAGGGCGGTCACACTCCCCTGAGCGGCCAGTTCCAGGACGCCTGCGGTTGCGCCGCCAGCGCCGCCAACACCGGCACCCACCGACGCCGCAGCGGCAGACTTAATCCTCTCCTTGCCATCTTCACCCATTATGTTCAAATTCTAGCGCATCTCATGTTCCGAGCGGCCCCTTAGGTCACTGGCTGGCTGCTCCGATACGGCCCCGCACGGATGTGCGCTCGCGCTCGAACGGTTAGGCCGTGGACGGCTCGCTGAGTACTTCTCGCACCTTGGCAGCCAATGTACCCGGGCCGAATGGCTTAGGAATATACGCCAGCCCATGGCCAAGCACGCCCCGGTGGCCGATGATTTCCGCCGTGTAACCGGACGTAAACAGCACCTTGAGCTTGGGCCGAACTGTCTTCAGGCGCTCACTGAGCTCTTTTCCATTGATTCCAGGAAGCACCACGTCCGTGAGCAATAGATGGATTTCGCCGGAATGCCGCTGGGCGATCTCCAAGGCATCGTGGGCGTTCGCCGCTTCGAGGATGTCGTAGCCACACACCTTCAACATCGCCACCGTCAGCCGTCGAACCGCCTCCTGGTCCTCCACCACCAGAATCGTCTCGCCGCCGAGCGTCCCTCTGCTGCGAGCCGTTTCACCCCGCTCCACAACTCCACACCCATCGATCCGGGGGAAATACAGCTTGAACGAAGTTCCTCTTCCCGGATGGCTCGAAACGTAAATCCATCCGCCACTCTGCCGCATGATGCCGTAAACGGTGGACAGCCCAAGTCCTGTGCCCTTGTCGCCCTTTTTCGTGGTAAAGAACGGCTCAAAGATATGCTGGCGGGTCCTCTCGTCCATTCCCGTGCCGGTGTCCGTCACCGTGACCATGACGTGCGGCCCCGGTCTGGCATCCTGTTGCATAGAGGCGTCGCGTTCCGTGACATCGATGTTCGCTGTGCTGATCTCGAGCCTGCCACCATCGGGCATTGCGTCACGAGCATTCACCACAAGGTTCATGATGACCTGATGCACCTGCTCCGGGTCCGCCATCACCTGTCCCAACGAAGGATCGAGAGTAGTCGTAAGCATGACGTCCTCGCCAATGAGTCGCTGCAGCATTCGCTCGGAATCTCGAATCGTGGTGTTCAGGTCCAGCGCCTTTGGCTCGATGATTTGCTTCCGGCTGAACGCCAGCAATTGTTTGGTCAGGCTGGCTGCGCGTTCACCCGCCTTGCGGATCTCATCGGCGCTCGACCATAGAGGATCGTTTGGATCCAGATCGGCAAGCAAGAAATCGGCGTATCCATTGATGACCGTCAGTAGATTGTTGAAATCGTGCGCCACTCCGCCGGCTAGTCTGCCGATGCTTTCGAGTTTTTGCGCCTGTCGAAGCTGCTCTTCTAGCTTTGCTTGAGCTGCTTCAGCCTGCTTGCGTTCCGTCACGTCCCGCACCGAAGCGATGATCGTTGGCGCTCCTTCAAATTCGAAAATGCGGTTGCTAATCTCGACGGGAATTCGCCGCCCATCTTTCGATAGGTGGGCTCCCTCCCAGACCGCATAACCTTCGGCTTGCAGCCTCTTCATGATGGCGGGAACTCCGGCGACAGTATCTGGAGCGTCGATCTCCGTCGGTCGAAGTTGGAGAAGTTCATCCCTCGTGTAGCCCAATCTGCGGCAGGCGATGTCATTCACCTCAATGAACCGGCCCGGCAGACCATCATCGCCCAGGCTGTGAACGAAGACCGCATCCGAAACACTGTTGAAGATGCGGCGGTAATGTCGTTCGGCTTTGGCAATGGCGTCGTTGGCTTGCTGAAGCGCCTCTTCTGTTTTCTTCTGTTTTGTAATCTCGAAAAAGATGGTGGCGAAGACATCGTCACCCATCGGCGCCACGGATATGGAGAAATGCTTGTCCATCGGCGGGAAATACGTCTGAAACTGGAATGGAGTACCCGTATCAACCACGGCCGCATACTCTTTCAAGTAAGGAGCGTCTGTGCTGCCGTACACCTCAGTTGCCGGCTTGTTTACCGCTTGCTCGCGGTTCACGCCAAGGATCTCTTCGAAGCGTCGATTTACATCCAGCAGAACGTAGTTTTCCGGAATGCCATTGGAATGGATCAGCCTGTGGAGAGCGACCCCTTCGTGCATGCAGTTGAACAGCGACCGGTACCGCTGTTCGGTATGGAGCCTGTCCCGCTCCGCTCTCTTTCTATCGCTAATGTCGATGAGGAAGCCCTCGATGCCGATCACCCGATCGCCGTCGAGTACGGGGTTGGCCGAAAAGCTGTGATAGCCAATTGTCCCGTCGCGGCGCAATCTGGAGAATTCGCCGCTCCTTACCGATTCACCCCGCAACAGAGATTCGACAATCTTGTTCGCGCCTGCCACGTCCTCGGGAACCTGGACTGCGGAGAAGTGCCGCCCGACCACATCCTCCTTGCGGGTGAACCCGTACATTCGCAGCCATGCAGGATTCACATCCTCGTAGCGGCCGTCCATCCCGATTCGGAAGTACCCGGCGTCCGTGCTATCCATGATTCGCTGGAATCTCTCGTGTTCAGCCTGTAGTTGCTTCTCCGCATCCTTGCGCTCCGTGATGTCTTCGATGAAGCCTTCATAATAGGCCGTATCGTCACCCTCCCCGCGGACCTTTCGGATGTTGAGCGACACCCAAATTCGCGTTCCGTCCTTGCGCTTGAACTGGCTTTCGTAGCCGCGAACGACGTCCTGCTGTTCGAGCAACTCGAACAAGCGCAATCGCTCATTAGGGTCGAGCCACAGTTGATGAGTGGTGTCGGTGATCGCGGATACCAAATCCTGCGCTGAATCGTAACCTAATATCGTTGCCAGAGCGGGGTTTGCGGACAGACTCTTCCCCTCAAGTGTAGTGCGATACATTCCTTCGGCCGCACCTTCGAAGATGTCTCGATATCGTCTCTCCGCTTGCTGATACCATCGCTCGCCAGCGGCTCTGCTATTCTGCGCGTCGAGCGTCGTCCACAATAAATGGGTGGTCTTGCCGGCGCTATCCTCAATCGGCGCGATGGTCTGTTCGATGTTGTAAAGGCCCCCGTCCTTGCGCCTGCCGGCCCAGTCGCCCTTCCACGGCTCGCCGGAGGCAACGACGTGTTCGAGAACGTCGTGATAGGAATGCGCCGGATCTCCAGACAGAAGTACTCCGGCATTCCGCCCGACGATCTCGTCAACGGCGTATCCCGTGAGGGCGCTGAGACAGGCGTTCGCCCAACAGATGACTCCCTCGCAGTCCGTGGTCATCACCGCCGTCGGCAGAGCCGCCAGGGTCGGGATCAGGGCCTCGACTTGGGGGGCAAGATCCATGTTGCCGGACGCCAGTGTTAGATACGCCACAATTCTAGCGGCTTTCGCTCTCCGGGTGTGGCGGAAGACAGTGCGAATCGAACGCACCAGCGACCGAACGGCCGCCGAACGGTTTTGAAGACCGCCCCAGACACCAGTCCGGATTGCCTTCCGCCAACAGTCTAGCAGGCCTCTGCGTCCCTTTGCGCCGGCATCCAACCGGGAAATCCAAGCTACCATTGTTTCTTGAAAGGTTGGCCCACTTGATCACCAACGGCGAATACATCAAGGACATACTGGCGCAGGCGCCCGGCGCGAAAGTCACGGCGCGCGGCTGGGTGAAGACGCGGCGCGACGGCAAGGGTGTGCACTTCGTGCAACTCCAGGACGGATCGTCGGCAATCGACCTGCAAGTCGTGATCCTCGCCGGGCTGTTGCCCGAAGCCGTGTTGGCTGCGGTCACCACCGGATCGTCGCTCCGCGTCGAGGGCGAAGTGGTGGCATCGCCCGGTCCCGGCCAGCCGGTCGAGCTGCGCGCCGAAGCGGTCGAAGTTTTCAGCTCGGCCGACCCGGCCACCTACCCGTTGCAGAAGAAGGGCCACACCATGGAGTTCCTGCGCGAGATCGCCCACCTGCGCTCGCGCAGCAATACCCTCAGCGCGGTGTTCCGTGTGCGCAACGCGCTCTGCTACGCCATTCACCGCTTCTTTCAGGACAACGGCTTCGTGTATGTGCAGACGCCGCTGATCACCACGCTCGATTGCGAAGGCGCCGGCGCCATGTTCCAGGTCACGACACTCGATCTCGCCTCTATGCCCAAAACGCCGGAAGGCCGGCCTGATTTCAGCGGCGACTTTTTCGCCAAGCCGGCGTACCTCACCGTCAGCGGACAGCTCGAAGCGGAGATGTTCGCGCACGCGTTCGCCAACGTCTACACCTTCGGACCCACTTTCCGCGCGGAGAATTCGAACACGCCGCGTCACCTGGCCGAGTTCTGGATGATTGAGCCGGAGATGGCCTTCGCCGATCTCGATGACAACCGGCGCCTGGCGGAGCGGTTCCTCAAGGCCGTCCTTGCCGAAGTGATGGACCGCTGCCGCGCCGATCTCGAATTCTTCAACAAGCGCATCGATAATACCTTGCTGCAGACGCTGGCCAACGTGGTGGACAACGAGTTCGTCCATCTGCCCTACTCGGAAGCGGTGCGCATTCTGGAGGAGGCCGCAGCGAAAGGCAAGACCTGGGAGTTCCCGGTAAGTTGGGGCACCGACTTACAAAGCGAACATGAGCGTCACCTCACCGAAGAAGTGTTTCGCAAGCCCGTGGTGGTGACCGATTACCCCACCCAGATCAAGGCCTTCTACATGCGCCTCAACGATGATGGACGCACCGTGGCGGCGATGGACGTGCTGGTGCCGCGCATCGGCGAAATCATCGGCGGCAGCCAGCGCGAAGAGCGCTTGGACGTCCTGCGCCAGCGCATCGCCGGGCACGGGCTGAAGGAAGAGGACTATGCCTGGTATCTCGACCTGCGGCGCTTCGGCTCCGTGCCGCACTCCGGCTTCGGCCTTGGCCTGGAGCGCATGATGATGTACCTCACCGGCATGAAGAACATCCGCGACGTGATCCCGTGCCCCCGCACGCCAGGCTCCGCCGCGTTCTAAGTCAGCCCCGCCCCCAGGCGCCTTGCTACATTGCTAACCTTACCTGCCGCCGTCGGAACCATCGCGCGGGGCTGCCTAAGTATCACTAAGTCGTTCGAGTAAGGCGGCGCCGGCGACCAGGCCAGCCAAGATGGCGTCACGGTCTGGGTGCAGTAATGCACGGCCAGCCGCGCCGTACTGGTTCGAGCGCAGCCTCGGCAAATGGTCCCCTCTTCTAGCTTCGGGCCATTTAGCCGCCGTAAGGCATTGGCGGCACTTTGCCGAGCTCGCGGGAGTACACGGTTAGTGCGCCCCGGTGATGCGCGGTGTGCTCGATCATGGCCCATACGATGTCGCTGATGGGTTGGCCGCCCATCACCGGACCGGGCGGCAGCGGCCGCGCCAGATCCTCCGCGCTGCTCGAGCCGATAAAGTGAATCGCATTCGCGTACGCCGTTTCGAGCGCCTTGCGGGCGGCGGCGAGCGAAGTCACCCGCTCGAGCGCTGCGGCGTGGCTGGCGAAATCGAGGTCGAAGCCTTCGGGCCTCGATGCGCCCTGGATAAACCAGTCGATTGTCTGGGCGGCGTGCGCGACTTGCTGCGCCACCGTCATCATGCCTTCCTTCGGACGGAATCCGGAGTCGGCCTCGTCGAGGACCCTGGTCGAGCGCTCGAAGAATTCCTTGCTGGGAAGCAGTTGGTTGGCGAAGTTGTTTTGTTGCGGTTTTGGGCTCATGGGCCCCACTATACCAGAAGGCGAACAAAAAGAGAAGAGAGGAATATCACAATTCGGCATATTTCTGCCGCCGCTGTGCTAACCAATCCCGTGCATCGATACTTCTTGGACCGCGGGACCGTCGCAGAGGGCTGGCTTCGTATCCCGTTGACGCTGCTCTAGGGTGTTGTTACGCTGAATGTCTTCAGGAGATTCTGGCCTGCCGGTGCCTTCGGTACCGGGAGCGTAGTCTTGTCGCGGATCTATCCACTTTGCCTCGTCCTCACGCTGGCCGGAACAGCTCTGGCCTGGCAGCTCTTTGTTCCCCCAATCATCGGCCTTGCCGACCAGGGCGATTTCGCGCGCGTTGCGGGACCGCTTGGTTATGCGCCGGAATCCAAAGGACCCGACACTAAGTTCTCGTATTTCACTCGAAAATTCGTCAAGGACCCAAGCTTCCGGGTGCCTGCTTGGGAACAAATTACATCTGAGTCGATCCTGGCGAAGATCGCCGTGACGGGCAACGAGGTCTTGATCAATCCAAGAGCATTCGACATCACGGTTTTCGGTTTCACTCACGCGGTGTTCTTCCTGCTCGCCCTGGCGCGGCTGCTCTACGTAACGCGAGACCTCGCGGTGTACCGGGTAGCGTGGGCCTGGATGCTGCTCGTCCTGACCGATGTCGGCTACGTCGCCTACTGGAATTCGCTGTACTCGGAGCCCGCTTCGTGCCTCTGGTTTTTATTTCTTTTGGCGGAAAGCATAGACCTCTCGAAAAGGGAACGAGTATCCATTGGGCAGGTTCTGCGCTGGAACATCTTCGCCGTGCTTTGGATTACGGCCAAGACCCAGAATGCGGCTCTCGCGGTGCCGCTGGCCGCATTCGATCTCACGATGGTCTGGCGGGCTCTTGACCGGAGCGCCCGTTACGCCGCCCTGGCTGGCGCGGCCGCAACTTGTCTGGCGGGAGTAGCCCTGTACCAGTCTCTGCTTCCATCACCCAGAGTGGCCGTCCTGTACAACATGATCTTCTCCGCGATCCTGCCCGAGTCCCACACTCCCCGGTCCGATCTCAGCGCCCTCGGCCTGAACCCGGATTACGCCCGCTATTCCGGAACCCTCGCCTGGAGCCCCGATACTGGCGTCGCCGATGTATCTCTCGTGCATGCCATCCAAGCTAATGTCAGTCCCTTTAGCTTGATGGATTTCTATCTCAAGCGGCCGGCTCGTATGTGGCGGCATATTCGCGCCAGGCTTCCCGCCGCCCTTTCTTTGCGCCCGGAGTTTTGCGGCAACTTCGACAAATCCGCCGGCCGGCCTCCTGGAGCCAAAAGCAACGCATTCGCACTGTGGAGTCATCTCCACGAGCGCTATCTGTCTCGAATCGCCATACTCCTACTCGGCGGAGTCGTCTTACTCCCGGCCGGCGTCCTGGTATTCGTCTGCCGCCGCCGCTCGGCGGCGTCCACCCGGCGATGGGCTGAATTAGGAATGCTTCTGGGTGCGTGCTGTGCGACGGCTTTCTTTGTCGCTGCGTTCGGGGACGCATCGGACAATGTCAAGCATCAGTTTCTTTTCAACCTGCTCTTGGACGCGTGTCTCGGGTTCGGGTTGGTCGCCGCCCTTCAGGGTTTGAGGCGCCCCAGATCGGGCCAAGAGCGCCAATCGGCCGAATTGCTGCGGTCGAACTGAGCGGCCGCATCGAGAAACGGGGTGTCCGGCGCGGCTACGCCAGCAAATCCCGCGCGTCGATCTTCTTGACCTTCGGCAACGGAGCGTTTAGGAAGCGCAGAAACGGCATCATGACGCGGAAACGATCGACAATCTCCGGGTACAGCTTAGGCGATGTAGCCAGCTCGGGCGGTAACTCCGCATAGAGGAAGAACTGCTTGAAGCGCAGCAGGTCGGCCGCGGGATGATCGCAGGCGAATCCCTTTGGCACGCGCGCCAGCTTTTCGCCTTGCATTTCGCCCAGCAGGCGCCGCACTTTCGGGTTTGCCAGGATGCGGCGCAGCTCCGCATGATTCTCCGCGATGTGGTTGCGGATCGCAACGAGCGCCGCCGGCTCCGGCATGTACAGACCGCCTCCCACCGCCACTTCCTTGTGTGAAACCGAGCAGTAGAAACCACCGTGCCCATGGTTCATGCCACGGACGTTGAAGCTGGCGGCGAGGTGCTCCTTGTACGGCTTCTTATCCCTGCTGAAACGCACGTCGCGATAGATGCGGAAGATGGCCTTGTCGGGATCCGTGGCGTACTCGGGTGCAAAGCCCGCCATCGCCACGTTCAACGCCGTGACCAGCTCGCGCATCGGCTGCTTCACGCTCTGTTCGAACACCGCCTTCCGCGGCAGAAACCAATCGCGATGATTGTTCCGCGCCAGGCCGCGAAAGAATGCGAGTGCTTCTGCGGGAAAGCCCGGAAAGCCGGAACGCGCCATATACCCTCCCTTTATAATCGATGTAATGCCGACCACCGAAGAGATGCGCGCGCATCTCGCCGCGATTCCCAATGTAACCGTTTCTGCGAACGTTCCGCTGTGGCGTCATACGCGCTTTGGCGTGGGAGGGCCGGCCGACCTGTATGCCGAGAGCGGTGTGGAGGATTCCTTCCTCGCGGCGCTGCACGCGGGCGAAGCCAGCAGCATTCCGATGATCGTAATCGGCGGCGGCACTAACTTGATCGTCTCTGACCGCGGCTATCGCGGTCTGGTGCTGCGCTACCGCAACGACGCCCTCTCCGCCGATGGCAACCGCGTCACCGCCGGCGCCGGCGCCGAGTTACAACGCCTGGTGGATTTCACCATCGGCCGCGGGCTGAAAGGCCTCGAGACGCTGGCCGGCATTCCTGGCTGGACCGGCGCGGCCGTCTATGGCAATGCGGGCGCTTACGGTCATTCCATCTCCGAACGCATCGCCCACGTGCGCTTTTTCGATGGCCGGCAGGTGCGCGTCTTCTCCAACGCCGAGTGCCGGTTCGCTTACCGCGAGAGCATTTTCAAACGGCACAAGGAGTGGATTATCTTCTCCGCGAAGCTGGAGCTGGAACCGGCGGACCGGGATGAGCTGCGGCGCATCGCCGATGGCATCCTCAAGGTTCGCAACGAGAAGTTCCCGGTCACCATGCAGTGCGCCGGCAGCATCTTCAAGAACCTGTTGCTGCGCGATCTGCCGCCCGCCGTGGCGGCCTTGGTGCCAGCCGAGGCGGTGCGTGAAGGCAAGGTGCCGGCCGCCTGGTTCCTCGAGCAGGTGGGAGCTAAGGGCATGCGAGTCGGCGATATCCATGTGGCCGACTATCACGCCAACCTTATTTATAATGCCGGCGGCGGCACCGCCGCCGACCTGTGCTCGCTCATCCAGGATCTGAAAGCCCGCGTGCATGCCCGCTTCGCCTTCGACCTCGAAGAGGAAGTACAGTACGTCGGCTGAATAACCTGTTCCGCCAATAGGCCTGGCCGACCCTCGTAACCCATTTCGCCACTGGGCTTGGCCGCTCCTCGTAACGTATTTTGCCATTGGGCTGGCCGCTCCCCGATTCCGTTGTAGGGGCCGGGCATGCCCGGCCCGCCTGCTCCGCGCGCCCGTAGGCCGCGCATGATTAAGACTGTTTCCCGAACCCACAACCCGAGTAAGGCTAAAGCCTCACTCCTATCCCGCCGATCTCTTAGTACGAGAGATCGATGCCAGCGCATGAGACCCTATTCACCAAAGCCGCCCGGCGGCACATCGCCCGTCTGGCGCCGGTGATTGCTCCGGCGGCGGCCGGGCTGGAACGGCGGTTTCTGGCGCTGCTCCGCAAGCGGCGCTATGGTGGCGTGGAGCGGCGCGCGCTGATGGCCATTTCACCGTGCGCGGCGGCTCGCTTGGGATCGATCGAGAAGTTTCTCGAACAGGTGGATTACAACGGACGGCGCCTGGCCAAGTGCAACCTCTCGCCCGACGCGGCCGGCGCGGTGCTACGCGAGTTTGATCGAATCCTCGAGCCCCTCTTGCAGGGCCGATTTGGCCCCTCGCTGGAACAACTGCAATGGGCTACCCTGTTGACGCTCGAACGCGCTTATTACCGCGTGCGCGAAGCGGAAAGCCAGGCGCTGTTCGCCATCTACCGCGCCGGTGCCGAAGGGGCCGATTCCGCGGAATTGTCCCGCCGCCTCGCGCGCCTGCTGGTGCGCGCCTTTCACGCCCGCGCCGGGGGCTTATTAATAAAGGAGGGAAAACTCGATCCGCAACTGCGCCGGCCGCTGTATATCGAACAAGGCAGCCCCGAGGAACGATGGGTCGTTGGTCCCGCCCTGCGCGGGCGGTACGCGTCCTACTGGTCTTACCCGCTGAATGAGTCAGCGGCCATTCAACTCGGTTTCGCGGTTGCGTATCCCTGGCTGCCGCGCGAGTTGGAACTGCTGGAGGCTGCGGCAGAGCACTTCCGCAAGTCCGCCGAGCGTGCCAGGCTGCTGGAGCAAGTCGAGCGGCTGGCCGCGGCCGCCCGGCAGGCTGAGGATGACGAGCGGCGGCGCATCGGCCGCGAATTGCACGATGAAGCCGGCCAATCGCTGCTCTCGCTGCGCCTGCAATTGGAAATGATGGAACGCGGCGCGGATGGGCCGATGCGCGCCAGACTGCGGCAGGCCCGCGGCGTGCTCGAAGGGACCGTCATCGAATTGCGGCGGATCATCGCCGCGCTGAGCCCGGCGGTGCTCGACCGCCTGGGCCTGGCCCGCGCGCTGCATCAATTGGCCAGCCGGTTTGCCAGGACCTTTCCGGCTGGCGTCCGTGTCCGCCTGGCCGGACGCTTGGAAGATTTGCCGGCCTCTTTACAGCAAGTGATCTACCGCGTCGCCCAAGAGGCCTTACAAAACGCGGCCAAACATTCCCAGGCGGCCATTGTAAAACTTTCCGTGATGCGAACCGATAAGGTGATCAGAACGCGCATTTCGGATAACGGCCTGGGTTTTCAGGTCGGCGCCACGGCGGCGAGGCCGATGTCATTCGGTCTGGCCGGCATGCGGGAGCGCGCCGCGCTCCTGGGCGGTACGCTCGCCGTGCGCAGTGCGCGCAACCAAGGAACCACCGTGATTCTGGAACTGCCGCTGAACTCGGCCCAGGGAAAACCACATGTCTAAGATTCGCGTATTAATCACAGACGATCATGCAATGTTCCGGCAGGGCGTCCGCAGCGTGCTGGCGGCGGAGCCAGACCTCGAAATTGCTGGAGAAGCCAAGGATGCCGCCGAAGCCGTCAACCTCAGCCGGCAGAGCCGGCCCGACGTCGTGCTGATGGATATCGGCATGACCGGCATGAGCAGCTTCGAGGCCACCCGCGTCATCCGCAAGGAGCGGCCGGAAACGCGCGTCGTATTCCTCTCGATGTATGATGACGACGAATACCTCGCCGAATGCGTCTCCATCGGCGCCAGCGGCTACATCCTCAAAGAATGTCCTGCCGAACAATTGTTGACCGCCATCCGCGAGGTGCACCGCGGCGGCAGCTACCTCAGCCCGCGCCTCCTCACTCGCCTGGTGGACGATTTCCGCACTCAGGGGCGAGAGCCTGTCCGCCAGCCGCGCTTCGGCACCCTCACCAAACGCGAACGCGAAATTCTCAAGATGCTCGCCGAAGGCCAGTCTGTCAAGGAGATCGCCACCGCCTTCGATCTCAGCGTCAAAACCGTCGAGGCCCATAAGTTCAACTTGATGCGCAAGCTGGATATTCACAACAAGGCGCAACTGGTGCAGTACGCCATCCAGAAAAAAATCATTCGCCTCTCTGAGCCATTGTTGAACTGAGCAAAAGGTCGCCCTCCGAAACCCAGTTAAGCCGGGTTGGCAGCCAATAGCCGGACTGTGCGCCCCGCCGCTTCAGGCCGAATGACGCCCGTGTCCGGCCGAATCGGCGAGTTCGGTACATCCGCAGTGTCGTAACATGGATCGGAGCCAACCGGTGGCGATGAAGGCTGCTTCCACTCTCGTGCTGTCCGCTGTTGCGGCCGGTGCAACGGCTCTCCTCGCGCAGACCCCGCAAGCGGTCGACCCGCGTGATCTTCTCAGCGCGGTTGCCGAGACCTATCGAAATCTGAACAGCTTCGAGTGGACGGCGTTCTCTACCGCAAGCTCGAATTCCGGCGAGATCCAGCCGAATACCGTTCTGGTCCTTGGCGTTTTTCGGCGCCCCCATTCCATGCGTGTCGAGCTTCGTCGCAAAACGCCGCCCTCCGACACCGTTTGGACCACCAACGGCTCCGGCGTGCTGGAGTATCACAAGGAAAGGAACGGGTTCTGTCGTCCCGATCCCAAGCCCTACCTCCGTGACGCGCCGCCCGGGGCCATGCCATCGGTGGCGTCCTCGCTTCCCTACGAACACATCCTGGAAGGCCTCAAGTCCGCCCGTTTTGTCGGATATCAATTCCTCAAGGTCAATGGCGAGGCTGTGAGCTGCGTGGTCGTCAGCGTCCCGTATACCCCGGCCAAATCGGATTGGAACGGCGCCGTTCAAACCGCCGCCATCGTTTACTGGATTGAGGCCAAAAGCAAAATCGTAGTGCAGCAGAGCACCAACTTCACCCTCAAGCTTCAGGGCCGCACCAAGCCCCGCACTGACATCTTCACCATCAAGCTCGCAAGCTACCGGCTCAATCCTGTATTGCCCGATGCCCGGTTTACGCTGCAGCCGCCCGAGGGGGCGAAAGAACTGCCCTGCATCGCATTTTCAGGCGGTGGGTAGCCCGGCACCGCCGGCAATTCTCCAAATCGGCGCCCCACTTTTCCGCGCGCGCCCCGCGTTACACTCGACGTTTAGCCCACCTATGCGTCCACAGAAAACAGTGCACACGCCAGCCGCCAAATCCACTGGCCCGGCCGGCGGGCCAATGACCCCCGAACAGTTCCGCCAGTGCGGCCATCAGGCCGTCGATTGGGTGGCCGATTATCTGGCCAATCCGCAACGCTACCCCGTGCTGGCGCGCGTGCAACCCGGCGCGCTCACTGACGCTCTGCCAGCTCGCGGGCCGGAACAGGGCGAGCCGCCGGAATGCCTGCTGGCTGATTTTGAACGGCTCATTCTGCCGGCGGTCACTCACTGGAACCACCCGGGCTTCATGGCTTATTTCGCCAACACCGGTTCCGCGCCCGGCATTCTGGGCGAGCTGCTGGCGGCCGCGCTCAACGGCAACGGCATGTTGTGGAAGTCGTGCCCCGCTATCGTCGAGCTCGAACAGGTCACGCTCCGCTGGATGCGCCAATGGACCGGTTTGCCCGAGGATTGGTTCGGCCAGATTCTCGATACGGCATCGGTGGGAAGCATGCACGCCCTGGCCGCCGCGCGCCAGGCCGCGGACCCCGGTTCGCGCGCCAAGGGCATGCCGTCCGACCTGGTTGTCTACACTTCCGAAGAGGCGCATTCCTCCATCGAAAAAGGCGCCATCGCCGTCGGCTTCGGTCAGGAGCGCGTGCGCAAGGTTCCGGCGGATGCCGAGTTTCGCCTTCGGCCGGATGCGCTTGCCGAAATGATCGAATGCGACCGCGCCGCCGGGTTGCGCCCATGCGCGGTCGCAGCCACCGTGGGAACCACCGCCACCACAAGCGTCGATCCGGTTCCCGCCATCGCCGAGATCTGCCGCGCCCGGAACATCTGGCTGCACGTGGATGCCGCCTATGCCGGCTCCGCCGCGGTGGCCGAGGAGTTTCGCTGGGCGCTCGCCGGCTGCGAGCACGCCGATTCCATGGTCACCAATCCGCACAAGTGGATGTTCACGCCCGTCGATTGCAGCGTGTTCTACACCCGGCGCCCGGACGTGCTGCGGCGCGCTTTCTCGCTGGTGCCGGACTATCTCGCCACCGCCGAGGATCCGCGCGCCGTCAACCTGATGGATTACGGGGTTGCGCTCGGCCGCCGCTTCCGCGCCCTCAAGCTCTGGTTCGTGATGCGCACTTACGGGCGCGAAGGAATTGCCAGCCTGATCCGCGAGCAGGTGCGCATGGCGCAGTGGCTGGCCGCCAAGGTCGACGCCCACTCGCGCTTCGAGCGCACCGCGCCCACGCCGTTCTCCACCGTCTGTTTCCGTTACCAGGGCACCGATGACGAGAACCGCCGCATCCAGGAGTGTATCAATCAAACCGGCGAGTTCTTCATTTCCGGCACCAAACTGCACGGCCGTTTCACCCTCCGCCTGGCGATCGGCAACCAGGGCACCACTCAGGCTCACATCGACCGCGTGTGGCAGTTGATCCAGGCTGAAGCCGGCAGGCTCACCGGCTGAACATGACGTCGTGCCCCACTGTGCGGGGCGGAATGATCTCCTGCGCGCCGATTCTCAATCGCCCCGGCGCACAGTCGGCATAACGGAGACCGCCACGCCACTGGCCCGCACGCTTACTGGTTCACCCCGGATGCCAGGAAGCCGCCATCCACCGCGATGCACTGCCCGGTGATGAAGCTGGCCGCATCGGAGGCCAGCAAAACGGCGGCGCCCACCAGCTCTTCGGATCGGCCGAAGCGGCCCATGGGCGTGCGCATGCGCAGTTCCTTGCCGCGCTCGGTGCCGTCGAGCAGGGCGGCGTTCATCTCGGTGCGGAACACGCCCGGCGCAATCGCGTTGACGTTGATGCCATCCTTGGCCCATTCCACCGCCAGGCTGCGGGTGAGCGCCAGCACCGCGGCCTTGGATGCGGCGTAAGCCGTCACCTGCACCAGCGAAACGTACGAATTGAGCGATGCGATATTGACGATGCGGCCCCGTCCGCCCGCCTTCAGCGCGCCGTAGAAAGACTGGCAGGCGCGCAGCATGCCCGTCAGGTTCACGTTCATCAGGCTGTTCCACTCGGCTTCGGTAATGTCGATGGTCGGCTTGCGGAAGATCTGGCCTGCTGCGTTCACCAGCACATCCACCCGTCCGAACGCCGCCAGCACCGCGTCGCGAAAGCTGTCCACCGATTCGCGTGAGGCAACGTCGCAAGCGTGGCGAAGCGTCTTTCGGCCGGCGAGCTCGATCTCCGCGCATGCTTCTTCCACCAAAGGTCCGCGGCGGCCGGTCGGCACCACGTCCGCGCCCGCGCGGGCCAGGCCCGAGGCCAGCACGCGCCCCAGCCCAGAGGTGCCGCCCACCACCACTACCACGCGCCCGGTCAGATCCATCCCGTTGTTGGCTACCATAAATCCCTCCTCAGGCCGGTCGGCATTCTCACAATCTGACGCTCCTCACCGTTGGATGCGCGCTCCGCCGCCGCCGGCCAGCGCCAGCACCTGCTCGAGCGTGGCCATCGTCGTGTCGCCCGGGAACGTGGTCAGCAGCGCGCCGTGAGCCCAGCCCAGTTTCACCGCCTCGGCCGGCTCCGCGCCGGTGAGCAGGCCGTAGAAAAAGCCAGCCGCGAAACCGTCGCCCCCGCCCACCCGGTCGTAGACATCCAGTTCCGCTACCGGCGCAGTGTAGACTTTTCCGTTCACCCAGGCCACCGCGCTCCAACTGTGCCGGTTGGTCGAGTGAACCTCGCGCAACGTGGTCGCCACCACTTGGATCTGAGGATGCTTGGCCACCGCCTGCTCGATCACCATCACAAACGCCGAAGGATCCAGCTTGGATTTCGCCGCCACTTCCGGCCCGGCGATCCCCAGCCCTTTCTGCAAATCCTCTTCGTTGCCCACCAGCACGTCCACGTTCTTCACGATGCGGCTCAGCACTTCGGCGGCGCGCGCTTCGCCTCCCGAAATGTTCCACAGCTTCTGGCGATAATTCAGGTCGAAGCTGACGATGGCGCCGGCCGCCTTGGCCGCCTGCATGCCTTCGATCACCAGTTCGGCGGTGGTCGGCGACAGCGCGGCGAAGATGCCGCCGGAATGAAACCAGCGCACGCCGCCCGCAAATACCTCGCTCCAGTTGAAATCGCCCGGCTTCAGCCGCGCCGCCGCTTCGTTCGAGCGGTTGTAGAAAACGACCGGGGCGCGCATGCCAAAGCCGCGGTCGCTGAAGACGGTCGCCATGTTGGGGCCGGTCACGCCATCGTGCGCGAAGTGCTTGTAAAACGGCTTCACGCCCATGGCGCGCACGCGCTCCGCGATCAGGTCGCCAATCGGATAATCGGCCATCGCGGTGACGATGGCCGTGTTCCGGCGAAAGCAGTCGGCTAGATTCGCCGCCACGTTGAATTCGCCGCCGCTGACGTGAATACGGCACTCACTGGCCTTGCGAAACGGAACGATGCCCGGATCCAGCCGGTGCACTAAAGCGCCGAGCGAAACCAGGTCCAGCGCTCCGTCCTTTGGAGTCTTCCAGGACTGACCCATACTAATGTTTTTTCGTGAACCTCGTTTGCGACAGCCGCCGAAGTGGCGGCAGCTTTTCAACTTATGATCCGGCGCGGCCGCCTGTCAAGGGGATGAGCCTGAATCTTCGATTTAGCCGCACTGAACGATCGAAGCCGCCGGCGCGGGCGTTGCTTGGAGGAACCGGAGCCTTGGTAAACTGGGGTTGAGCTGGAGGGCCTGGCAGATGAAATTCTTTCTCGACACCGCCAATCTGGATGAGCTGCGGCAGGGCGCGGCTTGGGGAATCGTCGACGGTGTCACCACCAATCCTTCGCTGATCGCCAAAGAAGGAATGCCGCTCGAAGAGCACATCCGCGAGATCTGCGGAATTGTCGATGGCGATATCAGCGCGGAGGTGGTCGCGACCGCTTCGCGGGAAATGATCGGCGAGGGCAGGAAACTCGCCAAGATTCACCGCAACGTGGTTGTCAAGTGCCCGTTGACCCGCGATGGCATCGTGGCCACCAAGACCCTCGCGGCGGAAGGCATCCGCGTCAATGTCACGCTCTGCTTTTCCGCCAACCAGGCCTTGATCGCCGCCAAGGCGGGAGCCTACATCGTCAGCCCGTTCGTGGGGCGGATTGACGACATTAGTTGGACCGGCATGGACCTCATTCGCGACATCGTGCAGATCTACCGGAACTATGGCTACAAGACGCAGATTCTCGCCGCTTCGCTGCGGTCGCCAACGCATGTCTCGCAGGCGGCGCTGGCGGGTGCGCACATCGCCACCATGCCGTTCAAGGTTCTCGATATGCTCTTCAACCACCCCCTGACCGATAAGGGCCTGGAGCAGTTTCTCAAGGACTGGAACAAGGCGTTTCAGCCCGCTTCGGTTGCCGGATGAGAGTAGCCGATGCTTGGGGCCCTCGCATTCTCGTTTCCGGCTGAAGCGGTCACGCTGTTTTTGGCCGGAGTTCTGCTGGCGCTGGCGTTGGTGGCGGGATACCGCGCGTGGAAAGGCTCGCGCATCACGCCCGACGAGCGCGAACGGATGCGCCGCGCCGCCCTGGCGGCGCGCGGCAAGCTGGGTGACGCCTCGCTGGTGGAAATGCGCGGCGAGGTGGTGGTTTATTCGTACGCCATCCGCGGCGTCGAGTACACGGCCTCGCAGGATGTCTCGTCGCTCCGCCAGTACTTGCCCGCCGAGGAGACGCTGTGCAGCCCGGTGTGGATCCGCTACGATCCGAAGAATCCCGCCAATTCCATCATCCTGGCCGAGAGCTGGACCGGCCTGCGCACCAAATCGCCCGGAGTCACCTAGCCGCGCCCGTGACTTGCCCGGCATCCGCGCCCGCCGGGCGGATGCCGCCGTAGACCACCTCCCGCGTTTCCTTCCAGAACAGCGTGACGTGACTGTACCCGCACTCTCGCATCACGCGGAGGTCGTCGGCTTCCTTCTGCGGCTGATCGCATTCGTTGCGCTGCAAGTCCTCCAGGAAACGGCGCGTGTCGGCCGCATTCCTAAACCGCGTGTCACGGCCCTGGGACCGGGCCACGATTCCCGAAACCCGCATGTCTTGGGTCAGACGCTCCAGAAACTCGTCCTCCTCCCTCACCAGGTCGGCGTTGAGGAACCAGCCGTTTTCTTTGAGCAGCCTGCGGCAATACCCGATGGTCCGTGCCTTCTCTTCGAGATTGAGGTGGTGGAGTGCGTACGCTGAAACCACCGCATCCGCCGAATGGATCTCCACTCCGAAAGCTTCCGGCAGCCGGAAATCCCCGCTCCGAAACTCCACGCGTTCCGCCAGCGTTCCCAGGCGGGATTTCGCCGTAGCCATCATCTCCTGCGACCCGTCGATAGCGATCGCGCGGCAGCTTGGGAATCGGCGCAGCAGCCTTTCCAACAGGAACCCCGTGCCTGTGCCCAGGTCGACCACCGCTCGCGGCTCCAGCCCCGACGCTGCCAGGACTGCGATCATCACCTCAACCATCTTGTGCCGGTTGGGATGCATTAAGTCCATGTCGGCATCGTAAGCAGCCACCCGCGCGGCAGTCGCATACGCCTGAATCGAGGACGAATCCATTGTTTAATGATCTCACGGAGGCGTGGACGGCCCCTTCCAACTTCCCGAAACCGGACCTTTCGGATTAGCGAGGCCAAATCTCGCCTAAGCACCTGCCTGAGGTACTTTTCTAAGAAGTCAAGGAACATAGATCGGAAGCCTAATTGGGTCTTGTATTCTTTACGCCGGCGTCGCAAACTTGGCTGGACGCGTTTACAAGTTTGAACGCGGAACGGAGGACTGTAAGATGCCACGACTTACGCCTGCAGGGCGACTATTCGTTTGTATTTCGTTGATATTGTATGTTCCAGTGCTTGGATTTGGCCAGGCAACGGAACCGATTCCACCTCTCCAGGAAAACGCATGCCGGGTTGTGAGCGCCCCACTGGATGCGTGGATAAATTACGAAACCGGAACGATTTTGAGCGGGGACGCCGCGGCCAAGTTGATCGGGGCTTTGCTCACCGACAATACTTCGCCTGCGAGTTGCTCGCCGACTCCGTCGGCTTACAAGATCCGGAATTTTCCGGACGTGGATGCCGTGCTAACAAAAAATGTAGCCAATAAAGGCGACTTCATTATCCACACGGTGGTCCTGGGCGCGGCAACCACCCCTAGCGCGGGCAACACGCAGCAGGCCATCACCGCTCAAACCTGGTATCTCCTGCACGATGGAAAGTTGCTTCGGCCGGGACGATTGCTAGGCACAAAGCGATTATGGTTTGTGTACCTGCACATAAACAAGAGTTCTAACTATGTGTACACCAGCCGCTATGAGTTCACCGTAGCCGACAAAATTCCTGCGAACCAACAAAATCTGCTAGGTCTTTTCGCCACGCTCACTGGTGCCAGCGGATTAAAACTCCAGGAGAATATTAGCCCAACATCGGAGAACGTTTGGGGCGGTATGCAGATCGACATGACTTCGGGAACCTCCGACATCCAGATCCAGGCCAAGGTAGTCGTGGGAACCAACGCGCAGCCCTTGGATAACCCTCTGGTCCTGCACAACGAGGCGCCCCCGTGGTGGGATGTCAGCGTGGGAATTCCAATTGCAAAAATGAGCCAATTGACTTTCCCGCCGGCCGGATCAAACTCTGCCGTCACGCCGACTAACGTGGACAAGAAGAGCATATACGGCCTGTTTGATTATTACTACTGCCCGGCCCAAAAAAAACAAATGATGTATGACGGCTATAGTCTGATTCCGTCGCTTATCGCCGGCCTTCCCGTGGCGCAGCATCCGCTGCAAAAGCCTTTGATAGCTGCGGGAATTGGCCTGCGATCCATTCAGGTCTATGTCGGCGCTGTCATCGCCAAACAACCGACGGTGCCGGTCGGCGCGACAACAACTTCAAGACCCTGCACCGGATGGTGCCCGCAGTTTGCATTTGGCGTCAACCTAACCGTAAAGGGTCTCCAAAGTCAACTCGCCGCACAAACCGCCAATGCCGGAAATAACGGTAACAGTAAACCGGGCGTCACTGCTCCTGCGCTGCAAACCATCACCGTGACCCCTGCCAATCCCCAGATAGCGGCCAAGGGAACGCAACCGTTCGCCGCTACTGGAACCTATTCGGACGGCAGTAGCAAGGATCTTACTGGTTCTGTTAATTGGACATCCTTGAACCTAGCGACTGCCACGATCAGCCCGGCCGGACTCGCCACTGGGGTTGCCGCGGGATCGACCACAATCAAAGCCACCCAGGGGTCTGCGTCCGGCACAGCCACGCTCACGGTGACCCCGGCAGGTCCGTAGTCGAACAGGTTTTACGGAGCTGAATCCCAACTCGGCGCACCCGCTTCGCGAGAATAGTCCAGCCCGTGCAGCACGCCATAATGCCAGCGCCCTGGAAAAACAAATTGGGTAAAGGTCGGTTTGGCGATTTCCTGGCTGCGGTGCGGCCGGAACAGACAGCGGATCAGCGCCAGTTCGCGGCCTCACGCTTCGGCCGCGCGCGCCGCACGCCTGCCCGAACTCCAGTTGACTCTGGCTCCACGGGCCGGTTGATACACTATGCTTGAAGACCTTGGGCCGGTTTTACAATCACGCCGAGCTTGTCGAGCAGCGCCAGCGCTGGCGTCGAGGGGGCAAGACCGTCGTTTTCACCAACGGATGCTACGATCTGCTGCATCCGGGGCACATCCGGACTCTCGAGGCGGCCCGCTCCATGGGCGATGTGCTGGTTTTGGCCCTCAACTCCGATGCCGGCGCACGCCGCATGAAGGGGCTTGCGCGCCCAATAATTCCTGAGCGCGAGCGCATCGAGCTGGCGCTGGCTCTCGAAGCCGTCGATGCGGTCACGCTGTTCGACGAAGAGACCCCCCGCGCGCTCGTCGCCGCCCTTCTGCCCGACGTGCTCGTCAAGGGCGCCGACTGGTCCCACTTCGTGGCGGGCCGCGAGGAAGTCGAGGCGGCGGGAGGCAAAGTCGTCACTTTACCGCTTGAGCCGAATTATTCTACTACTAATATAGTTAATATGCTTGCCGCCGGACACCGCTCTTGACCCATCCCGCGATTCGAGATCTATTCCTGGAACTCGGCCGCCATCCCAGCTTCGCGGAAGCCCTGAGAAAACTTGCCGGCGAGGGCGCTGCACGCTTATCGGGCTTGACCAGCACCGCCAAGGCCTTGTATTCAGTGCTGCTCTGGCAGAATACGGGCCGTCCTCTGATAATTGTCGTAGATGGCAACCAGGAGGCCGAGGCGCTCTCGGAAGCAGTCGAGACGTTCTTCCGTCTGCTGGCTACCGACGATCGCGACGGCCCGCAATTGCTCCCCGCGTTGGACGTTCTGCCGCTGCAAAAGCTCTCCCCGCACGCCGAGATTTTGGAGGCGCGCGCGGTCGCATTGTGGCGCCTGGCCACCGCACGCGCGCCCATCACGGTGCTGCCTGTGGCCGCGGCTCTGCTGCGCATCGAACCGGCGGATTATTACCGGCAGCTCGCCCTGCGGCTGAAGGTGGGCGACGAGTTGCCCTTGGAAGAAGTGGTTGCCCACCTGGAAAGCGTCGGCTACCAGCGGCGCGAGCCGGTGGAAATGGTGGGGGAATACTCGGTGCGCGGCGGTATTCTGGACGCCTTCTCGCCGGAAGCCGCCAAGCCGGTCCGCCTCGACCTCTTCGGCGACCAGGTGGAATCCATCCGCCGGTTCGACGTGGAGTCGCAGCGCTCGGTGCTGAAAATTGGCGACTGCACGCTGCTGCCGCTCACTGAATTTCAGAAATCGCGCGAGCTGCTCGCGGAGCTGCGCGAGCTGATGCGCCAGGCCGGAACGCCCGAGCGCGAGTTGCCCGCCGCGGGAGGACCCTTTGCCGGCTGGGAGACGCTGGCGGCGATGGTGCGCCCAAAAACCGGCGCCGTCCTCACGCTGGCCGACCGGCCGGTCGTCATCTGGGACGAACCGGACCAGGTGCGCAGCGCCGCCGAGCGGCTCTGGAAGCGCCTGGAGCAGGTAGAACCCTCGCCAGCCTACGCTCCGGGCAGCATTTTTTGCCGCTGGGAGGAATTTCAGCAGTTGGCCCAAACGCTGCCGCAGCTCGTCATGGAGGAACTCGAAATCGGCTCCGAAGCCGCGAATCACATCGCCACCCGGCCCACGCTGCGCTTTCATGGCAACATTCAGGTGGCGATCGCCGAGGCGCGCTCACTGGTGGAATCCGGCAACCGGGTGGTTTTCTTCGCGCCGGCTGCAGGTGAAATCGAAAGGCTCGCCGACGTCTTCAACGAGTACGAAGTCGCTTACCAGCTCGGCCTGGAACAGTTGGATTCCACCCCCGCCTATCTCGCCGAACGCGTCTACATGGCGGGCGCGGTGGCCAACATTCACCTCGTCAAGGGGCTCATCCGGCGCGGCGCCGCATTCCAGGATTCCAAACTGGTCGTCTTCGGTTCCGAGGACCTCTTTGAAGCCTCCGAACTGGTCGCCCAGGCCCCTGCCGGCAAACCCGCGCTGGCGGCTTTCTCCGCCGATCTGATCGACCTCAAGCCCAGCGACTTCGTGGTACATGCCGAGCACGGCGTCGCCCAGTTTCTCGGTCTGCGGGAGATCGCTCAAGGCGATGCCAAGGGCGATTACATGCTGCTCGAATACGCCGCCGGCGCCAAGCTCTACGTCCCGCTGGCGCGCATGGACCTGGTCGAGCGCTTCCGCGGAGCCGGCGAAGCCAAACCCGCCCTGGACCGCATGGGCGGAGCCACCTGGACCAAAACCAAGTCTCGCATCAAAGCCAAAATGCGCGACATGGCCGACGAGCTGTTGAAGCTCTACGCCGCGCGCAAGATGGCCGACGGTTTCTCGTTTTCCGCCGACAGCAACTGGCAGCGCGAGTTCGAAGATGCTTTCGATTTCACCGAAACCCGCGACCAGTTGACCGCCATCCGCGACATCAAGCGCGACATGGAAGGCCCCCACCCGATGGACCGCCTGCTCTGCGGCGACGTGGGCTATGGCAAAACCGAAGTGGTGATGCGCGCCGCCTTCAAAGCTCTCGGCGACGGGCGGCAGGTTGCCATGCTGGCTCCCACCACCGTCCTGACATTTCAGCACCTGGAAACGTTCAAACGCCGCTTTCAGCCGTTTCCCGTCCGCGTCGAAATGTTCAGCCGCTTCCGTTCGCCGAAAGAAATCAAGGCCGGCCTGGCGGATCTGGCGGAAGGCAAAATCGATATCGCCATCGGCACCCACCGCCTGCTGTCCAGGGACGTGCAGTTTCGCGACCTGGGCCTGGTCATCGTGGATGAGGAGCAGCGCTTTGGAGTGAAGCACAAGGAGCGGCTCAAGCAGTTGAAGAAAGAGGTGGATGTGATCGCCATGAGCGCCACTCCGATTCCCCGGACCTTGCACATGTCGTTGTTGGGATTGCGCGACCTGTCGGTAATCGAAACTCCGCCCAAAGATCGCCTCGCCATTCACACCGTCGTCGCCCCGTTTCAGCCCGAGCTGATCCGCGCGGCCGTGGAACTCGAACTGGGCCGGGGCGGCCAGGTCTATTTCCTGCACAATCGCGTCGATTCCATCTGGGCGCGAGCCGCCAGCATCCAGGAACTGGTTCCCGGCGCCCGCATCGGCGTCGGCCACGGCCAAATGGCGGAAGCCGAATTGGAGCGAACCATGCTCCATTTCATGCGGCACGAGTTCGATATTCTTGTCTGCACTACAATTATAGAAAATGGGCTCGACATTCCACGCGCAAATACTATGATTATAGAGAATGCCGAGCGCTACGGCCTCAGCGAGCTCTACCAGTTGCGCGGCCGGGTAGGGCGCTGGAACCGGCGCGCGTATGCTTACCTGCTTGTACCGCCCAACACGGAACTGAACGAAATTGCCCGCAAACGGCTGGCGGCGCTCAAGGAATTCAGCGATTTAGGAGCTGGATTCAAGATCGCCGCGCTGGATCTGGAGCTGCGCGGCGCTGGCAATCTGTTGGGCGGCGAGCAGCATGGTCACATCAACTCCGTGGGCTACGACACCTACGTGCGGCTGCTGGATGAAACCGTGCGCGAACTGAAGGGCGAAGAGGTAGTTCCGGAAATCCACTCGTCGCTGAATCTGGGGCTGGATATACGGATTCCGCCGGACTACATCCCCGACGAGAACCAGCGCCTGCGCGCCTATCGGCAGATCGCCAGCGCCAGCGGCCGGGAGGGCCGCGAGCGTGCCGAAAAGGAACTGGAGGACCGTTTCGGCACAGTGCCGGCGGCGGTCCGCAGCCTGCTGGCTTACTCCGCCATCAAGACAGTGGCCGAGCAGTTAGGCATCGAGGCTATCGACAGGCGTCATAACCTCTTGAGTATCAGGTTCCACCGCGAAACGCGGGTGGATCCCGCGCGGCTCATGGCGGTGGTCGCCAAAACTCCCGGCGCACAGTTCACTCCGGCAGGCGTGTTGCTTCTACCTTTGGACGGGCAGGCTTCGGCGCCGGAGATCCTCGGTTTCCTCGATGCCAAGTTGGAGCAAATGCGGCCGCCCGGCGGAGCGCCCTAGTCGTTGTAGGGGCGAGGCACGCCTCGCCTTCGCTTCCGTCTGACGGAACGGTATCGGAATTCCGATCTCGGGTACTCGGTCGGCTCTTCCTCCGATGGTAGAATGGAGCGTTAGCAGCTATGATTCGCAGGTTTGTAGTAGTCATAATGGCAACCTTGCCGCTGGCGGTTGCCGCCGATATCCGGGTGGTGGAAGAGATCGCCGCCAAAGTAAATGGGGATATCGTCACCCGCGGCGAATTGGACGAACAGCGGAGAGACATGGAAATGGCCTTGCGCCAGGAGCGGCACCTGACTGGCGTCGATCTCGCCGCCGCCGTGCAGGACGAATCCAAGAACCTCCTGCGGGATAAGATCGACGAATTGCTGTTCGTGCAGAAGGCCAAGGACCTGAACATTAGCGTGGATGGCGAGGTGGCCCGGCGGCTGGCCGAAATGCAGGTGATGGCCAAGATCACCGACCCCGACAAGTTTCACGATTACGTCCGCGACAACACCGGCATGCCGTTTGAAGAGTTCAAGCAGAAGATGACGAACGACATGCTGGTGCACCGCATCGTCGGCCAGGAAATCGGCGCGCGCATCATCATTCCCGACCCCGAGCTGCGCAAATACTACGATGCCCACATGAAGGACTTCGTGCGCAAAGCGCAGGTCTTCTTCAGCCAGGTCTTCATCTCCACCGAAGGAAAGACGCCGGAGCAGATCAAAGCTGCGGAAGCCAAGGCCAAAGATGTGGCGGCGCGGGCGCGCAAGGGCGAGAAATTCAGCGACTTGGTGACCGCTTATTCCGACGACCCGGAAACGGCGCGCACCGGAGGCGTGGTGCCGCCGCGCGAAAAAGGCATGTCGCTCCCCCAGGTCGAAGACTTTCTGTTCAAGGAAAAGAAGGGCTCGGTTTCGGACCCCGTCCAGGTGCCGCAGGGCTTCATGATCATGCGCATCGACGACCGCTATGAGGCGGGGCAAGCCTCGTTCGACGAGGTCAAGGACCAGATTCAGGAGTTTGTGGCCGAGCCGCAACTGGAGCCCAAGGTGCGCGCCTATCTCACCAAGCTGCGCCAGGACGCGTTCCTCGAGATCAAGGACGGCTACCTGGATACCGGCGCCGCTCCCGGCAAGGACACTCACTGGCACGACATCGCGCAACTGAAGCCGCAGACCACCACCAAGGAAGAAGTGGCCGCCACGCACAGGCACCATAAGCACATCCTGTTCATCCCGATACCGGGAACCACCTCCACCGCGGGCACCAAGCCCAATATCGATACCTCGAAGCTCGGCGAGCCCGCCCCGAAGACGCCTGCGGAGCCGGCTCCGCCCGAAACGCCGGACGCTCCCGCCAAACAATGAAGTCGCCTTACGTTAACGAGCTCGAACCCAACAAGGTGATCACGGGCAGCTTTCTGGTTCATTCCAAGGAGATCCGCCAGAAACGAACAGGCGAGCTTTATCTCTCTCTGCTCCTGGGCGATCGCACCGGCGAAGTGGACGCCAAAATGTGGGACAACGTGGCCGATGTGGTGGAGAGCTTCGAGCGCGACGATTTCGTCAAAGTGAAAGGGCTGGTTCAGGTCTTCCACAACCGGCCGCAGTTGACGATTCACAAGATACGCCGCATGGAAGACGGCGAAGTCGAATACGGCGACTATTTTCCTTCTTCCAAGCGCGACCCCCAGGAAATGTGGCTGGAGTTGCGCGAGGTGTTGAACGGCATCGCCAACCCGCACTTACGCGCCTTGCTGAACGCCATGCTGGACGACGAAGATATCGCGCGGCGTTACCGCCTGGCGCCGGCAGCCAAACAGATCCACCACGCTTTCCTGGGCGGCCTCATCGAGCACGTGCTTTCGTTGTGCGCCCTGGCGCGCGTCACCGCCGCGCACTACCAGGTGGACCTCGACCTGTTGTTCGCCGGCGTGGTGCTCCACGATATCGGCAAGATCTACGAGTTGAATTACGAGCGCGGCTTCTCCTACTCGCCGGACGGCCAGTTGCTCGGCCATATCAATATCGGGCTGCGCATGGTGGCCGACAAGCTGCGGGCGCTGCCGGACTTTCCGCCGGCCCTGCGCACGCTCGTCGAACACATGATCCTCAGCCATCATGGCCATCTCGAATTCGGCTCGCCCAAACTGCCGCAATTCCCCGAGGCGCTGCTGCTGCATTACCTCGATGACATGGATTCGAAGATGGAATCGATGCGGGCGCTGATTGAAAGCGACCGCCAGGTGGAGGGCTGTTTCACGACCTATAACGTAGCGCTGGAGCGTCCCGCGCTGAAGATGGACCGGTTCCTGAACCCGCCGCCGCCGCGGGCCGCTGCGCCGCCTGCATCCGGCGGCGAAGCAGCGCGCGAGCCGCAGCCCAAGCCGGATGCGCCGCCGCCGGCGCATCCATTGTTCACGCCCAAACCCGATTCGCCGTTTGCGGGCAAATTGCGGGAGGCCTTGCAGCCCACCGCGCCCGATCAGGAAAAGTGATGCCTAAGACCGCCCGCGATGTCCCGCCGCCGCTCGAACTGGAGTGCCTCAACGCCTTGTGGACGCTTGGCGAGGGCAGCGTCAAGCAGGTACGTGCGATCGTCACCGCCGCCCGGCCGCTGGCATACACCACCATCATGACCGTGCTCGACCGCCTGGTGCGCAAAGGCAAGCTGGACCGGCGCAAGGCGGGACGCGCCTACCTGTATGCGCCTCGCATGCCGCGCGATGAGATGCGCCGCACTGCCATCCGCGAGTTGGTGGCCGGCTTCTTCGGCGGCTCCGAACGGGAGTTGTTGCGATTTCTCGGCGCTGAAGCGGGCGCCGCGCCGCAGCCGGCGAGCGCTCCGCCAAGCGGCGTCGCCGCCGGCGAAGCGCAGATCGATACGGTGCTGCTCTAAACCGCCGCGCTGGCCCTCCGCTATCTGACTGCTCATGCTGGTGCTCTCGATTCTGTTTGGCGCGGCACTCCCGCTGGCTGCGGCTTACGCTTGGGGTGTCCTTGTGCTGCGCCGCCTGCCCGCTCCCCCGGAAATCGCGCTGGCGCTCGGTGCTGCCGTCGAAAGCCTGCTGGTCTTCCTGCTGCTGGTGCTGCACCTGGGTTGGTGGCCGGCTTATCTGGCTGTGGGACTGGCGCCGCTGGCCGCCCTTCCGTTCCTTCGCCGTACTGGGATCGAAGAGCCCGCGCTGGAACCGCTTGGCCGTTACGGCCGTATCGCCGCGGTGGTCATCTTCGCCGCTTATGGTGTCTGGTATCTGGTGAATGCCATGGCGCCGGAAATTTCCCCTGACGGCATCACCTATCACCTCGGCCTGCCTTTCGATTACGCGCGGCTGGGCCGCTTTCCGCATCGCTTCACTTTTTACGACGCGCTGCCGCAGGGCGCGGAGATGCTCTTCACCATGGCGTTCGCTTTTGGCCGCCATTCGGCGGCCAAGCTGGTGGAATTCGGTTTTCTGGCCGCCACGCCAACCCTCTTTTTGCGCATCGGCAGGCGCCTCCGGCTGCCGGACCTCGCGTCGCTCCTGGCAGCGGTGTTCTACTTCTGCGCTCCGGTGACCGGCATCACCGGCGCCACGTCATACAACGAAGCTGCGCTGGTGTTCTTTACCTTGGCGGCGTTCTACCTGCTGCTGGTCTGGCGCGACACAGGCCAGGCGCGGTATCTGCCCGCGGCCGGACTGGCGGCGGGCTTCTGTTATGCCATCAAGTTGCCGGGCGCAATGGCGTTGGTAGGCGGAGCGGTTTTAGTGGCCGTATGGGGGAGCACCCGGCGGTGGCGCGGCACGGCTCTGCTGGTGGCGGGCGCGCTGCCGGCCATGGCGCCATGGCTGGTGCGCAACGCCGTGGTGGCGCGCAATCCGCTGGCGCCCTTGGCCAATGCCGTGTTTCCGAATTCCCACTTTCACGTTTTCACGGAACGGATTCTGGCGGCCAGCCTGGCCGGCTGGGGGCACACAGCGCCGCTGGGCGTGCCCTGGCAACTGGCCTTCGGCGATCATTTCACCGGGACCTTCGGGCCGCTGCTGCTGGCGCTGCCGCTGGCCTTGCTGGCCTGGCGCAGCCGCGCGGCCCGGCTGGTGTTGGCGGCGGCCGCTCTGCTGGCCCTGCCGTGGCTTGCCAACAAAGGCGCGCGTTTTTTGATGCCATCCATGGCGCTCGCCGGGCTGGCCCTGGGAGGCGCGCTGGCGGGCGTCTGGCGCGGGCGCGCGGCGTGGGCCGCGGTAGCGCTGCAGGCCATCGTGTGCTGGCCGCAGGCGCTCAATCTCTGGCAGCCGGATTACGTCTTTCGGCTGCATGATTTTCCGCTGGCCGCCGCGCTGCGCATCGAACCCGAAGCGGTTTACCTGGCGCGCACCATCCCGGAGTATCGAGTGGCGCGGATGGTGGAAAGTAACACTCCGGCGGACGCGCGGATCTTCTCTTTCGATGCGGTGGCCAACGCCTACCTGCCGCGCGCCGTGATCGTGAGTTGGCAATCGGCCGAAGGCGACCGCATGGCGGACGCGCTGCGCGCCGCCCGCTATCCGGAGGCTATGTACCAACGCGGCGGCCACTGGCAGTCGAAGCCGCTGATGGGCTTCCGCTTCCTCCTGCTCGCTGCGCGTGAAGGCGAATGGGACATCGAGGAGGTGGAGATCCGCTCGCAGGGGAAGCGCGTCCCGGCGGCCGCGGACTGGACCCTGCGCGCCCGGCCTAATATCTGGGAGGCGCCGCTGGCGGTCGACGACAACTATGCCACCCGCTGGCGCACCTGGCGGCCCATCAAGGCCGGCATGACGCTCGAAGTCGATTTTGAGATTCCCGTAATTGCCGACAGTGTCGCCCTGGTCTCGCACGCGCCGGGCGACATCGTGCCGCTCGAAATCTGGGCCAAGCAATTGAGCGGCGCCTGGCGCCTGGTGGCGAATTCCCCGCCCGCCGTACCCAGTCCCGCCGTGCCCTTGCGTCTGGAGGCAACGGCGGCCCTGCGCCGCGCCGGCTTCCGCTACCTCCTCGCCCCGGTCGAAGGCGGCGGCAACAGCCCCATCGGCATGGACATGCTGACGAACCCGTTGGCCTGGGACCTGGATACGGTCGCCCGCGCAGGATGGTCGGTACTGTTTCGCATCCGCCGGCCACGCTCCGGCGCTGAGCGGCCATGAAAGCCGCCTTGTAACCGAGCTGACACGAATGTCGCGCAAATCCCGCCTGTACAATAAAGGAAAACCATGCGAAGGTTGTCAAGAACTCTGAGCGTAATTGTCATCGCCGCCGCCCTGGTTTCCCTGGCGGCGATTCTTAGCTCCCAACCGGTGGCGCCGAAAGAACAGGTGGGGCCGTTGCCCGATGGCGGCTTCCTGTTGAACAGCGGCTGGAGGCTGGACCCGGCGGGAAAACAAGTGGCGCTCGATACGCTGCCCATGGCCACGGCGCTCTCGCCGGACGGCCGCTATCTGCTGGTACTGCACTGCGGCTACCGGCCGCCCTCGATTGCCGTGCTCGACGCCGCCACCGGCGCAGTGGTCGGCACCACCCCGGTGCCCGACGCATGGCTGGGGCTGGCGTTCGCGCCCCACAGCGACCGCGTCTATGTGGGCGGCGGCGCGCGTGCGGCGGTGTTCGAGTTCACCTTGACCGATGGCAAGCTGACGGCGGGCCGCACTTTCCAACTGACCACGGGCAAGCCCACTCCCAACGATTTCATTGGCGATGTGACGTTTTCGCCCGATGGCCGCCTGCTCTACGCGGCCGAGCTGTATCACGACGCGATCGCGGTGATCAATCCTCAATCGGGCATGGTCATCGATCGCATTCGCACGGGGCGAAGGCCCTATCGCATCCTGTTTCATCCCGATGGCAAATCGTTGTTCGTCACCCACTGGGCCGATGGCACTCTCGGTCACTACGACGCATCAAACGGCAGCCAGCTCGCGCGGCTGCCCGTTGGCGCGCATCCCACCGACATGGTTTGGCGCGCGGGCGCCAACACGGAATCCGTGGAAGGCGAGGCCCGCTGGGCGGCGCGCATTTTTGTGGCGGCGACCAATACCAACAACGTGTACGCGGTGGGTGTGAGCCAGGACAAAGAGCTGCACGTGGTGGAGACCATCAACGTCTCGATGACGCCGCGGCAGCCGCTCGGCATGTCGCCTTCCGGGTTGGGGCTGAGCGCCGATGGCAGCCGGCTGTACGTGGCCTGCTCCGACGCCAACGCGGTTGCGGTGTTGGACCTGGCGGGCGACCGCAGTTACGTCAAAGGCTTCATTCCCGCCGGCTGGTATCCCACGGCGGTGCGCGTGCTGCCATCCAGCACGCTGGTGGTGCTCAACGGAAAAGGCGTGCGCTCCTACCCCAATCCGCAGGGGCCCAATCCCGCGCGCCGGCCCGAGCCTCTGCATGCCGGCCTGGCCGAGGAGCAGTACGTGGCGCGCATGCAGACGGGTACCGCGTCGTGGATCGCGCCGTTCAGCGACGGCCAGCTCGAAAAATGGACCGCGGCCGCGCTCGCCGATTCGCCCTATCGCGACAGCAAGCTGGATGAGACCAGTACCTTGCCGCACATCGACCACGTGATCTACATCGTCAAGGAAAACCGCACCTACGACCAGGTGCTGGGCGACATGAAAGAAGGCAACGGCGATCCTGCGCTGGTGTTGTTCGGCGAAAACTGCACGCCCAACGAGCACAAGCTGGCGCGCGAATTCGTGCTCCTGGACAACTTCTATGTCAACGCCGATGTCAGCGCCGACGGCCACAACTGGTCCACCGCGGCCATCGCTCCCGACTATGTCGTCAAGCTCTGGCCGAACGAGTACGCGCGCCGCGGCAAGGAGTACGACTTCGAAGAGCAGGACCCGGCCTCGCTGCCGCCCGCCGGATACCTGTGGACCAATGCCAGCCTGGCCGGGCGCAGCATCCGCAATTTCGGCTACATGGTGGACAACCGGAAAGGCGCGCCCATGGGCTCCGAACAGGTCGAGCGAGTGCGCGACCCCGTGCTGGCTAAAGTGACCAACCGCATGTTCCGGGGGTTCGATCTGGCGGTTTCGGACGTCGAACGGGCCAAGGTTTTCTTACAGGAGTTTGCCGAGTACGAAAAGAGCGGCAACATGCCGGAGTTGCTCGTGATGCGCCTTCCCAACGACCACACTTCGGGAACTTCGCCCAACAAGGTGGCTCCACTTTCCATGGCCGCGGACAACGATTACGCGCTGGGAATGATTGTGGAGGCAGTGTCCCATTCCAGATTCTGGACCAGCACGGCGATATTCGTGGTGGAGGACGACGCCCAGAACGGCCCGGACCACGTCGATTCGCATCGCTCGCCCGCGTTTGTCATCTCATCCTACGTGAGGCGCCACATGGTCGATAGCACCATGTACAATACAACCTCCGTGCTGCGGACGATGGAGTTTTTGCTGGGGCTGAGGCCAATGACCCATTTCGATGCCGGCGCCCGCCCGATGACGTCGGTGTTTCAGCCCTTGCCGGACGCGACTCCGTATACGGCCGAGAAGCCGCGCATTTCGCTCACCACCAGGAACCCGGCCAAGGGCCCGGGCGCCGAAGCGTCGCTGCACATGAATTTCGACGAGGCCGACGAGAACAACGACGACGAATTGAACGACGTGCTGTGGCGGGCCATCGGCCACGGCGATCCTCCGCCTCCGTCGCGGAGCTTTTTCGGGAAGTAGAACGGCGAGCCGCGCGCCACGGTGCGCGCCGCTCCAGCGCGTGCCTCCGCGCGCACGGTTTTCGCCCTGTATGCTTGTGGGGCACGTTGCCGGACCTGCGCGCCACCCGGAGGGTGCCCCCTTAATCAGCGCCGGGGGCAAAAGCCCGGCCGATTCTGACCTGGGTAGGAACTTTCGACATGCCGCAAATTTACTTGTGCTTCCTTTGGCACATGCACCAGCCGTTTTACAAAGACCTGGCCTCGGGCGAATACAAGCTTCCCTGGACGCGCATGCACGCGCTCAAAGACTACTACGGCATGGCGCGACTTCTGGAGGAGTTTCCGCGCATCCGCCAGACCTTCAACCTGGTGCCTTCGATGATGGCCCAGGTTGCCGAATACGCCTCGGGCGCGGCCCGCGACCCGTTTCTCGAGGCCGCACTGAAGCCGGCCGAAGCCCTCACCGAGGCCGACCGCGCGTTTCTGTTGCGCCACTCCTTCTATTCCGATCCGCAACGCATGATTTATCGCTATCCGCGTTACGGTGAGCTCCTCGATGCCTGGCAGGCGCAAAAGAAAAGCGGCGCGCGATCGTTATTCGGGCCGCAGGATTTTCGCGATCTGCAGATGTGGTCGCAACTGGCGTGGTTCGACGAGGAATTTCAGGAGCACGACGAGGAGGTGCGCGAGTGGCTGCGGCGCGGGCGCAACTTCACGCTCGCCGACCAGGCGCGCATGGGAGCCAAGCAGCGCGAGATCGTGGCCCAGGTGGCGCCGGAGTACCGCAAGCTGGCGGCATCCGGCCAAATCGAAATCTCCACTACCCCTTACTATCACCCGATTCTGCCGCTGCTGTGCGATTCCTCGATCGCCGCGGTTTCCCATCCCGGCGTGTCCTTGCCGCCGCGTTTCCGCTATCCGGGCGATGCGCGCAAGCAGCTCGAAATGGCGCGCGAGTTCACCGCGCAAACCTTCGGCACGGCGCCGGCCGGGCTGTGGCCGTCGGAGGGTTCGGTCTCCGACGAAGCCTTCGGCATCGCGTCGGAACTCGGTTACCGCTGGGCGGCCACCGATAGCGGCGTGCTCAACCGCACGCTGGGGCGCGGCGTAGGCGTGGAGGGACTTTACCGGCCGTACCGCTGGCAGCAGAACGGACGCTCCCTGGGCGTGATTTTCCGCGATCATTACCTGAGCGACCTGATTGGTTTTGTCTACTCGAAAATGGACGCAGCCGCGGCGGCTGGCGATTTTCTGAAGCGCATCCGCGAAAACTGTCCCGGCATTCTGGGCGCCGGCCGCGACGCCCTGGTGCCGATTATTCTCGACGGCGAAAATGCCTGGGAGTATTACGATCGCAACGGACGCCCCTTTCTGCGCGAGCTCTACCGGCGCATCCAGGACGATGCGGGCCTGAGCGCGGTGACCGTCAGCGAAGGGCTCGCGCGCCTGGCGCCGGAGCCGCTTGCCGGGATCTTCCCCGGTTCGTGGATCGACGCCAACTTCGACGTGTGGATCGGCGCCGAAGAGGATAACCAGGCATGGACGCAATTGCTGCGCGCCCGCGAGACCTTCGATTCCACGCCCGCCGTGAGCGACGACAAGCGGCGGATGGCCTATGAAGAGCTTCTCATTGCCGAGGGCAGCGACTGGTGCTGGTGGTACGGGCCGGAACACGAGTCCGCCAATCGTCCGGAGTTTGACCAGCTCTACCGCAGCCACCTCGCCAACGTCTACCGCTTCCTCAACCTGGCGCCGCCCGAAGAGCTTTCGCGTCCCATCCTGCGCATCGCGCTGCCAGCCGTGCTGTTGCCGCCCACGGGACCTATCCGGCCGATGATCGACGGCGATGTCACTTCCTATTTCGAGTGGATGGGCGCGGGTGTTTATCACGTCGATGAACGCTCAGGCTCCATGCACGGCAAGAAGTTTCTGGTGAAGGAAGTCTACTTCGGCTCCGACGGCCAGAGCTTTTATTTGCGCATCGACCTGAACCCCGGTTACGGGCAGGAGCCTGGCGGCATGGAGGCGCGTTTCACCGGCCAGACGTTGGATGGCGCCCGCTCGAGCCAGGTCACCATCGGCTTGGTCCACGGCGCCGCCAAGCCGGTGGATGTGCGACTGGCCGCTGCGGCGGACGGCGCCGTGGAATGCGCGTTTGGCCGCGTCCTGGAAGTGCGGATCTTGCTGGCGGCGCTGGGCATTGCAGATGGCCAGGGAATGCGCTTTCAAGCCTCGCTGTGGGAAGGCGGCCTGCCCGTCGAAGCTATCCCGAATCAGGGCTGGCTGGAAATGAAAAGCACCGATCCGGCTCAATTCGGCGACTAAAGACCGTGCCGCCATGGCCGTAGCGCCGGCGGTCTTTTGCCGCCGGTGATTCTTCTTTCTCTATATTCCCGGGTACCGCCAGCGCCGCATCCCGCCCTGATACAAGACACCGGCGGCAAGACCGCCGGCGCTATGGCCACCGCTGCTTCACCCGATGGATTCGAGCGCCATGGGAACGGCCGAAGTCTTGCCGCCGGTACACTCGAGAAACAGCCGCATGCCCTGGTAGTCGCGCGGGCCGAGCTGATGGACGATGTGCCGGGTGAGATACTGCCGCACCAGTTCCGGCGCGAAGCCGCGGCGCACCCCTTCGGCCTCGACGATCTCCTCCATGTGCTCCAGCCCGAAGCGGCAGGAATCGCGAAAAGCCTGGGCGAGGAGCGGGCTCGCCACGCCTTTGCGCGCGGCCCAAACGGCGAACACCATGGGGTAGCCCGTCATCTCCACCCAGTCCGCGCCCAGATCGCGGACCTGGTAGGGGAGATGCGCCGGATCAATGCGTAAGGCGGGATCGCCGATGATCAGCGCGGCATCGGCGGCGCCGAGCATCGCGTCCAGGTCCGGCGCGTGCGGCAACACTTCCGGTCGCGCGCCGTATTTGTGGTCGAGGACAATACGCGCCAGCTCCACCGAGGTGCGCGAGCTCGAGTCCGCGGCCAGCGTGCGCACCTCGTCGGGCGGTTTCGCGGAGATCAGCAGAATGCTGCGCACCGGGCCATGGCAGGCGATTCCAGCGCCGGGGAGGATCTCCAGCTTCTGGCGCGTGAGCTCGAAGGATGGCACGATGCCGATGTCCGCCGCGCCCGAAGCCAGTGCGTCGGCGCACTCGGATGGCAGGCGGAACTCGAGCTCGAACATCCCGCGCTGCGGCCCGTGCAGCATGCCCCAGACGAGAGGAGAAGTATTCAGGAAGCTGACCGCGCAGACCCGCGGCTTACTGGAATTTGGGACGCTCAATCTTCGAGTTTAGCGTAGCGCCGCCTGCGGAGGCGCCGGGCTGGCTACTTCTTCAGTCTCTTGACATCCCTTTGATCGCGCAGACGGCCAGCGGCAAGTTTGGCTTGCAGCACGTCCTGCCGGCAGAGCACGGGAGCGCGCTCTCCGCCGAAGTCAACCAAGATCTTGCGGTTCCAAGCGGATCCGAAGGCAAGCCCCGGCACGGAGGTCATGATGTCGATGCGAACAGGCTCGACGCCGATCTGGAAGAACACATCCGGGTCCGTGAAGTCCGCCGCTCGCACATCCTTGGTGGGTGCGCCAAACCGGGCCAGAGCGGCCAGCAGGCCTCGCGCGTTCGACTCGGTCGGCTCGATCCAGAGATCGAGATCCTTCGTATAGCGCGGTTCAGTGTGAACCATCACCGCGTAGCCGCCCACGATCAGGTACCGGACGCCGGCCACGTTTAAATCTCGTAACAGATCTTTGAAGTCGGAGTTGATCTTCATGGATGCCCTTCGCTGCAGCCGCGGTGACGACAAGGTCCCACGCCGCCTCAAAGATCCGCGTGGGACCGAGAGCTTGCCAAAAGGCGATATCGAATTCCCGCCCGGGCGGCCGGCCCCGCGTCAGCCGCGCCATGATCACACGCTCAGCCATCCTTTTCATTATCAGCCAAACCTGCAGGCTCGTCGCCCGGCAGCCCGTCCCGGCGCGCCGCATGCCACAAGCTACAATAGTTTCGGAAATCTGAAAATCCATGTTCAGGCATTCTTGGTTCGGGAACTGATGCCCTTGTTTCTACGGATGGCAATCGCGCTTCCCGCAATCTCGGACGCTTCTCGTGCTCCGGAGCATGGTGGAGCAATAGGAATCCCCGCATGGTCCGCGGCCTGATCGATTTTGCCCTCAACAACCGTTTCCTCGTTACCCTGGCGGCTTTCCTGCTGCTGATCTGGGGCGCCGTCTCGTTCCACAATCTTCCGGTCGAGGCTTATCCCGACGTAGCCAACAACTACGTGCAGGTGATTACCCAGTGGCCGGGCCACGCCGCCGAGGAGGTGGAGCAGCAGGTCACTATTCCCATCGAAATCGTGATGAACGGCATCCCGCACCTGGAGCACCTGCGCTCCACTTCACTATTCGGCCTTTCCAGCCTGATGCTCATCTTCGACGATGAGTCCTCGAACGACTGGAATCGCCAGAAGGTGTTGGAGCGGCTCTCGCAGCTCAGCCTGCCTGCGGGGTTGCAGCCGCAGATCGGTTCCGACTACAGCCCGGTCGGCCAGATCTACTGGTACACGCTCAAGAGCACCAACCCGGAGTACGACCTGATGGAACTCAAGTCGCTCGAGGACTGGACGCTCGAAAAGCAGTTCAAATCGGTGCCCAACGTGGTCGATGTCGTCAGCTTCGGCGGCACCACGCGCGAGTACCAGGTATCGCTCGATCCGAATCAGCTTGTGGCCTATGGCCTGAGTATCGGCCAGGTGGAGCAACAACTGGCGAGCAACAACGTCAACGCCGGCGGCAGCTTCGTCGAAGCCGGCTTGCAGCAGATCAACGTGCGCGCCATCGGCCTCATGCGCGGCGTCCGGGACATCGAGGACACCGTCATCAAGACGGTAAACGGCACGCCGATTCGGGTGAAGGATCTGGGCACGGTTTCCCAGGGGCCGAAGATCCGGCTGGGCCAGATCGGCAAGGCGATCCACCGCGCCGACGGCAAGGTGATCGACGATGGCGACGTGGTCGAGGGCATTGTGCTGCTGCGCAAGAGCGCCGACGCCGACGCCGTGCTCGATGCCATCCACGCCAAGGTTCGCGAGTTGAACCAGCACATTCTGCCGCCGGGCGTTAAGGTGGTGCCGTTCCTCGACCGCAGCAGCCTGGTGCACCTGACCACCCACACCGTGCTGCACAACCTGACGGAAGGTATCGTGCTGGTGGCGCTGATCCTGTTCCTGTTCCTGGGCAACGCCCGCGGCGCTCTGATCGTGGCGCTCACCATTCCCTTCTCTTTGTTGTTCGCCGCCATTTGCCTCAACTTGAACCACATTCCCGCCAACCTGCTCTCGCTGGGAGCGCTCGATTTCGGCATGGTGGTGGAGGGCGCTGTGGTGATGGTGGAAAACATGGTGCGCTACCTCGGCCGGCGAGAAGGCGCGTCGCCGCTCGGGCTGGTGCGCGCCGCGGCGCATGAAGTGCAGCGGCCGGTATTCTATTCGATCGGCATCATCATCACCGCCTACCTGCCCATCTTCACGCTGCAGCGAGTGGAGGGCCGGCTGTTCAAGCCCATGGCGTGGACGGTCTCGTTCGCCCTGCTCGGTTCGCTCCTGTTCTCGCTGCTGATCGCGCCCGTGCTTTCCAGCTTCGTCTTCGGCAAGCGGGTTCGCGAATGGCACAACCCGGCGATGATTGGGATCACCCGGGCCTACGAAGCTGCGCTGCGCATGGCCATTCGCCTGCGATGGGCAACCGTGCTGGTCGCGGCCTGCGCGCTGGGCGTTTCGATCTATCTCGCCACCAGCGGCATTATCGGCTCCGAGTTTCTGCCGCATCTCGACGAGGGAGCGATCTGGGCACGAGCCACACTGGCCCCCAGCACCGGCCCCACCGAAGGCGAGCGCGTGATGCGCCAGGCGCGGCGTATTTTCGCCTCATTTCCCGAAGTGACCCAGGTGGTCAGCCAGGTGGGCCGGCCCGACGACGGCACCGACACCACCGGTTTCTTCAACACCGAATACTTCGTCGATCTCAAGCCCAAGGCGCAGTGGCGGCCGGTTTTCGCCCAGGACAAGGAAGAGCTGATTAGCGCCATGGACCGCGAGGTGGAGCGCATCCCCGGCACCTTGTGGAACTTCTCGCAGCCGATTGCCGACAACATGGAAGAGGCCGTCAGCGGCGTCAAGGGGGAGCTGGCGATCAAGATTTACGGCGACGACTTGAAGACGCTGGAGGCCAACGGGGACAAGATCGTCAGCGTGCTGCGCACGGTGAACGGCATCACCGATCTCGGCCTTTTCCGCGTGATCGGCCAGCCCAACCTCGAATTCCAGATCGATCGCGCCGCCGCCGCGCGTTATGGCATCAATGTGGCCGACGTGCAGGATGCGGTGGAAACCGCCGTGGGCGGCAAGGCGGTCAGCCAGGTGTTGCGCGGCGAGCAGCGCTACGACCTGGTAGTCCGCTACCAGGCCCCCTACCGCGCCGACCGCCAGGCGATTGAAAACATCCGCCTGCTCGCCCCCTCCGGCGAGCGCGTGTCGCTAGCACAACTCTGCCAGGTTCAGGTGCGCGACGGCGCCTCGGAAATCTATCGCGAAGCGAACTCCCGCTATGTGGCGCTGAAGTATAGTGTTTCCGGGCGCGACCTGGGCAGCACGGTGGAAGAGGCCATGCGCAAGGTGGACGCGCAAATCAAGCTGCCGCCCGGCTATCGCATCGATTGGGCCGGCGAATACGAGAGCGCCAAGCGCTCGCAAAGGCGGCTGATGATCGTCCTGCCCATCACCATCCTGGTGATCTGCATGATCCTGTACACCATGTTCAAATCCGCAAAGTGGGTGCTGCTGATTCTGGCCAACGTCGCCATGGCGCCGATTGGCGGACTGCTCGCGCTGCTCATCACCCACACCCACATGAGCGTCTCTTCCGGCATCGGCTTTCTGGCGCTGTTCGGAGTTGCCGTGCAGACGGGCGTGATCATGCTCGAATACATCAACCAGCTTCGCGCGCGCGGCCACACCATCTTGAACGCGGCCATCGAAGGCTCGGTGGAAAGGCTGCGCCCCATCATGATGACCATGCTGGTGGCCAGCTTCGGGCTGTTGCCGGCGGCGCTGTCGCGCGCCATCGGCTCCGATTCGCAGCGCCCCTTCGCCATCGTGATTGTGGGCGGCCTGATGGCCGCGCTGATCCTCGGCATCTTCCTGCTGCCGGTTCTCTACGTCTGGGTGGCTGGCGAGCGCGACAGCCTGCCGGAACCGGATACGCCGGAAGAGTGAACTTTCAGAGCCGCGACCGCCAGGGAGCGGTTGCCGGTGGTTATCTCCCGACAGGCGCTACGCCATCCCGTGGATTACGCATTTTTCATCGAAAGTATTTGGCCGTACCCGTAACTTCGCTGGGTTTGCGACAATCTATCACAGCGGAAGGCTTCGCAGGCATCCACGCGATGATCGATGCCGCGGAGCCGGGAGGCCCCTATGTCGCTAAAACCGATCGCCGTCATTTCTCTTTTATTTGGCCTGCTGGCCGGCTTCGAGACGCTCTCGGCCCAGGAGCCGGTAGCGCCGCCGCCGGACCAGACTCTGACGCCGGACCAATTGCAGAACCTGGTGGCGCCGATCGCGCTGTATCCGGATCCCTTGCTCGGCCAGATCCTGGCGGCCTCCACCTATCCGCTCGAAGTGGTCGAGGCCTGGCAGTGGCTGCAAAGGAACCCCAACCTCACCGGCGCCGCCCTCACGGCCGCAGTGCAGCAGGAGAACTGGGACCCCAGCGTGCAAGCGCTGGTGGTGTTTCCCGACGTATTGAAGCAGCTCAACGCGGATGTTAACTGGACCACCAGCCTGGGCAATGCTTTTCTGGCGCAACAGGCGGACGTGATGAACGCGGTGCAGGTCCTGCGGCAGAACGCGCAGCAGTCCGGGAAGCTGGCTTCCACGCCGCAAGAGCAGGTGTCGAACGATCAAGGCGCGATCGATATCAACCCGGTGGACCCGAACGTGATGTATGTGCCGGAATACAACCCGGTCTGGATCTGGGGGCCAGCGCTGTACTATCCCTATCCGGGCTGGTATTGGCCGCCGGACTCCATTCTGGTGGGCGGGCTAGGGTTCGGATTCTACCCGCCGATTCCGATGGGCTTCTACTTCGGCTACGGCTGGAGAGGCTGGGGCGGCTGGGGCTGGCATCCCGCCTGGGGAACCCACACTGTGATCATGAATACCTCGTTCATTCATCGCTACAACTTCAACGAGGGCAGGGTCGCGAACCTGCACGGCACCACGGTTTGGGCGCACGACCCGGCGCACCGGATGGGCGTGCCTTACGCCAACGCGGCGCTGCGTACCGAGTACCGCGCGAGCGTGAGGAGCAACCTGGCTGCGCCCGCCGAGCACATGCCGGTTATATACAGTACCTCGGTCGGCCCTACTGAGCGGATGGGCGACCGCACCGTGCCGCAGAATGCTCCCGCCGCGAACCGCAGCGCGTTCAGCGGTTATGAGAACGGCCAGGCTGCGCAAGTGCACAGCGACCACGGTTACTCCAGTCTCGGTCCGGCGCGCAGCCGCCAGCCGGCGCCGCGGGCAGCCCCGGCGC
>JBAVEN010000033.1:0-38478 GCA_049587755.1 Bryobacteraceae bacterium | reverse complement strand
GGACGCGGGGCGGCCAGCCATGTTTTGGAAACAGTGCTCCTTCCCAGAACATAATAGCACACAAATGTTGTTAAGTGAAGAGTATTAGGCTGAAGCCGTGCCCTGATACAAGGCCTGTTTTTTCTTGATTCTCCGTTGTGGAAGTGCAACTTCGCCGAAGTTGACTTCGGAATCCGGGTTAAGATGTCAGGCCGCTACTGCCCGCTACGCCGGGCCTTCTGCGCGAGCGAAGCCAACTCGTCCACCTGCGGCCACTCTGGCTTGGGCAGTTTGCCCTGATCGCGCAGGCCGGCCAACAGGGCGCGGGCTTGATCATATTCGGCGGCGGCAGCCAGGTAGTCCGCGCTGCGCTGCGCCGCGGCTGTGGTGCGAGCTTGCGCCATATCGGTCCATGTCTCGGCGATATCCTGGTGAGTTTCGGCCAGGCCGCTCACGGTCGCCCAGTCGGCGCCGGGGCGGCGGCTCAGCTCGGCATAGCGCGCCACTGCCTGCGCCAATTCAGCCAGGGCTTCCCGCGGCTTTGCCATCCTCTTAAGCACCAGGCCGATCCTCCGCATGCTCGCGGCCACGGCCGTAGCGGCGCGGAAATCGTGCGGATCGGCCTGCGCGGCCTGCTGCCGCAGCTCTAGCGCTTTGCCGTTGAATTGCAGCGCATCATCCAGGCGGTTCATGACGCCGGCCGCCCAGCCGAGGTCGCTATAGTCGTACGAGAGATCGATCTTGGCGCGTATGTTCTGCGGATTGCGCGCGCAGCGCTGCTCATCGATGGCGCGCGCCATCTCGTATTCGCGCCGGCAGTCGTCCATCCGCCCGGTCACTCCGTACAGCGCGGCCAGCCGCTTCTCCGCCACTGCCAGCGAGCGCTGCGATTCCTGGCTGCCGTTCGCCAGCGCGGCCACGCGGCTGGCCAGGCGCTGAACCCGCTCCCACAATACGATGGCATCCGGGTAGCGCTTCTCGCTGGTAACCTCGTCGGCCAGTCCAGCCAGCGAGGCCTCCAGGTCGATCATGGCAACCATGTCGCCGGGTTGAGCGGCAGCCGCGGCTTCGGCAACGGTGACGGCGCGCCTGGCTTGGGCGATCCCAGCGTCAAACTGGCCGGCCTGACCGTAAGCCCTGGCGAGATCGACCGCGGCGCGAAGGGAATCGTGGCGCAGCCCTGCGTCGTTGGGCGATGCCGCCGACAGCCGTTCCAGAATCCCGGCGGCTTTGCGAAAACTTTCGAGCGAGGCCGGCACGCGGCCGAGGCTGGATTCGGCAAGATCGCCCTCGACTTCGCCAATTCGCTGGTAGCCCAGCGCCACCTCGCGCTCGAGGGAACGATTGCCGCCGGCCTCTTGCGACAGATTCTCCAAATACTCGAGCGCACGCCGCGCCAGCAGCGCGCGCGCCGCGGTCGAACCGGGCAATGGCGCGATGGCATCGTACAGTTCGAACATCACCGCGTGGGCTAGGCCGCGCACCTCGTTAAACCGGCGTTCGGAGCGGCGCGCCTCCCACCAGCCGAAGCCGGCGAATCCGACGATCAACAGCAAGGCCAGCGCAGCCGCCGGGACCGCGACCCGGTGCCGCGCCGCCAGACGGGCCGCGCGATAGCGCCAGGTCGGCTTGCGCGCCGCCACCGGCCGGCCTTCCAGGTAGCGCCGCAGGTCGACTGCAAATTCATCCACTGTGGGGTAGCGCCGGCGCGGATCTTTTTCGAGCGCCTTGGCAACGATGGTTTCCAGGTCGCCGTGGAGCCGCCGCCGCAGCGCTGACGCGTTCGGCGCCAAGCGATCCACCGCCTCCGCCAGCGGCGGCGCTTCCTGGTCGCAAATGGCGCGCGCCAGGTCCAGGTAAGTCGTGGTGGCATGGTAGGGCCGGCGCCCGGCCAGCAGCTCAAACAGGATCACACCCAGCGAATAGACGTCGCCGGTCACGGTGTAGCTTTCGCCGCGAATCTGTTCCGGGCTGGCGTAGGCCGGGGTCATGGGCGCGGGACCGGCTTGGGTAATTTCGGGGCCGGGCTCCTGGGAGCCAATCATCTGCCCGAGGCCGAAATCGAGCAGCTTGGCCTGGCCCTCGGCGGTCACCAAAACGTTGCCCGGCTTCAGGTCGCGATGCACAATCAGGCTGCGGTGCGCGTAAGCCACCGCATCCGCAATCTGCAAAAACAGGCGCAGCCGCTCGCTCACGCCGAGCGCGCCGCGCCGGCAGAATTCCAGCAGCGGCAGGCCGTCGACGTACTCCATGATGAAGTACGGCTGGCCGCCGGTCGTAGCGCCGCCATCCAGCAGACGCGCGATTCCAGGATGCTCCAGTTGCGCCAGGATCTGCCGCTCGCGCTGGAAACGAAGCCCGGTCTGGGTGTCAGGGTGCGCGGCGGTGATGAGCTTGATCGCCACCTGCTTGCGGTATTGGCCGTCGGCCCGCTCGCCCAGGTAGACCACGCCCATGCCGCCGCGGCCGATCTCCTTCACCGCCCGGTAAGGTCCGATGGTTTCCGGCGGCGGAGCTTCGGCGCACAACTGGGCGCCCGGCGCCATCGCCGAATCGAACAGCGCGCCAGCTTTTTGTTCCAAAGCCAGCAGCGATTCCACCGAGCTGCGCAGCTCGCAGTCAGCTCCGCACAGCCGGTCCATCGCCGCGGCGCGCTGGCCGGGGTCCGTTTCCAGCACGCTCGCCAGAATCGACTTGACCTCGCCCCAGCGAGCCGCGGTCATGGCTGCGCGGTCCCTTCCATGTGCTCCAGCAGCCACAGCCGGGCGGTGCCCCATTCCCGCTTCACCGTGGCCGGCGAAATCCCCAGGCATTCGGCGGTTTCCTCAATCGAAAGGCCGCCGAAATAGCGCAGCTCGACCACCTTGCCTTGTTGCGGATCGAGCTTGGCCAGCTCATCGAGCGAATGGTTGAGCGCCAGCACGTCGATGGCGGGCGAAGGGAAAATGCCGAACGCATCCTCCAGCGTCACGGCATTCGTGAAACCCTCGCGTTTGGCGGCGTTGCGGGCCTTGGCGTGGTTGATCAGCACGCGCCGCATCATGGTAGCCGCCACACCCAGAAAATGCGCCCGGTTGCGCCAATCCACCGAGCGCTGGCCCACCAGCCGCAAGTATGCCTCGTGCACCAGCGCGGTGGGCTGCAGCGTGTGGTCGGGCCGTTCCACTGCCAGAAGCCGCTGCGCCAGGCGGCGGAGCTCGTCATAGACAAGAGGCGTCATCTCGTCTAACGCGGCCTTGTCGCCTTCCCCGAGCCTGACCAGCAGTCGGGCGACATTCTGAGACGCCAAACCAGAACCTCCCCTGGGACTCACTCACAATTTTACACGGAACGAAATACGGCTATTGCGGTGGATGAGCCGGGTGGGCACGCTTAGGAGTCGTCGGGGCAAACCGGGTACGCGGCGGAGTACTGGCAGTGTCCGCGGGGCGCTTCGGGCAACCGCCGCCAAGGTGCGCCGCGCTTATCCGGCGGCCTGGAAAGTGCCGAGAAACGCGCTGCGGCGGTACATGCTGGTCCAGGTTTCGCCCAGGCCGCGCCCCTGGTAGGAATCTTCCAGGGTATAGGCCGGCATCGAATGCACCAGCCGGTTGAGCGGCGGATAGAAGACACCCTCGTTGCCGCAGATGTGGTCGCCGGAGCTGAGTGCGCGCGTTCGAATGGTAGCCAGCGTGCCGGCAGTGAGCGTCGCTGCGCCGCCGTGAATATTGCCGTTGTCGATGGTCAGCTCAACGGGCTGGTAATCGATCCGCACGATGTGGTCCAGCAAGTCGCCCGCCTGCGATTTGGCGAACTGCACCAGCGCCTGGCGTTGGGCCGCGTCGGCGCGGCTGTCGACAATCAGCACGGCCACCGCCGGGTTCACCGGTTCGTAGGGATTGCCCAGCGTATGGTCGGCGTGGACCACGCCCACTACACCCAGGCCGGCCAGATTCACGCCTTCCCAATTGCCGTTGGCGATCTTCCAGGCGAACACCGCTTCTCTGCCGTTCATTTCGATTTCGCCGTTGGCGAAGCACGGGCCCGTATAAACGTCGGCGGTGCGAGCCTCAATGTAGGTTCCGGTAAGGCCGTTGGCGGGAAGGCTCGCGGCCGAAGAGACAAAAGCAACTGCGCCCGCAAGCACAGTGGCACACAGAATCATCCGCATCCTAGTAAATCTCCCTCTGCTTTTAATTATAGCCTGCCGCGAACGGCTAAAGCCCCGCCAGCCGCTTCACGGTATGGAAAACGTCGAGCAGCATCTTTTCCGTCAGCTTACCGGTAGACGTGTTTTGCTGGCTGGGGTGGTAGGAACTCACCAGGACGGGCTGCCCTGCGGCGATCCGGAATTGGCGGTTGTGGCCGAAGGCGAAAGCGGACCGGCTGGCAATAACGCCACGCGCCTTGAGCAGGTCCAGGTAGTTATCGAAAGCGATCTTGCCCAGCGCGACCACCACCTTCAGTTCCGCGAGTAACTCCAGCTCGCGTTCCAGGTAGGGACGGCAGTTGCGAATCTCCTCCGGCGTGGGCTTGTTGCCGGGCGGAGCGCAGCGCGCCGAGGCGGTGATGTAGACGCCACGCAGCCGCTGGCCATCGTCGCGGGAAACGCTGGTGGGCTGGGAAGCGAAACCGGTCTGGTGCAGGGCGCGGAAGAGCCAGTCGCCGGAGCGGTCACCCGTGAACATCCGGCCGGTGCGATTGGCGCCGTGGGCGGCGGGCGCCAGCCCCAGGATCAGGATGCGGGCTGCCGGATCGCCGAACGCAGGCACCGGTTTGCCCCAGTATGGCTGATCGCGATAGGCGCGGCGTTTTTCCTCCGCGATCCGGGCGCAGTACGCACGCAACCGGGCACAGCGCTGGCAGCGCACGATTTCATCCTGCAAGACGTCGAGCATAACGCGATAACCTCGGGAGACATCTAAAGAGAAGTAACATTTGCGCCGAAAGTAATTCCTAGGAGGATAACGACGGATGTCGGCCGGCAAATAGGCTTGACGAATCCCCGGCAAACATTGGACAATCGAAGAGTCCGGTTGCTCCGGCCGGATGCTTGGTTGTTCTGCTCTGGCGCGCTCTCCATTTGTTCTTTCGCGCCCGGTTCTGCTATGAAACAGGCACATTTATATCCACGCAGCCGGGTGATCGAAGCCGCATTTCTATTGTCCTTGATTTCCAGCCTGGGTTTCGCCACCACCACTACTACCACGACTCAGCCGAGGCGCCGCACGCATCATCCAGTGGCAAGCGCACATACGCAGCGCGCTGTACCGCGCCGAGCCGTACACCCGGTGGCGGCGCATTTCGTCAGCGCCGGTTCTTCCGGGGCGGTGATCGCCGGTGGCCCTTGGGATAAGCCGACTTTCGCGGATTCCACCGAAGGCGACCGGGTGGATGGGGAAGACCTCACGGTCCGCCGCGCGGCCGTGGAAGCACTGGGTTCCTACAACGGCTCGGTGGTGGTGGTGGATCCGACCTCTGGCCGTATTCTCAGCATGGTGAACCAGAAGGTCGCGCTGAGCGAGGGTTTTCAGCCATGCTCCACCATCAAGGTCGCTGTAGCGCTGGCCGGCCTAAGCGAAAAAGTCATCCAGCCCAACGCCCATTACCGCCTGGGCGGCATGCGCATGGACCTCACCTTCGCGTTGGCCCACTCCAACAACTATTACTTCGCTACCCTCGGCCAGAAACTGGGCTTTGAGAAGGTTACTTATTACGCGCACTTGTTTGGCTATGGCGAAAAGGCCGGCCTGAACATCCCCGGCGAACAGCCCGGCTACTTTCCGCCGGCGCCTCCCAAGAACGGTGGCGTTGGGATGCTGACCAGTTTCGGCGAGGAAATACGGCAGACGCCGCTACAACTGGCCGCCTTGATGGCCGCGGTTTCCAATGGCGGCACTCTCTATTATTTGCAGTATCCGCAGTCGCTGGCCGACGCGCGCAACTTCGTGCCGCGGGTGAAGCGCCGGCTGGAAATCCAGGCCCTGATTCCCATGGTCAAACCGGGGATGCGCGCAGCGGTGGAGTTCGGCACTGCGCACCGGGCCAGAGAAGACGGCCCCATCGCCGGCAAGACCGGCACGTGCAGTGAAACCCACACGCACCTGGGCTGGTTCGGCTCGTTCAACGACATGGGTGGGAAAAAACTGGTGGTGGTGGTGCTGCTCACCGGCGGGCGCCCGGCGATAGGACCGCTCGCGGCCGGCATCGCCGGCGATGTCTACAGGCTCCTGGGCGAAGCGCACTACCTCGGCAGCGAGTTCCCCATCACGCCGGCGAATCTGGTGACGAGCCAAATCTGCTGCTCGCGGTAGGCCCGGCAACCCGGCCTGGTCCTAAAGCGCCGTTAGCCCGAGCCGCGCACTCACCGGTAAATCAGCCACGTGCCGGTTAGCATCAAACCCAGCAGGAGGCAGGCTTCGATCAGCAGCGGCAAGGCTTTGGGCCGCAGCGCCACGGCACCGGCGAGCCATGCATGCTTGGATGCGACACCCATAAACTAACAACCACCTTTCTCCGAACTCCCGCCTTGGGTCATCCGCCAACCTCTAACCGCAGACGGCGGAACTGGGGGATAAGCGCGAACGGCTGGGCCAGCGCGGCGATCGGTTCGCCGTTTTGCCGCACGTTGTTTTCGGCAAGTGCCATCGGTTCGCCGGCGGCCAGGCGCAGATAGAGAATACGCAAGGGGTCAATGAGCATCAGACGGCAGCAGGTGGCATCCACCGCCACCGGGTCTGTGCCCGCCACCAAAACCCCCATCGGCTTGGCAGTGCCCTGAATGGGGCCATTGCCTTCCATACCAACAATGCCATCCACCAGCGCGAACTGGCGCGGGAACACGCTGTGCAAATCGGCGATCGATTCGTCGATGCCGGCCCAGTGCAGCACATTCTTCGGCCAACCGTAAACGGCGCCGGGTACCACGCCGAACAGGTTCTTCATCGAGAGGGTGGCGCCGGCCCAATGATGCGTTTTCATTTTGGGCATGGACACAACCAGCGCTGCCCGCAGGACGGTGTTGGCCACATAGACCCGCTTCAGCTTGGAGAGCCGCTGCGGCAAGTCGACCAGCGTGACCTCATCCAGGTTGAGGTCGACGAATTGGTCTTCGAACCTCGGGATCGCCTGAAAATAGCCCGCGGCTTCGGCCATGTCGAGGGTATCGCGGCGATGTCCTGGGCCTTCGGCGATCGTCACCTGGGAAGCCCCCAGGGCGCGGAATGCCTCGCAAGCCGCATGAACCAGCAGCGGGTTCGTACTGATGGCGTTTCCCGGCTCGAATTCGACCAGGTTCGGCTTGATCACCACCGGGCGGCCCCGCACCGGCAGGCGGTAAGAGGCGACCAGACGGCGCACGATATCGTAAAGACGCTGGTCATAGGCCGGCGCGCGCACGATGGTTGCTTCCGTCCGCGTCGTCTGGACCGGCCTGGCACAGCCGCTGGCCACCAGTGCAGCCGCCGAAGCTGTCAGCCAATCGCGCCTTGTCATCGCCTGACTCATGTTTCAAATCCAGAACACGCTTTTGCCCACAACTGCTTCATCCGCCAGAATGCAGGTGGCAATCTCCGGCACACTGCGATAGGTGATGTCTTGGGGCGGCGTGTAGCCCGCGGGCAGGCGGCCGTGAGCCGCTAATCCCAAGCGAAGCCAGTTCAAGGCATCGGCCGAACGGCACCCAACGAGGAACCGCAGAGCCAACGCCAGAGACTGGTCCGTATCACTCCCGTGGCAGCCCCGCAGGGCGGCCAGCGCCCTTCCCGTGGTCTCCGGATAGGCACTGGATTCGTATCCCAAGGCCCTTGTCGACCCATGGTTCCAGCCTCCGCCCTTGCACATGCGGTTGAACAGGAACTGCCGGCCCTCATCGATCCGCGCAGCTAAGGCGGCCGCCGGGCGCAGCCGGTTCTCGCGGTCGAGCGCCAAGATCGCCAACGAGGTGGGAGCCACCCACGCGGCGCTACCCGGCACCCAGGGCCATCCCGTGACGCTCGAGTCGCCAGTGGAAGGTTTGCCCATCAGCCACTGCCGAACCCGGTACAAGGTGGAAGATTCCATCCCCGTGGTGGCCAACAACCAAGCTGTGGCGCGGCGGTGGCGCGCCACTCCCAGAAGTTCCGGGGGTAGGATTGCGACCAAAGATGTTACCCAGCAGCTTTCCCCCACGCCGGGACGAGCCGGCCACCCTCCGTCGCCCCGCTGTGCCGCGCGAATCCAGTTGAGCCCGAGGTCGGCCGCTGCCGACTCGCCAGTGGACGCCAGCGCGAGCACGGCGTAGACGGTCGGCTCGGTCCAGGAACCACCGCGGCCATAGGACCAGCCGCCGTCAGGGTTTTGGTTCTGGGTTAGTTGGGATATAAACATCGCGAGCGCCTCTGGACAGCGCCGGCGGCGGGTAACCGCGTCGCTCCTCGCTTGGCGTTGAGGCCCGCGACCGGCGCCGGCGAGCCAGCAGCATAACCAGCGTTATGCCTCCCGCGAGCCATAGCGGGCCCAATATCGGCAGGTGCATGTGACCTCCTTTTATGTGTCAGCCTCAGGGATCTCTCGGAATCCCATACGGCCGGCGATGCGCGCATCCCGCGCTAGCGGGTACGGCGCGACCGGCGTCGCCGCACGAACAGAAGGATCGCTCCACCAGCCACCAGCCACAGCAGAGACTCTATGATACTATTTTGCGTCATCGTCAAATCCTCTTTCTTGTCTAATGTACTTGGTTCATCATTGGGAACAGGTACTTGAAAATCTGCAACAGCGCCGGCCCGGCCGCCACAATAAGTATCGATGGCAGGATGCAGAAAAAGATCGGAAACACCAGCTTCACCCCGACCTTTCCGGCGCGCTCTTCGGCTTCCTGGCGGCGGCGGGTGCGCATGAAATCGGAGTGATTGCGCAGGCTCTCGCCCATGCTGGTGCCGAACCGGTCATTTTGAACCAGGATGGCCACCAGCTTGCGAACTTCCGGCTCGCCCGTGCGCTCGGCGAAGTTCCGCAGAGCATCGGCCCGCCGCTTGCCCGCCCGCATTTCCAGCGTGACCAGCATCATCTCTTCGCTCAACTGGGGGTGCGCCAGCGCAAGCTCCCGGGCCACGTGCTGGATCGCCTGGTCCAGGCCCAGCCCGGCTTCCACCGACACCACCATCATGTCGAGCGCGTCCGGCAGCGAAAGGCGCAAGATGGTCTGGCGTTTCTTCACCTTCTTTTCGAGGAAGAACTTCGGCAGAATCCATCCCGCCATCGCCCCGGACATCAGGAGCATCACCTTCATCGACGGGTTGGACGGCATCCTGGCCAGCAGCAGGAATGACGTCAGCACCATGGCCAGGGTGGTGATGATCCTCACGCCGTAGAACACCGGGACCGCGGTTTCCGACCGGAATCCAGCGCGAATCAGGGATGCCTTGAGCGTGGCCACATCCTGTTCGGACGAAGGCATGCGCGAACCGACGGTCTGCAGGAACGTAACCACGGTGTGCGGCCGAGGCGCTTCGGTGAGGTCGCCGGCTACACGCGGGCCGTCCAGAATGACCGGATTGCCGAGTTGGCGCAGAAACTTGTTGGGCTTGCAGAAGAGCCGATAGCCAGCCCATGCCATCAGCAAAATCTGCATCAGAAACGCGGAAATGGCCAGAAACATCGGATGCATATCAAACCTTAATCGTGATGATCTTCTTGATGAAGAAGTAGCCTAGAAACTGAGCGGCGATGGCGCCGCCGATCAGCCATTTGCCGTCGGGATCGTGAGCCATACTCTGCAGGTATCCCGGCGCCACGAACAGCATGCCCAGCATGGTGCAGATGGGCAGCAGGGTCAGAATAGTGGCGGTGAGCCGGCCGTGGGCGCTGGCCGCCTTGACCTGCCCTTTGAGGCGGAACCGCTCGCGGATTACATAGGCCAGCCGGGTCAGGATCTCGGCCAGGTTGCCTCCGGTCTGCTTTTGCAGCAGGACCGAGGAGGTGAAGAACCGCACGTCCAACAACGGAACGCGCTCGGAAAAGTTGCGCAGCGCGGCTTCGAGCGTCGCGCCCAGATTCTGTTCATTGAACAGGGTGCGGAACTCCTGGCCGAGAGGATCCGCAAGTTCCTCGCCCACCATCTGCAAACTGATGGTGAAGGCGTGGCCCGCCCGCATGGAGCGCGATAGAAAATCGAGCGCCTCGGGAAACTGTTCTTCCAGTGTGTCCAGCCGCTTCTTGCGTCTTTTCCGCACGTAGAGGTATGGCAGGGACGCGGCCAGCACCGCCAGGACGATGGCAGTGAGGAAGCGGTTGAACAGGAGTCCTACGGCCGCACCCAGTCCCAGACCGGGAATACAGAGCAGACCCATCGCCGCCAGCATATGCGTCGCCGACCAGCTCATCCCGGCCTGCTGAATCTGCCGCTGCGCGTGCCGGGCGAAGCGGAATGCTTTGATGCGCGCGATCAGCCCGTCCGGCCTGTCGACGTCGACCTCGCGCAACAGGTTGGTGATCGTCTCCGACGACTCGCCCGCCGCCGTGTGCAGCATGTCTATCACTTGCTTCTTGCGCCGCCCCTCGGCAAACTTAAGGCCAACGCTGGCCGCAGCCATCACCAGCGCGAAGATCAGTACGAATACGGCGATCAGCATTGCGGTCATTTAATTAATCTCCACCACGGTTTGGAACATCTGCTGTGGCAGGATGATGCCGCACGCCTTCAACCGCTCGTAAAACTTGGGCCGGATGCCCGTAGCGCGGAAGCGCCCCAACACCCTGCCGCTTTCGCTGATGCCGGTCTTTTCGAACAGGAAGATATCCTGCAGGGTGATGATGTCCTGCTCCATGCCCACAACCTCGGTGATGTGGGTAACACGCCGCGTGCCGTCGCTGAAACGCGAAATCTGCACGAACAGGTTGACCGCCGAAGAAATCTGCTGCCGGACCGAGCGGATTCCCATGTTGGAATTCGCCATGCCCACCATCACCTCGAGGCGGCCCAGGCTGTCGCGAGGATTGTTGGCGTGGATGGTGGTGAGCGACCCGTCGTGGCCGGTGTTCATGGCTTGCAGCATGTCCAGCGCCTCTTCTGCGCGGACCTCGCCCACGATGATCCGGTCGGGCCGCATACGGAGGGCGTTGATGACCAGTTGCCGGATGTGAATGGCGCCGACGCCTTCCACGTTGGCCGGGCGCGTTTCCATGCGCGCCACGTGTGTCTGCTGCAGGCGCAACTCGGCCGCGTCCTCAATGGTCACGATGCGCTCATCCTCGGGAATGTAGCTGGACAGAGCGTTGAGCAGCGTGGTCTTGCCGGCGCCGGTTCCGCCGCTGATCAGGATATTGAGCCGCGCCCTCACGCATCCCTTCAGCAGCTCCAGCATGCCTTCGGTGAGCGACAGCTTCGCCACCAGGTCTTCGCCTTTCAGACCATGGCGGCCGAAGCGGCGGATGGAAAGCAGCGGGCCGTCCACCGCTACCGGCGGAATAGCCGCGTTGACGCGCGAGCCGTCCGGCAGGCGCGCATCCACCAGCGGCGAGCTCTCGTCGACGCGGCGCCCCACTCGCGATACGACTTTTTCGATGATGCGCAGCAGGTGGGCGTCGTCCTTGAACTCGACCGGCGTCCGGTACAGCTTGCCGGCCCGCTCCACGTACACCAGCTTGGGCGTGGTCACCAGGATGTCGCTCACCGTCGGATCCTGCAGCAAGGGCTCGAGCGGCCCGAGGCCGAACACCTCGTCCAGAATCTCTTCGATGACCCGGTCCTTCTCAACCAGGCTGAGCGGCGTTTTTTCTTCGTCCACCAGCTTGGCAACCGCGACCCGGATCTCCGCCCGTACGCGATCGCCCGCCATCGAGGACAATGCCTCCAGGTTGATGCGGTCGAGCAGCTTGCGGTGCAGGGTGAACTTGAGCTCCTGGTACTCGGGGGTGTAACCCTCGCGTACGAACAGGCGGTTCACCCAGCCGGCTTCCCGGCTATCCCCCTGTCTCGACGTCTGCAAATCCATCAAAGGCGGCATGGCACTTCCTTCCTTGTTACCGATCGAACAGCCCGAAGCGTTTCTTGCTCCCCTTGTCTTCTTCGACTTCGATGTTGGCCAGCTTCCGGGCCAACTTGCAAATCTGTCTGCCGAGTTCCCCGGTGCGGTTCAGCATCCGCCCTTCGGCGTACGTCTCGTACAGCTCCGGGTAGTCGTTGGGGACCATGAAAAAGATGGGGAGCCCCATCATCCTTTCCAGTTCGCTGGCCGTGATGTCCAGCCGTTTTGGCGCGCGATTGAGAATCAGCTTGATCTTGTGCTTGCCGAATCCGCTGTCGAGCAGCGTCTGCGTAATCTGCTTGGCCTGGTGGAGCGCCGGCACTTCGAGGGTGGTCACCAGACAGGCCTCGTCGCATTCCTCGAGCGCCGCCATGCAGATCGGGCTCAGACTCCGGCCCAGGTCCACCAGCGTCCAGTCGTAATGCGGTTTGACGAAGGCCAGCACGTGGCGCACCTGCTCGTCGGTGGGCCGCATCTTGGACGCTAATGCCAGCGGCGATGCTACAATCTCCACTCCGGGAATGCCGTTCGACACCAGCGCCTTCCAGTAGTGGATGTCCAGCCGGTGCAGGTTGGTAATGGCGTCCAGAATCGAGTACACCGACTGGGTCTTGGTAATGAACCCCACCATCCCTGCGTCCAGATCCAGGTCCGTCAGCAGCACCTTCTGGTTCTGCCGGCCGAGTTCCGCAGCCACATGGCAGACCATGGTGGTGGCGCCGCAGCCGCCCTTGGCCGAGAAGAAGCCAAACGCTTTGCCCGCCCCTTTGGTGGCGCCGTCGCGACGCCGGCTGCGCTCCGCCGAGCGGCGCTCGAGCGCTTTGCGCAACGGGTCCCGCAGCGGCGGATACAGGTATTCGTTGATTCCCGCGCGCAGCGACGACAGGATGGCGCCGGGATCGGCCGACGTGTTGAGGGCGATGATCATCGGGTCGCCGGTCACCGCGCGGATCGACGAGACCAGGCCCTCAAGCGGCTCCCTCCACCCGCTGATGTCGACCAGAATCACGTCCGGCCGCATCCGCTCCAGCCGATCGAGAAAATTGCTGACGTCGCCCACGTCCTGGTGCTCGACGATGACGCGGAACGGCAGCTCGCCCAGACAGGCCTGCGCCTGGTCCCATAGCTCGCGATTCTCGATCGCCAGACCGATGGTCAGAGGGTACATGATTGCTTCCCCGAGTTCCCCCGCTACTGCTTGGTTGGGGCCGGCGCAGAGGCGGCCGGAGGCGTTGCTGGGTTCGGGTTGGCAGGTTGCTGATCCGAAGTCTCCGGCTGCACGGCCGGCGCCAGCGACGGCGGGGTGCCCAAGCCCTTGGCCGAAGTGGCGGACTCCTTCTTCATCTGCTCCAGCATCTGCTCATAGGGGATCGGTGGCGCGTTCAGTTCGACCGGGGGCCCTGTCTTGTCCAACCCAGGCTGCTGTACGGTTGGCGAAATCGGTTTCATGAACGGTTCCCGCCAGCTCAGCTCGGGCAGGGGTTGCCCCGGTTTGATCGGCCGTACCAGCTCCGGTGTCACGATCACCAGCAGTTCGGAGTTCTCCGCTTTCCAGGTCTTGCTCTGGAAGAGCTTGCCGAGCAGCGGAATGCTCGACAGTCCGGGGATCTTCTGCAGGTTGTCGCTGAGCGATCTGTCCATCAGGCCGGCGATCACAAAACTCTGTCCGCTCTCCAGCTCGATGGTGGCCTCGGTCTTTTGGGTTTTCAGGCCGGGAATCGAGAAGCCGTTGATTTCGACGCTGGTGGTGGGGTCGATTACGCTATACTCCGGAGCCACCCGCATGCGGATGGTGCTGCGCGGCGTGATGACGGGCAGGAATTTCAGCTTGATACCGTATTCCTCGTACATCACCGTGATCGCGCCCGCCGCCGCCCCCGCCTGCACTACCGGGATGGGAAACGAGCCGCCGGAAAGGAAACTCGCCTCTTGTCCATCGGTGGTCAGCAGGTTCGGCTCGGCGAGTATTTCGGCCAGGTTCTTATCCTCGAACGCCTGAATGGCCGCCGCCAGGTTGATGTCTTTGCGGAAAAGAAGGATCTGCGCCACGCTCGAGAGACTCACCGTACTCGCGATGCTGCTGCCGCCGACACCGCTGTTGCTGGTGACGGCGGAGGTGAGGCCGGTTTGCGAGGGCGTGATGCCGCTCTGTTGGTTGAACGCGTTGCTGAGGAGGGAGAATCCCAAGTCCCGTTCCGCGCTCAGGTCGATGGTGGCGAACTTCACCTTCAAGAGCACTTCTGGCCCGCTTGGCGCCACGGCCACGCGCAGCAGGTTCATCGGCTTGCCCAGGGTGGAGGCAATCTCCAGCACGCGGTTAGCGCTCAGCATATCCGGCACCGTGCCGCGCACAAAGACCGTGTTGTTGTCGTAGCTGACGTTGATATTCTCGTTGGGAAAGTCGCGCGAAATCTGTTGCCGCACGCCTTCCAGCTTGAGAGGGCTGATGCGCACCGTCAGGTCGTAGACCAGCCGCCGGCCGCCCTGCTGCCAGACAATGAGAGACGTCTCACCGGGAAGCTTGCCGTTGATCAGCACTTCCTGCGGATTGATGGCCACGGCTTCTACCAGGTCGCCGTTGGCCACCGAGATCTTTTCAATTTTGAGCGGGCTGTCGATGATCAGACTCTTGCCCACCGTTGCCACCAGCTTGCCGTCGATTCCGGAGCGGGCGGCGCCGGCAGGGGCCGGCTCCTGAGTCACTGGGGCCGACTCGGCCCCCGCAAGCACTACTGCCGGCGCCATCCAGGCGGCCACCAGGCAGAGGGAAATTCCACGGGCGCGTGTCACTTACTTACCCTCCCCGGGCGTGTCGAATTTGGCTTCTTTCCGAGTCGTGCCCGAAATGATTTCCATTACAAAAGCCGGCTCTTTGCGCGCCATCGGCAGGGATGCGTGCATTTCCGGCGCTGGGCGAACCCGCGGAGCGACCGGTTCCGCGTCGGCCCCCAACCCCTTGGTGCCATTGAAGAGACGCGCCAGCGCCGTGCCCGGCGTCTTGGCGATGGTCTTGTCCAACGGGTTGCGCAGGGAGAGCTGCACTGTGGTCTGCGCCGATGCCAGGCTCAACTGCTCGGCCTGCTCGGGCGTGGCCAGCACGGTGATCACCTGCACCACCTGCGGCTTTCCTTCCGGGTCTTTCTTAAAATCCTGACCGGCCGAGAGCACCGTAACGTCCTGCAGCAGCGTCTTGGTGATCGTCCCCATGCGGTTGTCGCCGCCGGGAGAGTTCCCGGAGATCAGCACGTCCACGTGCATGCCCGCCACCACGAATCCGGCCACTCCGGCCACTTCATTGACCCGCAGCGGCACGGCCCGGTAGCCCTGTGGGATCAGCACCGAGAATCCGCCTCCCGCGCCTGCTGGCGCCAGACGCTTTTCAATCACCGGTTCCTTAGCCATAATCGGGGTGATGACGCCACGTCCCACGAGTTCCTTGGAGTGACTCGTAGATCCTTCGGGAACGGGGCCGGTCCAGTCGTCCAGCTTCACGTCATCTTCCTTGATCACCGCGCCGACATCCAGGTCCTTGGACGCCACGGCAATCTTGACCGTAGCCTGCGCCGCCGGCTGCTGCTGCTGACGGTTCATCACCGCCTTATACAGCAACGAACTCACGGCCAAAGCTACCACGGTCGCGAAGATCAATACAAAGACGAATCTCTTATTCATTTTTCCCTCCCGCTGTCAGCCGCGTTTCGGCTTGACTTGCGGGACCTCACCGCCGCCTCCCAAACTTGGCGGCCTGATCGCAATTCGCTGCAAGAGATGCAGCCGCAGCGCTTTGGTTTGGCTCTTTCAACCGCGCTGCGGCCATCTCGTCATAATTGTCATCGTCCCAGCCGGCAGTCCTTGCCGGCCTGATGAGCACCTCCGTCCGCCTCGGGCGGGCGGCATGCCCAAGCGGGAAGTCTAGCTGCTCGCGCTGGTGTTGGCCGCAGTCAACTGGCTATTGGTGGTTGACCAAATGCCCTTGATGCTGCCGCCAGCGGTGATGAACAGTGCTGCCGAAGCCAGAGCCACGAACGCCAGCAGTAGGGTGTACTCAATCAGGTCCTGGCCTTGTTCGTCGTTCCAAAGGTTACGCAGATACGTCATTTCGATTCGCTCCTAAGTCTTGGATCCAAGTTCCGTGATCGGTTGATCACTGGTTGGTGTTTTCGTGACCTCTCGGTCACGGCCTGATCCGCCGGCGATGCCGGCGGAAGCCCGATCCCCCAACGCCTGGCCGTGTGCGCGGAACACCAGCGCCACGCCATCGTCATACACCACCTGCCACCGGCTCGACTCTTTCAAGGCGCCGGTGAGCGGCGAGTTAGGGGGCATTAATACCGTGTCCACTCCGAACCGGGCCAATGTCTGGTCCCAGCCGTAGTTGACATTGAGGACAGCGAGCAGCTTGGTCTCGAAATCGTCCCCGTAGAAATCGCTGCGCCCGTCCACGAACACTTTGGACCGCGGATACAGGCGATAAATCAGATAATCGCCCCATTGGTCGAAGGTGAAGACCCGCGCCGCCGGATATTGCCCGAGCGCGCTCACGGCGCCGGCGGGGTACCGCTGCGGATCGAATTCGGCCCGGAAGCCTTTCGGCGGATGGGGAGCATACAACAGCGCGACCACCAGCGCCACGCCCGCCACGCTGGCCAGGTGCCAGCGCCCGATGGCGTCAGTCTCGCTGGTTTCCCGCACCACGCGATTGAACCGCACCGCCGCCTGCTGGAGCCACGCCGCTACCGGCGCAGTTGGCAGATGCCGCAGACCGGCGGCTGCAACGGCGGCCACCATCGGCGCCGCCACGATCATGAAAAGCGGAATATTGCGCGCCGACAGCAGCGCGGCGTGTGCCCACAGCAACAGCAACAGCGGCTCGACGAAGCTGCCCTGCCGCGCGTACCACGCCCCGGCCAGCACTCCGCCCGCCAGCATGGTCTCGAAGAAGATCGCAATCGGGTGATGGAAACTCACCGAAAGGAACTCCATAATGTGCTCGGCCTGATAGGGGTCGCGCAGATACCGCAACACGTGCACATGCAAGTGGTAGGTGTACGGATTCAGCAGGCTTGCCGCCAGGCATGCCAGCGCGCTCAGGAAATACTTTTTCGCCCGATCGAGCCCCGCCGCCCGGCCTTCGCCCTGAGCGGCCAGCAGAATCTGTAACAGTTCCGCGGCGCCGAAGGCCGCGATCATCGACACACCCACCAGAAATCCGCCGTGAAGGTTGGTCCACAGCACCGTCAACACCGGCAGCAGCACCAGCCACGGGATACCCGCAAACCGCGTGCGCCCTTCCTTCACGCGGTATAGCGCGTTGAGGAAGATCACGGTAAACAACAGCGTGAACAAATGCGGCCGCGCCAGCCAGTGAATCGAAGAAGCTCCCACCGCCAGCACCGTGACCGCCACCGCGACCACCGGATTCGAATGCCGCCGCGCCAGACGGAACACCAGGGTGAAGATCACCGCCAGCAGCAACACCGCAAACAACGAAACCGCGGCCAAACCGCCGGCGCGGTTCAAACCCGCAAAGATCACGTCCGCCAGCCACTCCCACGCGTACCAAACGCTGTTCGGCTTGGAATACGAAAACAAGTCCCGGTACGGCACGGCGTGGTGCGCCAGGATCCACTGACCGGTGCGAATGTGCCAGCCCGTGTCGCAATCGCCGAGCAATGTGATCAACCCGTCCATACGCCCAAACAGGAACACGACCGGCATCAAGAATGCGATGTCCGCCATCGATGGCAGCAGCTTGACCACAACTTTGGAATCAGCCGTGTCCATAAAAATCACGCCATCCACGCGGGAGACTGCACATCCTCCGTCGCATGCAAGCGGTCGTGAAACGCCCGAAAATCCATGTAATTGACGCGGAGCGCCACCAGCGGATATCCGCGCCCCGAGTCCGTCGCCCGCAACACCGTCCCCTGGCAATGAATGCACTTCTGCCCGAATCCGTGATTCGCCGGCAGTTCCAGTTCGAGCGTCAAAATCTGCCCCAGTGAAGGCACCGGTAGCGTCTGCTCGCCTCCTTGCCACGCCACCAGGAGGCCGCTGCGACTGATGTTCTCCGTATACAAAGCGCTGCGTAGCCAAAGCGCCGGCGACGTGACGTGGCACCGGAGTTGGATCTCAATCCGCGGGCTCTCACGCCGGTTGATATTCTTCATGCACTTTGCTTCGACACTCGCGAGGGTAGCGCGCTAATTGTCCTGCCATCAATATCGTAAATGGGCTATATACATCTGTATTCGAAGGTTATTAGGGTCGAAAATGAGGATTTACCTCGGAGTGTGGCTGGGCCTTCTCAGTACTGTTCTTGGCGGTTCCGCGGGACAATTAACCGGTATTATGCCAATGGCAGGGTTAGCATACGGCACTATACGGTAAATTTTCCAGAGATATATTGCTGTATTACCGTCCTTGTTAATGGGGCATTTTGCCATTGACAATAAGACATTTAGCTCAAAAATTCCGTTTAATATTCCTCGCCATTGCACGGTTAATGTTGTCTATTAATGTAGATTTATTGCTGAATACTATTGACAACCGAAGTAAATAGCCCGACAATTCTGGATGAACAGTACTGGATACAGAAAAATCTGAAGCTGGCAACAATGCACGGCACAGACTGTTTCAAGAGGTAAAGAATTATGACGCGAATTCTTCTGTACAGCGACGAACCCATTCTGGCCAAAGGCCTCGAATCGGTCCTGTGTCAAGTAGAAAACTTTGAGCTGCTGCCAAGCTGCAACACGGTGACGTGCCTATTGGAACAAATGGCACACGGTTCCCCGGATCTGGTTCTGATGGACCTGACACCGGAGATCACTTTCGCCGTGCTTAGCGAAATGCAGCACGCCATGCAGAGCACCAAGATCGTGCTCTGGGTGAACTCGATTTCGACCGAACTGGCTTTCCAGGCGATGGGCTTGGGCGTGCGCGGCATCCTGCGGAAAACTCTCGCCACCGACCTGCAGGTCAAGTGCCTGCAGAAAGTCCAGGCCGGCGAGCTGTGGTTTGAGAAAGCACTCACCGATAGCTTCCTTTGCGCGCGCCGTGTGGCGTTGACGCAGCGCGAGGGGCAGTTGGTGAGCCTGCTTTCACAGGGCCTCAAGAACAAGGAGATCGCCACGACGTTGATGATCTCCGAAGGCACCGTCAAGGTGTACCTGTCGCGGCTTTTCCAGAAAGTCGGCGTCAAGGATCGCTTCGAACTGGCGCTGTTCGGCCTGAAGAACCTGACCACCGGCCAGCTTCCGGTTTCCGATAAGAGCCATCGTGGCGCGTCGGCCGGCATGCCCGGGCTGCGCTCGCTGGTTCTCGAGAAGCCGATGGACCGCGCTGAGGCGCCGGTGCGCTTCCCCACCCCGCTGCGGCCCTTGGCCTCGCGTTACTAGTTATCGATTTACCACGCACTGCCAGCGGACGGCCGGCTCACCAGCACGGCCGCCCGCTTTTTTGTTGCACCCCTTCTAGCACGGCCGATCGGCCGTAGATATCGCGTCCGCACCCTCTCCGCTCCTGCGTAGTACCCTTGATGTTGCCATGAGACCCGCGGCGCTTCTTCTCGCGGCCGTGATGCCGGTGCTGGTTTCGGCGCAGGCACCGATGGCCATACGCGTCGATGCCGGTGTCAGCCTTGGCCCGTTCCACCCGATTTCGTCCTATTTCGGCTACGACGAGCCGAACTACACCTACATGCAATACGGTCCGAAGCTGGTGGGTGAGCTCGCCCGCTCCAGCTCCACGCCGGTAAATATCCGCGTGCACCACCTGCTGTGCACCGGCGATGGCGCCGCCGCCCTCAAATGGGGCTCGACCAACGCCTATACCGAAGATGCCACCGGGCCTCCCGTTTATGACTGGACCATCGTCGACCGGATTTTCGACACGTATATTCATGCCGGCGCCAGGCCATTCGTGGAAATCGGGTTCATGCCGGAAGCGCTCTCGATCCATCCGCACCCCTACACCCGCAACTGGCCCAAGCCCGATGACGGCCAGGGTTGGTCCTACCCACCAAAGGACTATGCCCGATGGGGAGAGCTGGTGCGCCAATGGGTGCTCCATTCGATCGAGCGCTATGGCCGCCGCGAGGTCGAAACCTGGTACTGGGAGGTGTGGAACGAGCCCGATATCAGCTACTGGAAAGGCACGGCCGAAGAGTACGACCGGCTATACGATTACGCCGCGGCGGCGGTCAAAAGCGCTTTGCCTGCGGCGCGTGTCGGCGGTCCCGCCACCACCAGCCCGCGCAATCCGAAGGCGGCGGATTATCTCCGGCAGTTCCTGGCGCACTGCGCCGCCAAGCATGTGCCACTCGATTTCATCAGCTACCACGCCAAGGGCCAGACGCAGATGGTGGACAACCACGTGCGCATGGACCTCGCCCGCGAGTTGCAGGACGCGGCCGCAGGAATGCAAGTGGTCCGCGACTTTCCCTCCTTCGCCCGGCTGCCGATTGTGCTCAGCGAGGCCGATCCGGAAGGCTGCGCGGCCTGTGCGGCGCGCACCAATCCCCAGAACGCGTACCGCAACGGCACGCAATACCCCGCTTACACCGCCGCCGCGTTGGGCGCCATGCTGCAACTCGCCGACCGCTACCACGCCAACCTGGCGGGCATGCTCACCTGGGCCTTCGAGTTCGACCGTCAGCCTTACTTCGCCGGCTTTCGCGCGCTGGCCACCAACGGCATCGACAAGCCGGTGCTGAATGTTTTTCGCATGTTGGGAATGATGGCCCCTGAAGGCGGCGAGCGCGTCCGCGTCGAATCGGCGGGCGCCGTCGCTGTCGACGACCTGATGGCGAGCGGCGCGCGCGCCCAGCCGGACATCGACGCCATGGCCGTCCGCTCCGCTCATGAAATCGCAACGCTGATTTGGAACTATGACGATGACGATGTCGCCGCGCCGCCCGCCGCCGTCAACCTGACGATCACCGGCATCCCGGCCACCGTCGGCCGCGTGCTGGTGCGCCATTATCGCATCGATGAGGAGCACAGCAACGCCTACACCGCCTGGCTGCGGATGGAATCGCCTCAGCAACCGGCCGCCGCGCAATACGCGCGTCTCGAAGCTGCCGGCCAGTTGGAGCTGCTCCGCTCGCCCGAGTGGATGTCAACCCAGGATGGAAAACTGAGCGTAGCCTTCACCCTGCCGCGGCAGGGAGTGTCGCTGGTTGAGGCAGGCTGGTAGGCCCACGAATCCCGCCGTTGACCCGGTAGCGCCGGCGAATCGCATACGATTACTTGACCGGTCCGAAACTCGACGGCGGCAGACCGCTTCGGACTGTTACTGTTAAGGTCCATGAATGAGGCCGCTGCGAACGGATGAACAATGACGAAGTTGGGGTCCGCTGCCCGGTAAATGGGGCCTGGAGGAAGTTTTGGCTTGGACAGCACCTTCCCCGACGGGAACGCCACAAGCTTGGCGGTGACGGTCCGCGGGCGCAGACTGCCACCCGATATCAGGAGCTGGTCCGGCGCGACCATGGCAAATGGGCTCCCCGCCGGTAGCCTGACCTTCAGCCTTAATGTCAGACTCACTGGTTCTCTCTGCCGCAAGTCCCAAGCCATTGCGGAGCCCCACGCGCCCTCAGGTAATGCAAGAACCACGCGACCGTCGGGAGAAAACTCGATCCGGGCGTCCCCGAGGTCACCCATACGGTGGGAGACGCCTGAGCTGATAACGTCTACGTAGTCGCTGAAGTTCTTCTTCCTGAAGATCGTCGCAGACGAGACGACATCGACAACGCTAAGGGTCCCTGTTGAGTCAAGGCATGCGAGAAAACGGCCGTCGGGCGACAGACCCCAGCTCCCACAAGCCGTCCATGGAATCTCGACAGATTCGACACGGGATCGATCCGCGACGCTCCACCGCTCCAGGTGCGCCGTGGGACCAGCGAACACTACAGGGGCAGCGGGTGCCCACTCGCGAAAGGTGAGGCACAGAACCTGGCGCGAATCCGGAGTAAACCCGCTATAGGTGATGTTAGCGGCGGGAATCCGAAACAGGACAGAGAACGGCTGCACGGTGAGAACTGTGAGCCCCCAATCGTCCTGGGCGAGGACATACCGCCCATCGGGGCTGAAGTGAAGCTGGCGAATTCGGCGGCCAGGCACAGACCCTCGCCGCTGCAACTGCTTCGCTGGCTGCGCTTCAGCCGCCTCCGCTACACTCAGCAAGCCCAGCGCGACGACTGCCACTGCGATTCGGTGCATGGCTTTACACGCCACCCAACGCAAGGGTACCCCCGCCACCAGAGGAAATGAATGCCCAATTGGGGCTATCCACTGCGCCGTGACGCAAGCTTTGCGTTCCAGCTTAGCGCTGACTTGCGCTCGGGTCACCGGTCGGCGGCGGGGCGTGGTCCTCTTTGGCGGGAGGGCCGAGCAGCTCGGTGAAGATGGGCTTCAGCGCATCTGCCCAAACCTGGTAGCCCTGGACGGTGGGATGCAGATGGTCGCGCGCGTTCATCATGCCATCGAGTAACTTGCCATCTTTATCCGCCAGCTTGTCATTGACGTTGAGATACCGGATCTTCTTGCCGTCGGCAAGCTTGGCCAGGTTCTCATTGATCTTATCGATCACAGGCATCACGGCCATGTTGTCGTTGCGGGGGAAAATGCCGGTCACGATGACGGTGGCTTCAGGAGCCTTGCTTTGCATAACGCGCAGGATTGCCTGAATCCCACTGGCGATATCCGCGACTTTGCTCTCGTCGCCCCCTGGGGACAGGGTATTGCCGACGTTATTGGTGCCGGCGAGGAGGACGATAATCTTCGGACTGACTCCATCCAGCTCGCCATTATCGAGACGCCAAAGAATATTCTGGATCTTATCGGCGCCCCAACCGAAATCGGCTGCATTCCAGCCGAAGAAGTTCCGCTTCCAGTTGGCCAGCAACTGGGGATAATCGGTCGCTCCCCAACGCCGGGTGATGGAATCGCCTTCGAAATAGATGTCGATGCCGCCTTTCCAGGCTTTCCCCAATAACTGCTCATGGCCGAGCAGGGAATTATGGTCGGTGCGGGGAGCGGGTTGATCGGCGCCGCTCTGCCCGGAGACGGACTTGGCTGGCGCCATCGCAGCGTCGGGCGGCTTGTGGGAGATGAAGTTATCCGCCCAGGCAATGAAATACTTCCAATTCGGGCCGTCCGTGTGGCCACCGTCATCCTGGCGCCAGGCGAGCTGGCCTTCCAGCAGGCCGGTGTTGACCGGCGGCATTTTTGCAGTGCGATAGTCGTCCGGCAGGCCCAGGTCTTTCGCGCCCAAGAGCCTGAAGACCGGTTGGGCGGCTACGGCCGCCATGAAACTGCCCCGCTGATCGAGCCACTTTGCGTCGCCCTTCTCCGGCACGCCGTAACTGATGAAGGTCAGCCGCGGCGCGCACAGGGCAATCAATTCGTGCGAATCGACCGGCAGATCGCCGGCGTTCTTGCTGCCGAAAGTCGCCTCCGAGGCGCCGTACTTGAGGAAGTTGCCGGCCATCCAGTGATACTCTCCGGTTCCGGTGAGGCTCTCGACGGCTTCCCCCCAGTTTCGACGGTTGAGCTTAGCGCCGCCTTCCCCGGAGGAGCCGACCAACACGAGCGCGAAACGCGTATCGGACGCCATCGTTACCAGGGCCGCCTTGCCGTAGCGTGAGACGCCTTCAATGCCGACGTGCTTCGCATCCACCGCGGGATCGGTCTCGAAATAATCCAGACCGCGAGAGGCGCCCCAGGCCCAGGCGCGGAGAGCGCCCCAATCGTCGGGCTTGCGAGGCTGCCCCTTGTCGACCAATCCGATAATGCCCTTGGTCAGGCCCGCGCCGTTATCGGCCTGGACGCTCGTGGGATCGATGAATGCATATCCCCAGCCGTCGGCGATGAGCTGATCGGTCGCCAGAGGATCGCCCCCTGTTACCGCCGCCATACCGCCGTGGGCCGCCATAAAGCTCACCATCCGGCGGAAGAAGGCGGGGTTGCCGAACATCATCATGACCGGAACCGGTCCGGGCGCATCGGCCGGCGTCACGAGTGTCATCTGGATATTCACATCGAGCAGCGGATACGCCGAATTGTCCACATGCCCCACCAGTTGCTTCTCAACTACCGGATGCGAGCCGCTCATCGCCGTTGTAGTGCTGGCAACCGTCCAGACCACTCTGGGCACATTTCGTGGGACGCGGCCGTATACCTCCCGCTCGAAATCCTCGACGATCTCAGGACGGCGCTCGTTCCACCACTTGGCCGCTGTGGTGACTTTGTTGCCGTTGTTCAACCGCAAGACATCGGGCAGATTCCGGAAGGGATTCGCCTGGGACTCATCATAGTTGGCGTGATTGGGTGCATTCTCGTTGCCGCTGGGCCCCGGCCGGAGCGCCTTGATGCCAAGCTGATCCATCATGTTCTGATGGTCTTCGGCTGCGGTCCAATTCTTCGGCTGCGGCAGGTTCGCGGTGTTGGCCGGCGCGGCCGCTCCGGCGGTCGCCGGCGCCTGTTGGCCGAGAACGGCTGTGCAGCAGGCCGCCAGAAGCCCAACGACGAGCGCGCTCAAAGAACGAGCAGAACGGTGGCGGAGAAGCGCTAGAGTTTTCATGTTTGATTCTCGAACAAAATGATATCCTAGTGGCTCAACAGCAGTCGACTGGCCCCAATCATGAAAAACACCGCTTTTCTTATGCGCCTTCGCCTGTCCGCCGGCATGGCGTTGGTTTGTGCCTTCTTCTGGGCGGCTCTGCCTGCCCAAGCGCAGGAGCTGCGCTTCACGCCGTTTCACGCGAACGGGATTTACGAGCTCGGTGAAAAAGCTGGCTGGACAGTCACGCGCGCGCAGGGTGTTGCCGCGCCCGGCAACGCCTACACCTACATCATCAAGAAGAACGATTTCGACATCATGGCGGCGGGCACGCTCGATCTCTCGTCCGGCAGCGCTACTATCGAAACCAGGCTCGGCGAACCGGCGATGCTGTACGTCGAAGTGACCGCTCATGCGCCGGCAACAGCGCCTGCACAAGGTTCCGAGGCCGCTGCGCCGGGCGTTCGGAAAGGCACCGTCTTCCATCTTGGCGCGGCCGTCGCTCCCTGGTTGTTGCAACCATCGGTTCCCCGCCCTGCCGACTTTGATAGCTTCTGGGACGCCAAGCTGAAAGCACTTGGTGAAGTCCCGATGAATCCGGTGCTCACGCCCACCGAAACCGACAAGCCCGGAGTGGAACTGTACACCGTGAAGCTTGCGAGCCTGGGTTCCCACGTTCAGGGCTACCTGGCAAAACCGGCTAAGGAAGGCAAGTTCCCGGCGCTGGTGATCTACGAATGGGCGGGGGTGCACGCCCTCCAGCCGGCGACGGTTACCGATCGCGCGGCGGAAGGCTGGCTGGCTTTCAACGTGGACTCGCACGACCTGCCGCCCAGCCAGGGGACCGGAGTCAGCGCCAACTACCAGGCAATCGGCAACACCAACAGAGAAACGTCCTACTTCCTCAACATGTATCTCCGCGATTCGCGCGCCATCGATTACATTGCGACTCGCCCGGATTGGGACCGCAAGACGATCGTCGTCATGGGCACCAGCATGGGAGGCCACCAAAGCCTCGCCGCCGCCGGCCTGAATCCCAAGGTAACCGCGGTGATCGTCAACGAACCAGCCGGCGCCGATTCCAACGGCGAGCTGCACGGCCGCAAGGCGGGCTATCCGAACTGGGATTCAGACAATCCCAAGGTCATGGAAACGGCGCTCTATTTCGACACCGTCAATTTTGCCTCTCGCATTAAGGCCCCTGTTCTGGCGGCGATGGGCTTCATCGATATCGTTGTTCCGCCGGCCGGCGTATGGATCGCACTGAATCAGGTCCCTGGCCCCAAGGAAGCCATCCCGATGGTTGAATCGAACCACAACAACTTGACGCCGGATAAGATAGGCGCCTTCGAGACCCGCTCCAAGGAAGTGCTGGGCATCATCCTGAACGGCGGCGAATTCAAGCCGAACGAAGAACTGACGCGACGGAGATGAGTCACACTCAGGGCTGAGTGCCGGGACGACAGACGTAGGCAGCTCCCGATCCGATCACCGCAGGAAGGGAATGTAGGCTGCGACGCGGCGCCGATACTGCTGGAACGGCTCGCCGAAACGCTCGCCCAGCAGGCGGTCCTCAATGCGAACCCGGATCTCGGTTCCCACCATGAAAACAATCACGGCGGCGAGCACCATCGGCAGGGGCGTCAGCAGCCATCCGGTGCCGCACAGGATACAGAGCATCGAGGTGTAGATGGGATGCCGGAGCAGGCGATACGGACCCGAAGTTACCAGCTCATGATCCGCATACAGCCCGGCGTCGAGCCGCCATTGACGTCCGAGCGCGCGGGCGCCACTCCAGGAAAGGACGCACGCCAGGATAAAGAAGAACACGGCAAGTGTGGTTCGCCAGGCCGATAGGGGTCTTTCCCAGAATCTGCTCTGCCAGAGCAATGAGTAGGCAATCGCCATCAGGACGATGCCCCAGCGGGCGCGGCGATCGACTACCGTCAGTTCGTGCTTTACACGCCCGGTCAGCAGGAATGGCATCACCCAAAGGAGCCATCCCAGTAGAAGAATGCCATAGGCATAGGCGGGCATGTCGCTGGTTTGACCTTACAGCAACTGCACTTCCCGCTGTATCTCGCCGGTAACACGTGCGTCGCGATCGCCGACGAACATGTCGATCTCCGAGCGCACGCCGAAATGCGGCAGGTACACGCCGGGTTCAATCGAAAAACACGTCCAGGGAATCACCCGCCGCTCGTCGTGGTTCTCCAGGTTGTCCATGTTGGCGCCGTTGCCGTGCACTTCCACGCCGATCGAATGGCCGGTGCGATGCACGAAATACTCGCCGTACCCGGCGCTCGCAATCACGCCGCGGCTGGCATCGTCCACTTCGAAGCCGCGCAATTCCTGCTTCGCCGCAACGGCCTCCTGCACGCGCTTTATGGCGGCGTCGCGCGCGCCCGTCACGACGCCAAAAACTTTGCGCATCTCCTCCGGCGGCTGGTCGCCGCAGAAGCCGGTCCAGGTGATGTCGTAGTAGACCGCCTCCGGTTGGTCGAGCTTGGCCCACATATCGAGCAGCACCCAATCGCCGGAGCGAATCGGCGCGGTGACTTCCTCGGTCGGCTCATAATGCTGGTCGGACGAATTGGCGTTCACGCCTACGATCGGGCCGTGATCGGTGACGAGGCCCGCTTTGGCGAAGCGCTCGCGAATGAACTTCTTGACTTCCACTTCGCTGAGCGGCGCGCGGTTGCGGGTGCGCTCTGCGATCAGAGCGAAGGCTTCGGCGCGCACTTTATCCACCCTGCGCCCGGCTTCCAGGTGCGATTCCAATTGCGCCCGAGTCCAGCGCGCTTCGAACACCTGAATCAATTCCGCGGAGCTGACCACCTCCAGGCCCAGGCTGCGCACCAGTTCCACCGTGCCCGCGTCCACCATCGCCACGTACGGAATGGCGCACAGCGGCGAGTACTGCATCGCCACGCGCTTCAGCCCGGCTGTCATCTTGCGCAGGCATTCCACCTGCTCGCTCCAGCCGGAATACAGCAGCTTCTCGCCCGGCGCTCCCGCGGTCATGCCGCGCTCGATGCGATGCTCCAAGCCGCGCGGCTCGCCCGTAGCCGGAATCAAGTAGTACCAGCGGCGCGTCGGCGTGCGTGGCGGGGCGAATCCCAGCACCCGGTACGCCAGCGGGTCACGCAGATGATGATCGAAAAACAACCAGCCGTCCAACTGCTGGTTGCGCAATTCGTTTTGAATCTTGGCAAGGTCCATAAGCGGCATTTCCAGTCTATCCGATGCAAGCTATGGGCATTGCCGGGAAGCCGATTGAGGCGGACCGGGTCTGCCGCACCTTATGTGGAGTATACTGTGGAGTAGTATCCACAATGGAAATCATACAGATAGTTCTGGACGCAAAGCTCTTGAGAGCCGCCGATTTTGCGGCGAAACGCCATCGGCTGAATCGATCGGCCTTGATCCGCCAGGCTCTCGAGCAGCACCTCAAGCGCTTGCACGAGCTGGAATTGGAAGAGCAGGACCGCCGCGGGTATTTGGCCCAGCCGCAGCGTGAGGAAGAGTACCGCACCTGGGAGGATGCCGCCGCGTGGCCGGCAATCTGAGCAGGGGCGACATCCGCCTCTGCCGGTTCGCGCCCCCCGACAAGCAGCGGCCGGTGCTGGTTCTTACGCGCGACAGCGCGATCAGCCACCTGGCGACGGTAACCGTGGCGCCAATCACATCGACCATTCGCGGCGTGCCTTCCGAAGTGGTCCTGGACATAGAGGACGGAATGAAGGGCCGATGCGCGGCCAACATGCACAACGCGGTTACGGTGGCGCAAGCGCGATTAGGACGGCGCGTCGCCGCTTTGAGCCCTCAGCGCATGCAGCAGGTTTGCGCGGCTTTGGGCTTTTCGCTCGGCTGTTCCTAAGCTACCGGGGCGGTCGCCGTTGGCCCGTTCGCCTGCGCACAGCCCGTCCCAATTCCGAACGCTCTTGGCGCCGGGGGCACTCCACCGGGCGGTTTCCGCTCGATAATCGACCCTCCACCTTGGCACTACGATTGCGGTAACGCCATTCGTGCGAACCCTCATTCAGGATCTCCGTTACGGTTTCCGCATGGCCCTTCGGAGCCCCGGCTTCACTCTGATCGCGGTGCTGACGCTGGCCGCCGGCATCGCCGCCAATTCCACGGTTTTCAGTTGGATCGACGGCGTCCTGCTGCATCCGGTACCGGGTGTGGCCGACCCCGCCAGCTTGGTGGCCTTTGAGACCGTTGCGCCGAACGGCGACGCTCTGACTACGTCCTACCCCGATTATCGGGACTACCGCGATCATCTGAAGCTGGTTAGCGGCCTGGCAGGTTCGATGATGCTTCCCTTCAGCGTTGGCCAGGACGTGCATGCGGAGCACGTCTGGGGAGAACTCGTCACCGGCGATTATTTTGCCGTGCTTGGCGTCAAGCCGATTCTGGGCAGAATGTTTACGCCCGATGAGTACGGCGACGCGCAGGGCGCCCACCCCGTGATGGTCATCAGCGAACGGCTTTGGAAGCGGCGCTTCAACACCGACCCTGGCGTCATCGGTCAACTGCTGCGCGTAAACCGCCAGCAGTTGACCATCGTCGGCGTGGCGCCGGCTAAGTTCGTCGGCTCGGTGCCCGGGCTGACGTTCGACATGTGGGTTCCGATTACTATGGGCGCGCAGCTCAAAGTGCTGCAGGACTGGTCGCTGACGGATCGCGCAACGCGGCAGATGGTTGGCTTCGCGCGTCTTCGGCCGGGAGTCGCCCTGGAGCAGGCACGCGCCGAAATCCAATCCCAAGCGATCCACATGGCGGAAGCGGACCCGGACCACAATCGGGGTATCGGCGCCACCGTGCTGCCCATCTGGAAAGCCCACTTCGGCGCCCAGACGTCGTTGCTGAAGCCGCTCATCCTCCTGATGGCCGTTTGCGGCGTGGTGCTGCTGATTGTCTGCGCCAACGTCGCCAACCTGCTGCTGGCGCGGGCGACGGCTCGCCAAAGAGAATTCAGCGTGCGCATGGCGGTGGGCGCCGGCCGCGGCCGCCTGGTGCGCCAGTTGCTTAGCGAAAATCTCATTCTGGCCCTGCTGGGAGGGCTGCTGGCGGTCCCGGCTACTTCGTGGTTTAGCCAGTCGCTAGGCAACATGGTGCCGCCCTCCGGACTTCCGGTGGCGCTCGATATTCCTTTGAGCGGCGACGTGGTGGCCTTCACCTTTCTGCTGTGCCTGGTGGCGTGCGCCATTTCCGGCATCGCACCCGCCTGGCACATGGCCCGCGCCAATCTCAACGATGCACTGAAAGAAGACGGCCGCGGCGGATCGGGCAGCGCCAGTTCGCACCGCATGCAGCGGCTTCTGGTGGTTTCCCAGGTCGCCCTGGCGCTAGTCGCCATCATCAGCGCGGGTCTGTTTGCCCGCAGCTTCCAGGCCGCCAGCCGCATCAACCCGGGTTTCGACCCAGCCAACGTGCTGGTTTCGCATCTGGCCCTGAACGGGTACTCGGTTCCGGAGCGGAAGCAGTTTGTGGAACGATTGTGCGATCGCCTCTTGGTGCAGCCGGGCGTGACCGCCGTTACCTATGCTCACACTGTTCCGCTTTCCTTTTCGGGCCAATGGTGGGAGACCTTGGAAATTCAAGGCTACGTACCCGGTCCCAGTGAAAACATGAAGATCGACCGCAACGTGGTGGCGCCCGGCTACTTCAATATGCTGCGGATCCCGTTGGTTGAGGGACGCGATTTTAGCGACCGCGACGACGAGAAGTCGGCGCCGGTGATGATTGTCAGCCAGGCTTTTGCCCAGCACTTTTTCGGCAGCCGTTACCCCATCGGCCAGCATGTGCATGGGTGGGGCCAGTGGTTTGATGTGATTGGCGTCGCCAAGGACACCAAGTATGAGTCCCTGGATGAAGCGGCGAAGCCGTACTTTTACGTGCCGTTCCGCCAGGTCTACCGCGAGGATATGGGCATCCGCTTGTATGTGCGCACGGCGGGCGACCCGCTGCAGGCGGTGGAACTGGTGCGCCGCGCGGTACGTTCGCTCGATCCCGACGCGGGCCTCTTCGACTCCGTGCCGATGGCCGAAAACATCAACGCCGCGCTGTTCACCGAAAAACTGGCCGCTACCATGTTGGCGGTGCTGGGCGCGGTGGCGCTGCTGTTGGCGGCGCTCGGGCTTTACGGAGTGATGGCCTACGCGGTGGCTGAACGCCGGCACGAAATCGGCATCCGCATCGCGCTCGGCGCGCGCCCCGGCGACGTGGTCGGCATGGTGGTGAAGCAGGGCATGGCGCTCACCCTGGTAGGGCTGGCGGTCGGCATGGCTGCGGCCCTTGCGGTCACCCGGGTAGTTGCCGCCGCGTTGGTTCAGGTCAGCGCCACCGACCCGCTGGTTTTCGCCGGCGCGATCATGTTTCTGGCCGCCGTCGCCGCCCTGGCCAGCTATTTGCCGGCACGCCTTGCCGCCGGCATCGACCCAAACCAGGCGCTTCGCTCATGATGAGCAACGCCCTGCAAGTCTGTTGAGGAACGCCTGCAAACCACTCCCTGACGGTCGTGGCTCGGAAACAAGCTCGCTCGTAACGCGCGAGCCGGCTGGCTACCGCGCCAGCGCGGGGACACCGGTTGCCAAGCCCTCGGGCTGGTCGCTGACCGGCTTGATGGCGCGGCGTTGCGCGGCCACCAAACAGGCGGGCGCCAGCGCGAAAACAGCGGCGGTGGGGAAGCCGGTGAGCGAATTGACTAGCTGGAGCGGCCACCCGTGGGAATAGTGGGGGACCACCCACAGCGCCAGCTCGCCAGCTCCGGTCAAAAAGACGCCGCACATTAGCGCGGCCCAGCATCGGGAGACCAGCCCACTGCCCATGTGAAGCACGGACTGCCGGAGCAGCATCGCTTCCAGGAACAGCACGCACAGGATGGGGAGCCCGGCCAGCGACATCCAATCCTCAAAAGCGAGCTGCCTGCCCGTGAACGAGGCCGCACCAGCCTCTCCGAAGCGGCAGAGAGTGAACAGGCAGACAATGCCGGACACCGCCCAATCGGCAGCGCTGGGCCGGACCCAGAAGCCGAATTTCCGCAGGACGCGCAACGCCGCCAGCATGGCCGCCGCCAGCAGCGCCAGCCGGACCGGACCCCCGCCGACCAGCGCAGCGCGGCGGAACGGGTCGATCAGCCCGGACCTCGCTTGCCCGGCCCACGCCAGCGGGTTGAGCAGCCAATTGGCTCCGAGGAATTGCGCCAGCAGGCCCGACGCGGCTTGGGCCGCAGCCGCCAGCGCGATCAGCATCCACGCGGAGCGAAGCGGCGCGCCCGCCGGAATGCCCCGCAGGACTAACAGGCACAGCCACAAATCCACCGCAGCCATGGCGGTCACCGATAGCGCGGCCGTGCCGTAAGCGGTTCCTTGCACCGAGAAGGCTTGCCCCGTGGCATTCCAAAGGTAGAGGGCAAACAGGTGGAGCAACAAATATGCGCCCAGGAGCAGCAGGATCCAGCGAGGCGCGGACTCGACCTCATCGAAGCTGATCTTCCGCGTCATCGGCATGTCTCCTCGCTGGGCTCTGCCCATTCCAATCCGCGGAAGACATCGTCTCTCACGGCCTCCGCTGCGCCGGGCCCCAAAAAGACATCGAGAATTTCGCCCGTTTTCCCGAGCAGTTCCTCCGGCCGCATGCCGGGACGTTCCACCACCGCGACAGCCGGGGAGCCAAAATATGTCTCAATCTGCGAGCGCAACCGGCCCTTCAATGCCGACGCCGCGGTGCTATTGCGGCCTTCCTGCCAGGCGGCCATCGCCGACCGCACCCCAGCCAGGCCCTGCCGGTTATCGATTGCCGGTGCAGCGGCGCGCGCCGACAACTCGCCCCGCTCGTCCTCAATGCGCTGCAGCCGCTTGCGGCACTTTTCGCATTTCGCCAGATGACGCGCGACCCGGCAGCTCCGGTCCGCGCCGGCTTCCGCATCGAAGAAGGCAATCAAGGTGGCGTGTCTAGGATGCATAGCGTTGTTCTCCCGCCGCCTGGGCGAAATCCGGGTTCTTGTGGAGCCCGGCGCGCACGGCCTTGCGGATCTTCTCATGCGCCCTGGCAAGCAAAGCGCCCACTGTGCCCGCCCGCAGCCCGAGCACGCCGGCAATTTCCTCGTAACCCAAGTCTTCCATGCGCAGCCGGACGCAATCCATCTCCCTCGGCGAGAGACCGATTTGCAGCAAGCCTTGCAGCAACTCAGAGACGCGGCCATCGGCTTCCGGGACGCGCGCCGGGCAAGGCAGGTTGCGCAGCGACTCGATGCCGACCTCATGCCGCGAGCCGGCTCTTTTCTGATCCAGGATGTAGTTGCGCGCCACGCGAAACAGCCAACCCTTGGGAGAGCGAATATGCTGGCCCGCCGAACGGCAGAGGAAGAAACGGAAGAACGCCTCTTGCACCGCATCGTGGGCCATCTCCCGGTTGTCGGCGAGTACGCCGGCGTAGCGCAGTATGCCGGAGGCTTCCCTCTCGTAAAGATCGACGATTTCCTGCTCGATGCCCGTTGTGAGCGGGCTGCCGGGACTAGGCGCCATCGCACAGATCTTACTCCGGCGCGGTTCCTGCTTATAGATGGCCATTGAGTAGCATTCGGCCTACTTACCTTAGTTAGCGCTGTTTGCCTCAAAAGATAACGTTGCCGGGAAAGTGAGTGGTTTCGTAAATAAAACTTTCCGGCGAATCGTCCTCAATGCATGCGGGCAAATCGCAGTTTGCCGGTCGCGGTAGAAGTGACACACACAGAGAGTTGCCGGGCGGTCAGCGGCAATCCGGAGCCACCTATGCGGAGTAATGAACAGAACCGGCCCAGCTTGCGCAGGCGGCGGCAGCGGGGCGAAAACCTCATCGAGTTTACGTACGTGCTACTCCCGCTGCTTGCCATCATCATGGTGATCATGGACGCATCGTGGGGGATCTTCATCAAAGCGACGCTGCAATACGCGGTCCGCACGGGTGTACGCACCGGAATCACCATTACCGGCACACAAGCCACCGCCGCAAACTCGAACCTCACGGCGATGGTGAAAAGCAGTGTGCAGTCGCACTCCCTGGGGCTTCTCGGCGGCGCAACCGGTCTCAGCTACATCCAGGTGCACTATTTGGAGCAGAATTCAGGTTCCTCTACGGGTGTGACCGATGTATCCACTTCAGCGAGCGGCGACGCCCCCGGCAACATCATGCAGGTGGAGGTGGTCAATTACCCGCTTTCCGCACTGACGGTTCGCATTTTTAGTTGGGCGAATAAAGCTGACAATAGTCCGACCAAGCTGAACGTAGTCTCTGCGGATGAGATCGAGCCATCCAGCGACGTGCCGCCCATTGGAACGGCCCCTTAGGATCGGAGAATCGGATGAGACAAAAACCTCGACGCGGTGGCGCTTACATTGAGTTCGCCTTCTCCCTGCTGGTGCTGATCCCGCTCATGCTCGGCGTGATCGGCCTCGGACTGAACATGCTCCTGCAAATGCAGACCGTGCAGTTGGCGCGAGACGCCGGCCACATGTTTGCGCGCAACATCAATTTCACCCTCGCAGGCAATCAGCAGCTCTTGGCTGCCATCGCCGGGCCACTCGGCATGACTGCCGGGTCGGGTGTGTCGGGCCTGACTGGCTCGACCGCGGGTAATTCGGTAGTGATTCTTTCAGAGGTCCGGTATATGGACGTCAGCGCGTGTGCCCTGGCTGGCTTTACAACTATCGGTTCGGGCGGCACACCGACGGGTTGCACGAACTATGGAGACTGGGTGTTCTCCGAGCGGCTGGTGATCGGCAACGCCGGGCTGCGCACCAGCAACCTGGGCACCCCCCCTTCCAGCATCGTCAGTAGCACCGACGGAACCATTACCATCACGAACCAGGCAACCAACACCAGCAATATAGCGAAGGTTCCCACGGGGACGAACGGCTTCAACCCGTGGAACAGCACGACCGGCGACGGGCTGCCCTCGGGACAGTGGATCTATACGTCCGAAGCCGCTGCTACCGGATTTCACATGCCGCCCTTCAGTTCGGGCGCCATGACTTACGCGCAAATGTATTTCTGAGCGATTCCTTGGAGGTCGATCTACATGATCAAAGCGACACGTTCTCGGCAGGGACAACGCGGCAACGTGATGGTACTGGTTGCGCTGATAACGCCGGTTCTCGTCGGCCTGGTGGGCCTCGCCGTGGATGGCACAATGTGCTACATCGTGCAGACGGAGCTTTCCGCGGCGGTGGATGGAGCGGCTTTAGGCACCGGCCGTCTACTCAGCACCAACGCCAACCCCACGAACATCGCCGGAGAGTTTCTGGATGCGAACTTCCGCGTAGGCGGGGCCGGGTTTTGGGGATCCTACAGCCTGATACCGACCGTTAACTTTACCAACGGCATCACCAAGACGGTGACCATAACAGCGCAGGTGGACGTGCCACTGTTGTTTATGCGGATTTTCGGTCAGAACGCAGCCACCGTTGCAGCCACCGGCACCGCTACCCGGCGCGATGCGCGGGTCGAGTTCATTATCGACCGCTCTGGGTCGATGACCGCCGTCGACCCCACTTCGCCCACCCACGAGGAAGTGATCAACGAGCTGATTACATCCGCGCAGGGCTTCGTACAGGGTTTCACCCCGGGTTACGACGAGATGGGGCTGATCGTTTTCGATGGCAGCGCCGTGGTCGGCTACCCGACAACCCCGTGGCCGGAAGTCCAGACCTACAACGGCGGGGGCGGGCCCGACATCAATTTTTGTGGATCCTCCGCCCCATACACCTGTGGATCCAGCTCCACCGATATGTATTCTCAGATCGGGAAGATTCAGGCAGGCGGCGCGACCGCAATGGGCGAAGCGCTGGCCCTGGCGTATATCGAATTGCAGAAGGCACACATGCGGGACATGGCAGCTAACGGCGCTGATACCAGGATGAATGTGGTTGTGCTCTTTACCGATGGCGTGCCTTCGTCCGTTCCCATCTACCCGAATATAGCCGGTGCCAAGAACGTGATCTCTAGCTCCAGCGGCTGCACGTACGCCACGGACAGCGGTACGCCGCCCAAGAACCCGATGTACGGCGCGATCTGGGTGCCGGGGACCGCCATCCCTTATACCGGCTCGCCCCAGGCAGGCATCTTCCAGCTTGCGAGCCTCGACAGCGGTCACACATCCGCCTGGTACATGGCGAACGCCGGCGGTACGTTAAACCACGGGGATTGGGTAACACCCCCCTCCATTCCCGACAACGAGGCCCACTGTTCCAGCTTTCCGGGAAGTGCTTTGAAGGCTATCCCCAGTTACGACGCCTATGGCTACCCTCTTAGTCCGAACACGAGCACGGGCAGCAATGGTTACTTGTATTCGCTGACCACGGACGGGACGAAGATCTATAGCGGGACCGCGTGGAGCACCAGCAATCCAAGCAGCAATTACGAATGGGGATTGGCGGCATGGGATGAGGTCGACAATGTCGCCGAGAAAATTCGCCAGGACGCTAACTATGCAAGCCGGGCCGGCGACACCAGCCCGATGAGCATTGAAATCATGACGATTGGCTACTCAGGCGATGCCGGGGGTACCGATGCCGGCCTTTTGCAGAAGGTCGCGAACGTCAGCGGCTGCACTTCGAATGGACTCAGCTGCTATATGAACACCGAGCCATCTGGCTTGTACGTCCCAGCCGCCAACGGGACCGAGCTCGCTAATGCCATGAGCACCGTCCTCAGCGCCATATTGCGATTGTCTCATTAAGAAGAGTCCTCCTTATGCCCCACCAGTGGCACGCATTGCATTGGTGGGGCATGCTTTAGCTTGCCAGCGTGGCGCTTGACCATGGCCAATCCTCAGGCGTAGTCACCAGTCCTGCCGACACCGGATTCTCTTCGATATACACCGCAATCCGGTTGAACTCCTTCTCGTTTCTCACCCAATAAATCGTAAGACTCATCCTGCCAAAACGGCTCGCCAGCCCGCCCCAGCAACAGATTCGCGTCCCTGGCTGTTCGCCCTTTGATCCAATGGGTGATTTTGGGGCAGCGCCACGCGCGGCAGCAGCAACATGTGCACATGGTTGGGCATAATCACCCAAGCCTGCAACTCGTAGAACTCCTTCCGGCTCTCGCCGGTGCGAATCGCTTCCGCTACTTGCCGGACGACTCTCGCATCGCTCAGCCATAATTGCCCCCGGTTCTGGCCCAGCGCGCGATCCTTTGCCGCAAACGCATGTCCGGGAGTCGCATGGATGACGTCCGGCGATGGCACAGGCAAGGCCCCGTGCAGCCGCCACGTCACAAACAGATGCGCACGGTCCGGATGAAAATGCGGCAACCTTCTTCGATACTCGCTTCGGCGCTCGGCCATAAGTGCGCAAGATTGCCGGTAATAGACCAAGTCCACACGGCGTCCGATGTTTCTCACCATTTCAACGATTTGAGGGCAAGCTAAAGCATGCCCCACCATCCTCGAAGCTCCATCCTCGAAACCGGGCCGGCGGCAATCCTGCTAATGTGGAACGTTTGGGCTCCGAGCGCGAATGGGGGAGACAACGTGCACATAGTTGCCGGAATCGATCTGGGCGGGACGGCGATCAACTATACCTTGGTGAACGGGCAGGAGCGGTTCCTCATCGAGGGACTGTGCGAGTATCCGGCGCTGGCGAAGCAAGGACCGGAGATCTGCCTGCGGCAGATTGAGGACGGCCTGAAAATCGCGGTCGAAAAGGCGGGCGTGGCGCTGGCGGACGTGGTGGCCGCCGGCCTGGACACGCCCGGTCCGGCCAATGCCGAGGGCGTGCTGAGCGCGCGCGGTTCCACCAACTTCGTGCACTCCGATTGGGCCGGGTTCGATATCCGCGCCGGCCTGGAAAAGAAGCTCGGCATGCCGGTGACCTATTTGAACGATGGAAATGCCGGTGCGCTGTGGGGGCACTTCAACATTTTCGGCGCCAGCACGCGGGAGACCACGCTCACGGTGGTGATCGGGACCGGCTTGGGCGGCGGCATCATCATCGGCGGCGAGGTGGTGAAGGGCAGAGTGGGATTTGGCGGAGAATTGGGCCACGTGCTGATTCCGTACCAGAGCATCGCCGCCATCGACGGCCTGAAGCCGGGATGCAATTGCGGACGCACAGGATGCCTGGAATCGGTGTGCTCGCTTTCGGCGATCGAGCGGTCTTTCCTTCCTTTTTTCCTGCGGCGGTATCCCGGCCACCGGCTTGGCGCCATGGGAGACCTCCACAATGCGGCCAAGCTGGTGCGCGGCATGGCGGAGAACGGCGACCCCATGTGCAAAGAGATTTTCGGCGTGCAGGCCCATGGCTTGGGACTCTTCTTCGACGAGATGGCGAATACTTTCGACCCGGATGCCTTCATCGTTGGCGGCGGCGCCTTGGAAACCAAAGAGGAATTCCAGCGCTGGTTCCTCGAGGAAATCCGCGCGGGCATGCCGCCGCAGCGCGAAGAGCAGGCGGGCATTCCGATTTACATCATGCCCAACGGCGACACGGCCGGCGCGCGCGGCGTCGCCATTGAAGCGCTGAAACACGCCCGGCAGAGCGGGCTGGCGTAGGCAAAGCCTGGTTCCCGCATCCACTCTACTTACTGCCCCGTGGCGCGGGCCTGCCTGCTGTGCGATTCGTCTCGACACATCGAGTTTCTACATTTCCGAGCGTTCGGCGGCAGCTCGCCCTGCCAACCCAATCGCGCAGTTTTGTATCCGGGGGCGACTTCAGCCGTGCCCTGGAGTTTCTACATTTCCGAACGCGCGGGGATAGGATTAGCCCGAAATTCCGCGGTGGAACTTCGAATCAGCCTTGTATCAGGGCACGGCTTCAGCCGTGCCGCAGTATGGGTCCGGACCGGCGACATCATGGACACTTTGAACCGGCGACATCATGGACACTTTTGTTTGTTCTTTGGCTCGCAAACTGGGCTTGAGGCTAAAGCCGATGCCCTGGAAAGCGAGAAGTACTTTGGA
>JBAVEN010000032.1:0-82536 GCA_049587755.1 Bryobacteraceae bacterium | reverse complement strand
TTCCGTCGGGAGTCCAGCCCAAGGGGGACCCCGCATGCCGTTCACGGGCGCCGGAAGTTCAGTACCACCTGAGTGCAACGCTTGCTGGCCAGCAAGAAAGGACGAGCAGCGGAGCATTGCGCCACCGTCCCAATCTAAGGATACGGGATATGTCAAGGATTGGAGCGGCGAGTTTGGGGCTAAGTGATTGAGTTAGTGGGAAGGCAAGAGTGGTGACCGGGTTGTGACGCGGAGACGCGGGCCGGGCATGCCCGGCCCCTACGGGGGACAAACAAAAAAACGGCCGGGCTTCGCCCGGCTGCACCGATTATCAATCGGTGCGCAGGTTATCAACCTAGCCCCACACTGCAAAGGAACCGGCGGCAAGACCGCCGGCGCTACGGCTTTCTCGCGGAAGCGTAGAAACTCCAGGGCCGGGCTTCGCCCGGCGTTGGCCGGTCGGGGACCGGCCCCACTCGAGCGCTCAGGGCGGTATGATGGCGCGCAATGGCTTTGAAGTGTTTGCGCTGGATCTCGTTGGTCGTTTTGGTGGCCGCCGGGCGGGCGGCATGGTGCCAGCCGGCGAATCACGCCACGGTGCTGCACGCGGCGCGGCTGCTGGATGTGGAGACCGGGGAAATGATCGCGCCGGGCGAAGTGCTGGTGCGTGGGGATCGGATCGCCGAGGTTGGCGCAAAAGTTGCGCGGACGGCGGATACCGAGGTGATCGACCTGGGCGACCGAACGCTGCTGCCGGGACTGATTGACGCGCACGTGCACCTGTTCCTGCATCCCGGAGCGGAGGATCTGCAGACGGTGGAGGAATCGGTGCCGCAGCGAACGATAGGGGCGGTGCTGGCGGCGCGCGACGACCTGATGGCCGGGTTCACCGCTGAGCGCGACATGGGAACCGAGGGCGCCGGATCGGCCGACACGGCGGTGCGCAACGCCATCAACGCGGGATCGGTTCCGGGCCCGCGGCTGCGCATCAGCGGCAACGCCATCGACATTCTGGGCGGCCATGAAGACGCCATCGGCTTCAACCCGGCGCAGAAGGTGCTGCCCAACGCAACGCAGGCCAACAATGCACTCGAATTGATCCGAGTCATCCGCGGGCAATTCAAGGAGGGAGCGGATTTTATCAAGATCTATGAAACCGGCCGCGATACACTGACCGGCGGCAAATTCGCCACGCCATATCAGTTCACCGAGGCCGAGCTCGCGGCGGCGGTGACCGAGGCGGCGCGGGTGGGTAAACGAGTGGCGGTGCACGCCATGGGCGAACCCGGCACGCTGTATGCGGCACGGGCCGGGGTGGAATCGATCGATCATGCCTACCAGTTGAGCGACGAAACCATGCGGCTGATGCGGGAGCGCGGCATCTTCGCGGTGCCGACTTTCGCCATTGCCGAGTACTTTGCAGAGCATGCGGCCTCACCGGCTGCGGCTGAGCGCGAACGGGCGATGCTGCAGTATCACGCCGCGGAATTCCGCAAGCAGTTGGCGGCCGGCGTGCCGTTCGCCATGGGCTCGGACGTGGGGCCGTTTCCGCATGGCACGCAGGCGCGCGAATTGGTGCTGATGGTGAAGTTCGGCATGTCGCCACTGGCGGCGATCCAAGCTGGCACGCTACACGGTGCGAAGCTGCTCGGATGGGAAGGCCAGATCGGAGCGCTGCGTGCGGGTTACTTTGCCGACGTAATCGCCGTGGAGGGAAATCCGCTGGAGGACATCAGCGCGCTCGAACGAGTCAGCTTCGTGATGAAGGGCGGCGTGGTGTGGCGCAGGTAGCCGGGCGCCGGCCGGCGTATCACGTTTTGTGAAATTCCTTTTGAGACTTTCTTGGGGTTCATGATAAGATAACTCCCAGGTGGTTGTGCCCATGCGAATCCCCAACCTTTCCGTCGCCGTTCGGTAAGCGCCGAGAGCGCTTGCTGAGCTGCATTCCCCGATAACTCAAAAACCAGGTCAGGGCGGAGCTGTACTCCGCGAGGGCATTTCCATGCAAGTAATCGAGAGAGATACTCGCACCCGCCGGCGCAATTTACTGCGAGAGGCGCTGGCGGGGAGCGATCAGGATTTTACCGAAGGCAGTCTGAGCCGTGGCATCGCGCTGCTGGCCATCCCGACCATGCTCGAAATGGCGATGGAATCCGCGTTCAGCGTGGTGGACGCGTTCTGGGTGGCGCGGCTGGGGGCAGATTCGCTGGCGGCGGTGGGGCTGACGGAAGGCGTTGTGACGCTGGTGTTCAGCATTGGGCTGGGCCTCAGCATGGCGGCCACGGCAACGGTGGCGAGGCGCATCGGCGAAAGGGACGCGGACGGCGCGGCAAGCGCGGCCGGGCAAGCGATTGTGTGCGGTGCAGCAGTGGGCATCGCCACCGGCCTCGGGGGCGTGTTTCTGGCGGCGCGCCTGCTCGGGCTGATGGGCGCGCCGGCATCGGTGATCCGCGCGGGAACGGGCTACGCGAGCGTGGTGCTCGGGGGCAACGTGGCCATCGTGCTGCTGTTTCTGATCAACGGCGTGTTCCGCGGCTCGGGCGACGCGGCGGCCGCGATGCGGACGCTGTGGCTGGCGAACCTGATCAACATGGCGCTCGACCCGTGCTTCATTTATGGGTTCGCGTCTTTCCCGCGGCTGGGAGTGACCGGCGCGGCGGTGGCAACCACCATCGGGCGGTGGATCGGCGTGGTTTATCAGCTCTCGATTTTATTCCGGGGCAAGAGCCGAGTGCGCCTAGCACTGCGCCATTTGCGGCCGGATTGGAGGGTGATGGGGCGCCTGCTACGGGTGGGCTCGACGGGCATGCTGCAGTACTTCATCTCGACGGCGAGCTGGGTCAGCCTGGCGCGAATCAACGCGCGCTTCGGCAGCGCGGCCATTGCCGGTTACACGCTCGCGATTCGCATCATCGTTTTTGCCCTGATGCCCTCTTGGGGCATCGTTGCGGCAGCAGCCACACTGGTAGGGCAAAACCTCGGGGCCGGGCGGCCGGAGCGCGCGGAGCGCGCGGTGTGGATGGCCGGGGCGTACAACACGGCTTTTCTGGCGGCGGTGGCGGTGTGCTTTTTCAGCGTGGCGCGGCCGCTGGTGAGCCTGTTCACCAGCGACGCCGCAGTGGCGCCGGTGGCCGTGGCCTGCCTGCGATACGTAAGCCTGGGTTATCCGTTCTATGCCTGGGGAATGATTGTGGAGCAGGCCTTCAACGGGGCCGGCGATACGGCGACGCCGACGTGGATGAATTTCTTTTGCTACTGGCTGCTGCAGATTCCGCTGGCGTGGCTGCTGGCGGAGCGAGCCGGGCTGGGACCGCGCGGTGTGTACCTGGCTATCTGCATCGCTGAATCGGTTCTGGCGGTGGTGGGAATCGCGTGGTTCCGGCGCGGGAGATGGAAGCTGGCGAAGGTGTAGCGCAGCCGTGAGTGGGGTGGGGCGGCGGGGTTTTGGCGAGCTCTGGCGACGCTCGGCGTTCAACGAAGCGCGTGGGTAGCGCTGGGTCCGCTGACCGTATGATGTCGCGCTACTGCGGGAGACAACGCCCTTACAGTCGTGGCTCCGAAAAGACTGGCGCAGAGCTGAGCGCCTGCTGGTGGCGCGGACAACGATGCCGGCAGGATCAATCGAACCGTTTGCGAAAGTCGTCAAATTCGCGGCGAAGGGCAGCGAAGTCACGCTCGAGGGCGGCGATGCGGTCGGTGGCCGGCAGATGGGGCGCGGGAGCCGATGGAGCCTGGCTGTTTTCGACGCCGGCTTCAGGCTGGCCCGAAAGCAGATGCGCCCAGCGCGGCTCGCGCGATCCGGCGAGGCGGGTGAGGCGCATCACCAGGCCCGACTCCGACAGATGCTGGAGCGTGGTTTCCACCGCTTCCAGGTCGTCGAACTGGTAAAGGCGATCGGAGCGGCCGCGCAGCTCGCCCACAGTTTGCGGGCCGCGCAGCAGCAGCAGGCACAAGACGGCGGCTTCGCGGCGGCCGAGATTGAACTGCTCGGTGAAACGCTGGGCATGCTTGGGCACACGGATATCGCGGCCGGTGAGCCGGGTGGCCAGGCCCTGGCGGCGCAAGTCTTCGAGCGTGGCTTCGACGGTGGATTCGTCGTAAGCCACCACCGGCTCGCGATTGGATTTTTGGTTGCAGGCGTTGAGCAGAGCGTTGAGTGAGAGCGGGTAATACTCCGGCGTGGCGATTTCCTTTTCGAGCAGGGCGCCGAGCACGCGCGCCTCAGCCGCGTCCAGTTGCCAGTCCATTTGTTTATGCTACCGCGCGTGGAGGAGGAGACGGCGCGCAGACGCCGGCGCGGTTGGCACGCAAAGAACCGGCGGCAAAGACCGCCGGCGCTACGGCAGTGCCCGGGCTTGCCACTACACGGTCTCTTAATGGACCTGATAGTCGCGGACCAGGACGTGTTCGGCGGTGTCCTGCGCAACGGCGAACTTGAACGGTACCGCACTTTGCGGAGGCAGGTTTTCGACCCGCGTGCTGACGGCGCCCAAGTGGGACCAGCGATCGTCGGTCAGGTCAAAATCGATGTCGGCGGAGGATATCACGCGGTCGGTGTTGTTCCTGACCCGTCCCACTACCTGCCGCGGCGGGCCATGCTCCACGCGAACATCCTGCACGTCGAGGTCGTGATTGGTGGGAAGCTGGATTTTCGAATCGAAGTTGGGAAGAATGCGGGCGGCTTTTTCCTCGACCGTAAGCTCCCTTGGCGCGGGCGCATCCTTTGCCTTGAACACGCCGCTCCAGGCGAGAGCCAGCACGGCCACCAGCAGCACGATCGGCGTCACGACTACGGCCACCACTCGCATCCGCTGCCAGTTGGTACGATTCGTCAGGTAAAGCGGGTCGGTGGGCGCCGGTCCGTTCATCAACCGATCGAGCAACCGCCGCCACGCGGTCTGCGATTTAGGCGGATCGCTCTCCGGCCGTTGCGGCTTGATGCCCGCGGGGCCGGCCGAATCGAGAGGGCGCGGAGGCTTTGCCATGACTAGAATTGTATCTCCTGGTGTGCTTAGGGGCAGGCACGGGCAGTGCTACGGGTGTGCGACATGAAAGTGGAGCAGCCCATGGACTCGTTGGAGGCGCTTCTTCCGCCCCCCCGTTCCGGGCTCGTTACGGAGACCGTTTTCCCAAGGCTCACGCCTTGGGCTACCCTCTTTCGCCCTAACGGGCTGAAGTTAGTCTTCGCCGGTGTCTTCGGCGTCCGCATCCAGTTTCGTGCCGCGCACCGGCAGCGCTGCCTAACCCGTGTGCGGTGCGGCGCGCCCGGCGAGCAGCGTTTCGAGAGCGCGCAGACTCTCCTGGCTGCCCATCACAATCAGGAAGTCTCCGCCGTGAATGGCGGTATCGGCGGGCGGATTGAACAGCATCCGGCCGTCACGCCCGCGGATGGCCATCACAATGACGCCCAGGTCGCGGCCCAGTTGCATTTCGCGGATGGTCCGGGAGACCATTTCGCTGTCGGCGGCCACGGAGACCTGTTCGATGGTGATGTCCTGCCCGAAATCCTGGGTGGTGAAATCGAGGAACTGCACCACGTGGGGCCGCAGCAGGGCTTGCGCCAGGCGGTGCCCGGTGAGCGCGTAGGGAGCGAAGACGGAGTTGGCGCCGGCGCGGCGCATTTTCTGTTCGGCGCCTTCCTCGGCCGCGCGCACGGCCACGTAAATGCCCGGGTTCAAGCCCTTGGCCGAGAGCAGAACGAACAGGTTATCGGCGTCGGTGGCGAGCGCCGCGACCAGACCGCGGGCGTGCTCGATCCCGGCCTGGCGCAGCGTATCGTCGCGGGTGGCATCGGCCGCCACGGCCAGCATTCCTTCCAGCATGGCGCGCTCGGTGCGCTGCGGATCCTGGTCCACCACCACGAAGGGCACTCCGGCGTGGAGCAGTTCGGCGGCCGCGCCGCGCCCGACGCGGCCGAATCCGCATACGATGAAATGGTTCTTGAGCTTGTCAATCATGCGTTTATTCCGCCGTTGGTGGAGACGATCGCCCAACTCGATTTCGATGATCGTCTGCGTCATGGCGCCAATGGCGATGAGGATCGTCGTGACGCCGAAGATGATGAGGAACGAATTGAAGATGCGGCCCGCCTGGGAAAGGGGATGGATTTCGGCGTAGCCCACCGTGGTCATGGTGATCAGCGTCATGTAGAAGGCGTCGAAGGGCGGGTAATGATCGATGACGGTGAAACCGACGGTGCCGATGGCCAAAGTGGTGGCGATGGCGAGGATGGTCAGCAGAAATCGCCGGACTAAGCGGTTCATGCGCATCGCAGACCCAAGTATAGCGGGCGGCGCGCCGGCACGGCGCCGCGGCCCGTACCCGGCGCGCGCCATCTTCTATAATGAGGTTTTCCAATCTGAAACCAATTCCACTTTTAAGGAGTATTCATGCCCGCGAAGCGTATCGGTATCCTCACTGGCGGCGGCGACGTCCCCGGATTGAACTCGGTCATCAAATCGGTTGTCTACCGGTCCGGTGAAGCCGGACTGGAGGTCATCGGTATCCGGCGCGGCTGGGAAGGGCTGACGCATGTCGATCTGCAGGACCCGGCTAGCCGCAGCCGTTACATTCAGCCGTTGAACCGCGAGAACACCCGGACCATCGACCGCACCGGAGGCACATACCTGCACAGCTCGCGCACCAACCCGTCGAAGATGTCGAAGCTGCCGCCAACGCTCGAAGGGCGCAACTTTCCCTCCCGGCAAGCCACCAAGAAGGGTGTCACTTCCACCGTGTACGACGTGACGCCGGCGGTGCTGGAGACCCTGGAGGCGCTGGGGCTGGACTACCTGGTGGCGATTGGGGGAGACGATACGCTGAGCTATGCCGCCGAGTTGGACCGCTGCGGCGTGAAGGTGGTGGCGGTGCCGAAGACGATGGACAACGATGTGCAGGGCACCGAGTACTGCATCGGCTTTTCGACCGCGATCACGCGCGCCATGGATGCGATCGAGCGGCAGCGGACCACGGTGGGCTCACACGAACGGATCGGCATCTTCCGCGTGTTCGGCCGCGACGCCGGCTACACGGCGCTCTACACCGCGTATGTAACTTCGGTGCGCTGCTGCATTCCGGAATGCAAGGTGAACTTAGAGAAGCTGATCGAGGTGCTGGTGTACGACAAGAAGCACAACCCGAGCAACTACGCGCTGGTGATTCTCTCCGAAGGCGCGGAGTGGGAGGGTTACATGGTGAAGGAGTACGGAGAGGCCGACGCTTTCGGGCACCGCAAGAAGATGAGCGTGGCGGAAGACCTGTCGACCGAAATCAAGTCCGCCACGGGGGAGGAAACGATCGTCAGCGACCTGACCTACGATCTGCGGTCGGGCAGCCCGGACTTCGTCGACCGGATGGTGGCGAACACGTTTGCCGGAATGGCGATGGACGCGATTGAGGTAGGCAAGAGCGGCCTGATGACCGCCATCAGCAGCGGCTGCTACACGATGGTGCCGATTCCCGATCCCAAGCTGGGTCCGCGACGGGTGGATGTTGGCACTATGTACAACACCGAGCGCTACCGGCCGATTTACGACCACAAGCTCGGCCTGCCCATCTTCCTCACAAAGGCCTGAGGTTTGGACTGGAGCCGTCTGTTTTCGCGGCGGAGCGCGCGGCTTACCAGCGAGTTGCGCGCCCGCATCCGCGCCTCATTCGACCGGGCTGCCAGCGATGAGGAGCACTTTCCCGCCACCATCGACCCGCGAATTTATCACGTGAAGTTGATCCGCCGGCACCTGGGCGCGCTGGCCGGGCGGCGAGTGCTCGACGTGGGCTGCGGCAAAGGCCGCTTCGCCCGCATTTTGAACGACGAGGAACCGGCTGCCGAAATCTGGGGGGTTGACCTTTCGCTGGAGATGTTGCGCTATGCGCAGGCGGGTCTTTGCGTGTGCGCTGGCTCCATGACGGAACTACCGTTTCCCGATGGCGCGTTCGATGCCGCGTACGCCACCGAAAGCCTGGAGCATGCGGTTGAGATCGCGAAAGCGGTCAGTGAGATCTGCCGCGTCGTGAAACCAGGCGGGCGGATCGCGGTGATCGACAAAAACGCCCGCGCGTGGGGGCGGCTGGAAACGCCCGAGTGGGAGCGGTGGTTCGGCCGGCGGGAACTCCAGCGCTTGTTGAAACGCCACTGCCGCCAGGTGGAGAGCCGCGACATATCCTATTGGGAAGATGTGCCGCCGGACGGATTGTTTTTGGCTTGGTTGGCGGTGAAGTAGGTGGCAGGGCGCCATTGGCGGTGCAGAAAAAGCAGGCATCGAGCGACGGTACAATAGAAGATTCTATGCCATTCCAGGAAGTGGTCGAAGCGGAAGGCCACCTGATCGACTCCCATGTCATGGAGAACATCTTCGACACGGTGGTGGAGCAACACGGCCGTTTCGAGGTGGAAGAGTTCCGCATCGGCCGTACCAACAGCGAACCGTCGTACCTGCGGCTGCGGGTAACCACCGCCGACCAGAACGCTCTCGACCGCCTGCTCGAGACGCTGCTGCTGCTGGGCTGCGCTCCGGTGGACGCGACGGACGCGCAACTCCGCGAAGTGGAGCACGACCGGTGCGCGCCAGAGGATTTCTATTCCACCACGAACCATCGCACCTATGTGCGTCACGGCGAGCAATGGATCGAAGTGGAGAACCAGCGGATGGACGCGATGGTGGTGGTGGCAGACGGCCACGCCCGGTGCCGGCGTCTGCGCGACCTGTGCCGCGGCGACCGCATTGTGGCCGGGTTGCGCGGCATTCGCGTGGTGCCGGAGTCGAAAGAGCGCGACCGCCTGGCGTTCGCCTTCATGGCCAACGGAATTTCGTCGGAGCGGCAGGTGGAAACCGCGGTGCGCCAGACTGCAGAGTTGGTGCGGCAGACACTCTCGAGCGGGCTCAAGGTGGTGGTGGTGGCCGGGCCGGTGGTGGTGCATACAGGCGGCGTGGAAGGATTGTCGGCGCTGATCCGGCAGGGCTCGGTGCAGGGGCTGCTGAGCGGCAATGCGCTGGGGGTGCACGACGTGGAGGCGGCCCTGTTCGGCACTTCGCTGGGGGTTCGCCTCTCTGACGGGCGCCTGGAGGAGCACGGGCACCGCAACCACATGCGCGCCATCAACGCCATCTACCGTGCCGGCTCGGTTCGCCAGGCGGTGGAGAGCGGCCGGCTGCGCTCGGGCGTGCTGTACGAGTGCGTGAAGAAGGGCGTGCCTTTCGTGCTGGCCGGCAGCCTGCGCGACGATGGCCCGTTGCCCGATACCATCACCGACATGAACGCGGCGCAGGACGCTTACGCGGCCGAGCTCAAGGGCGCGGGCCTGGTGATCTGTCTGGGCTCGATGCTGCATTCGATCGCTACAGGCAACATGCTGCCGAGCTGGGTGAGAATCGTTTGCGTGGATATCAATCCCGCGGTGGCGACCAAGGTGAGCGATCGCGGCACAGGGCAGGCGGTGGGGGTGGTGGCCGATGTCGGCCTGTTTCTCGACTTGCTCTCAAAGGCCCTGGCATGAAACGGCAATACACCGATGCGCACGCCGAATCAGGCACGCGTGCGCCATTGCCGGAGATTGAGACCTGGCCGAACCAGTACAGCGAGCCGTACGAAATCGAAATCGTGATGCCGGAGTTCACTGCGGTGTGTCCCAAGACCGGCCTGCCCGATTTCGGTAAGATCGTGTTGCGGTATGTGCCGCTGCGGCGCTGCCTGGAGCTGAAATCGTACAAGATGTACCTGCTGGCTTATCGCGAGTTGGGCATCTTTCAAGAGAACGTGGTGAACCGCGTGTTGCGCGACGTGGTGCGATTTGCGCAGCCGCGGTCGGCGACGGTGATTGGCGATTTTGCACCGCGGGGCGGCCTAGGCACCGTAGTAACCGCCGAGTGGAGTCAAAAACGTGGAAAGCGCTGAGCTGATCGCCATTTTGCGCGAGGTGCGCGACCGCGTGCGCGCGAGCAATCCGGAAACGGCGGCAGGCGGCACGGATATCGCGCTGCCCGACCTCACCGGGCTGGCGGACGCGCGCGACGCCGCGCTGGGGAAGGTGGCGGCCATTGGCACCGTCAACCCGCGCGCCGGCGGTCCACTGAACGCGCTAGTCCAGGCCTGGAAGCGTTTGGCGGCGCGGGTGCTGGACTGGCATGTGCGGGAGCAAGTGGAATTCAACCGCAAGGCAGTGGCATGCGTGGACGAGGCCATCGAGGCGCTCAACCAATCCAACCGCGCGCTGATCGAGTTCGGAAACCGGCTGGCGGCGGAGCGGGCGCGGCGCGAGGAATTGGAAAAGCCCTTGCGCGAACAGAGCCAGGAAATGTCCGATATCCGCCACCATTGGGTCGAATGGCGTGCGGGCTGGGAGCAGAAACTGGCGACCAACGAGATGCAGTTTCAACGCAGCGTGGCCGACCTCGAAGGAGCGTTTCAATACCGGCTCACCCTGATGGACAGCAACTATCGCGAGGCGGTACGCGCCCAGCACAACGACTTCACCGTGCGGCTGGACGAGCGCGGCTTGGAGATCCAAAAGCGCCTCTGGGCCGACCTGGAGCGTGTGCGCGCGGAATTCGACAAGCTGATTCACGTGGAATTGCGTCTCATCCGGCAGCGAAGCGGGGCGGCATTCCAATCGCTGGCGGCGCCTGAAGTCGGCGCGGGGGCTGCGCCAACTCAACCGGCCGCTCCGCTGGCTTTCGACTACGCGCGGTTTGCGGAGTACTACCGCGGCAGCGAAGAGCGCGTCAGGGCGGGCCAGCAGATTTACGTAGCTGATTTCAAGGGCCGCGGCAACGTGCTCGACATCGGATGCGGGCGCGGCGAGTTCCTGGGGCTGATGCGCGAGGCCGGCGTGCCGGCCCGCGGCATCGATGCGAGCGCGGAATCGGTCGCGCTCTGCCGCGAGAAGGGTCTGGAAGCCGAAACCGCGGACTTGTTCGATTATCTGCGCGGCCTGGACGAAGGCGAGCTCGATGGCATCTTCTGTGCGCAGGTGGTGGAGCATCTTCCGCCCGAGCGCCTGCCGGAGATGATTCGCCTGGCCGCCAGCCGGCTGGAGCGCAACGGCGTGATTGTCATCGAGACGCCCAATCCCGAATGCCTGGCTATTTTCGCGACTTACTTTTACCTGGATCCGACCCACGCCCGCCCGGTTCCCGAGAAGTTACTGACTTTCTATCTGAGTGAGTTTGGCATCGGCGATATGGAGGTGCGACGCCTGGAGCCGGCGATGGATACGATGCCGTCGTTAGCCGAGCTGCCAAATGCGTTTCGCGTGGCTTTTTTCGGGGGTCTGGATTACGCCATTATCGGCAAGAAGATATAAGCGGAATAAGTAGAATGTCTATATGAGGCAGCACTCGCTGTCGAGCCGCACGGCCTACTATGCTGCCTTTGGCGTTACGCTTGCGATGGTACTCGGCGCTTGTCGACAGTTCAGCGGGAGGAGCGGTTCCGGGTCTTCGGCACTTGCTGCGGATGTGCCCGTCTTTGGCGAACAACCGGAACGGCACTATGTCGCCGTGCCTGCTGCCGGGGGCATGAATATTACGGTGCGCTACTCCGCGCTAAGACCTCTGGCCGGGTACCGAGGCACTGTGCCTGACGCGCTGGAACTCGACCTCCGGGTGGAGGACAACGCGCTCCGGATCGATGCATACGCTCTGTTCAATCAGCGGGACACGGTTCGCAGGTTTGATCGGGATCACAAAAGGCACCTAGGTGCGTACTCCGCCAAGTCCAATCATACAGTCACGATTCGGGCAGTAAGGCAGATGGGCGTTCAGCCGTTTGACATTGGAGTATTCCCCTTGCGCCAGCCCAGGCCCACCCTGCCGCTAATGAAGAGCGACGTCCAGTCGGTTCAACTATCGGTGGCTGCTGAGAATAGAGCCGAGTACAAGATCGGCTTCCGGAATGTCGGGCGTTCCGGAGTCGTGTCAATTGCTATCGGTGGCCCCAGTGGTGGCCACGGCGACTCAAATTATGAGTTCGTCGAGAACCATATGGCGCCGCTCATACCTCCAGGCACAACATACTACAAGACGTTCGGGAAGGAGAATCATATCGGAATAGGCGGGGTCTCCTCCCCGTTGGCCACGAGAATCGATTTGTCGGGTGTTCTCTTCCAGGACGGCATGTCGGAAGGTGATCGGAACGCCGTCGCTCCACTGAAAGGGCTCTTTATCGGCTGGGAAATCCAGTCGCGGAATTCTGACGCGATCATGAAACGCTTCTTGCAGGGCTCGAATGCTCCCCGCCCGGACTTGAGCATCCTTCGGCGTGAGTTTGAGACGCTTCCGGAGGCAGTTGACGCAGCGGACGAACAGCAGATCAGGCGCAAGTATCCGAATCTCAGTTGCGCGGCCCTATCTCTGACGCGAGTGCGGGAGAGCCAGGGCCTTACTTACGAGAAAAAGGCCCTTCTGAAATCCCTCGATGATTTCGAACGATCTGGGGGCTCTTTGCGCTCATGGTGGACCGACTGGCAACGCCGGCAATCAGGCAAAATACACTGGATGAACTGATAAGTAACACTGCAAGGCGTAAGCGTCAGGAGCTTGTTGAAAAACGGGGTTTTGAAAGCCAGATGCTGCGATCCAGTGAGGAGCGTGATGAGACAACTCAACGAGGGCATGCTGTGGCCTGGGGATGCGGCATCAGTTGGCGAGGGTTAGACGGGCGGGGCGGAATCAGGTTGTCGCGCTTTGGCGGCCAGGGCCGCGGAGGGCGATGGCGAGGCGTAGCCCCAGGTAGTGGCGGTTTCGACAAACCGATCACGCACATCCCAATGTGGAATGCAGCGGCTATTCGCAGTCACACCGTGAAATTTCGCGCGGATCGGATTTCCCGTTCGGTCAGTGGACGGCTACGGCGCCGATTGAACGGCGATGGTGACGGTATTCGAGGCTATACCGCCGATGGTTATTGTCACCGGCACCGCATCCCCTCTTGCGGATGTGGCGGGCACCTGGGCGTTGACCTGGTACAGGCCGACAAAGCCGGGCGCGAGGCCGGAGAACTCCACGTTCTGGGTTAGCACCTGCACTCCGCCGATGGTCACAGTGGGCGTGGTGTTGGTGTATGACAGCGACTGCACCGGTGCGGGTGATCCGGTCGGAGGCTGGTTGGTGACCGCGCCGAGGCCGGTGCAGTAAATTGCGACGTAAGTGACGCCGGCGGTCGCGGGGTTAGTGGAATCCAGGAGGCGATAGGATATTGCGTCGATGATCGCTCCCTGACCGCTGCCTTGAGAGTTGATGCTGAAGATTGCCGGGGCGAACGGCGCGAGGTTCACCGTTTGGGCAGCGCTGGTTTGGCCGCTCAGAGAGGCAGTCAAGGTAGTCGTCGACTGGCCGGCCAATTCCCAAGGGATCTGGAAGTTGACCTGTGTGCCGGAGGCATAAAACAGGGGCGCCAGCCTGCCGCCGGGGAACTCGAGGGAAAGGCCTGAAAGGTCCGTGGGTAGCGACCCTGACGGGGCAGTGAACTGCGAGGATAGCAGAAAATCTCCGAATGCCGCGGCAATGCTGCCGGGCGCCACCGGCGCGGTGTAATTGGCGTCGTTTATGACGCCACCGGCGTTGATGGAAAGCACCGGGCTGGTGCCTTGCTGAGTCACCAGGACCGGCACGCCGGCAATGGAGATGACGCCACTGCGCGTTGCGCCGGTGTTGGCGACGACGGTGAGAGTCACACTACCGGGACCGGAGTTGACCGCGGTGCCAGAGAGAGTAATCCAACTCGGCGGCCCTTGGGCCACCCAGGTGCAACCGGCTGCGGTCTGGACGGTTACAGGGACGTTTCCGCCGGAGGTGGCCACGGCCGGCAACGGGAACGGGCTAAGGGTGTAGGTGCACGCATTGCCGGGGGCCGGGAACAGAAAACGAACTCGATTGTTTGCGGTGTCAGCGAAGTAAACCGTGCCCGATGAGTTCACGGTAATGCCATACGGGTCGTCGATCTCCGCGAAAATCGACGGGCCGCCATCACCACTGAACGAAGCATTCCCATCGCCAACAATGGTGCTAATAATCCCACCGGTGACCCTGCGGATGCGATTGTTTCCAGAGTCCGCGATGTACAGGTTGCCGGCGATGTCGACGGCGACGGCTGCGGGCAAGCTGATCACGGCTTTGGTGGCTGGTGCGCCGTCGCCGAGTGCGAAGGCGCCGCTACCGGCCACGGTGGTAATCACTCCTCCGGAGACCTCGCGGATCCGGTTGTTGGCCGAGTCAGCGATATAGAGGTCACCCGCGGCGTCCAGGGCGACGCCCTTGGGCCCGGATAATTGGGCGCTGATGGCGGGGCCGTTGTCGCCGCCGGAACCTGGCGTCCCGTTGCCGGCCACGGTGATGATCACGCCGTTAGAGACCATGCGGACGCGATTGTTGAAGTAATCGGCGATGTAGAGATTCCCGTTGGCGTCCACGGCCACACCGGAGGGACCATACAGCTCGGCGCCGGTGGCGGAGCTGTGATCGCCGCTGAAACCGGGCGTCCCGTTGCCGGCCACGGTGGTGATCACGCCGGTGGAGACCATGCGGACGCGATTGTTACCGGAGTCGGCGATGTAAAGATTGCCGGCCAAGTCCACGGCGAGGCCGCTGGGACCGTCCAACTCGGCGTTGGCGGCGGGGCCGTTGTCGCCACCGAAACCAAAGATTCCGTTACCCGCGACGGTGGTAATCACGGAGCTGGGGCTGGAGACCTTGCGAATGCGGCCATTGTCAAAGTCGGCGATGTAAAGGTCGCCGGCCGAATCCAGGGCGACACCCTCGGGAAAAAACAACTGGGCGTTGATGGCATAGCCGAAAGCACCCGTGGTTGCGTCGCCGATTGACGAGCCGCCGCCGACCACCGTGGTGATCGCGTTGCCGGTGACCTTGCGGACCCGATTGTTGCCAAAGTCCGCGATGAAGACGTTGCCGAGCGAGTCCACGGCAACGCCGAAGGGGCTGTTCAACTGCGCGCTGGTGGCTGGGCCGCCATCGCCACTGAGGCCGAACGTACCGTTGCCGGCCACGGTGGTAATGATGCCGTTCGAGATCTCGCGGACGCGACTGTTGCCCGTGTCCGCGATAAAGAGATCGCCGGCGTTGTCGAGGGCAACGCCATTGGGGCCGTTGAGCTCGGCCTTGATGGCCGGGCCGTTATCGCCGCTGGGGCCGATGAATCCGTTGCCCGCCACGGTGGTGATGATTCCCCCCGAGACCTCGCGGATGCGATTGCCGTCCGCGATGTATAGGTTGTAGGCGTCATCCAGGACCACGCCGGTTGGATTGGACAGCGTTGCGCTGGTAGCCGGGCCGGTGTCGCCGCTGAAACCATACGTCCCGTTGCCGGCCACGGTGGTGATGATGCCGTTAGCGACCTTGCGGACGCGGTAATTGCCGGTGTCGGCGATGTAGAGGTTGCCAGAGGCGTCCAAGGCGACGCCGAAGCCGCCTTGCGTACCGCCGATGGGGTTCAACTGAGCGCTGGTGGCCGGGCCGTTGTCGCCGCTGAAACTGTTGGAACCCGTGCCGGCCACGGTGGTGATGATGCCGGCCGAAACCTTGCGTATGCGGGCGTTGCCGGCGTCCGCGATGTAGACGTTGCCGGCGTAGTCCACAGCGACGCCGGTCGGGCCGTTCAACTGAGCGTCAACGGCCTGGCCGCTATCGCCACTGAAACCTGCCGTTCCGTTGCCCGCTACCAGGGTCAGGATTCCGGTCCTGGCGTCGCAGCGCAGGACCACGTTGTAATCCAGAAGAGCTATAAAGATGTCGCCGCTCGCATCAAGCGCAACGGCGCTTGTGGGCGCCAGGCTGGCGGAGGTACCTGCAATGTTCACTGGCAGCCCGCCGCCGGCGAATGTGTTAATGGTGTACGTCTGGCCGACTGCGGAAGATGCGATGGCCAAAACTAGCAGGAAGCAGCGCAACACTCGCACATCATCCTCCCGAGACAACGTCAAATGGTAGCACGGATGCTAAATTCGAGGAATACCCGATAAGTCATACGTGTTAACCTGCATAACGTTGACGATTGCTCTTCGGCACGCGGAGGAATGTGCGAAGGCAGGGCAACTCAGGCGGCCGAAGCAGTGCCGCTGCTGTCGTCCAAAGGTCCAATCAATTTACTGAAATTGGAACCAGTTCACATTGCCCTCACCGCTGGAGCTGCCGCTCTGGAAGACGAGGAAAAGATTCTGCACCCCCGAAGCGCCGGAAACAGGAGCGGTGACGGTGGTCCAGGTCTGCCAGGCACCGGTGTTGGGAATCGTGGCCTGAGCGAGCAGCGGTCCGGTGGGGCTGCCGGAATGGAACTCGAGCGTGCCTTGGCTGCCGCTGTCATTCGCCACCCGCACCTGAACGGAGCTGACGCCGGAACCGAAATCGATATTCCGGTATTCCGCCCAAAGACCCGGGGCGGAATATCCCAGGTCGAAACCGCCGTTCGAGTCCGTATCGGTGCAGGGTTCGGTCTGGAGTCCGCTGAGCTCGTTGTAACTGGAAGCCTGGATCTGCGTGGTTGCGGATAACACGGGAGTCCAGCACCCTCCCCGGCAGGAGTACTCGAGGCCGGCGTCCCATTGAAACGTGGCGCCGGCGTGAGAGGGCAGGGAATACTGGAACGATGTTCCGTACCACACCACCTGAAAGGTCCGAGTTGACGCCGAATCGTTGTAGACCACCAGCACGCGCGACCGCTCGCGGGCGTCGGAGTGAGCGACGCCAGCAAGGCCCACACGGTGAAGCGGGTTGATGAACGCCGCGCTGATGAGGCCTGGCGCGTTGTTCGACCACACGCGCACCGCCCCGGGCAGCACGAACTTACTGAAATGGCCCAAGGTGTAATAGTCGATGTTATTCGTCACCGCGCCAGTATTGGAGTTGACCATGATCAGGCCGGTGCAATCGCCGCAGCCGCCGGTATGCGGCCCGTTATTCTGATCCAGCGCCAAGCTCCACTTGACATATGACCGGCTCCAGTTCCGCATCGAGTGGATGATCATTTCGAAGTCTTTCTGCTCTTCGTCGGGGATCGACGTTTCGCCCGAGGCCTCGGTGATGTACTGGCCGAGTTGCGGATAAAGGTTGTGCAGGGTGGTCATGGCGCCGGGAGGCCCGCCGTACCAATGCCAGGCGACGCCGGCGATTTGCGGCGACGCGGCGAGCGCTGGATCTGCGAGAACTGTCTCCGGGTACGATGGGGTGTCCCAGTTGTGGTCGTAAACCAGGATTTTGGTGGTGATGTTTGCGGCAGCTAGCGCCGGAAGCACGTAGTTTTTCAGAATGTTGAGCTGGTCTGTGCCGGCCATGTACTCGCCGGGATAATTAGTGGGAACATTTAGCGGTTCGTTCTGGATGGTGAGATAGTCGACAGGGACGCCGGCAGCCTGGTAGGCCTGCACATACTTGACCAGATAGTTGGCAAAAGCTGTGTACTGCGCTGGGAGTAACTGGGCATTAGCCGACGTACCGCCGACCATGGAGCTGTTTTCTTTCATCCAACCCGGCGGGCTCCAGGGAGTGCCCAGCATTTTGATCTGCGGGTTGATGGCTTTGGCCTGGAGGAGCAAGGGGAGGATGTCGGCTTGGTCATGGAAGACGGAAAAGTTCGGCAGGCTCGAATCGGTGCTATCCGCGAGGGTGTCATCGTAGGAATAATCGGGCGGGCGGGTGATATCCGAGGCGCCCATGGGATTGCGGAGGAAGCTGACGCCGATTCCCTGGGAGCGTCCGAAGATGGATTGCATGACACCGTCGAGCGCGGCTCGGGGGACCACTCCGTTCAGCAGGTAAGCCGCGGAATCGGTCATGGAAGCGCCGAATCCTTCGATGGTCTGCTCGGCCTGGGATTCGGAAATGAAGATGGATGGAAGCTGGCCGGTGCCGGGCGTGAACGACACCGACGGCTGCGGAGCCATCAGTGCCTGCTGATCGTTGGTGGTTAGCCAGACGTTGACGACCTGGGCGCTTGCCAGCGTGCCGCTGGCGGCCCAGAGGCACAGAGCCGCGAGGGTTGGAGACACTCTTTGAGACAGCATGACCGGTCCAAATCTCATCGTAGCGCAGCGACAGGCTGGCGCCTGGCAGCACCGATTGCCGGCGCAGACCGGAGTCTTTACTGTGGCGCGGGCGAAGTACCCGGAATCGGATCGCCGCGATTGATTACGTACGGGTTGTTATAAGCCGGCAGGATGCGCTCGTTGACCATGCCGGCCCAGACCATGAACCAGGCCCACCGGGGTTGTGCCTTGAGCACCTCGGCGGAAGGGGGGACGCCGACTTCGCCGAGAGCGATCGGCTTGCCTTCGGCCAGGGCCAGCATCTCGTAATAATACTGGTCGCTCAATTCGCGGTAGTTGTCATAGCTGACGACATCGACGTACTGTTGGCCTGGAAAGTAATTGAAAAACTCGCCCAATGGGGCGGGGCCGTTCTGATTCCACACCCAGATCAGGTTGTCGAGGTGATGAACGTAAACCATGCGAGCGTAGACCTCGCGGTAAAGCTGCGCGGTACCGCCCATCCCGGGGCGGCCGCCCCACCAGAAAAAGCCGCCGTTGTTTTCATGCATGGGCCGCCAGAGGACCGGGATATGCGCATCCTGCAACTGCTTGAGATAGCCGGCGGCCGTGTCCATGTATTTTTCCCACCGCTTGTGCAGCGGCGTGTCGGGCGTGATCAACTCCGCCCACTGATCGTCGGTGAGGCGGGCCTGCACGCTGCCCCTCCAACTCGCGCCGGGCTTGCCCGGTTCATCCTCGGTGGGCCGCAGCATGTGCCAGCACAGATAAATGATGGAGCCGGCCGCCGCCTGCTTTTTGGCCTCCGCGATGATCAGGTCGCGATGAACGATGGAGTCCTTGTCCTCGTCGTCGGTAAAGCCGAAATCCGAACCCCAGATGGCGGGGTACTTGCCGGTGAGTGTGTGGACCTTTTCCGTGTCCAGATCGCGCTGGTTGGGATAATTATGCTGGCCGGACAGGATGCCCTTGCCGGAGATCGCGCAGAGGGTCTTCAGCAGCGCGCGAGCCTCGGGCGTGGCGTTGGGATTTACCGGATCACAGTTGTAGGCCGCCGGAGCCTGCTCGTGCGGCGGAGGGGGTGCGGGCGGGGTCTGCGGAACCGCAGCCTGCGGCGCGGCCGCCGGTATGGGCTGCGATGCAGCCGGCGGTGTGGCCTGCGCGCAGAGGACGGCTGTGGCGCCGAATAGGATAACGAAGAAAGCGGTGAATTTCCGCATATGGCTGTTCCTGGGAACCAAAGGTTATCACGTTTCCCGGAATGGCGCGAATTGGCCGGTGGTGGTGCTTTTCGGCCGATTGGGCCAAGTGCGCCGCGGAAAGCCGGGGTGGGCATGCCTCTCCACTGGTGCGTCTGCATTTTTCGCGAGAGGCGCTGTAGCGCCGATGGTTTTTGCCGCTGGTTCGTGTGACTTGTGCGTGCTGGACCATGGCCACTCTTCGGGGCGCGCGGACAGACCGCTTCTGCTTGGGTTATCCTCAACGCGCACGATTGGAGAGAGAAAAAACACCGGCGGCAAAGACCGCCGGCGCTACGGCGCTGCGTTTCTTCGTGGCGCCGGCGGGTGCTAATCGAGGTCGATATCACGCACGGGCGGCGGAGCGTCGGGGCTTTCCTTGGCGCGCTTGAAGAGCTCGTCGAATTTCTTCTCGAGCACCTTGCCGTGCGATTTTTGCGCTTCGACCTGCTTTTGGAAGACCTCGTCGCGCCGCGCTTCGACGCCTTTCAGCTTGACCACTTCGGCGGCTAAGTCCTCAATCGGCTTGGGCCGCTCGGGAACGGTGTGGGCAATGATGGCGCGGGTTTCGGGATCGATCCGGAGAATCGCTTGGCAGCAGGGGCACTCCACGTCGAACATAGCTTTAGCCATAAAACCATGGTACGCGATGGCGTGCAGCCGGGGGCTGTGCCAGGCTCCGAGGAGAGACGGTTGTGAAGGTTTTGGGGACTAATGGTGGGCTTGCTGGCGAGGTGACTCTTTCGGCAGGTCGGCTAAGGTGGGATCAAGCGTCTCTCTTCGGGCCTGTATCATCCTAGTCACGAGACTTCCATGAGCAATTAGCGCTCCAAACGCTAACCAGCGTGGAATCAGCCGTGGAATCCAAAACCGGCGCTTTAGCACAAGCCGATTTGATACCGATGTGTCAGACAAATGTACCATCCTGTTGCCGATTGCCTCGATTGGGCAAGAACTTGCCGCTAAGGCGGATGTTATAGTGACGGTTGTGATGCCCGCCACCGAGTCCGTGCTGGAGTTGTTCCGGTTCACGGGGGCATATCTGGAGGGACATTTCCGCCTGACGAGCGGGCTGCATAGCGACCGCTACCTGCAGTGCGCGCTGGTGCTGGAGCACCCGATGGCGGCGGAGAAGCTGGGCAAAATGCTGGCGGGCGAGCTGCAACCCAAGCTCGCGGCAGGGGTTGGCGTGGTGGTCTCACCGGCGCTGGGCGGTTTGATTATTGGCCACGAAGTGGCGCGCGCCCTGGGCTGCCGGCACATCTTCACGGAACGCGACCCGGAATCCAAGAAAATGGCACTGCGGCGCGGATTCTCGATCGAGCCCGGTGAGATAGCGTGCGTGGTGGAGGACGTCATCACCACCGGCGGCAGCACCGCGGACGTGATCGAAGTTCTGCGGGCGGCGGGCGCTTCAGTGGCGGCCGCCGCTTCGATCATCGACCGTAGCGGCGGTACCGCGGATGTGGGCGTGCCGCGGGTGGCGTTGGTGACGCTCAACGTAGCCGCTTATCAGCCGGAGGAGTGCCCACTATGCCAGCAGGGGATTCGGCTGGTGAAGCCGGGCTCGCGCCCCGCTTGATGCGCCGCATCCGCATCAGCCTGGCGTACGACGGAACCGCTTTCCACGGCTGGCAGGTGCAACCCGGCCTGGCGACCATTCAAGGGACGCTGGAAGAGATTGTTTCCGGCATGGAGGGCAAGCCGGTGCACGTGGCCGGGTCCGGCCGGACCGATGCCGGCGCGCACGCGCTGGCGCAGGTGGCCGCTTTCAGTATCGAGAACCCGATTCCGGTCGACAATTTGCGCCGCGCCGCGAACCGCCTGCTGCCGCCGGCGATTCGGGTGTTCTCGGCGGAGGAGGTGGACGCCGCCTTTCATCCACGCTTCAACGCCAAAGCCAAGACTTACGAATACCGCATCGCCCGCGGCGAGGTTTGCAGCCCGTTCGATTGGCCCTTCGTGCATCATTATCCGTATCCGCTGGATGAAGACCGCATGGCGCGGCTGGCGGGCGTTTTGGAGGGCGAGCACGATTTCAGCGCGTTTGCCGCGTCCGACGAGCGCGACGCCGAAGGCCAGTCGAAGGTTCGGACGATTTTTTCCTCCAGGCTGGTTCGCGAACGGGACCGGTTGATTTACCGGGTGCGTGGCAGCGGCTTCCTGAAGCACATGGTGCGCAACCTGGTAGGGACGCTGATCGAAGCGGGCCGCGGCAATATCAGCGATACTGGCGTGTTTCCGGCGGAATCCGGCGCCACCGCCCCGGCCAAGGGTCTGTTTCTGGCCGGCGTGGAATACTGAGGAAGCCTCGGGCCGTGCATGCCCGGCACCCATGGGTGGCGCGGCGTGCGGCGCGCTGTGGGTACAATCACACTTATGCGAAAACTCGCACTTGTGCTTCTGCTGGCGTCCTCCGTCTTCGCGCAGAAAAAGCCGGTCACACTGGAGACGCTCAGCCAGACCGCGCGCCGCGGACGGAGGGCAGCTCCAGGCCCGGAGCTCTGGATGCCGAATGGCAAGAGCTTCCTGGAGCGCCAGGACGGCCACCTCTCGCTGTACGATTGCGCCACCCGGCAAAGCAGGACGGTGATGGATCTGGACGAGATAGATGCCGCGGCGGTGGCGCCAGCCGCCGAGGAAGGGCCGATGGACTGGATCAACCGGCGCGCCGGCCTGGGGAGCATGCAGCTTTCCGCCAGCGGCAGGGAGTTGCTCTACACGGCTCGCGGCGACATTTTCGTCATTCACTTGGACACGGGCAAGTGGGACCAGATGACGAAGACGCCCGTGGTCGAAAGGGACGCCCGCTTGTCGCCCGACGGCAAGACGGTCGCGTTCCGGCGCGGCTCGGATCTTTACGCCGTGGACGTGGCGAGCAAAAGCGAAATCCGGCTCACCCAGGGCGGATCCGAGACGCTACGCAACGGAGGGCTCGATTGGGTCTATCCGGAGGAACTCGATCAGAACGCGGCCTATTGGTGGTCGCCGGACTCGAAATCGATCGCCTATTTGCAATTCGACACCCAGGCCGAGCCGCTCTACCCGCATGAAGACTTGCTCCATATGCGCGCCATCTTCGAGCCGGAGCGTTACCCTCAAGCCGGCGAACCCAACGCGGCGATTCGCCTGGGCGTGGTTTCCGCTGCCGGCGGCCCTACCCGTTGGTACGACCTAGGGGACACGCGCGACGCGTACCTGATCGCCCGCGCGGGCTGGATGCCCGGCTCCCGCGCGCTCTACGTGCTGCGTTTCAACCGCGTGCAGAATCGCGACGCGCTGCTTTCGATCGACGTGGAATCCGGCGCGCGCGCCACCATCTTCGAAGAGTCCGACCCGTACTGGATCAACCTGAAAGGCGATATCCGGTTTCTGGAGGACGGAAAGCATTTTCTTTGGACCAGCGAGCGCGGCCCAGGCGGCTACCGGCAGATCTTTCTTTATTCGAACGATGGCAGGCAGGTCGAACAGCTCACCAGCGGCGCGTGGGAAGTCTCGGAGATCGCCGGGGTGGATGAAGCCGGCGGCCGCGTCTTCTATATTTCCGATGAGCCGAGCCACTTCGGGCGAAACCTTTATGCGATTGGCCTGGACGGACAAAACAAGCGCCGGGTCAGCCTGGATCCCGGCACGCATACCATCTCAATGGGGCCGGGCGGTCTCTATTACGTGGACACCTGGTCGAACCTCAGCGAGCCGCCGCGCAGCGTTTTGCATGCGGGCGATGGCGCGGAGTTGGGCATCTATCGCGAGCCGGACCGCAGCGCCCTGGAAGAATACGACGTTCTGCCCACCGAGATCGTGCCGTTCACCACGCCCGACGGCGTGACGCTATACGGGCGGCTCATCAAACCGGCCGGCTACGAACGCGGCAAACGGTATCCGGTGATTGTGACCGTTTATGGCGGGCCCGGAGTCGGCTTGCCGGTGCACGATGCATGGCCGGGGATTAATATCGACCAAGTGCTGGCGCAGAAGGGCTACGCGGTCTGGCAGTGCGAAAACCGGGGCGGGGAAGGGCGCGGCCACGATTTTGAGACCGCCATCTATCACAAGCTCGGCGTCATCGAGCTGGCCGACCAGGTGGCCGGCGTGCGCCACCTGATCGCCATGGGCATCGCCGACCCGGAGCGGATCGGCATTCGCGGCTGGAGTTACGGCGGCTTCATGACCGTCAACGCGATGCTGAACGCGGCGGACGTTTTCAAGGCCGGTTTCGCCGGCGCTCCGGTGACGAGCTGGATCAACTACGACACGATTTACACCGAGCGCTACATGGGACTGCCCAAGGGCAATCCAGACGGTTACCGCGACACAGCGCTTCCGCCGAAAGCCAAGAACCTCAAAGGCCGGCTGATGCTGGTGCATAACTTTGAAGATGACAACGTGCTGTTTCAGAATTCCATCCAACTCACCAGCGCATTGCAACTGGCCAGCAAGCAGTTCGAATACATGCTCTATCCGCAGAAGACGCACAGCGTCAGCGGGCCCGACGCGCAGCAGATGAACCAGATGATGGTGGACTTCTTCGAGCGGAGCTTGCGGTAGGGGAGAGAAACGCACCGTGCGGTTTCTTCGTACTCTGAATGTATGAAGCCATTATTGTTGCTGCTATTGGCCGGCGGGGTTGCGCTGGCTCAGCCGTTTTCAGCGGGGCTCAAAGCCGGGCTGCCGCTGACGGATTTCTTGAACGAGGTCCAGGGTACCTCCACGGCCAACACCAACCATTACCTTGTCGGCCCGGAAGTGGAAGTGCGGCTGCCGTTCAGCCTGAGTATCGAATTCGATGCGCTCTACCGGCATTTCAGCTACACCAACGTGTTGGGGTCCGCCGGAAGCGCCGTCACCAGTATCGGATCGGCGGGCAATTGGGAGTTCCCGTTGGTTCTGAAATACCGGTTTCCGACCAAAATCGTGCGACCGTACCTGGAGGCTGGCGTGTCCTGGGACACGTTGTCGGGGTTGACGAACACGGTGAGCGAGGCGGTCTGCGGCGGCCCGAGCGGCCCCGTCTGCAACGTGCTGATGGCTCCTCCCACGGCCACGAGCAAGACGACGATGGGGGTGGTGCTTGGCGGCGGGCTCGACATCCACGCGATCGTCATTCATATTTCTCCCGAATTGCGCTTCACGCGGTGGGCGGAGCAATACTTCAATCTCTCCGGCGCCCTCAACAGCGGCAAGAACCAGGCGGAATTCCTGGTTGGGTTCACGTTCTAGAAGGTGGCGGTTCCTTTGGACACGTTTCTTCCGCCCCGTTCCGGGGCTTGCTCGCGACGACTGTTCTCCCAAGGCTGACGCCTTGGGCTACGCTCTTTCGCCCTGACGGGCTGGACCTCTGCCGAGTGTCTCTAGTGGCTGAGACCATGTAAAGATATTCCTTGGCATGTGGGGCAGGATGGCATCCTGGACGGTGGTTGAGAACCGCCGCGCGGGCCGATTGGCAATCGGCCCGCAGATTGCCAATCTGCCCCACAAACGAAGTCTTTCACGGGCCGAAGCACTAGTGGCGGCGTCCGGTTCATTTCTTTGTCGATCGTTGGGAGAGGCACGGCCAGGTGTGATGCGGCGCACGCTATCATGATTAGGAAATGCCCGAAATTCTCGACGGGAATCGCGTCCGCGACGAAATCAAAGCCGAGCTGAAACCTCGCATTGCGGCCCTGGCCGCCAAGGGCCGTCCCCCAGGCCTCGCTGTAGTGCTGGTGGGAAATAACCCGGCCTCGGAGATCTACGTTCGCAACAAGGTCAAAACCTGCGACGATCTGGGGATCCACTCGGAGACGCTGCGGCCGCCGGAGAGCGTAACCTCGGACGAGCTGCTGGCTACCATCGAAGCCTTGAATGCGCGCCATGACATAGACGGCGTGCTGGTGCAATTGCCGCTCCCGCCGCAGGTGGACACGAAACGGATGCTGCTGGCGGTGGCGCCGGCGAAGGATGTGGACGGCTTCCATCCGTGCAATGTGGGCAACCTGGTGGCGGCGTTGCCGGGGCCGCGCCCGTGCACGCCGGCGGGCATCCTGGAATTGCTGAGGCGCTACCACATCCCGGTGGCCGGCAAGCGCGCGGTGGTGGTGGGTCGCAGCGACATTGTGGGCAAGCCGGCCGCGCTGCTGCTGCTGCATGAGCACGCCACGGTGACCATCTGCCACTCCAAGACGGCGGACCTGGCCGGGGTGTGCCGCGAGGCGGATATCCTGGTGGCGGCGATGGGCCGGCCGGCGATGATTACCGGCGATTTCATACGGCCGGGCGCGGTGGTGATCGACGTGGGCACGACGCGGGTGACCGACCGTGCGTTGGCGGCGCGCGTTTTCCGCGATGCGCCCGACAAGCTGGCGGCTTTCGACAAGCGCGGCTTCGCGCTGATGGGCGACGTGGACCCGCACGACGTGATGGAAAAAGCCTCCGCCTACACGCCGGTACCCGGCGGCGTGGGTCCGCTGACGATCGCCATGCTGATGGCGAACACGGTAGCCTCCGCCGAGCGGCGGGCCGGCCTATGCTGAAAGTCGGGCTGACCGGCGGCCTGGCGAGCGGAAAATCGTTCGTGGGGGACGCGCTGGCGGGCTACGGATGCCTGGTAATCCAGGCCGACGAGTTGGGACACCAGGCGCTCAGTCCCGGAGGCGAAGCCCACGACGCGGTGATTCGCGAATTTGGCCCCGAAGTGGTCGGCGCCGACGGCCAGATCGACCGGCAGCGATTGGCGGAGCTTGTGTTCGACCAACCCGAAAAGCTGGCGCGGCTCAACGCGCTGGTGCATCCGCCAGTGGTGCGCCGCGAGGAGGAACTGGCGGAGGAATTCGCCCGGCGGAAAGCAGACGGTATTTTCGTAGTGGAGGCCGCGATTCTGATCGAAACCGGCAGCTACAAGCGATTTGACCGCTTGATCCTGGTGGCCTGCACCGAGGAACAGCAAGTGGAGCGCGCCATGCGCCGCGAGGGCGCCGTGGAAGCGGTGGTGCGCGCGCGCCTCAGCCGCCAGATGGCGATCGAGGAGAAACGCAAGTTCGCCCATTTCGTCATAGATACTTCCGGCACCAAGGAGAACACGCTGCGGCAAACCGAGGCCGTCTACGAAGCGTTACGGAGAATCGAACCATGAAACTGATGCGACCATTGATATGGGCCGCCGTGCTGGTGGCCGCCTTCCTGGCAATCACCTCCGCCGGCCACTGGAAGCTCGCCCAGATCCTGCCGCAGATCTCTTCCAGCGGACACCTTTGGGAAGCGCCGGCATCGGCGGCGTCGGCGTACTCGCCCGACGAGGAAAACAACATCGAGATTTATAAGATGGCGCGCGATGCCACCGTCAACATCACCTCCCGCATCTATCGCCAGGACTGGTTCTTCCAGCTCTACCCGGAAGATGGCACCGGGTCCGGTTTCATCGTCAACGCGGACGGCACCATTCTCACCAATAACCACGTGGTGCGCGGCAGCGCCCAGCTCACGGTGAAGCTCGCCGACATGAAGTCGTACAAGGCAAGGGTGCTGGGCGCGGACGCGCGCAACGACCTGGCGCTGATTAAGATCGATGCCGGCCACAAGCTGCCCACGCTGCGGCTGGGCGATTCCGACGCGCTGGTGGTGGGGCAGAAGGTGCTGGCCATCGGCAATCCATTCGGCTTCGAAGGCACGCTCACCACCGGCATCGTCAGCTCGCTCAATCGCAGCATTCAGACCGAAGAGGATCGCAAGCTGGAAGGCATGATTCAGACCGACGCCGCCATCAACCCCGGCAATAGTGGCGGCCCGCTGCTGGATTCACACGGCAACGTGATCGGCATCAACACCGCAATTTACGGCCAGGGCAATATCGGCATCGGCTTCGCCATGCCCGTCAACCGCGCTAAAGAGATGCTGGATGAATACCAGGCGCGCGGCCACATTTCCCGGCCCACGCTGGGCATCACTACGGTGTGGATTTCCGGCGACCTGGCCGAAGCGCTCGATCTGCCCTCCACGGGAGGATTGTTGATTCAGCGCGTCGAGCGCGGGTCGCCGGCTGAGCAAGCTGGTTTGCGCGGGCCGCGCCAGATGGTGGTGGTGGGAAACTATCAGCTCGGAGTGGGCGGCGATTTGATTGTGGCGGTGGAAGGCCAACCGGTGGAGGGCAACGACTCGCTGGTGAGGGTGATGAACCGCAAGCGTGGCGGCGATCTGTTGAACCTGACCGTATACCGCGACGGCCGCGGAGAGAAAGTGCAAGTGCACCTGGGCGAGGCGCCGCAGCAGTTCTAGGGGCACGGTTTTAGTGCACGGTGGCGCGACAGGCCCCGCCGCTATACAATAGCGGTCTTATGAAAACCGGTCTGCTGGTAGTGCTTGGTTTGTGTCTTGCTTCGCCGATGGCGATACCGCAGGAACCCGCGCCGCTGGCGGGGTTCACGGCGGATTCAGCGCGCGCGGAGCGAGAGTGGGAGACGAAATTCCGCGCGATTCCGGATGCCGCGCTGATGCGCTCGTACATGCAGCGCCTCTCGGCGCGCCCGCACCACGTCGGCTCGCCTTACGACCACGATAATGCGGAATGGCTGCTGGGCAAGTTCCGCGAGTGGGGGCTGGACGCGCACATCGAGACTTTCGACGTGCTCTTTCCCACTCCGAAGGAGCGCCTGCTGGAGATGGTTGCGCCGGAGCACTTCGTGGCGAAGATCGCGGAGCCGACGGTTGCAGTGGATCCTACTTCCTCGCAGCATGACGAGCAGCTTCCCACTTACAACGCGTATTCGATCGATGGCGACGTGACCGGGCCGCTGGTGTATGTCAACTTCGGCGTGCCGGACGATTATGAAACGCTGGCGCGGCACGGGATCTCGGTGAAGGGAGCAATCGTGATCGCGCGCTATGGAGGGAGTTGGCGCGGCATTAAGCCGAAGGTGGCGGCGGAACACGGCGCCATCGGGTGCCTGATCTACTCCGACCCGCGCGATGACGGCTACACCCCCGGCGTGGTTTTTCCGGCCGGGCCTTACCGCCCGAAGGACGGCGTACAACGCGGCAGCGTGATGGACATGCCGATTTATCCCGGCGACCCGCTGACACCGGGCGTGGGCGCGACGCCGGAAGCCAAGCGGCTGCCGCTCAGCGAGGCGGTGACGCTGACCAAGATACCGGTGATGCCGATTTCGTACGCCGATGCGCAGCCCATGCTGGCGGCGCTCGAGGGGCCGGTGGCGCCGGCGCAGTGGCGCGGAGGGCTGCCGATCACTTACCGCATCGGCCCGGGCCCGGCCAAAGTGCATCTTAGGTTGAAATTCAACTGGGACCAGAAGCCGATCTATGACGTGATCGCGCGCATTCCGGGCGCGGAGTATCCGGACGAGTGGATCCTGCGCGGCAACCATCATGACGCCTGGGTGAACGGCGCGGAAGACCCGCTCTCGGGCACGATTGCGGTGATGGAGGAAGCGCGCGGTATGGCGGCGCTGGTGAAGGAAGGTTGGAAGCCGAAGCGCACCATCCTGTTCTGCGTCTGGGACGGCGAGGAACCGGGGCTGCTGGGCTCCACGGAGTGGGTGGAAGAACACGGCGACGAGCTGGCGCGCAAGGCGGCGGTGTACATCAACTCGGATACCAACGGCCGCGGCTATCTCCAGGTGGAGGGCTCGCATTCGCTGGAGCATTTCATCAATGGCGTGGCGCGCGATATCCAAGACCCGGAGAGCAAGGTCACGGTCTGGAAGCGGGCGCAGTTGCACCGCATCGCGGGGGAGGGCCGGATGATGGTGCCGGAGGCGGACCGCGCGGAGGCGCGGACGCGGCCGAACTTGCGCATCGGCGCGCTGGGCTCGGGCTCGGACTACACGGCGTTTCTGGACCATGCAGGCGTCGCGTCGTTGAACCTGGGATTCGGCGGTGAAGACGGCGGCGGCATTTATCATTCGATCTATGACGATTTCTATTGGTTCACGCATTTCTCCGACACCACGTTTGTTTACAGCCGCGCGTTGGCGCAAACGGCGGGTACGGCCGAGATGAGGCTGGCCGAGGCGGACGTGTTGCCGTTCGATTTTCATGGGCTGACCGACACCCTGCGCCGGTATGTGGATGAGGTCGAGAAACTGGCGCGCGACGAGCGCCAGCGGGCCATTGAGCGCAACCGGCAGGTTGACGACGGCGTGTTCACCGCGCTGGAAGACCCACGCCGGAAGATGGTGGCGCCGGAGAAGGAGCCGGTACCGCCGTTTCTGAATTTCGCGCCGCTGGAAAACGGGCTGGCGGAGCTGGAGCGGACGGCGCAAGCCTTCCAGCAGGCGGAGGCGCACGCGGCTGCTGACGGCGGAACGGCACTGGCCCACGCGCAGTTAAAGGAAGTGAATGACCGGCTGGTGGTGGTGGAGCGCGCGTTTCTTGCGAGCAACGGCCTGCCCAACCGGCCGTGGTTCCGGCACCAGATTTATGCTCCGGGTCTTTACACGGGTTATGGCGTGAAAACTCTGCCCGCCGTGCGTGAGAGCATCGAGCAGAAGCAATGGAAGCTGGCGGATGAAGAGATCGAGCGGGTGGGCCAGGTGCTGGAAAACGCGAGCGTGGCGATTGGAGGAGCAACTGCGGCGCTGAAACAGGCGACCATGTAGCCGGCGGGGCGGGGACCCCCTGGTCCGCGCGGGACGCCCTCGTCCCGCTCTGGCGTGGTAAGGATACAGATTTTTCCAGGCGCGCAAAGCCCGCCAGAGGGCCGGCTGCGGACGGGGGCGTCCGCCCCACGCTTACAGCGACAAAGTTGCCGAAATCACCATAATGGTGCCTAATTGTCTTAATTAGGGCACAATAGATGGTGATGGGCATTTACGATCCCCTGAAGGACTACTTAAAAACGCAGACGGTGAAATCCATCACGTTTACGTTTGGCGAGATCGAGGCGATCATCGGCCGGGAATTACCACGCGCTGCCTACGACACTGACACGTGGTGGTGGGCGCAATCGTGCTGGAACGAAGTCGGATGGAAAATAGCCGTCTTGGACAGGCCGAGCGAAAAAGTCACTCTTGCTCATTAGCTCCGCTTTTTAGGCCGCGGCATTTGAGCGCCGGACGGGGCGCGCGCAAACGGCCGGCGGGCGGCCTCAGGATGACAAGCCACCGGAGACGATCAGCGCCGCTACGGCGGCGACTTCGTTTTCCATCGGACGGTCGGCGGATTGGAACGCGGCCAAGCGGCGGACGTTGCGATAGACGCGCTTAGAGCCGCCACCAAGTTTGCCCTCACCGCCGCGCAAGTCGACGGCCTGGGTGACCGCCAGCAGTAACATGGCGATTTCGTTGCGCAAACACTCGAGCGCATCCATGGCGGTGACGGCGGCGTGCATTCCCAAGCTCACGACGTCCTGGTTGTACTGCTCGGTCGGCAGCGAATGGATGGAACTGGGTCCGGCCATCTGCCGCACGGCGCAAGCCAGGCTGGTGATGCTCAACTGCATTCCCTTGAAGCCGGAATTGACTCCGGGCTCGGGCGTGAGGTTGGCGGGCAAGCCGTGGGTGAAGCGATCGTCCACCAGGAGTGCGATCAGCGCGTTGGCCCAGTTGCCCATGGCGGCGAAATCGATCTTCCAGGTATCGAGCAGGCGGGCGATGTGGCCGCCGTAGAAATTGCCGGCCTTGTGCAGTTCGCCGGTGTCCGGATCGACCAGCGGATTGTCGTTGGCTGAATTGATTTCGCGTTCGATGACGGCGCGGCCGTCTTCGTTGGCTTCCCAAACTTGCCCAAGGCCTTGCGGGACGCAGCGCAGGGAATAGCAGCTTTGGCCACTCGATGCGCGGGTATAACCGGAGCCGGCCAGCATGTCACGCAGGAACGCAGCCACGGCGATCTGGCCGGGATGGCCTTTCTGCTCCTGCACCCAGGCATCGAAGGGCTGCGCCGGAGCCTCCATGGCTTCGACGGCCAGGGCCGCGGCGGAGAGCACCGCCTCGAGCACGCGCCGCGCGTCCATCCACAAAAGCGTGGCGCAGGCGGTCATCACGGTGGTGCCGTTGATTAGCGCCAGAGCCTCCTTGGGCGCGAAGAGGATGGGCATCAAACCGGCGGCCTTGAGCGCTTCCGCGGCCGGCATGCGGCGCCCGTCGAATTCGGCTTCTCCCATTCCGATGAGCACGCGGGCGATGTAAGCGGAAGGCATCAGATCGCCGGACGCGCCTACCGAACCGTAGCGCGGCACCACGGGCGTGATGCGGTGGTTCAGGAGCGCCGCCAAGGCCTCGGCCAGCTCAGGACGTACGGCGGAAGCGCCGGTAACGAAAGTGGCCAGGCGCAGCAGCATGGCGGCGCGCACGACGTCGTTTGGCAGCGGCTGTCCGGTGGCGCAGGAGAGATGTCGGATCAGGTTGTGCTGCAGCAGCTCCATTTTTTCCGGCGGTAGCGAGATGCCCACATTGCCGCCCACGCCGGTGTTGACGCCGTAAATGCGCTCGCCGCGCGCCATCAACTCTTCGAGGCGCCAGCGGCCGCGGGCGATGCGCTCGACCGCCGCCGCCGCGATGCGCACCCGGACAGCTTCCCGCGCCACGCGCACGGCATCTTCGATGCTCAAGCGGGCTGAGCCAACTTCGAATGTGTCTGCCATGTACGGTAGGGTAACAGCCGCCAATCTTGATAACATAGCCCGGTATGCAACGCCGGGATTTTCTTCGCACCATGGCCGCGGCGCCGCTGGCTCTGCGGCAGAGCGCTGGTGAAGCGCGCTATCAGGCTGACTGGGATTCGATCGACAGCCGGCCGACTCCCGAATGGTATTTGGATGCCAAGTTCGGCATCTTCATCCACTGGGGCGTTTACTCAGTGCCATCGTTTGCGCCGCCGCGCACCAAGGGAGAGACGCCCTACGCGGAATGGTATTGGCACTCGCTCACGGAGGGCAAGAAGGCCACGGCGCCGGGCCAGAACGGCTACCAGACCTGGCAGTTTCACCGGCGCGTCTACGGGGCCGATTTTCCTTACCTCGATTTCGCTCCGCAGTTTCGCGCCGAGTTGTTCGACCCGGACCACTGGGCGGACGTCATTGCGCGTTCCGGCGCCCGCTACGTGGTACCCACTTCCAAACATCACGAAGGCTTCACGTTGTGGCGCAACGCGGAAGCCAACCGCGACTGGGGACGGCCCTGGAACGCGGTGGACATCGGTCCGCGGCGCGACCTGCTGGCCGATCTCACCAATGCCGGACGCAAGCGCGGGCTCCACATGGGAATTTACTATTCGTTGTACGAGTGGTACAACCCGCTGTGGCTTTCCGACAAGCCGCGATACGTGCGAGAGCACCTGTTTCCGCAGTTTCAGGACGTGGTAAAGCATGTCGAGCCGGAAGTCATTTTCTCCGATGGTGAATGGGAGCTGACGAGCGAGGAATGGCACTCGCCGGAGCTGCTGGCATGGCTGTTCAACGAATCGCCGGTGCGCGAGCGAGTGGTGATCAACGACCGGTGGGGCAAGGACACCCGGCACAAACACGGCGGTTACTACACCACGGAATACACGTCCGGCATGAAGCAGAGCGGGCACCCGTGGGAGGAAAACCGCGGCATGGGCTTCTCATACGGCTACAATCGCGCGGAGACGCTGGCGGATTATCGTACCGGCCGCGAGCTGCTGCTGATGCTGCTCGACCTGGTGAGCCGCGGCGGCAATTTACTGCTCGATATCGGCCCTACCGGCGACGGCCGCATTCCAGTGATCATGGAAGAGCGGCTGCTGCAGCTCGGCGACTGGCTGAAGCAGAACGGGGAAGCTATTTACGGAACACGCGCGTGGCGCCGCGCGCGGCAGTGGTCGGAGGGTAGGGAACCGAAACTCGAAGAGAGCGAATTCATGTCGGCGTACCCAATCACGAGTCTGGTGGATACACCGCCAGCCGGCGCGGCGCGGATCGAGGCATTCTTTACCACGAAAGCGGGCGTGGTTTACGCGATTTTGCCGCACAGGCCCGAGCGCGAGGTGGTGCTCGATGACATCGAAACCGACACCGGCGTGCGCGTCACGCTGCTGGGGAACGATGCACCGCTGGAGGCCCGGCACCAGGAGAAGCGCCTGACGGTTCGCGTACCAGAGAGCCTGCCGTTTTCACAGGCGTATGTGCTCAAGCTGGAGGGCGTGGTGTGAAAACAAGGAAATAAGACGGACAGTCGTTTTTTGTCGTCTGTCAACGCGTCGCGCATTAGCGAGAATGACAGGCCGCGAAAGGCGATAGTCTGTCCTACTTATTCCACCGTGAAGGGATTGCGGCTCTCGTAGGTTTGATTGCCGATGGCGTCTTTCACCTGCACAGCGACTACATAAGAGCCTGGCCTTACTCCCGCTTGCAGGTTGATGCTGAATTCGCCGGAGATATAGCGTTTGGGATAAAAGGACTGGCTCTGTTCGCCCGCCGGCTCCGGCTGCGTCCATAACACCTTGCCATCGGAAAGCGTGATGGAAGCGAGATAACTTACATCGATCTTGTTGCCCTCGCCGTATTTGTATCCGATGATGTCGAACCGCGTCCACATGGTTTCGCCGGCGTGGTAGACGGCCCTTTCAGCGGGCTGCTTGCCGGCCTCGTCGTGGTAGAAGCGAAAGTTCCGCACGGTGACCGAGTCGCTCGGCTCCACTACGCGGCCGCGGACCTCGAAGGGCACCTCAAGCTGCGCCGTGGTCTTGGCTATCTCGTCTTCTGCCTTGACCACAACCTTGTAAGTGCCGGAACCCGCGAGGGGAGGAATCAGCATTTGCGTTTGGATCTTGGGCATCCATTCCTTGTCCTCGATCGAAACCTCGTCGTTGAATTCGTTCTTATAAGTCTCGGTGAGTTGTACGCCTTTGGGATCGAACGTCTCGACCGAATAGGCGATGCGAACCTTGAGATCGGCGGTCTTGGCGTAATGCGCCACGCGGCAGGTAAAAAACAGGACCTCGCCAGGCGTGTAATAAAATCCCGCGGGCGAGGGCGCGCCTTCTTCCATCTGGCTGATGACCGGCTGGACGATGGCCAACGGTTCGGTGGCGGCGAGAGCCAGCGGGCCAGCGAGAGAAACGAGCAGCAAGAACCGCATTCGGACCTCCCAGTACGATTCTACTTCGCCGGCAACGCGGCGAGATACCGGCCGGTGTACGAGCGGACGTTCCGGGCTACGGTCTCCGGGGTTCCGGCCACCACCACTTCACCGCCGCTTGCGCCGCCCTCGGGTCCCAGGTCGATCACCCAATCGGCAGCGCGGACCACGTCGAGGTTGTGTTCGATCACGATCAGGCTGCCGCCGTTTTCGATCAGCCGCCCGAAAGCGGCCAGCAGCTTGGCGATATCGTCGAAGTGCAGGCCGGTGGTGGGCTCGTCGAAGATGAACAGCGTGCCGCGGCAGCTTGCCGCCGCCAGGTGCGCGGCCAGCTTGACGCGCTGCGCTTCGCCGCCGGAAAGCGTGGTGGCGGATTGACCCAGCCGCAAGTATCCCAGGCCCACGTCGTCCAGCACGCGCAGGCGGTCCACCAGCCGGGGCATGCCGCTGAAGAACTCGATGGCCTCGCTGACGGTGAGCTGCAAAACTTCGTGGATGTTGAGCCCGTTATAGCGAATCTCGAGAATGGCGCTCTTATAACGGGTGCCCTTGCACTCCTCGCAGATCAGCTCCACGTCGGCCAGGAACTGCATCTCCACGGTCACCGTGCCATCGCCCTGGCAGGTCTCGCAGCGGCCTCCGGGAATGTTGAAGGAGAAATGGCCGGGAGTGTAGCCTTGTTTCTTGGCGTCGCGGGTGCTCGCGAAGGCGGCGCGAATCAGGTCGAACGCTTTAATGTAGGTGACCGGATTGGAGCGCGGCGTGCGGCCGATGGGCGACTGGTCGATCATGACCGTGCTCAGAATGCGCTCAGCGCCTTCCAGTTTGCGGCATGCCAGGCGCGGTCCGGCGTCCAGGTCGCCGGCGGCCTCTTCGATTTCCGCTGCGCTCGACGAATCGCGCGCCCGGTGGAGGGCCTCCAGCGAGCGGAACACCACATCGTGAACCAGCGTCGACTTGCCGGAGCCGGAAACGCCGGTGATCACCACCATCATGCCCAGCGGAATCTCGACGTCGATGTTTTTCAAGTTGTGGACGCGGGCGCCGATGACGCGCAGCGTGCGTTTGGGGTCCACCGGCCGGCGGGCGCGCGGCCCCGCGACGCGCAGTTCGCCGCGCAGGTAGCGCGCGGTGAGCGAGTTATTGCCGTTGGCGAGGAGTTGTTCGAGAGTGCCCTCGTAGACAACACTGCCGCCACGCTCGCCGGCGCCCGGCCCCAAATCCAGCAGATGATCGGCGGCGCGCATCACTTCGGGATCGTGCTCCACGACCACGATGGTGTTGCCCAGTTCGCGCAATTCGGCGAGGATACGAATCAGCCGCCCGGTGTCGCGGCTGTGCAGGCCGATCGACGGTTCGTCGAGCACGTAGCAGGCGCCCACCAGGCGGGAGCCCAGGCAAGTGGCAAGCTGGATGCGTTGCGCCTCGCCGCCTGACAGGGTGGAGGACAGCCGGTCGAGCGTCAGGTATTCCAGACCCACGTCGTTCAAGAACTTCAGCCGCTGGCGGATTTCGACCAGAATCTTGTCGGCGATGGCGGTTTCTTCCGGCTTGAGCGCCAGCGCGTCGAAGAACTGCGCGGCTTCGGCGATATTGAGGCGCACCAATTCCGCTAGGTTGCGGCCGCCTACGCGCACGTAGAGCGCTTCCTTGCGCAGACGCGCGCCCTTGCACTCCGGGCACAGCGCGTAACCGCGGTAACGGCTGAGGAAGACGCGGACATGCAGCTTGTATTTCTTGGTTTCCAGGTAAGCGAAGAAGCGGCGGACGAAATCGTACACCAGCTCGCGCTCTTCGTCGGTCAGGTCGGCGAAGGCCGCGCGGAAGCGCACCTTGCCGCGCGCGGATTTGCGGAAATTGCCGAGCCAGGAGCGATACTTCGGCTTGGTCCAGGGCTCAACCGCACCCGCGTCCAGCGAAAGCGATTTGTCAGGAATCACGCGGTCCAAATCGAAATCGATGGTATTGCCGAAGCCCTGGCAGCGCGGGCAGGCGCCGAACGGCGAATTGAAGCTGAAGAGGATGGGCTCCGGCAGCGCGAATTCCATGCCGCAGGTCTTGCATTGGAACTTCTCGTTGAAGCGCAGCGTTCGGGCGGGCGGCGCGGCGCTTTCGAAGATCACTTCGCCAGCTTCGCGATAACAGATCTCGACGGTATCGACCAGGCGCTGATGCAGGCCGGGGCCGATGGCGATGCGGTCCACGAGCACGAAGACGGGCTTGCCGAAATCGATATCGAGCAGCGATTCGGGCGTCGAAAACTCGAAGATCCGCCCGGCTTGAAACAGCCGCGTGAAGCCCTTCTTACGCAGCTCGAAGAGGTGGTCACGCAGCGAGGCGGCGCCGGCGTGTTCACCGCAGGCGAACAACGCATACCAGCGCGAGCCTTCGGGCAGCGCGAGCAGGCGTGCGGCCACTTCATCCACCGTGTCCTTCCGCACCACCGTCCCGCAGTTGGGGCAGAACGTCTGGCCGACACGCGCATACAGCAGGCGCAGAAAATCGTAACACTCGGTGGAGGTGGCAACGGTGGAGCGGGGGTTGCGGCTCGAGTTCTTCTGGCGGATAGCCACCGCCGGCGCAATGCCGTCGATGTCATCCACCGCGGGCTTTTCCATGCGCTCCAAAAACTGGCGGGCGTAGGCCGACATCGATTCCACGTACCGCCGCTGGCCCTCCGCGTAGATGGTGTCGAACGCCAGCGACGACTTGCCCGAGCCGGAAACGCCGGTCACCACCGTCAATTGATTGTGGGGAATGGAAACCGAAATGTTTTTCAGATTATGGGTTCGCGCGCCGCGAATCCGGATGTAGTCTTGCACGGGAATGACGGGTATTTCCTAGTATAGCCCGGGTTCTCGGTGGGGCGAGCCTTAGCGGCACGCGAAGGACCGGCGGCAAAGACCGCCGGCGCTACGGGGGTTTTCGCGAAAAGGCGCGGGGAAACAAAGCCGGCAAGCCAAAGGATGCTCCACCACTCTGCCATGCTATCCTGACTCACATACGAGGGCTGAAGCGCAATGCGCGCTCATGTGCAATTTCCCCCCAGGTTGCAATCGCTGGTAACTCCCGCCCGCCAGCAGCACGTCTATCGTCGCGTACCGGACGCGGTTTGCCGGTGAGAACCTAATGTTCGAGCTCCTCTTCAAATACCCGGCCGCCATTTTCCATAAGGGCCAGTTTGTGTTGCTGACACCCTGGCCGCTGTGGCTGCTGGCGGCGGCGGTGGTGTGCGGAGGCGGGCTGCTGTACTGGCACACCCGGCACAACCACGGCATGCTGAGCGGCATTAGGCCGCTGGCCATCTGGCTGCTCGAATCCGGCATGCTGACGCTGATTCTGTTTCTGTTGTGGCATCCGGCGCTCAGCGTGGCCACGCTACGGCCGCAGCAAAATGTGGTGGCTGTGCTGGTGGATGACTCGCGGAGCATGGGCATCGCCGATGCGGACGGCACACGCGAGATGGCGGCGAAGCGGGCGCTGGATGGCGGGCTGCTGAAATCGCTGGGCGAGCGCTTCCAGGTGCGGCTGTATAAGTTCGGCGCGGAACCGGAGCGGGTGCAGAAGACGGAGGCGTTCGACGCCTCCCAGCCGGCAACACACATCGGCGATACGCTGGACCGCGTGCTGGAGGAATCGTCGTCGCTGCCGCTGGGCGCGATGGTGCTGCTCAGCGACGGAGCGGACAATGCCGGCGGCATCAGCCTGGATACGCTGGCGGCGCTCCGCAAGCAGCGCGTTCCGGTTCACACCGTTGGTTTCGGCCGCGAGCACCCGGACCGCGACGTGGAAATCACCGATGCCGTGCTGCCGGCGCGGGCGCTTCCGCAGTCGCGGCTGACGGCGACGGTGACGTTTTCCAGCTACGGGTTTTCCGGCAGCCGGGCTATGCTCAATGTGCGAGACAACGGGAAAGTGCTGGCCAGCCAGGAGGTCACGCTGCCTGCTGACCGCCGGCTGCGGACCGAATCGCTGATGTTCAACGGCGGCGACGCCGGGCCGAAGACGTTTGAAATCGGCATCGACCCGCTGCCCGGAGAGGAGAACACGCGCAACAACGCGGTCACGCGCCTGGTCAACGTGGACGCGCGCAAGCCGCGCATCCTTTATGTGGAAGGCGAGCCGCGCTGGGACTACAAATTCATCCGCCGCGCGCTGCCATTTCTGCCGAACGACGATCGCCCCGAGCAGGAGATCGCCAGCATGGTGCGCTCCACGCAGAATAAGATCTACGTGCAAGGCAGAATCGACGACAGGGAACTGGCAGACGGGTTCCCCACCAAAGCCGAAGAACTGTTTGCTTACCAGGGGCTGATCATCGGCAGCGTGGAGTTGAATTACTTCACTCCCGGCCAGCAACAACTCATTCACGATTTTGTGGATCGCCGCGGCGGCGGGCTGCTGCTGCTGGGCGGGCGAGCCGCGCTTACCGACGGCGGCTGGGCGGGCAGCGCGCTGGCCGACCTGGTCCCGACCAAGCTGCCGCAAAACAGGGGCACGTTTCACCGCGACTTCACCGGCCAGGAACTGACGCCCGCCGGCGCGCAAAGCAGCATCTGCCGGCTGGATGACGACGCCGCGCGCAGCGCGGAGCGCTGGAAGAACATGCCGATGATGGCCAACTACCAGGAAGCCGGCGACGAAAAACCCGGCGCCACGGTGCTGCTGGTTTCCACCCCGGCGGGAAAGCGCAAGATGCCGCTACTGGTCACGGAAAACTACGGCCGCGGGCGCACGGTTTTATTCGCCACTGGTGGAAGCTGGCGCTGGAGAATGTGGCTGCCGCACGAGGATCGCACCCAGGAGACTTTCTGGCAGCAACTGCTGCGCTACCTGGTTGCCGACACGCCGGGACCGGTCACGGTGACAACGCCCAGGCAGGTGCTCTCCGACGAGACGCGCGTGCCGCTGCGTGTGGAGGTGAGGGACAAGGAATACAAACCGGTCACCGACGCTCATGTGCAGGGGCGGATTCTCGAGCCCGACGGAACCAGTGCCACCATGGAACTGGCTCCGCAGCCGCTCGAAGAAGGCGTTTACGCCGGTGAATTCTCTGCTTCGGCGCCAGGTTCCTACGTGGCTGAAATCGTCGCTGGGCGCGAGCAAGAGGAACTGGGCCGCGATGTGCTGGCCTTCCTTCGCGAGGACGGCGTAGCGGAGAACTTCCGCACCTCGCAGAACCGCGAGCTATTGGAGAAACTGGCCGACGAGACCGGTGGCCGCTACTATACGCCGGCGCAGGCGTCCAAACTGGCGAGCGAGATTTCGTATTCCGAAGCCGGCATCACGGCACGCGAGACGCGCGACCTTTGGGACATGCCGGCCATCTTTCTCCTAGCGCTCGGCCTGCGCGCGTGCGAATGGCTGCTGCGCCGCAAATGGGGCGTGGTATGAGGCTCTGCGCGCTGCTGCTGGCGTGCGCTCTGGCGGCGCCCGCGGCCACTTACTATCTCACTATCTCCGGCCTTGGCGGCGAGCCCGATTACGACCAGCGCTTCAAGATGTGGGCGCTCAATATCGATTCGAGCCTCAAGAAGGCGGGCGACACCAACGTGATTACGTTGATTGCGCCCCATCGCGAAGAGATCCGCGCGCGATTTCAGGAACTGGCTGGCGAGGCGAAGCCGGACGACGCGCTGGTGGTGATGCTGATCGGGCACGGCTCCGATGATGGGGTGGATTACAAGTTCAACATTCCCGGCCCCGATATAACCGCCGCGGAATTGGCCGCGCTACTCGACCGCGTGCCCGCTCTGCGCCAGTGCGTGGTGGTGATGACCAGCTCGAGCGGCGGATCGGTCGCGTTTCTGCGGCGGCCCAACCGTATTGTGATCACCGCCACTAAAAGCGGCACGGAAAAGAACGCCACTATCTTCGCGCGTTACTGGGCCGAGGCCCTGGGCGACCCGGCGGCGGATACGGACAAGAACGACGCGGTTTCCGCGCTCGAAGCGTTTCGTTATGCCCAGCGCAAGGTGGCCGAGTCTTTCGATGCCGCCAAGCGGCTGGCGACCGAGCATTCGCTGCTGGAAGACACAGGCAAGGGTGAGGGAGAACGAAATCCATCGCCCGAGAACGGCGAGGGCAGATTGGCGGCGGCGTTCACCCTGGTGCGTTTGGGTGCCAACGCCGATGCTGCCCGAGACCCCGCCAAACGCGCGCTGCTCGCCAGGAAGGACGAGCTGGAGCAGGCGATTGACCAACTCAAATATGAGAAGGCGGGCATGGACGCCGCCGATTACCGCAAGCAGTTGACCCAGCTTCTGCTGGAGCTGGCGAAGACGCAGGAGGCGATCAATGCCCCGCAGAAGTGAGGCGCGGCGTATACATTCCTGCGCGCCGCGTCGAGGTTCGTCTCGCCGCTCCCTTGGACTTCTACTTGGGTTGTCTCTGGCTGCATCCGTGCTTCCGGCGCAGACCTTGCAGCAGGCGGAGGCACTCTGGAAGGCGCGGCGTTACCAGGATGCCAACACGGTGTTTCGCGATCTGGTGGCGCGCGAGCCGCGCAATCCCGAGTTCCGCGTCCGCTGGGGCCGGATGTACCTGGAACACTGGCAGGCCGACGTCGCCGACCAGCTTTTCAATGAGGCGCTGGCGCTGAAACCCGACGACGCGGGCGCCCTGCTCGGCAAGGCGCTGGTGGCGGAGGAAGCTTACGGCGGTAATGCCGCCGATCTTGCGCGGCGGGCGTTGCGCAGCGATCCCAAGCTGGTGGAAGCCCAGGAACTGTTGGCGCGGCTGGCCTTGGAGGACGACAACAAAGCCGAGGCCGAAGCCGAGACCAAACGGGCGCTGGCGCTCGACCCTAACTCCGTTCAGGCGAAAGCCATCCTGGCCACGATGGATTGGCTGGCGGATAAAAAGGAGAGCCCCTGGGACCCGCACGTGGCCAAGGGCTACGAGACCGCCGGCCATTTCTTCATGCTCAACCGGCGCTACGAGGAATCGGTGGCGTTCTACCGTAAAGCCATCGCCCTCGATCCCGCGCTCGATTCGGCGCGCTCGCAGCTTGGCGTCAACCTGATGCGATTGGGCCGCGACGACGAAGCGTACCGGCAGCTCAAGACCTGCTGGGACAACGGATTTCAGAATAGCGCCACCAAGAACTCGCTGACCCTGATGGACAGCGAGAAGAATTTCGTGACGTTGCGGATCGACCGCACGATTCTCAAGCTGCACAAGAAGGAAGCGGACCTGCTGCGCCCATATTTCGAAGCCGAGATGCGGCGCGCCATTGCAGTCTACGAGAAGAAGTATCGCTGGCAACTCACCCAGCCGGTGCAGGTGGAAGTGTACCCGGACCACGAAGATTTCGCGGTGCGCGCGCTCGGCATGCCGGGCCTGGGGGCGCTTGGCGTGACCTTCGGCAACGTGATAGCCATGGACAGCCCGTCCGGGCGGCCGCCGGGCAGTTTTCATTGGGCGAGCGTGATGTGGCATGAGATGAGCCACGTATTCACGCTATCGATCACCAACTTCCACGTGCCGCGCTGGTTCACCGAGGGCGTCGCGGTGCACGAGGAAACGGCCACGTCGCCCGAGTGGGGTGACCGCCTGGGGCCGGAAGAAATCGCCGCCATCAAGAAGCATCAGCTTTTGCCGGTCGCTGAGCTGGACCGCGGCTTCGTCCACCCGATGACGCCGCAGCAAGTTCTGGTGAGCTATTTCGAGGCGGGCAAGATTTGCGATTACATCACCGAAAAATGGGGCTGGGACACGATTCTCGCCATGTTGCACGATTTCGGCGCTAGCGACGACACCGCCACCGTGATCCGGAAAGAGCTGAAGCTGGAGCCGGCGGAGTTCGACCGCCAGTTCATCGCTGCCTTGGAAGCCGAAACGAAGCGGACGGTGGAGAACTTCGACCGCTGGAAAGAAGCGGTCAAGCACATCGAGACGGCCTCCGCCGGCCATAACTACGACGAAGTGATTCGCCTGGGCACCGAGGCCCGCGACCTCTACCCGGACTACGTCGAGGATCACAGCATTTACGAATCGTTGGCAAACGCTTACCTGGCCAAAGGCAATAACGCCGCTGCCATCGGCCAGTTGGAGCGGTACGTTCACATCGGCGGGCGCAGCCCGGACACCATCATGCTGCTGGCGAAGAAGCTTACCGACGCGGGCAATGGGAAAGAAGCGGCCGCGGCTCTGGACCGGCTGAACTATATCTATCCGATGCGCAGCGAGCAGCATCGGGAACTGGGCGAACTCTGGCTCGAGCAGGCGAACGCCAGGGGCGCCATCCGCGAGTTTCAGGCGCTGCTGGCGGTGAAGCCCATCGACATGGCTCGGGCGCATTACGACCTGGCCTGCGCATTCAATTTGAATCATCAGCCGGAAGCGGCCAGAAACGAGGTCATCGACGCCATGGAAATCGCTCCCGGATTCCGGCCGGCGCAGAAGCTGTTGTTACAGTTGAGCGGCGCGGAGCAGAGTGGGCCCGCCGCGACGAAGAAATAGGATTGGAAGAGATATGTCGACACCCGCTACTTCACAGATGGAACCCGAGATTCTGAAGGCGCGCATCGCGCGCTTCCGCCAGGTGCAGGCCGACATTGTGACCGAAGTGCGCCGCGTCATCGTCGGCCAGCAGGAGGTTCTGGAGCAGGTGATGATCGCGCTATTCGTGGGCGGCCATTGCCTGATTACAGGCCTGCCGGGCACTGCCAAAACGCTGCTGGTGCGCACCATGGCGCAGACCCTGGGCCTGGTTTTCAAGCGCATTCAATTCACCCCGGACCTGATGCCCAGCGACATCACCGGCACCGACATCATCGAAGAAGACCCCGCCACCGGCCGCCGCACCTGGACCTTCGTGCCGGGCCCGATTTTCGGGAACATTCTGCTGGCCGACGAAATTAACCGCACGCCGCCGAAGACGCAGAGCGCTTTGCTCGAAGCCATGCAGGAGCGGGCGTGCACAGTGCGCGGCAACAACTACGGGCTTCCCAACCCGTTTTTTGTGCTGGCTACCCAGAACCCGATCGAGCTGGAAGGCACGTACCCGTTGCCGGAAGCGCAGCTCGACCGCTTCCTGTTCAACACCGTGCTCGACTACCTCAACGCCGATGAGGAAGTGCAAGTGGTGGATCTGACCACAGTCACCACCATTCCGCAGGCCGATCCGGTGACCAACGCCGAAGAGATTCTCGATTTCCAGCAACTGGTGCGCATGGTGCCGATCGGCGAGAGCGTGGCCCGCTACGCGGTGGATATGGTGCGCGCCAGCCGCAGCCGGGACGAATCGGCGCCCGACTTCGTCCAAAAGTACGTGAACTATGGCGCCAGCGTGCGCGCCGCCCAATTCCTGGTGCTGGCCGCCAAAGCGCGGGCGCTGATGAAGGGCCGCTACCACGTGACGTATGAAGACATCCGCGCGCTGTATATCCCGGTGCTGCGGCATCGCATCCTGCTCAACTTTCACGCCGAATCAGACCGGCTGAAGCAGGACGACATCTTGAAACGCCTGCTCGATTGGAAAGGGGCGCCGCGGGAGTAAGATGCTGCAGCGTTTTCTAGATCCGGCTACGCTCAACTCGATCGCGGGGTTGGACCTGATCGCCAAGACGGTGGTCGATGGGTTCGTGGCCGGGCTGCACCGGTCGCCGGATTTCGGCTTCTCGCAGGAGTTCGCGGAATACCGCGCTTACACGCAGGGCGACGACCTGCGCCACGTGGATTGGAACGTTTTCGCGCGCACCGACCGCTGCTACCTCAAGCGCTACCGGGGTGAGACCAACACGCAACTGCTGGTGCTGCTCGATACCTCGGCCTCCATGGGCTACGGGTCTCACGCCGTCAATAAACTCGACTATGCACGCTTCCTGGCCGCTTCGCTGTGTTACCTGGCCAATGTGCAGCGCGACGCGGCGGGCCTCATCGTCTTCGATGAAGACGTGACCAACTACGTGGCGCCCTCCACGCGGCAGGGGCAGTTGTTCCGCTTGCTGCACGCCATCGAACATGCACAGACCGGCACGCGCACCGATTTCACCAAGCCATTCGTCCACTTCCAGAATTTCCTGCGCCGCCGCGGCATCGTGGTGGTGGTTTCGGATTTTTACGAGGATCCGGCCGTCATTGTCAAAACGGTCGAACCCCTGCGGTTCCGCGGCAATGAGATCATCCTGTTTCATCTGCTCGACCCGCAGGAGATCGCGCCCAATTTCCGCGAGCCCGTGCTGCTGGTCGATATGGAAAACTCCGGCGCGGCGCTGGAGGTATCGCCCGAATACGCGCGCTACGAGTACCGGACGAAAATTGACGCGCACATCGAAGCGCTACGCTCCCAGGCCCGCGGCGCCGGCATGGATTATTTTCTGGTGGACACCGGCCGGCCGCTCGATGAAGGCCTGCGCGAGTATTTGAGCGTGCGCCGGGGGATGCTCTAATGGGCTTTCTCTCTCCATGGTTCCTCGCCGGCCTGGCTGCGGTGGGCCTGCCCGTCTGGCTGCACCTGTTGCGCAAACACAAGGCAACGCCGGTGCCTTTCAGCTCGCTGATGTTTTTCGAGCGCCGTGCGCAAAGCTCCCTCAAGCATCGCCGCCTGCGCTATCTGATTCTCTTCGGACTGCGCGTGCTGTTGTTCGCGCTGTTGGCGCTGGCGTTCGCGAACCCTTATCTGCAGCGCAAGCTGGTGCCTCTGTCGCGCTCGGGCGAAGTCACCGTTGTCGCTATTGACAATTCGCTGAGCATGCAAGCCGCCGGCCTGCTCGATCGGGCCAGGAAGCTGGCCAAGGCTGAGGTGGCTGGTTTGCGTCCCGGTCAGCGGGCGCAGGTGCTGGCGTTTAACTCGCGGGTCGAAGTGTTGAGCGAGGTTACGGGCGATCGCGAGGCGCTCGACGCCGCGCTCGATGCTCTCGCGCCATCCGACGGCCGCACCTCGTTTGCGGGGCTCTCCCGTGCGCTGCGTTCCATTGCGCAGTCGCTTCGCCTGCCGCTGCGCGTGGTGCTCTACTCGGACATGCAGCAGAGCGGCATGCCCGCCAACTTCAACGATCTTCGCTTGAACGCCGACATCCGGCTGGAGCCGCATCCGCTGGTCTCGGACCAAACGCCCAATTTCACCGTCGAGAACGTGGTGGCGCCGCGCCGAGTTTACAGCGGCGCCAAGGCGCGCGTGCTCGCCACCATCGCCGGTTTCGGCACGCCGAATGCAGTGCGCAACGTTTTGCTCGCGCTGAATGGCCGCGTCATCGAATCGAAGGCAGTAACGGTGCCCGCCAGCGGACGCGCCGCGGTCGAGTTCGATTCTCTCGAAGTGCCCTATGGCCGCAATCGAGGCGAGGTCAAAATCGATTCCGCCGATGCGCTGGCCGGCGACGACGCTTTTTACTTTTCGGTCGAGCGGGCGGACCCGCGCCACGCACTGTTCGTGCACGACCCGGATAACACGCGCGACCTGTTGTATTTCAAAACCGCGCTCGAAGCCACCGGCCAGTCGGCATTTGCCATAGACCCTGCCGCCGCCGACCAAACCGCCAATGTTGCGCCCTCCAAGTACGCCTTCGTAGTGATTTCGGATGTGGGCGCGCTGCCGGAGTCTTTCGAAAAGAGCCTGCGCGACTACGTGCACGGCGGCGGCTCGGTACTGATCGCGCTGGGCCGCTCTTCGATGGGCCGCGGCAAGGTTCCAGTAGCCGATCTTGCCATCCAAGGCACCCGGTACGCCAGCCGCGAAGGCGACCTGTTCCAAAGCGCGGAAGCGCTCGATCCATCGCACCCGTCCATTCAACAGAACAACCGCTGGGACGACGTGAAGTTCTTCCAGGCGATGCGCGTCGATCCCGGACCGGCGCGCGTCGTGGCGCGGCTCACCGACGAAACTCCCTTGCTGCTGGATGGACAGTTGGGCGCAGGCCATATCCTCGTTTTCGCGTCCACCCTGGACAACGTCGCCAACGATTTTCCGGTGCACGCTTCGTTCGTGCCGTTCATCGAGCAGACCGCCAACTACCTGGGGCACCTGGATGCCGGGCCGCCCGCCGTCATCGTGGGCAGTTTCGAAGAGCTGCGCGGCGCCGGGGAGAAAGCCACCGCCGTGGATGTGTTCGATCCCAAAGGCGAGCGCGTGTTTTCGCTTGCTGAAGCGGCCACGGCGCAGAACATCCAGTTCACCTCGAGGGGCTTTTATGACATCCGCCGTCCGAACGGCCGCAACGAGCTGGTAGCGGTGAATGCCGACCGTCGCGAATCCGATCTGGCGCCCGCTCCGCCGGAAACCCTCCGCTTGTGGCAGAATACAGCCAGTGGTATAGCGGTGAGCGGCCAGGCAGCCGCCGCCGGGCAAAGCCGCCTGTCTTTGTGGTGGTACGCGATGCTGGCTGTGCTGGCCTGTGCGATTGCCGAATCCTTGCTGGGGAATCGTCATCTTTCCGTGGATAAAGAGGCGCCATGAATCCCTTGGACCTTCTCTCGCGTTATTTGAGCGCCATGGAACGCCGCTTGCGCCTGCTGGCCTTTTCGCGTGGCAGCGCGGTGACTGCCGTTGCGGCGCTGGTTCTCACCGTGGCCGCCGTGCTGGCGGCCAATGCCTTCGCGTTCTCGAATGGCGCCGTGGTGGCCGCGCGGCTGGCCCTGTTTCTCGGCTTGGCCTGCACCATCGCCGCCGCGCTGATCGTGCCACTGGTGCGCCTCAATCGCCGGCACGCCGCCCGCGCGGCCGAGAAGAAGCACCCGGAATTTGAACAGCGCCTGCTCACCTTGAGCGAGCGCGCCGGCTCGGTTGACAGCGACCCGTTCCTGCAATTGCTGGCCGCCGACACGATGCAAGTGGCCGAACAGGCGCGGCCTGCGACGGTTGCCAAAACCGCGTGGATTGCCGGCTTCGCCTCAGCCGCGGTGGCCGCCGCGCTATTTCTCGTCTGGCTCGGCGTGGCGGGGCCCGGCTTCCTCGGCTACGGCACCGCGCTGCTCTGGGCCGGCCCTCCCAAAGGCGACACGAAGCTGTTCTACTCGATCGTTGTCGAGCCGGGCAACCGCACCATTCGCAAGCTGGCGGACCAGGTGATCCACGCCACTTTGCTTGGCTTTTCCGCGCCCAAGGTCCGCTTCTTCGCCAAGTACGCAAGCGCGCCCCAATGGGAACAGGCCGAAATGAGCACGGAGCCGGGCGGCCCGGCGTACCAGTTTCTGATCGCCGGCGTGCCGGAATCGCTCGATTACTACGTGGAAGCCGGCGGCATCCGCTCCGCGCATTACCATCTCAACGCGGTCGAGCTGCCATCCATCAAGAACATCAGGGTCACTTACCATTACCCGGCCTGGACCGGCATGAAGGACTTCGTGGAGGACCCGGGCGGCGATCTGCGCGCGGTGGAAGGCACCACCGCCGAAGTGACCATCCGCACCGACCGGCCGCTGGCGAACGGCGCGCTGCTGCTGGACGACGGCGGCAAGGTCGGGCTGCGCGATGGCGGCAATAACACGCTGATTGCCAGCGTGCCCATCCAGAAGGACGGCATGTATCACATTGCCGCCTTCGAAGGCGGCGAAGACGTGCGCCTCAGCGAAGACTATTTCATTGAGGCGCAGAAGGACAATCCGCCGGAAATCACCATTACCCGGCCGGGCCACGATTTCAAGGCCAGCCCGATCGAGGAAGTCACCGTGGCGGTGAGCGCAAGCGACGATTTCGGGCTGCGCGGAGTGGACCTGCATTATTCGCTGAACGGCGGTCCGGAGAAGACTATCGGTATTCTCGATGCCAAAGGCGCCAAGACCGCCAACGGGGCGACGGTAATCGCTCTCGAAGATTTCAAAGTGCAACCCGGCGACATCGTCAGCTTGTACGCCGCGGCGCGGGACGCCCGGCAGACAACCAACACCGACATGTTCTTCATCGAAGCGCAGCCCTTCGAGCGAAATTACACCCAGTCACAGGAGATCGGCGGCGGTATGGCCGGCGGGCAGGGCGATCAGCAAAATCAGCTTTCCGAGCGGCAGAAGGAAATCATCACCGCCACCTGGAACCAGATCAAGGGCAACGGCCCCAAGGCCTCCGATGCGGAGAATGCCGCGTTTCTGGCTTCGGTTGAATCGAAGCTGCGCGACCAGGCGACTTCGCTGGCCCAGCGCATGAAGGCCCGGCAGATGGAAGAAGCGGGCGATTCTTTTAAGAGCTTCGTCGCCGACATTGAGCAGGCTGCGGGCGCCATGGGTCCCGCGGCCGGGAAACTGCGGATCGCCAAGTGGCAGGACGCGCTGGCGCCGGAACAGAAAGCGCTGCAATACCTGCTGCGCGCGGAATCTGTTTTTCGCGACATCCAGGTGGCCTTCGGCCAATCCGGCGGCGGCGGTGGTGGGATCAGCGGGGCCACGCGCGACATGGAGGGCCTGTTCGACCTGGAGCTCGACACCGAGAAAAACCAGTATGAAGGCGCGCGGCAGAACCAGTCGGCCGATGCGCGCCAGCGGCAGATGGACGACGCCTTGCAAAAGCTCGAGGAGCTTGCCAGGCGCCAGCAGGAATTGGCCGAGCAACAACGCCGCGGCAGGCAAACGCCGCAACAGCGCTGGGAACAGGAAATGCTGCGCAGGGAAGCCGAAAAGCTCCAGCAGCAAATGCAGCAACTGGCGCAGAACGCGCCCTTGAGCCGCGACGGTCAGCAGGGACAACAGAGCCAGCAGGGCCAATCGGGGCAGGCCGGGGCGGCCGGCCAGGCGGGTTCATCCGCCCAGCAATCGCAGCCGGGGCGCAACAGCCAGGGACAAACCGGGCTTGGACAAATGAACCAGCGCCTGCAAAACGCCCAGACCCAACAATTGCGACAGACCATCGACCGCCTGCAGCAGGCGCTCCAGGATATGCGCCAGGCGGCATCCTCGCAACAGTCCGGAACGCCGGAAGGCGAAGCCGGAGCGCACCGCGCCGCTGACCGCCTGCGCGAGGCCCAGCAGATGTTCGCCGGCTTGCGCACCGCGCAATCCTCCGGCCAAGTGGGTGACATGGCGCGCCAGGCCGAGTCCCTTGCCCGGCGGCAGCAGGAATTCGAAGGCCAGATGCGGCGCGCTTTCGGCCCGCAGGGCTCGGGCCTAGACCGCAGCCAGGCCGAGCAGATGGCGCAGCAGAAGGAAGACGAGTTGGCGGACCTCAAGCGCCTGGAACAGCAAATGCAAAACGCCACGCGAGACTTGATGGGCACCCAACGCCAGGCCGCCACCAAGCTGCGGGATGCGCTCGGCGACGCGCAGCAGCAGGAACTCGTGCGCGAGATGGAGCGCAACGCGGGATGGATCCGCCGCGGCCAGGGGGAATACGCCGCCCTCTCGGAAGCGCAAACCACCGCTGGCTTGAATCAGCTTCGCGACCAGTTGCACCAGATCGACCAGGCGCTTGCTAAGAACAGCCAGGCCGGGCCGGGCCAGGACGATCAGGCAGCCGCGCAGGCCCTCGGCCAAGTGGAGCAACTCCGCCGCCAGATGGAGCAACTGCAGGCCCAACTGGCCAACCGCGGCCGGCAGCAACCGGGTAGCCAACAGGGCGGCCAACAAGGAATGCAGGGCCAGCAAGGGCAGCAAGGGCAGCAGGGAGGCTCGCCCCTGGGCGCTCCGGGCAGTTCGGCAAGCAGCCAACCGAACAGCGGGCGGTACGCAGACGGCGCCGGCAGCCTACGCTCCCCATACGCGCCCGGCGGAGGCATGGAGACCCCGGTGCGGCCGGAAGACCTGGAGCGCAGCTATCGCGGAGCTTTCGAGAGCCTGGGCCGGCTGGAGCAGCAGCTCAAGGACGATCCTGACACCACTCACGATATTCAGAGCCTGATGCGCGACCTGCGCAATTTCGATCCGCGCTATTACACCAACGACCCGCTATTGAGCCAGCGCATCGAGTCCGCGATGGCCGGCGCCGAGCAGGTGGAAATGGAGTTGCGGCGCATGGTAGACGCATCGAGCGGCGGGGGTAGCATTCGGAGCCCCGGCAGCGAGCGCGTCCCGCAGGGCTACCAGGACGCCGTGGCTGACTACTTCCGCAAATTGAGCAAGGCCAAGTAAGGTCATTCCCAAAACACGGCAAGGCTGCGCTGACGCGAGAGGCATGCCGCACAGCGAGTGGCCGCGTCGAAGGATTACCTACCTGGGCGGCCGCAACCGTGTGCGATTTATTACACTTATGGAAAATCTTTACCGGCGATACGGCCGCTGACGAATCGCTGACCGTTCCTTGTTCATCCTACTGTCATTCCGCGCTACTGCGCGTTCAAGGGGGGTCAAATGTCACGTTGTCACAGAAGCTGTCTGGGGTCGTTACCGGCCCTTGTTGCACTTGGTCTGCTGCTCGCCGCAGGTGTTACGCTCGCGCAATCCACCGGTGGCATTCAGGGTACCGTAATTGACGCGACCGGCGCCGCCGTCCATGCAGCCCAGGTGATCGTCCACAATCAGGCCACGGGCGAGGAACGAAACACGCTGACCGATGATGCCGGGGTCTATCATGTGCCGTCGCTGCCGGTGGGAACCTATCAAGTCCAGGTGAAAGCGCCGGGGATGCAGACCGCAACCGTGCCCAACCTGGCGATATCAGTCGGGACCACGGTCCGGCAAAACATTACGCTTAACGTGGCTTCCAGCACCCAAACCGTAGAGGTGGAAGCCGCCGCCGATTTGATTCAGGCCAGCGACATGTCCGTAGGAGATGTTGTCAACCAACACACCGTCCAGGAAATCCCGCTGAATGGGCGCCATTTCGTCGATCTAGCGTTGCTGACGCCAGGCACGGTGACTCCGCCAGCCAACGGATTTCTGACCGCTCCGCTGCGCGGCCAGGGCTCCTTTTCGTTTGTCTCTGCCGGGGGACGGGAGGACACCGTCAACTTCATGATCAACGGCATCAACCTGAACGACCCTAGCCAGAATCAGGTCACCTTCCAGCCGGTCATCAACACCATAGAAGAGTTGAGCCTTGACAACTCCACATTCAGCGCCGAGTATGGCCGCAGCTCAGGGTCGATCGTCAACATTGCCACGCGCTCCGGCGTCAACGCCTGGCATGGCGAAGCGTACGAATTCATGCGCAACGACTTCATGGATGCGCGCAACTTCACCAACCCCGACGATGTGACCAAAGCGGGCGCTCTGGTTCCGAATCCTGAGAACGAGTTCATCCGCAATCAATTCGGCGGCGATGGCGGTGGCGCCATCAAAAAGAACAAGCTGTTTGCCTTTCTGAGCTTTGAAGGGCTGCGCCAGCGCCAGGCTGTCCCGCTAAGCGCTACTGTGCTGACGAGCGCCCAGAGACAGCAAGCCCAGTCCACCAGCGACTCACAGATCCAGGCGTTGCTGCCGCTGATCCCGCAGGCGAACTCCGGAAGCAGTTCCTTTGTCGGAAGCATGACGGCGCCTGTGAATATCGAGCAAGGCACCGCTAACGTCAGCTACCTGCTCAACGACAACAATCGCTTCAACTTCTATTACGCAATTCAGCGCGACCAGCGCAACGAACCGTCCACCACTGACGGCAACAGCTTCCCAGGCGAAGGCGACCAGCGCAACGGCCACCGCCAGCTTTTGACCATCAACGAGACCTCGACCATCAGCCCGGCACTGGTGAACGAATTTCGGGCCGGGGCCAACCGCATCCACCTCGTCTTCGCGCCGGACAATGTGGATTCGGCTTCGGCGTTCGGCATAGACAGCGGCATTACCGCTCCCATCGGGCTGCCGCAAATCGCCATTGCTGGAGCCTTCACGTTCGGAGGCATCAACAACTTCCCGCAAGGCCGCGGCGACAACGTCATCGTGACCAACGACACATTGAGTTGGACCCACGGCAATCACATCGTCAAGATGGGGGGTGAGTTCCGCAGGCAGAACGAAGACAGCTTTACGTACACGCCTGGGACGTTCAGCTTCCCGAGCATTACCGCGTTTCTGGCCGATCAGGCCAATTCCTTCACCGTCAATGATTCGAACAGAGCCCTCCGCGATTACGCGAACTCGATCGGCGCTTTCATCACCGATTCCTGGAAGGTCGCTCAGAACTTTACCGTAACGCTGGGTGTGCGTTACGACTGGTACGCAACGCCGACTGAGGCGGAGAACAGGTTCGTGATATTCAATCCCAGCACTGACACGCTGCAGCATGTCGGACAAGGGTCGGGGCCATCGTCGCTTTATAACCAGAACGTTCTCGCCTTCGATCCGCGCGTCGGTTTGGTGTGGGATCCGTTTAAGACCGGCAAGACGGTGATCCGCTCCGGTTTCGCGATCATGAGAGATCAGCCCAACTTCGGCCTCTCCAGTGGCGCGGCCTACAATCCTCCGTATGCGCAGCCTATCTCCTATGTGCCCCCTGCGGGCCAGTTTGTCTCGTTATTCAACGCATTCCCTCTGGCATCCGGGGCGGTTGCTCCGTATACGGTGCCTTCTAACTACAAGGACGACTACGTCACTGAATGGAATCTCAACATTCAGCAGGAGTTCAAGCACGATTACGTTGCCACTGTCAACTATGTCGGCACCAAGGGAACCGATTTGAACATCGAGCGCAACCTTAACCAGTTCATCGGCGGCGTACGTCCCTACCCGGCCCTTTCCGCCAGCAGCCCGATCGACCCGGGTATGCCGCTCAGTAACATCACGCAGGCCTGGAGCGGTGGCAACTCCTCTTACCAGGCTTTGTGGGCAGAAGTCAAGAAGCGCTTCGCCAGCGGACTTCAGTTCGACGGAGCGTACACTTACTCGAAATCGATCGATGACGTGTCCCAAGACAATTTCGGCGTACAAGTTCAGAACAGCTACTGCATCGCATGCGACCGCGGTTTGTCGGATTTCGACGCCCGCAACCGTTTCGTGCTGAGCGGCATTTACGATTTGCCGTTCAAAGGAAACAGATTCAAGGCAGGCTGGCAGTTCTCGCTGATCAATACGTTGCAAAGCGGAAGTCCGTTCAATATCCACATTGCGAACACTTCACTTACGGGCGTGGGATCGCTCCGGCCGGACGTCACCGGACCACTGGTCACCGGCTTCAGCCCTGCCACCAACGGGAGCCCGACTAACATCACCTACATTCAAAACGCCGGCCTTCCCGGTCAGAGCAGCAACGTGTTCGTTGTTCAGGGAACCAACGGGGTGCCTCTCGGGTTCGGGAATCTGGGCCGCAATGTGGCCATCGGGCCGGGCTTCGAAGACCTGGACCTGGCGCTGGTGAAGAACACGGCGCTCACCGAGAGACTCAACCTGCAGCTCCGGTGCGATGCATTCGACATGCTGAACCACCCCAATTTCACCAATCCGGGCGGGGCGGCGGCGATGGCTGTTACCGTTGGCCCGGGTTTCGGCACATCGTCGACAACACAGGGCCTGATAACCGGTGGAACGCGGTTCACCTCCGGCGATTTCGGAACTTCGCGGCAGTTGCAGGTTGCCATGAAGTTTCAATTCTGACGGCGGGGCCGGGCAAATTTAAGCCTGTGCCACCCTAAGATAGTTATTTGTCGGCATACGACGGCACAGGCTTCACCCTGGAATCGGCGGGAATCGACTTGAGCAGGCTGGCCTATGGAACCTTAGCGGCGGCGGTTTTTCTATGCGGCCGCTCCGCGGACTTAGCGCAGGCTCGCTCTTCTGATTCGAAGGTCTGCGCTAGCTGCCATCGGGACGTATGGGAAACGTGGCGGCACACGGGAATGGCGCGCTCGTTTTACCGGCCGCGGCCTGACAATACCGTCGAAGACTATACGGGCAAGAATTCGTACTATCACAAGGCGTCCGACACCTGGTTCGAAATGGTCCAGCGCAACGGCCGCTATTTCCAGCGCCAGTATCAGATCGGCTTCGACGGAAAAAAGACGAACGCCAGCGAAAAAGAGATCGACTTCGTACTAGGATCCGGAAATCACGCGCGGACATACCTGCATCGGGAGGCCGATAACACGCTCGTGGAGCTGCCGCTCTCCTGGTACGCGGAGAACGGTGGCTCGTGGGCGATGAGTCCCGGCTACGATCGGCCGGATCACCAGGATTTCCGGCGCCGGGTGACTTACGATTGCACGTTCTGCCACAACGGCTATCCGGAGATTCCCGCCGGCGGTCCCCGCTCGCCCCCGGCTTTCCTGAGCGTCCCTGAAGGCATCGACTGCCAGCGTTGCCACGGAGACGGTGCCAATCACGTCGCGCTCGCGGGCAGCGGCCACGCGTCACCGGATGCAATTCGCAGCGCCATCCTCAACCCCGCCCGGCTCACACAGCAAAGACAGATGGAAGTGTGCATGCAATGCCATCTGGAAACCACCAGCTCGCCATTGCCGGCATCCATCGTCCGCTATGAACGTGGGCCGTTTTCCTATCGTTCGGGCGAACCGCTGACCGATTTCATGTTGCACTTCGACTATGCGCCCGGCACCGGACACGACGATCGATTCGAGATCAGCGGCTCGGTCTACCGTCTGCGCAAATCCGCGTGCTTTCGGAGCAGCAATGGCGCCTTAACCTGCACCACTTGCCACGATCCACACCGCGTTCCAACAAAGGCGGACGCCGCCCGGCACTTCACCGAGGCTTGCCGCCAATGCCACGGCCAGGCGATCGACCGGCTGGTGAGCGCAGGCCGGCATACGGCATCCACAGACTGCGTGAGCTGCCATATGCCGAAGCGGCGCACCGAGGATGTGGTGCACGTGGTGATGACGGATCACTGGATCCAGCGGCGGCCGCCTGCGAACGATCTTCTCGCCGAAATCCCGGAGCGGCTCCAGACGGATGCCACGGCTTATCGCGGAAAGGTCGTGTTGTACTATCCGGCTTCGCTGCCAAAGCCCGAAGACGAGTTGTATCTTGCGATCGCGCAGGTGAGCCGGAATAGAAACTCGCAGGAAGACATCGCGAGGCTCTCGGCGGTCATTGAGAGGTATCGTCCCGCCGCTGCGGAATACTATCTGCAACTGGGCGACGCGCTGGCGAATGCGGGCAGGTTCGGCGAGGCCGTGGGAGTGTACGATGAGGCCATCCGGCGCGAGCCGGAATCGGCTGCGGCGCAGGAGAGGCTGGCTATTTGCCTTTCATCGCTGCGGCAGTATCCGCGAGCTGAAGCGGCTTTCAAACAAGCGCTGCGCCTGATGCCGAACGACGCTGCTGTTATGGTCCAGCTTGGCATGGTGTACCTAGGGGAGGGTAAACCGCCGGATGCGATTTCGGCTTTCGAAAAGGCGGCGCGAATCGATCCGGACATGGCAGAGGCCTGGAACAGCCTGGGCGCCATCGAGTTTGAGAGCGGTGACAGCACGCGCGCAGAGGCGGCGCTACGAAACGCCATCCGCGTCCAACCGAATTACGCGGCGGCGCACAATAACCTGGGGAATCTTCTCTCGGCGACGGATCGGTTTGCCGAAGCGGAGTATCACTTCAAAGCTGCGCTCCGATATAAGCAGAACTATATCGGAGCGCGGTATGACTACGCGCTTGCGCTCAGCCGTGTGCACCGTATCGCCGAAGCGCAAGCGCAGGTTGAGGCCATCCTGCTCACCGACGCAAGCAGCGCCGAAGCGCACGAATTTCTTGGTAGATTGCTGTTCGCCCAAGGACAATCGGGTCGAGCGATCGAGCAGTATCGCGAGGCCATCCGGATTGCGCCGGAGTTCGGCCGTGCCATGTTGGACCTTGGCGAGACCCTGATCAAGGCGGGGGACTTTACGGCAGGGGTGCCCTATCTCCGCAAGGCCGCGCAAGCCAGTGATCGGGCGACACGCGAAGAGGCGGCGAAGCTGTTGCAGAAACTAGCCACAGCCGCGCCCGCCGGCGCGCGGTGAAATCTGGCCGAGCGCGGCGTTTCACGCGTGGCGGCTCCACAGCGGCCTGGCGGGGGCATTTACACCCAGCCGCGCCGCCCCGCGCCGACTCACTACAATAAGTGCATGTCGAAGCTCACCATTTCTTTCCTGGCTCTGGCGGTTTTGGCGCGCGCCGAGGTTCATTCGCTCACATTGCGCCAGACCATCGAACTCGCGGTCCAGCAGAATCCGGACGTGGCGCTGGCCCGGTTGGACGAGCAGAAGGCGCGGGCCGCGATTCGCATCGCCCGCGACCCCTTCATGCCGCGCCTCACGGCCGGCAGCGGCCTGGCATATAGCAATGGCTTCCCCATGAGCATCGAGGGGTCGGCGCCCAGCGTGGTACAGGCCGTGGCGCAGGAGTTCGTCTTCAATCGCCAGCAGAGCTTGGAGGTCGCTCGCGCGAAAGAGAACGCCCGAGGCGCGGCCATCGCCGTCACCAGCAAGCGCGACGACGTAGTCTATCGCGTGGCGGCCCTCTACCTGGATGCCGAGCGTGCGGCGCGGATTGGGGTCCTGATCCGCACCGCCATCGAACGCCAGCAGGCCGTGCTCGACTCCATCCAGGGCCAGGTCGCCGAGGGCCGCGCTCTGCCCGTCACCGAAAAAGAGGCGGAACTCGCGCTGGCCCGCGATCGCCAGGCGGCCGAGAGCGTAGACGATGGGCAGGCCGCCGCCGAAACCGATTTGGCCCTGGCGCTGGGCTTTCCCGCCGAAGACCGCGTTCGCGCCGTGGTTCAGGACCGGCCCGCGCCCGCCCTGCCGGCTTCCGAGCAACAGGCGGACGATGCCGCCCTCGCCGTCAATAGCGAACTGCGCCGTCTGGAATCGCAAATCGCCGCGAAACAGATCGAGCTGCGCGTCGCCTCAGCGGCACGCCTGCCCCGCGTCGACCTGGTGGCGCAATATGCGATGCTCGCCAAGTTCAACAACTACGCCGAGTATTTCAGCCACTTCCAGCGCAACAACGGCGAAATCGGCGTCTCGTTTCAGATTCCGATCCTCTCGCCGGGTGTGGGATCGGCCACCGCGCAAGGCGAGGCCGACTTGAGCCGCTTGAGAATCGAGTTGGCCAACACACGCAACCGCATCGTTTCCGATCTCGCCGAATCCTTGCGCGCCGCCAGGCGCGCGCAGACCGCCGCGGACGTGGCGCGGCTCGATCTGGAGGTTGCCCGCGAGCAGCTTTCCGTGGACCTGGCGCAGTTTCAGGAAGGCAGGCAGACGATGCGCCAGGTGGACGAGGCCCGGCTGGCCGAAAACGCCAAGTGGATCTCCTTTTACGACGCCCAATACGCGCTGGAAAAAGCCCGCTGGAACGTGCTCCGCCTGAATGGCGGCCTGCTCGATTCGGCGGCTAAACTGCCCTGAGCTGGCGGCCACGCACCGCTAGAATCACGAAGTCAAGCGAGTCCGCGCTTTGCACCTTGGCGCTGGCCGCCGCCCGCGCTAGGCTGGTGATGAACATGGACGATGCGGTTTTTGTGTCGCTTCTGGAGCTGGCGTTGGTAGGAGCCGTTATGCTCCTGCTGCCGCACCTCTCGGCGCGGGGATACTGGTTCGGCATCACCGTTCCGCCGGAATTCCGCTCGACGGATGCCGCCCGCGCCGCGCTCCACCGCTATCACTGGCGCGTATCGCTGTCCATCGTCGTGGCGGTGCTGGCCGTGCTTTACCTGGCGCCCCATTCGCGGGTTCTGGCCGCCGGTCTGCTGCCGCTATTGCCATTCGTGGCCGGAATGGTTGCGCTCCTGCGCGAGCGAAGCCAGGTCCGTGCCGCGGTCGCGGTTGCCGCGGCCGCCAACGCGCCGGCACCGCCGGGCGGAGCGCACCACTTTCCACCGTGGTTGGGCTGGGCGATGCTGCCATTCGCTTTTCCCCTGGCAGCGGCTTTGTATCTGGAGGCGCACTGGGACCGGATTCCCGCGCGTTTCCCCATTCATTGGGGTGCCAACGGCCAGCCCAACGGCTGGGCGCATCGCACTGCCGGCGGAGTCTACGGCCCGCTGCTGTTCGCCGCCGGCCTGATGCTGCTGATGCTGTTGCTCGGCCTTGCCATGTATTACGGCTCCCGGCATAGCCGGCAGATGCTGGCCGTGCTCAAGATCTTCATCGGCGTGATGTATTTTCTCGGGCTGCTGTTAACCGGCATCGGCCTGATCCCCGTCCTCAGCATCCCACCGGTAATCTTCGTGGTCGCGGCTGCTATCTTCGTAATCACGCTGCTGGTGTACTCCTTCAAATGCGCCGCTAACCCGGCTATGCCCTCCGAGGCCACGCCCGATGAATGCTGGACGCTGGGCAGCGTCTATTACAATCCCCGCGACCCGGCCCTGTTCGTTCAGAAGCGCATCGGGTTCGGTTACACCTTCAACTTCGGCCACCGTTTGTCCTGGGTGGTCCTGGGAAGTTTCTTGGCGGGCATTGCTGGTCTAATCGTGTTTCTGCTAGCAGCGCTGCACTCGTGAGCCTGCGCTACACTCTTTCTTCGAGGCGGATATGCAGCTAACGGGGCAATCCATCATCGGCGCCGGCCGCGCCACGGCTTCGGGCGGTGTTTTCTTCGCGGTCAACGCGCGCACCGGCGAGCGGCTGGAGCCGCCTTTCTATCCAGCCGGCGACGGCGATCTGGATGAAGCGGTCGGGCTGGCGTGGGCGACTTTCGCAGACTATCGCGCGCTGCTGCGCGGCCGCCGTGCCGAATTCCTGCGCGAGATCGCGGCCCAGTTGGAGGCTCTCGGCAATGCGCTGGTCGAGCGTGTCATCGAGGAAACCGCGCTGCCGGAAGCACGGGTGCGCGGCGAGCGTGACCGCACCGCGAACCAGCTCCGTTTCTTTGCCGGCATCGTCGAGGAGGGTTCGTGGGTGGATGCGCGTATCGACACCGGCGATCCCAACCGCAAGCCAGCGGCCAAGCCCGATCTGCGCTCCATGCTGCGCCCGCTGGGTCCGGTAGCGGTGTTCTGCGCCAGCAATTTTCCACTGGCGTTCTCCGTGGCCGGCGGCGACACGGCATCGGCGCTGGCCGCCGGCAATCCGGTGGTGGTGAACGCTCACTTCTCCCACCCGGGCACGGCCGAGATGTGCGGCTGGGCCATCGCTGCGGCAGCGCGCCGCACGCTCATGCCGGATGGCGTGTTTTCGCTGCTCTTCAGCCAGGATCACCGCGTTGGGCAGGCCCTGGTGGCGCATCCTCTCATCAAGGCCGCCGGGTTCACCGGTTCGCGCAAGGGCGGCCTGGCGTTGGCTGAAATCGCCCGCTCGCGGCCGGAGCCCATCCCCTTTTATGCCGAAATGAGCAGCGTGAACCCGGTGTTCGTGCTGCCCCATGCGCTGGCCCAGCGTGGCGCGTTTATCGCCGCCGGGCTGGACGCGTCCGTGACCCTGGGAGCCGGGCAGTTCTGCACCAATCCCGGCGTGGCGCTGGTCGAAGAGGGATCGGCCGGCGACGTGCTGGTGGCTGCGCTGGGCGCGAAAATCGGGGCGACGGCGCCGGCGACGATGCTGAACTCCGGGATCCTGGATAATTACTGCCGCCTGGTGGAAGAACGAACGCGCGACGCGCGCCTGCGATGCGTGGCGCAAGCCGGCGGTGGGGGCGCTACAGCCGCGCTTTTCGAAACCGATGCCCAAACATTTCTGGACAGCCCGGAGCTGGCCGCCGAAGTGTTCGGGCCGGCTACGTTGGCGGTCCGCTACCGGACGCTGGATCAAGTGCTTGAAATCGCGACCTCCTTGGAGGGGAACCTCACTGCCACCATCCACATGGCTGCGGGCGATGAGGAAGCTGCAGCCCGTCTGGTGGCGGCGCTGGAGACGCGTGTCGGCCGCATCCTCTTTGAGGGCTTTCCGACCGGCGTTGAAGTATGCCAGGCGATGGTGCACGGCGGCGCTTGGCCCGCCACTACGGATGGCCGCAGCACGTCTGTGGGCGGCCGCGCCATCGACCGTTTCGCGCGGCCCGTATGTTTCCAGGACGCCCCCGCGCACCTGCTACCCGAAGAGCTGCGCGCCGGCAACCCCACCGGGATCTTGCGCATCGTGGACGGCGCGCGCACGCGGGATTAAGAAGCCGCTCCCCAAGCCCGGTGAGGCGCTTCCACGCTCGTCCTGGCCGCAGATTAGGCGCCGGAATTGCGGCGGATAGAGCGGCTGAGCACGTCCGGCGGTCCCTTTCCCTTGCGGCCCATTTCGGTTAACAATAGATGGCGAGGGGGAGGCGGTCTGTGAGCGAAGGGTACCGTTTCGCACGCTCTGCACACTGCGGCGAGCACGCGCCGGCGAGATCTGCTACACTGGTTGTGTCTTTGATCGTCCCGCTACAGCCTTGGCCGAAATCCATCTGCCTCGTCTCTTGCCCGAACCGTCAAATTCGAAGGAACCTAAGATGAAAAACATTTTTGTAGGCAATTTGGATTTTGCCGCAACCGAATCTTCCATCCGTGCGCTCTTTGAGCCTCACGGGAACGTGGAGAGGGTCAACCTGGTCACCGACCGCGATACGGGCCGCTCGCGCGGCTTCGCGTTTGTCGAGATGACGGATGCCGCCGAGGCCGACCGCGCCATCGCCGCTCTGAACGGCTACGAAATGAATGGGCGTGCGCTCAATGTCAACGAGGCGCGGCCGAAGTCGGACAGCGGCCGCTCCTTCCGCGGCGGGCCGCGGGGCGGCAGCGGCGGCGGTGGACCGCGCCAGCGGCGCGAGCCGCGCTGGTAAATCGCGTAAGGGAAGCCGGCCTGCGCCGCGGTGCCGGCTTCAGACAGCTCGTGGAGGAATAAACCATCCCAACTCGATCTCACACCTCGTTTAAGAAGCGACAGAAGGAGATTGCCCGGATGGAGAAGCAGAAGGAGAAGGCAGCGAAGCGTATGCAACGGAAGCTGGAGCGTCTGGAAGGACCTCCCGCCTCCGCCGACATCGAAACCAGCGAAGTCACGGCGCCGACGGACAAAACCACAGGGACGGCCGAGTGAGTCCGGAATCCAAGCGCGGTGCGGTACGGCCGGGGGAGCGAGCGGTGGAACTGCGATACATGGGATTTCAACAGAAGGAGAACAGGCGCGTGTACCGGTTCGATAGGAACGATGCCGGGAGCAAGTCCTCCGTCCCGCACGTGGTGAGTGTCGATATGGAGCTGTTCTTAAAGCACCGGGTCGGCATTCAGGAAGGCCCGGCGCTGTGCGCGCAGAAAATAACCGCCGACCTGGAGGCCGATCGTCAAGGCGATCACGAGCTGACCAACGAAGACCTGCTGGCTTACGCCACGGACCGGGCGGAGGCCGCGGAGCGCAAGGCGGAGGCACGCCGGAGCGGTCCGGCGCGCCGCAAACCAGAGCCGGGCCAGCCCGTCAGCCCCTGGTGGCGCTAGCCCGGCATTTCTTACGATTCAGTCCGACGACGATTGCATTCAAGGCTTGGGCACGACCGTGATTGCGGTGACGTAATATTTTACGTCTTCCACCACCACGGTGGCTTTGATGTGGTCGCCCACTTTGAGTTTGGCGAACTCGGAATCGGGCTTGACGGGATAATCCATCGTCATCGCCTCCATCCAGTCGCCAATCTTGCCGGCGTCGATCGTGGCCGTTTTTGTTGAAACGTCCAGGGCTTTGACGTCACCTTCCATCGGGTAGCGCTTCACTTGCGCCCTGGAAGCGCAGGCGGCGAGCGCAAGCGGCACCGCAATCAACAGGATTCGCCGCGTCACGGCTTCCAATCCTCGCAAACCAGCGGGGGTGGCAGAATGAACTTGGGATCGATAACTTTTCCCGGCGGCGGTGGCACGGACATCCGATCTATGGAGTCCTTGGCCATCGGCACGCGTAGCAGCGGAATGGAGCATGCCTTGGGGAGCATAGCGAGTGCCGTGCCGCGGCCGGGCAACACGAGTCCGGCAGGGACGAACCCGGGCATCTTCCAGGCGCGTTGTGGCGAGTGTGTACCGGACTGGAGCCAATCCAGCCGCTGCGGCGGTTTCTCGAAAGCGTTCTGATCCGCTCCACGGGGCGGGGAAGTCTGCGCCAGCAAAGCGCCGGGCAACAGAGCAATCAGAATCCAGACGCGCATGGGCGCCTCCTGGAGGTAGTATCGCGCGCGGCAGCGGAAGCCGCAATCGGGTCGACGGCGCTGGTAGCTCATCGCCGCAGATACGCGTCGTCCTTGTCGATCCAGTCCTGGCGGATGGGGCTGAAGACGTCCAGATCCAGCGTGTCTTCGAGCGCCTCGGCGCTGTGCGGCACGTTGGAGGGAATCAGCAGCACCTGCCCCTTCGACACGGTGACCTCTTTGCCTTCGAGGCGAAACAGCAGCGCGCCCTCCAGGATGTAAGTGATCTGCTCGCTTTCATGCTGGTGAGTAGGCACAAGCGCGCCCTTCTTGAAGAAGATCCGCGCCATCATCGCCTTCTTGCCGGTGACATATTGGCGCGACGCTTTTTCGCTCAGGGGCTCTTTTTCCATTTCATCCCAGGTGTAATGTTCCATTACGGCCGGCACCTCGTTCACTTCTTTCCTTTGGCGGTTTTGTAAGCCTCGCGGATCGCCTCGATCTGGCGGGCGTGCGACTCGGTGTGCGCGGAGCCACGTTCCAGCAGCTCGCCGAGCGTCATTCGGCCCCGTTGCGTGTGGTTGCCAGCGCGGTCGTACGCGCTCTCCGGCAGGGCCTTGAGCAGGTCGTAGTTCTCCGCGCGCGTGCGGCGGAGCGTTTCGAGCGATTGCTTCGGCTTGCGGCGCGCGTAGTCCAGATGGCTGGCCCAGGCATCCTGATCAAACCAGATCAGCGTCGGCGAATCCTCCGCAATCACCTGGCGAAAGCGGTGCGCGAACACGATTTCGGCATCGGCCAGGTGCGCGACAATCTGGCGTATGCTCCATTTGCCGGGCGCAGTGACGAAATCCTCTTCTTCACCGAAGACGCCGGTGAGCACCACGGCCAGCAGTTCCGGACCGCGGCGATAGCGTTCGAGCAATTCGGGTATATCGGCCATGGGCGTTTCAGTAGTAGTCGGCGCAACTCATATAGTAGCCGCACTTCTGGCAAAGCAACTTACACTTCCGCTCGGTGAGGCGCGTGGAGCAGACCGGGCAGTAGAGCATCGGCTCCCCCTTGTCGCGGCAGGACTGGATCGTGGATTTGTTTTGCGGAGCGCTCTCAGCGTCCATCGGCAGCCTCTCCCCTTCGTGCACGGATGAAGCAATTATACAACCGCAGCCCGCACCGGCGGTCTTCCATGCCGCCGGCCTCTTTCGCCTTACAATGAACCATGGTGACGCGGAGGGCGGTACTGGCGGCGGCGTTGGCTGTGGGAGTTCTGTGCGCGCAGCAGCCTGGGCACACGCTGCGGCCTCCGGCCCGCGGCACGCGCGGCGCAGTCGCCAGCGGCACCGAGTACGCCACCGAGGCCGGCATGCGCATGTTCACCACCGGCGGCAACGCGGTGGATGCCGGGATTGCGTGCATGTTGGCGGCTTCGGTCGCCGAGTTTTCCCATTTCGGGCTGGGCGGCGAATCGCCCATCCTGGTGCGCACCAAGGAAGGCAAGGTGTTCGCGATCGCCGGCGTCGGCACCATGCCCAAGCTGGCCACGGCCGATTTTTTTCGCAACCACCGGCTGACCGAGGAGGAGATCGTGGACCCGCCGGCGCCGTTCGGTTTGAAAGACTGGGTACCGGTGGCGGGCATTCTTTCCACGCTGGTGCCCGGCATGGTGGAGGCGGCGCTGGTTACGCTGCGCGATTTCGGAACGAAGTCGTTTGGGGACGCGGTTGAGCCTGCGATCGAACTAGCCGACGGGTTCCCGCTCGACGATATGCGGGCCGGGTCGATTCGCTACAGCCTGAAGTATCTGGCGGCATGGCCCTCTTCACGGCGGGTTTTTCTTCCCGACGGCAGAATTCCGAGCGTGGGCGACATATTCCGGCAGCCCGATCTGGCGCGCACGCTGCGTTCCATGCTGGCAGTGGAGAGGCAAGCCTTGAGTAAGGGAGCCAGCCGCGAGAAGGCGATCGACGCCGTGCGTGACCATTTCTACCGCGGCGAAATCGCGCATCGCATCGGTGACTTTTCCGAGAGGAATGGCGGCCTGCTGCGCTACGAAGATATGGCGGCCTTTCGCATCGAACCCGAGCCCGCAGTCTCGACCACTTTCCACGGTTACACCGTCTATAAGCCTGGGTTTTGGAGCCAGGGCCCCTCGATGATCGAGGCGCTGAACATTCTGGAAGGGTTCAACCTGGCCGACCTCAAACTAAATTCGGCCGATTACATTCACACTTTGGTGGAAGCCCTGAAGCTGGCCTATGCGGATCGCGACACTTATTACGGCGACCCGCGGTTTGTGAAGATTCCGGCTGAACGGCTGCTCTCGAAGGAGTACGGCGCCGAGCGGCGCAAGCAGATCGGCGCCGATGCTTCGCATGAATTCCGGCCCGGCGACGTGGAATCGAACGCGCCGCGGCACCCGTTTTACTCGACCATCGCGCGCTATCGGGTCGACCCGGCGCTGCTGGCCAAGGACACAACCTGCGTGGACGCCATCGATCGCGATGGGGTGGCGATTTCGATTACACCTTCCGGCTCGTGGATGCCATCGGTAATCGCGGGTGATACCGGCATCCCGCTCACCGAGCGGGCGCAGAGCTTTCTGCTGGTGCCGGGCCATCCCAATGAGCTGGCCGGCGGCAAGCGGCCGCGCGTGACGCTCAGCCCCACGCTGGTGGTCGGACCGGGACGCAACGTGGTGGCGCTCTCCACGCCGGGCGGAGACAACCAGGATCAGGCGCTGCTCCAGGTGCTGTTCAACGCGCTCGAATTCGACATGAACGCGCAGGCTGCGGTGGAGGTGCCGCGCTTCCAGACCCAGCACCTGGTCTCCAGCTTCGACAACCACGTGATGAAGCCCGGCAGCCTGTTGCTGGACGAGCGGACGGCGCCCGCCGTGGTTGAGGAACTAAAGGCGCGGCGCCACCTGGTGGAGCTGCGCTCGCGCTATGACAGTGGTGCCGCCCCGGTACTGGTGCGGCTTCATCCCAGCGGTTTGATCGAGGCCGGAGCGGACCCGTTTTACGGCCGCTTCGCGCAGGCATGGTAGGGCCGCTGTTCGAAGCGCCTGGCGGTTTCGATCGCGCCGGCCTGGCGGCACGCCTGCGAGCGCTGGCTGCCGAGAACGTTCTGATCGGCGGCAGCTCCTGGAAGTATGAAGGCTGGCTGGGGCAAATCTACTCGCGCGAGCGATACCTGGCGCGCGGCAGTCTTTCGGCCCGGCTGTTTCAAAGCGAGTGCCTGCGCGAATACGCGGAAACATTTCCCACCGTCTGCGGCGATTTCGCCTTCTACCAGTTCCCCAGCGCGGAGTTCTGGCGGAAGCTGGTCGGCCAGACGCCCTCGCATTTTCAATTCGCCTTCAAAGTGCCGGAACAAATCACCTGCAAAGTGTTTCCCGCCCACCCGCGTTACGGCTCGCAAGGCGGCAAGGAGAACCCGGGGTTTCTCGATGCCGGCGCGCTTCGCGAGATGTTTCTGCGCCCGCTGCTGCCTTACCGCCGGAAGACCGGGGTGCTGATCTTCGAATTCGGCGCCTTCGGCCGGCGCAGTTTCGCCGGCGCCGAGGAGTTCCTCGGCCGCCTCGACCCGTTTCTGGCGGCGCTGCCGGCCGAGTTCCGTTACGCAGTGGAGGTTCGCAATCCGGAGTTCCTGACGGCCGACTATTTTTCCTGCCTGCGCAGCCGGCGCGTGGCGCATGTGTACAATGCGTGGTCCCGAATGCCGGAACTGGGGCGCCAGATGGCAATTCCCGGTTCCGCTACCGCTGATTTTCTGGTGTGCCGCGCCCTGCTGCGGCGGGGCCGGCGCTACGAGGACGCAGTGGCTGCTTTCTCACCGTACACCGAAGTGCGCGACCCCAACCCGGAAGCCAGAGAGTCGATGCGCGTGCTGATCGGGCGCGCCCGCGAGAACAAGACGCTCCTTTTTTTGTTCGTCAACAACCGCCTGGAAGGCAACGCGCCGCTGACCATTCTCTCCGTATTGGAACCGTAAGCCAGCCGGAAAATCGAACGTTCAGCGCACCGGTCACCCAGGATAATTTCAATAGTGTAACATAGTAGCATTGATAACCTTAGTAAGTTACAACTTTGTAAGTGTCCACGACGCAAGTGTCCTGGCGGCCGGTATCTAGCGATAGCGGGCGTGCCGTGACGTCCTCCAGTTGATAATATAGAGTCTTCATGAACTATCAGTGGCTAGAAATGCGCATTAGTGAAGAGCAGGAGCGGCGGCAGCGAGAAGAGAGCATCCGGCAGCGGCTGCCGCGGGCGCTCGAAGAGTTTTACGCAAGCCTGGCGGAGTGCGTGCAGGCCTACACGGAAGCGTTCGGCGCGCAGGCGGCGAGCATCAATTTCGGCACCAGGAGCAGCGGCCACATCCGCATCGAGATACGCGAAGAAGTGGAGGGCCGGTGGGTGGCGCGCGCGGAGATCGCCATCTCCAACGACCTCGCACTGCCCGGGTTTCGAATCGAACGTGCGGAAGGGCCATACCTGGTGGAAGTGGGAGTTCTCGCCGACGATAAGCTCTTCTATCGCGACAGCGACGAATATATCACGATCGAAGATCTGACTCGCCGCGTTCTCGACCGCACTCTGTTCCCGAAGCTGGTGGAATGAAGCAGTAGAGTCGGATCTCCGCGCCAGCCAGCGCTTACTTGCCGCCCGAGTATTTGACCCACTCGGCGGCGATGCCGGCGTCGTTCACGTCGCCTTCATGGATGATCACCCGGTAACGGAAGCGCACGGATTGGCCGGGCGCAATGGTCAACGAGCCATTCTGGGTTCTGTCGCCGGTGAAGGCTGCCAGGCCAAACGGGTTTGCCGCGAACAAGCCGTAGCCGCGCGCGTGCCATCGCACCGGGTGGCGGGGATTTGCGGGGTTGTCCAGAATTGCGATTCCAACCTTTTCGCCGTTCACTTCACCGGAGTAGTCGCACCAGTTGGAAGGCTTGCCCCAGACCTGCCGCTCGCCCACCAGGCCATCGGCGTTGGTGATATGTCCGGTGCCGCCGGCTTCCCTCAGGATCGGCCGCATGCGGATGCCGAAGGCGCCATCCTTGGCGTCGCCGAAGGTTACGGGGTCCGCCGCCGCGGTCAGCGTGATGTCGAAATCAATGATGCGCAGCTTTGGGTCGGCATAGAACGTCATTCGCCGCGATTCGGTCAGCAGCTTGTGACCCGCCAGGTCTGTCCAACCGAAAGTGGCGGCGATCAAACCGTGGTCCTTCCCGCTCGTCACCTCATCCAGTTTGGCGAGGACGATCTTGCCGCGATTGGGCGTGGTGTAGGAGGCGTCGTTGTTCCAGAAATCGATGCCGTTGACTTTCTCGTGTGCGAACCAGAGGCCGCGTTGATGCGGGTGATCGGGTCTCACGATGCTGGCCTCCTCGGCGACTATTTCCATCGGCCACATACGCGTGACGTAAGTGCCCGAGGGCGCCCGCAGCGGGTGCAGATAGGGCTTGGTAACGGTGGCGCCGGCAACGAAGAAGTCGGTGAACGGCTGCCCGTCAATCGCGACGCCGATCTTCTCGGCGCCCGGGGTGATTTTGACTTGCGCGGCGGCTGGCCAGGCAAGCGCGGCGGCAACAAGAAAAAGCGTACGGTGGGTCACCCTTTCATCTTACTCGCAGGACCGGCTTCGCCCGGCAGCCGCTCACACTTCGAAGCGGATCCCCTGCGCCAGGGGCAATTGGCCGGACCAGTTGATGGTATTGGTCTGGCGGCGCATGTAGGCTTTCCAGGCGTCGCTGCCGGATTCGCGGCCGCCGCCGGTGTCCTTCTCGCCACCGAAGGCACCGCCGATTTCCGCGCCGCTGGTCCCTATGTTCACATTGGCGATACCGCAATCCGAACCGCGGTGGCTCAAAAATGTCTCCGAGGCCACCAGGCTGTTGGTGAACAGGGCCGAGGAAAGGCCTTGTGGCACGCCGTTGTGCCAGTGGATGGCTTCATCCAGGTGGTCGAATTCGATGAGGTAAAGAATCGGGGCGAAGATTTCCTCCTGGAGAATCGGCATATCGGACCGCGCGCGCACCAGGGTGGGCTCGACGTAGCAGCCTTGCAGATGGCGGCCGCCGTATAGAATTTCGCCTCCCTGCTCGCGAATCCGGCGAATGCCATCCATCATGTCGTCCACCGCGCGGGCGTTCACCAACGGGCCCATCAGCGTTGTCTCTTCGATCGGGTCGCCGATCTTCACCTGGCGGTAAGCGCCTTCGAGCGCGGCGGTGATCTTCGGTGCAATGCCCCGCTGCAGGAACAGGCGCCGCGTGGTGGTGCAACGCTGGCCGGCCGTGCCGACCGCGCCGAACAGCACGGCTCGCACCGCGAGATCGGGGTCGGCGTCATCCATTGCGATGATGCCGTTATTGCCGCCCAGCTCGAGGATGCTGCGGCCCAGGCGGCGCGCCACCACTTCGGAAACGTGCCGGCCCACCGCGGTCGAGCCGGTGAAACTCACCAGCGGGATGCGGCGGTCGGCAATCAGCATCTCGCCCACGGAAGCGCTCTTGCCGATCACCAAATTGAAGACGCCCTTCAGCCCGTGCCTGTCGAGCACGCGGTTGCAGATCTTCTGCACGGCGACACCGGTGAGCGGCGTTTCCGACGACGGCCGCCACAGCACGCAATCGCCGCACACGGCCGCGATCATGGCGTTCCACGACCACACGGCGACCGGGAAATTGAAAGCGCTGATGACGCCCACCACGCCGAGCGGGTGCCACTGTTCGTACATGCGATGCCCGGGGCGCTCGCTATGCATGGTCAATCCATAGAGCTGGCGCGAAAGGCCGACCGCGAAATCGGCGATATCGATCATCTCCTGCACTTCGCCGCAGCTCTCGGCGAGGATCTTGCCCATTTCGAGCGTCACCAGCGCGCCTAGGTCCGCCTTGTGCGCGCGCAGCTCATCGCCGATCTCGCGAACGATGCTGCCGCGCTGCGGAGCGGGAATCATCCGCCACTCGTCGAAAGCGGCGGCGGCGCGCGCCATCACGGCTTCATAATCGGCCGGGCCAGCCATCTGAATTCTGGCCAGTGTTTCGCCCGTGGCGGGATTCAGCGACGCCAGTTCGCCGCCGCCGGGATTGGCGATCCAGTCGCCCGAACAGGCGCCGGAATTGAGCGGCTCCAGGTGCAGCTTTTCGAGGGTTTCCGGAATGGAGTGGCTGGCGGTGGGCATGAACCCATTTTAGTGCGGCAGGTAGCGACGCGCCGCAACAGCGGCTGGCCGTCTGCGGGTAGAATGGTCCTTCTATGCGAGTGGGAATGATCGGCACCGGGGCGATTTCGCGGATGCATGCGCGGGTTTACCGCAACATCGGCTATGAGCTGACGGTGTGCACGGACGTCCACGAAGATGCCGGGCGCCGGTTCGCCGAGGAAAACGGCGCTGAATTCGTTCGCGGTTACGAGGAGGTGTGCCGCCATCCGCGGGTGGATTACGTGGACGTCTGCACCTTCCCGGATTTCCGTATAGAGCCCGTCAGAGCCTGTGCTCTCGCCGGCAAGCACGTGCAGGTGCAGAAACCGATTGCGACCAATCTTGAAACCGCGCGGCGCATGATCGAGACCGCGCGCGCAGCCGGCATTCTGCTAGGGGTTGTCAGCCAGCACCGCTTCGATGACGCCAGCCTGTTCCTCTCCCAGGCCCTCGCCGCGGGCCGTCTGGGCAGGCTGCTCGAGCTGGACGGATACACCAAGTGGTACCGCCCGGCCGAATACTATGCGCGGCCCATCAAAGGGAGCTGGCAGACCGAAGGCGGCGGGGCGTTGATCAACCAGGCCATTCACCAGGTGGACATCCTGCGCTGGCTGGCCGGGCCAGTGAAGCAGGTGTTCGCGGTGTGGCAACTGGGCGCGGTCCATAGGATCGAATCCGAAGACGTAGTGAACGCGGTGGTCGAGTACGCGAGCGGCGCCACCGGCGTGATCCAGGCGGCAACAGCGTTCCAGCCGGGTTACCCCGAGCGCGTTGAGATTCATGGCAGCCATGGCACGGCCATCATCACCGGCGACAAGCTGACCACGTGGGACGTGGAGAATGATTCGGGCGAACCGGCGCCGGTCGCCCAAGCGGTAGCCTCGGGCGCCTCCGACCCAATGGCGATTTCGCTCGAACCGTTCGAGCGCCAGTTCCTGGATTTCGGAGATGCGATCCGGAAGGGCCGCAAACCGCGGGTCGCTGGCGAAGAAGGCTACCAGGCGCTCGAAGTGGTGGACGCCATTTACCGTTCCTGCCGGACGCGGCAGAAAGTCGTGATGTAGGCAGGAATGTCTATTTTGCGATTCGCATCCAACGCAGCGGGACGAGTTCAGGCATCCACCAACAGGCGCAGGCAATGCGAGAATAGGTTCGATGCCGAACTGCTACCATTCGGAGCGATTGGCGGTCTAACCTCACATGACCAGAGTTCTGATTGCCGGCGGAGGCCTGGCGGGTCTGGCCGCAGCGGCGGCACTAGGGGGCGCCGGATTCGAAGTCGATCTTTTTGAATCGCGCGCCTTTCTGGGAGGGCGCGCTACGTCGTATCCCGTGCCGGGGGGTGAAGGCGAAGCCGACACCATCGACAACTGCCAGCACATCCTGCTGCGCTGCTGCGTCAATCTGCTCGACTTTTATGCTCGGCTGGGCGTGCGCGATCAAATACGGTTCTATCGCGAGTTCTACTTTTTAGAGCCTGGCGGCCGCATCTCGGTGTTGCGCCGCGGCCGGCTGCCGGCACCATTTCACTTTGCCGGCGCATTTGTGAAAATGAAATGCCTGGACGCGGGCGACAAACTGGGCATCGCCCGTGGAATTTGGGCGATTCGCCGCGAGCGGACGCGGCGGAAAGACCTCGACAAAATCAGCATGCGCGACTGGCTGCTGCAGAAGCGGCAAACGCCGCGCGCAATCGACCGTTTCTGGCGGCAGGTGCTGGTCAGCGCGATTAACGAAGACCTCGACTTCATGGCCGCCCGCCACGGGTTCCAGGTTTTCTGGCTGGGCTTTCTAGCGCGCGCCGATGCTTACGAGATGGGCGTGCCCGCGGTGCCGCTGGCGCAACTGTATGGAACCGACGCCTGGCAGCGCCTGCCGTCGGTGCGCATGCATTTTCGCGCGCCGGTGGAAGCGATCGACGCCGGTGGCTTCGTGGTGGCGGGAGAGCGGCACACCGCCGATTACTACATTTCCGCGCTGCCATTCGAACGTCTGCCGGCGGTTGGGCTTCCCGCTCCCGCTTTCGAGCATTCGCCCATCACCGGTGTCCACCTTTGGTTCGACCGCGAAATCACCACGCTGCCGCACGCCACGCTGCTCGACCGCACCATGCAGTGGATGTTCAACAAAGATCGAGGGCGTTACCTGCAACTGGTGGTGAGCGCTTCGCGCGACCTGACGAATGCGTCGCGCGAAGACATCATCGACATCGCGCTGGGCGACCTGCGCCTGTATTTTCCCCGCGTGTGCGATGCCACGCTGGTGCGGGCGCACGTGGTGAAAGAGCAGCACGCCACCTTTTCCGCCGCGCCCGGCACGGAGGCTTTGCGCTCACCCGCAGAGACCGGCATCGCCAACCTATTTCTGGCCGGCGATTGGACCCGCACCGGCTGGCCCGCCACCATGGAAGGCGCGGTGCGCAGCGGATACATCGCCGCCGGCGCTGTGGCGCGTGCCGCCGGCAAGCCGGTGGACTTTTTGCTGCCGGATATCGGGTAGGGGCGTTTTCGCGTCACATTGCCCCCAGACCGGCGGCCGCGACTTGTTTCGCGCGGTCCAAGCCGGCCTGCTTCCTGAGGACAGACCAGTTTCATAAACGGCCACTGGCAACCACAAATCCCGACAGGTGTCGCTCGGCTTCGCGTAGATGGCTACTGGGTGAGTGAGAACGCGGAGAACTTCAACAGATTGAGGAATACCACGTATTTAACACCGATTGTTCTGAAATAAACTCGAAATATAACCAGAAATAAGTGGAGAATTCTCTTCCGAGAGTTTAAAAATGGAAATTCTAACCTTACGGAGGCTCTGATGAGACGATTCCAAATTGCATTTTTTCTTCTGCTTCCTTTCAGCGTATGCGCCGCGGCGCAAAATGCTGCGGGCGCGCCACAGACGTCATTAGCTTACGTGCTCGATTCCGCGGGGCAAACGGTCACCGCGGTGGATCTGGGGAGCGGCAAAACCACCGGCACGGTTTCGGTAAGTGGGCGGGACGCTTTGGGCATGTTCGCGCGCGCCGGCTTGGACACGTTGCTGCTGACGCCGGATGGATCGCGCCTGGTGCGGCTTGATCCCGGTGCACAGAAGTTCACCGTCCGATTCGGTCTCCATCCGCTGGAGAAGTCTACCGCGACGATCATCGACACGAAGACGATGCAAGCCGCGGCGCGGGTCGAGCTCGGCTGGGGCCTGAGCAGCTTTCAGTTGACCCCCGACAAGAAGGTGCTGGTCGCCATATGCTCCGGCTATCAGTCGCAGAAGCCCGAGGAAACTCTGCCCAGCGAGATCGTTACCATGAACCTTGCGACCGGGCAGGTGCTCGGGCGGATCTCGCTACCGCGGCCGCCTTCGGCTTCAATTCTGGCCAAGGATGGAGGGACGGCGATGCTGCTGTATGCACAACGAAGCGAAAAACATGCGGAATCGACGCCTGCGGAGCTACAGTTTATCAGCGTCGCGCGGAATTCGGCCGACGGGAAAATCACGTTGGATGGCGCGCCGGATCTGCCAATCCTGGCGCCCGGTGGCGAATACCTGTACCTGATGGAAAAAGGGCAGCCTTTCGGTAAGCCCGATAAGCGCGTTAACGGGCGCGTTCACGTCATTTCGGTGAAAGGGATGAAGGAAGAGGCGGTGCTCGATGCGGGTTCGGATCCAAAGGGTGTGCTGGCGGATGAGGCAGCCGGGCAGACGCTACTGTTGAGCGATGGAGCGCCGGTCAAAGGCGAGAAGAAGGTGGACGGGGAATTGCGCGTTCTTCGCGGCGCATCGGTCGCGAGCGTTCTGAAAGTGGGATATGCACCCCAGTTCGTCCGCCTTTCGCCGGACCGGAAACGCCTGTACGTCATCGGCTGGGGCGAACTCACGGCGTTCGACTACCAGTCGTTCCGCGAAATTGGCAGGATCCCTCCCGTTGGCGCGATCAGCGAGCTGGCCTTCGCTCCCGATGGAAATCGCGGGTTCGCCCTGCATCCGGAATCGAGCAAGCTGTCCATCCTCGATCTCCAGGCGATGAAGCCGGTGGCGTCGGTTACGACCGGCCGGGGCGGAATCAAGTTTGCGAAGGGTCTCGGCGCGGTGGCCCTTACCGCGGCATCGGCAACGGCCGCTTACGGGCAGGCGTACAACATGGCCGCCGCGAACGGCGGTTACGGCTACGCCACGTACCACATCTTCACCGTGGCGCCGGCGAATACGCAGATCGCGGTGAAACCAGACGGCGCATTCGTCTACGTGCTGAACAGCCAGACCAACGACGTGACGATCGTCGACACGAACACCTTGGCGGTGGTCGACAAGATCGCCGCGGGGGGGCAGCGGCTTCAGCTCCTGAACGGCGGCGCTGTTCTCGCGGTGGTCGCACGCAACTCCATTCATCGCGTCGACACGAAGACGCAAAAGGCCCTTCCGGAAATTCCCTTCGAGAAAAACCTGCTGGATGTTCGCCTCTCGCCGGATGGCCGGACGGGGCTTGCCCTGGTGGAAGGTTCGATCGCTGTGCTGAACGGGGCGACGGGAGAGGTGCGGACTCGAATCGAAGGATTCAAACGGCCGCGGAAGGCCGTGTTCGCCCATGAAGAATCCGCGCCGGAGCCTCCCGCCGAGGACACTTCCACTCAGCCCTAGCAGACGGTGGGTGAAGCGGTGGCGACGCCGAAGGGTGCAGGCTACTGCGGGAGCCTTTTCACAAGTTTGATTTCGAACAGCTTGGGCCAGAGCTTGCCAGTGACGAAGAGGCGGCCGCCGGCCGCGTCGTAAGCGATGCCGTTGAGCACGGCGCCGTCGCCGCCGACGGGATCGTTCGGGCTGAGCAGGCCGGTGCAATCGATCCACCCCACTACGTGGCCGGTCTTCGGGTCGATGCGCGCGATGCGATCGGTCTGCCAGACGTTGGCATAGATTTCGCCTTTGACCCATTCGAGCTCGTTGAGGTTTTTGACCGGCTGGCCGTCGGCGGTAACCGTAACGCGGCCGATCTCGGCCAGCGTCTCCGGGTTCCAGAAACGAAGCTGCGGGGTCCCATCGCTCATGATGATGCGCTTTCCGTCCTGCGTCAGGCCCCAGCCTTCGCCCGGATAGTGATAACCGCTGCGGAGCTGGAATGTGGCGAGGTCGTAGATGAATCCCTCGTGCGCCTGCCAGGTGAGTTCGATCAGGCGGTCCCTCCAATTGACGATGCCTTCGCCAAAATACTGTCCCGGCAAGTCGCGTTTTTCGAGGATCTCGCCCGTCTCGATCTTCACCTTGCGAATCGAGGACTGGTTGTTCAGTCCCGTGCCTTCGTAGAGAAAGCCGTTGAGGTAAAACAGCCCTTGCGTGAACGCGGTATTGTCGTGCGGGTAGGTATGTACGACCTGGTAGGAGTACTCGGGGATGCTGCCGGCCTCGGTGGCCGGACCGCAAGCAGCCGCGGCCAGGGCGGCTGCCAGAATCAGGATGCGCATATGAGAATCAGCGTACCGCGAAAAGCCGGCGAGTTTCGGGTTGGCAGGCCGGGGACCCGCCTCGCCCTAGAACGGAAACTCGTTGCGCGCGGCTTGTTGGTAGAGGCCCGATTTGGCCAGGTGATAGCGGTACGGATTGACGGGCGCGCCGCCGATCCGCACTTCGTAATGCAGGTGCGGCGCCGTGACACGTCCCGTGGCGCCGACTGCGCCGACGATCTGGCCCAGACGCACAGCCTGTCCCGTCTGCACGAAGCAGCGCGAGAGGTGCGCATAGTAAGTCTCAACGCCGCCGCCGTGATCGACCGCGACCATCAGACCGTACCCACCTTCCCACGAAGCCTGCAGCACGACGCCATCGGCCGTGGCGCGGACCGGAGTGCCGGGCGGCGCGGCGATATCGACGCCGGTGTGAAACGCTCCCTCACCGGAGAACGGATCCATTCGCCCGCCGAAAGCTCCCGTCAACCGGCCGGCCACCGGCCAGATGCTGGGCCGGGCGTTAGCCGGCTGAATCCAGCGGGTGCGGTCGCTATGCAATTCCATCGCATTGGCGCTGCGCAAGAAGTTGTACTCTTCCACGCTCTCGGCGAAGCTCGGCGTCAGCTTGCCTTCGCCGGAGATATCCGAGGGCCCTTCCAACTTCTGTTTGATGCCGTAGGCAATGGAAACTTCCTGAGCGTAAATCTCCAGGCTGGCCAATTGCTGATCGGTCTGATTCACTACTTTCTGCAGGTTCTGGTAGCGCGCGCGCAAGGTGTCCGCGTCGCGCCGCAGGGCATTGTAATTCGCCACTTTCCACGCCATGCGCGCGTAGCTGGCGACGAAACCGAAAACAGTGAAGCAGCCGAGCAGGGCCAACCCAAGAATGGCATAGACAGCCTGGTGCGGAACGTGAATACGGCGAAGTCTGCCGCGGAGCGAGTGGGCTAGCACCACGACAAAGTATTCCTGCCTCATAGTCTTCTCCGGCCAGGCCTTGTGAGATTCGGAGGGTTCTCCGCAAGGCCCAGTGGGGCTACTAGGGAACACTACAAAAAGAGAGCGAAGGCCCTACTGTAACAGCCGCTCCAGGTGTTGTCAAGCGCCATTGGGGTGCTTGCAAGTTGTTGAACAAGCTGGTATTGTCCAATTTCCACGTGACACGGCGAATTCCCGGACGCTTCTTTCTGCGAAACCTGGTGGGACGGCGCAGCCTGCTGTTCCAACTGGTGCGGCGCGATTTTGAACAACGCTTCGTCGGCTCCATCATCGGCTGGGTGTGGGCGTTGATTCATCCGTTGGTGCTGCTGGCGAGCTGGTGGTTCGTTTTCAGCGTCTGCCTGAAGGTCGCGCTTCCCGCCGGCGAAGGTACGAAACATTACGCACTATTTTTGTTCGCGGGAATGCTGCCCTGGCTGCTCTTCAGCGAAACGCTGCAGCGTTCGGCTTCAAGCGTTATCGAGCAGGCCAACCTGATTACCAAGACCGTCTTCCCGTCCGAGTTGATTCCGGTCTCGGTGTTCCTGTCGGCCGTGGTGAGCCACGCACTTGCCTTGGTGCTGGTCACCGCGGTGGCCGGGTTAGCGGCGCATCGGCTCAGTCTGTTCGTGCTGCTGTTGCCGGTGTATATCTTCTCGATCGGGCTGGTGTCTGTGGGGTTAGGCTGGGTGGCGGCAAGCCTCCACGTATTCCTTCGCGACACAGCCCAACTTTTGAGCGTGGCCCTAACATTCTGGTTCTGGCTGACCCCGGTGATGATCACGGAAAGCCAGTTCCCGCCCTGGGCCCACTGGCTGCTGGTTGCCAACCCGCTTTTCTACGCTGTGAAAGCTTACCGCGCCATCTTGCTGCGAGGCGTCTTCCCGGGCCGCGAGCTGGCCATCCTGACTGCGTTTGGCGTTGCCGCGTTCCTGGTAGGCGGCCTGTTTTTCCGCCACATGAAACGCGGATTCGCCGACGTGCTTTAGCGCGGCGCTTACAAGAAAAGGGAGCTTCCGGTTGAAAGCTCCCTCAAGCGAACAAGGAAGCACCGCAACGCGTTTTTCGCGTGGCGGCACTAGAGCAACGGCAGGATTTCTTGCGCTGGCCGCGGCGCCACGGCTTCAAGTCGCACATAGAGGGCGATCACCGGATCGTCTTCGCGGCGCAGCTCCTCGGCCAGCTTGGTATTGCCAGGGTCCAAGGCCACGCGCCCCACAAGGGCGCTAACGGGAAGGAGCCACTGCGCGCGGTCGCTTACCGTCGAACGGCTCTGCTTCAAGTAATCCAACCAGGAGCGCATCACAATTTCGCGGCTTGGGGCGGGACTCATCGAGAACAGATTGCTATACACCCAGGTCTTTTCGCGAAACACTTCGTCAGCCTGCCCCTTGCCGGGTTGCCAGGCCTCCATCCTCGCCAAGACACCCCGTAGCCTGGCGCGCCACGCTTCCGTATCGTGCTCCGCTTCGAGCAGCGGGTGCCCGTCGGGGGCGAAGGCCAGTTCCCGCAAGAGTGCGTTCACGTCCTGGCATTGAGCATCCTGGCAGGAGCGAAGGCCGGCGGCGAAACCCTCGAGGGTGTGGGGAGTAGTTTCCTGTTCCGAGAGTGGCTGTAACGGCGGCACCAGGATCTTCTCGGCGAAGAAAGCGGCGGCGGCCCCGCCGAGGGCATCGGTCGGCTGGCCCGTGACCAGGTTGAAGGAGGCGGCGCCATTGTTCATCAGATCGTCGTCCGCACAACGATCGCCTGACAGATGGTGTACCAGGTAGAGGCGATAAGCCTCCGCCAGGGCAAGGGGCGAAATGTGGCGGTCTTTCAGCTCTTCGACCAGATCCAGAATCGCCGGGCCGGTTACAGTCGCGTAGTAAGTGAACGAGCGGTCGTCGCCGGAGATCGCGCGCAGACTGGCCGCCAGCGAAAGCGTGAAGGCCCGCAGGTCGGAATCTTTCAGCTCGGCCTGCCGCAGCAGGCGCGCTACGGGCGCAACCTGCGCCGGAGAGCTGAGTCCGTCCACGCGGCTCTTCAACAGCTTCGCCGCGCCACCGCGTTTGAGCTTGGCAACGGCGCCGAGCACTTCATAATAGCGGCTGACATCGTAGACCACGATCTCTTCGCAGTGGACGCGTGGAACGTCGGGAGGCACGATGGTGAGAAACAACTTCGTGGCCCTGGCGCTATCGAGCGGCAACATTTGCTCGACGGCGCGCAGGCGCAAAGAGAGCGCGTCGAGATCTTGCCGGTAGGCGCGCTCCAAAAATCCGCCCGTGCCACCGCTGCGTGTGATGGAGGCGCGAAGCTTGAGGGGGTGCTGGGCTTCGGCGGCCCTGCTGAAGGCCTCGGCCAACAACTCCACGCGCGCGCGCGGATCCATTTTTTCGCTCGCCGCCAGACGGAGCATGGCGTCCGCGGCGAACTCCGCGGGGGCTTGGCGCGCCAAGGCGGAAACTGTGCTGGGATCAAAATTGCCGGTGGCCCCAAGCAACAACAGAGGAAGGAGAAACAATGCAGGAGTCTTCATGGAATCGGTTGCGAACTACTATTTTAGACGCAACCGGGCCCCTGAAGGACGGGGCCGACTGTGGACGGAAACTCAGCTCGAAAAAGTATTGGCGGACGTCAGTTCTGACCCGCTCTGCGACCAAATGCCTTTTACGGACGGCATGAATATACCAATGATACTGAAGCAGCCGAGCACAAAGACGGCCACTATCATGGTATATTCAACCAGGTCCTGAGCCTCATCTGTGCACCAGAACTGCTCCAGATATTGCCGAATTTGCACCACCGCCTCCAACCTAATTACAACGCAGACTGGCGCTGCTTGCAAGCTAATAGTACTGACGATAGTACCCAACGACAGACGGATAACGTTGATTTTGTTCAAGAGTCACTAGGAGTTGGCAACGACTACTATCTAAAGGTAGCATTGCTTCGCGTGAGTCTTGCTCCGTCCTGTTTACCTTTATCGACGCTAGGACACGCAGTGGTGGGCTGCGGCGAGGATTTTCACGCGGACCGGCTATCTGCGACGCGGTGCGGGGTAAAAACAAAAAAGCCGGGCGCTCTGGGGAAGAACGCCCGGTGAGGAGTCTCCCTTAGTCTGCTCGGAGGTTCAGACTAAGGGGGTGGAGGAAACCGTTCATGCCAACAAACCGCCGTGACCCAGGCAGGCAATTTCCCAGCCCGTGATGTGATAACGAGCCAACAGCGGCGGCAAAACCAGATCGACCACATTCGGTTTGGCGGAGCGGAAGCAGCCTGGCGCGGAAACCACCGGCACGTCATCCTTGTACGCCAACAAAAGCAGGTTGCCAGGCTCGACCGGGGCCAGGAACCGTTCCACTTGGGAGCCGACGCGTATCATTGCCTGGCCAATCACATCCTCCGGCCCAGCCGGAGCCGTGGTGGATGCCACCAGGATGACGCTCGGTTTGGATCTCATTAAATGTTGTAGGCTGCGGGCGACCGAATTCTCATCTTCCGTGCAGGAGAGCACGAAGTTGGCGTTGACGCCGAACCGCTCCAGCCGCTGCCGCATGATGTTCTCGAACAATTGGCGCGCGCGCTCGCCGCTGATGGGATCGGTGTAGAGAACTCCTACGGCTGGAGAGCGCACCGGCCGGGCCTGCAGAATCGGGCCGCGCTCCTTGAGGATGCTGATGAGCGCTTCCAGTTGCTCTTTGGCTACGGCGAACGGAGCGCTCTTCACCGTCGCCACGCGCTGGCCCGCCAATGCGTGACTGAAGTTCAGCGCGGTAGCGATCACCACGCTGGCGGCGCAGTTGATCTGTTTGAGCAGTTCATCGTCCACCAGCACACAGCAGTTTTCCGTGGCCACCAGATTGGCGCGGCCTCCGGCGGCCACGCGGATTTCGAAGCTGCCGCACCCCATTTCGCTGGCAACGGCCGCGACGGCATCATCCTCGCTCACCTCCCCATCCTCTAGCTCGGTGACCCAGATGGTTTCCATGCCTTCGGATTCGAGAACCCGGATGTCCTCATCGCTGATTACATGGCCTTTGGCCAACAGCTTCTTGCCACCCGGGCGAAAAACGGTGCAGCAAAGGATCCGTCCCGTTGAAGATTTCACGTCAACAGTTTGCGCTCTCATGCCAGCCTCACAAGAAGTTAGGATCGATGGTCAGTTTCAGATCTGTAGCTCTTGAAACCTGATTGTATAACGAGTTATGTTCAGTCCGTGGATTATTTCCGCGGTTTTTTGTGGGGTGACGGAAAACCCGACTTTGCGGGTATTTCCCTTACAGAACTTATGGGACCCGAGGGACCGGCACCGGGATCAGTTGATCGTCCGGCGTGGGTGCCCAAATCTCGGGCAGGGCTTCCGCCCAGTGGTCCGGACGCAGGACGCGCAACACAGCGACTTCGTCACATGCCTGGAACTTGGGGCAGCGGAGGCAGTCTTTCCATGCCTTGAGCGGCAGAGCGCCGCGTTCCACCGCCTGAAAACCCACCTTACGGAAAAACTCCACCACGTAAGTGAAGGCGAAAACGGCGTCCAGCTCGTATTGCTCGGCTTCGGCCAGCAGCGCCTCCACCAGTTTTCGTCCCACCCCGTGGGTTTTGGCCTGTTCGCGCACCGCCAGCGAGCGGATTTCGGCCAGCGTGGGGCTATAGAAATGGAGCGCGCCGCAACCCAACAGTTCCCCGCCGGCGGTAACCACGGTGAAGTCGCGAATGGCTTCCGACATTTCGAACTCGGTGCGCGGCAACATCACGCCCAGGGCGGCATAATCATTGATGAGACGAAGAATTGGACGGATGTCGCGCATCGCCGCCTTGCGCACGGTGAGGGGCGGCGCGCCCTGGGCCTCCACAAACGCATCCTCGCGAACTCCGCTGATCATGCCGTTGGTACCTCGCTTGGCGTCAGCCGCGTGCCGAGCGCCTCTCCTTCCAGGATACGCATCAAAACCCTGTCCGCCGCGCCGGGGGCGATGCGCACTTCTTCAACGCCGGCATCGAGAGCCTCGAGCGCCGCGTCGAGCTTGGCCTGCATGCCGCCGATGGCGACGCCGGAAGCGATCAAGGCGCGGCTCTCAACGGCGGTGAGCACCGGCCGCACTTGTTGCGAGCTATCGCGCACGCCGGCGACGTCGGTGAGGAAAATCAACCGGCGGGCGCGGAAGGCCGCCGCACAGGCCACCGCCATCCGGTCCGCGTTCACGTTGTAAATGTTGCCAGCCCGGTCTCCGGCGACGCAGGCCACTACGGGAATGTAACGGCTGGCAGACAACAGTTCCAGCAAACGGGCATTCGACCGCGTCACCCGTCCCACCGCGCCCAGCGCCGGGTCGAGTTGCTCCGCCTCGGCCAGCAGGGCATCGATACCGGTCAGCCCCACCGCCAGTGCGCCGGCCCGGTTCAGGCTCGCTACCAATTCATGATTCACGCTGCCCGCGAAAACCTTCAGCACCGCGTCCACGGTTTCCGGCGTGGTCACGCGCAAGCCGTTGACGAAACGGCTCTCGATGCCGCGCTCGGCCAGATAGCGGGTCATCTGCTTGCTGCCGCCGTGCACCACCACGAGCTGCACGCCGGATGCGGCAACCGCTGCAATTTCACCGGCCAGGCGCTGGCGCAATTCGGGGTCATCGAGCAGCGTGCCTCCCACTTTGATCAGGATGCGGTTCACTGCAGCCCCTCGGTTTCCGCGAATCCCAGCATCAGGTTCATGTTTTGCACCGCCTGGCCAGCGGCGCCCTTGAGCAAGTTGTCGATGGCGCTCACCACTACGGCGCGGCCGGTTCTAGCGTCCAGCGTGACGCCGATGTCGCAGAAGTTGGTGTGGGCCACGGCGCGCAAGTCGGGCGCGTGGCCGGCCTGATAGAGGCGGATGAATGGCTCGCCCGCGTAGCGCTTCTCGTAGATGGCGAGCAGGTCGTCGGCGGAGCCGGCATTGCAGGCGCGAAAGTAGATGGTCTCCAGAATCCCGCGGTCGAGCGGCAGCAGGTGCGCGGTGAAGCTGAACTCGCTTTCCTCCAGACCGCTGACCAGCAGCACTTCGGGAACGTGCCGGTGACGAAGGATGGAATATGCCGAAAAGTTCTCGGTGACCTCGCAGAAACTGGTCTTGAGCGTGGGCTTGCGGCCGGCGCCGCTGACGCCGCTCTTGGCGTCGCAAATGATGCCGGCGGCGCGGTCCACCACGCCGGCTTCCACCAGCGGCCGAATCGCCAGGTTGGCTGCCGTCGGGTAGCAGCCAGGATTGGCTACCAGCCGGGCGCTCGGGATGCGGTCGCGGCAGAATTCAGGCAGGCCGTAAGCGGCTTCGGCCAGCAGGCCCGGCTGGCTATGAGACTCCTTATACCAGGCCAGGTAGTTGGCGGGCGTGCGCAAGCGGAAGGCACCGCTCAGGTCTACGACACGCGCACCGGCATCCAGCATGGCCGGTGCCAGATCGAGCGATACGTCCGGCGGCGTGGCCAGGAACACCAGGGCAATTCCTTCGGCGTGAATCACTTGCGGATCGCAGGGAAGCTGCTTCCCCGGCTCCGCGCTGCGGAGCGGTGGCCCCGCGCTGGATTCGTGCCGGTGCTCCAGCAGATATGCTTCGACGCCAGGATGCCGCCGCAGGATATGAACCAACTCTGCGCCGCTGTACCCCCGGAACCCGACAATGCCTACCTTGGGCTTCATATGACTGTTTATTCTTTATGATGAATAATTATAACACAGAGATGAGGGAATGGTCCGGGGGGGAACAAGGGATGGATCGGGTGTTGGCAGGTCGGGGACCACATCTGTCCAAGATATCCGTGGGGGCCGATTCGACCGCTGTGAGCGTTGGGGATAACTGTACCGCTGCGGTTTTCGCCTGATGAGGTTGGAGGGCGAAACCGGCCAGT
>JBAVEN010000031.1:0-15216 GCA_049587755.1 Bryobacteraceae bacterium | reverse complement strand
AATCCATAACCGCCGGCGGTAAACGGATAGCTATTATTGCCGCCCGCCGGATAACAGAGGGTAAGGAACGAATCGACCTGATATTGTCCGCCATCCAGCGGGCTCACATCAACGTAGTTTCTACTCGAATCATCGGGTGGCCGAAACGCACGGCAATAAGTCCGCGAAGCCCCGGCCACCCGCAACGCATCCATCGTTTCATCCACACCTCAAGCTCGTAGTGTTTTCATCCCCGACCGTAGGGCCTGCGGAATGCCCAGCCCGAGCGTATCCGCGGTCCGCCCCCGGCTGTCAAAACGCGACCATCACCATATGTTTTACAATCTGCGCTGGATTTGCCCTTGCAATAAGGCGAATAAAAGGCGAAAATGGGATTATGGCACTGGTCGGGATCGCCAGAATGGCCGCGCAGAGCACACTCCTCGAAGCCAAGCGGCAGGTGGAGTATCTGGAGATGCCTGCACGCAGCATCCTCAACCGGTCGAAGCCCGGCATGCCGTTTCAGTGGACCATCAACCCGTACCGCGGCTGCGAGTTCGGCTGCAAATATTGTTACGCGCGCTACACATTCGCGTTCATGGAAATGCCGGTAACGGATTTCGAGGACCGGATCTTCGCCAAATCGGCGTCTGCGCATCTGCTCGCGCAAGAGCTGCAGCACATCGACCGCCGGGAGCAGATCGCGATCGGCACGGCGACCGATCCTTACCAGCCGGCGGAGCGGCGTTACTGCCGTACGCGCTCCATCCTGGAAGTCTTCGCGCGCGAGAAGGGCTGGCGGCTGGGGATGGTGACTAAGTCGGACCTGGTGACGCGCGACATCGACCTGCTGCGCGAGGTGGCGCGGCGCAACGTATTTTCAATTCACATGACTATCACCACGCTGGACGAAAAGCTGGCGCGATTGCTGGAGCCGCGCGCGCCGCGTCCGGTGCTGCGTCTGGAAGCGGTACGCAAACTGAGCGACGCCGGCCTTGCCGTGGGAGTGACCGCGAAGCCGATTCTACCGGCGCTGACCGACGGCGAGCGCGCGCTCGACCGGCTGGGGAAAGCGGCTAAAGACGCAGGAGCGCAGACATTCCACGGTGGCGCCGTCTTTCTGATGCCCAGCGCGTTGCAGGTTTTCCTCCCGTTTCTCGAACGGCATTTTCCCGAACTGGCGCCGCGCTATCGGCAGCAGTTCGCGCAAACCGCCTATATGGGGCGAGCTTACAAGGACGCGCTGCAGGTTCGTCTCCAGAAGATTCGCGAGCGCTACGGCCTGGACGCGGGAACGCTCGATTACAAGCCCGAATTGTGGGTCGAGGAGCAGGGCACGCTGTTTTGATGTGGCGCGCGCACTCGTGCGTGCAGCGTCGAGACTCGTCTCGACGCGAAGAAATGTCGGCACGACTGCCGACACAGCAGGCTGAAGCCCGCGCCACCTCGCGTTACAGTGAAGGCTGAATGGATCTCGCCGATTTCGGTTATCACTTGCCGGAGGAGTTGATCGCGCAACAGCCGCTGGCCGACCGCTCGGCGTCGCGCATGCTCGTGTTGTACCGCGATGAGAACCGCTGGGAAGACCGGCTCTTTCGCGAGTTCCCTGCCTTCCTCCGCCCGGGCGATTGCCTGGTGCTCAACGATTCCCGTGTCTTTCCGGCTCGCCTGTTCGGCCATCGCGCCGGTGTCCATTCCCTGGCGGTGGGAAAGAAGAATCCGAAGCGCCGCGAGCATTTGAGCGGCCGTGTGGAGGTTCTCCTGCTGCGCCCGGTGAGCTCCGATGGAAAAGAATGGGAGGCCCTGGTGCGGCCGGGACGCAAAATGCGAACCGGCGAGCGAATTCACTTCGAAGGCGGCCTGGAAGGCGAGATCACGGCGCGCGGCGAATACGGCCAGCGGCGCATCCGCTTCGATACTGCCGGCGACCCGTTCGACGAGTTTGAGAAGATCGGCCATGTGCCCCTGCCGCCGTACATCAAGCGCGCCGACTCACCCGCCGACCGCGACCGTTACCAGACCGTCTTCGCGCGCGAGAAAGGCTCCGTCGCGGCGCCCACGGCGGGGCTGCATTTTACGCCGCCGATTCTCGATCAGTGCTGCGCGCGCGGCGCCGAGATCGCTTGCATCACACTGCACGTCGGCCTGGGGACGTTTCAACCGTTGCACACCGCGCAATTGGAACAAGGCCGCCTGCACGCCGAGCGCTACCACATCGGCGCGGAAGCCGCCGCCAAGGTGCGCGCTGCCACTCGCGTGGTAGCGGTGGGAACGACGAGCGTGAGAACGCTGGAATCGGCCGCGCGGGTGGGGCAGGTCCCCGACCTGCCACGGCGCCCTCCCATTGAGGCCAGCCGCGGCGAAACGGATCTCTTCATCTGCCCCGGCTTTCAATTTCGCGCAGTGGGCGCTCTGCTCACCAATTTCCATTTGCCGCGCACCAGCCTGCTGTTGCTGGTGTGCGCCTTCGCCGGCCGCGAGCTTGCCATGGCGGCGTACCGCCACGCGGTAGCCGAGAGATACCGGTTCTATTCCTACGGCGATTGCATGCTGATTGTGTGAGCGCAGTGTTGCGCAGTGGTTCGCGTCGCTTGCCCCACTCCTACGTCTCGACGGGCGCGGGCTTCGCGGCGGCGGTGCGCTGCCGCACACGCTTCATCAGGCTCACTGCTATCCGGTAGAGCAGCAGCACCGCCACCAGCGAGCCGTACAACACGGGCAAGCGTATGTCCGATTTCACCAGCCAGTAGTAGTGGACCACGCCAGCGACGGCGGTCCCATAGATCAGCCGGTGCAGCCGCTGCCAGCGCTTCCCGCCCAGGCGGCGAATCCAGCCCTTGGTGGAAGTGAGCGCCAGCGGAACCATGCACATGAAAGCGGTGAACCCGGCGGTGATGAACGGGCGCTTGCCAACGTCCTTCCAGATTGCGTGGAAGTCGAACAGCTTGTCGAACCACAAGTACGTGAGGAAGTGCAGGGAGCCGTAAAAGAACGCGAAGAGCCCGATCATGCGGCGGAAGCGAATCAGGTCCGGAAACCCAAGCAGCTTGCGCAGCGGCGTGATGGACAAGGTGACCACAATCAGGCGGAGGGTCCAGTCGCCGGTGAGGTGAGTGAAGAAGTCGAGCGGATTGGGCGGCAGAGTCGGCACCCAGAAATGCCAAAGGGCGTTGTTCAGGTCCGCCTGCAGAATATACGCGAGGACCACGGCCACCAGGTGGGAGAATGGCACCAGGCAGAGCAGGAATAAGAGGACCTTCGTCCACCTGCCCGTGCTTTTTCCGGGGCGGCTCTTCAGCATGGCCTAATAATACTTCCGCAGATCCATGCCCGCATAAAGGCCGGCCACCTGGTTATAGCCATTGAACATCTGCGTGGGATGGTTCTTGAAGAACGAGGGCAAACGCTGCTCCTTGGCCTGGCTCCAGCGCGGGTGGTCCACCGTCGGGTTGACGTTGGAGTAGAAGCCGTATTCGTGAGCATTGGACATATTCCACGTGGTGGGAGGCTGGCTGCGCACCAGCTTGATTTTGACGATGGATTTGATGCTCTTGAAGCCGTATTTCCACGGCACCACCAGCCGCACCGGCGCGCCATCCTGCGGCGGCAGCGTCTCGCCGTACATGCCCACGCAAAGCAGCGCCAGCGGGTGCATGGCCTCATCCAGACGCAGGCCTTCAACATACGGAAAATCGATGCCCGCCATGGCCGGCCGCGCCAGCGGCATTTGTTTCAAATCCCAGTAGCTCTCGAATGCCACGTACTTGGCCTTCGCCGTTGGCTGGACCAGGTTGAGCAACACGCTCAGCGAATACCCGGTCCAGGGCACCACGATCGACCAGGCTTCCACGCAGCGGTGCCGGTAGATACGCTCCTCCAGCGGCGCCAGCTTGAGAATTTCATCCAGCGAGAACTTGTGCGGCTTGGCGACCTCGCCTTCTACCGAGACCGTCCAGGGGCTGGTCCTGAAGTTCTGCGCGTTGCGCGAGGGATCGCTTTTGCCGGTGCCGAATTCGTAAAAGTTGTTGTAGTGGGTCACCAGGTCGAAGGTGTTCTGCTGCTCGCTGGTGCTGAACGGGCTTTTTGTCAGATTGGGGAGCCTGGCTAAGGCGAAGGCGCGGTTCCGGGGCGACAGCAGTTCCCAGGTGGTGAGGAATGCCGCCGGCGCGGCGGCCAGAAACTTGCGCCGGTCCAGGTAGACCTTCTTTGGAGTGACGTCTCGCTGGCGAAGATCGCCAGGCTTGCGGATCAACATCTCTTGCTCATCTCCTCTCTTATTTTGGACGCTGACGGCATATGCCCCTGCTTCAAAAACTCCGCAACCATCCCCATCCGAAGCTCCCACCGCTTCCACGCCAGACACGAGGCCGGTTGCGGCAGCCTCCTGCTATTAGTATGATGGAATTTCCCCGTAAATGATTCTCGCTTTGGGTGGGAGTATTGCGGGTCCGGACGGGTGGCCGAGCGGCTAATGGCAACAGACTGTAAATCTGTCGCTCCTTGCGAGCTACGGAGGTTCGAATCCTCCCCCGTCCACCATTTGTAGTGGGTTGTTTGGGCCGTTGGTAGAGCGTCCGTGATCGGAAGGTCACGGTTCGGCTCCCGGCGGGCTAGAGTTTTGCCGTTGTAGCTCAGTTGGTAGAGCGTCCGTGATCGGAAGGTCACCATTCAGCTCCCGGCGGGCCATGCGGGCGGAAGAGTTTCGCCGTTGTAGCTCAGTTGGTAGAGCGCGTCCTTGGTAAGGACGAGGTCACCAGTTCAATCCTGGTCAACGGCTCCAGATTCATGGCAGTTGGCCGGTAGAGCGTCCGTAGCGGAAGGTCACCAGTTCAATCCTGGTCAACGGCTCCAGTTTTGTAGGCTCCAGTTTTGCAGTGGTTTGTTTACGTCCTGCGGAGTATTCCGACTGGGCGTCACTACATCGGAATGAGTTCGGATGTAGGGCGGCGTCTTCATGAGCACAATACGAAGATAGGGCGTTGGACCAGCAGTTTTAAGCCTTGGGAGTTAATCGCCCTCGAGGAGTTTGGGTCGCGCAGCGAAGCCGGCAACCGGGAACGGTTCCTGAAGAGCCGAGCGGGTCTGGCTGAGCGGCTACGTTTGTACGGGGCATTGCCGGCCCGCGAATAGGCACAAGAGCGAAAGGAGCAATCAAATGCCTCGCGAGATCATTACTTTCCAATGCGAGGAGTGTAAGAATCGCAACTACACTTCGACCAAGAACAAGAAAACCACCACCGAACGGCTGGAAATGAAGAAGTTTTGCCCGCACTGCCGAAAACACCAGCCGCACAAGGAAATCAAGTAGAATGGGAATCGGGTGAGAACGAGCCGGGCCCCCGCCACGGGGGAGTGACCCAGGGGCGTAGGTTTAACGGCAGACCAGCGGTCTCCAAAACCGCGAGTGGGGGTTCGAATCCCTCCGCCCCTGCCAATCACCCGTTTCGCCGGTAGCGAGTCAGGAGCAAGCAAGCGTTATGGCCGATGAAAAGAAGAATTGGTTGCAGGCCACCAAGGAATACGTCAACGAGTTGAAGCTTGAGATGCGCCTCGTCTCCTGGCCCAGCCGGAAGCAGGTCGAAGGCAACACCGGAGTGGTGATTTTCGCGGTCTTCGCTTTCGCCGCTTACTTCTGGGTGGTGGATTCCATACTCTCCCGGGGCGTCAAGGGAATTCTTTCGTTCTTCACCAGGTAGCCGGATGATGGAAGGCGACGACAACGTGCACATTGACGAGCAGCCCGCGGCCGAACCGGTAGAGGAGCAGGCAGCGCCGGAAGAGGTTTTACCGGCGGATCTTCCTTCCGAGACCGCGGCAGAGGCGGCGCCCGTGGAAGCTGCTTCGCCGGCCGCGCCGGAGGCCGCGCCCGCCGAAGCCGCCGCAGTCCCCGCCGAACCGGAGGAACCTGTAGCCGAAGTTGCCGCTGCGCCCGTTGAACCGGAGGAAGCCGCCGCCGGAGCGCCCGCGCCTCCCGCCTACGACGAATCGTCGCCCAGGAAGTGGTTCATCATACACACTTACTCCGGCTTTGAGAACAAGGTGAAGGAATCCCTGCAGACGCGATCGGAAGCGTTCGGTTTCGCCGATAAGATCGGCCAGATTCTGATTCCGACTGAGGAAGTGGTGGAGCTGCGCAACGGCAAGAAGGTGACCAGCCGCCGCTTGGTGTATCCCGGCTACGTGCTTGTCGAAATGGAAATGAACGACGAGCTGTGGCACGCCGTGAAGAACACGCCGCGCGTCACCGGCTTCGTCGGCGGCGGCAACGCGCCGGTGCCGCTGAGCGCGGATGAAGTCAACCAGATTCTGTACCGCCAGGCGTCTTCCGCCGAGCGGCCGCGCCCCAAGATGACGTTCGAAAAGAACGATTCGGTGCGCATCGTCGATGGGCCGTTCGCCAACTTCTCGGGCAAGGTGGACGAGGTCAACACGGAGCGCGGCACGCTTCGCGTGATGGTCACCATCTTCGGCCGGTCCACACCCGTCGAACTGGAGTTTCTGCAGGTCGAAAAAGCTTAATACCGCGCGGGCGAAGGACGGCGATCGTCAGGCGGCCGCGGCAAGAGGAATTTAGGAATGGCAAAAAAAGTTACCGCACAGGTGAAGCTGCAAATACCGGCCGGCAAGGCCACCCCGGCGCCCCCGGTAGGCACCGCGCTCGGGCCGCAGGGCGTCAACATCATGGACTTCTGTAAGGCGTTCAACGCGAGGACCTCGGGCAAGGACCAGGAAGGCCTCATTATTCCCGTGGTGATCACCATCTTCTCCGACCGCTCGTTCACCTTCATCACCAAAACGCCGCCCGTCCCGGTGCTGATCAAGCGCGCCGTGAACCTGGCCAAAGGGTCGGCCGAGCCCCACAAGAACAAGGTGGGCAAGATCAGCAAGAAGCAGGTGGAAGAGATCGCCAAGATCAAGATGCCGGACCTGAACTGTTTTGACCTGGAAGCCGCCATGCGCAGCGTGGCCGGCACCGCTCGCAGCATGGGCGTGGACGTGATATAGTCTTTGCTGCGATTCGTTTTTGGTCTGAAGCATTGCGCGGCGTCTCGGGACGCCGCTTTTTTTGGGCCTTACCGACCGCGTTCCTCGCGTAGCGCGTGCCAATCGTTGTCGGGGCTATCCTGGAACCGGCGGCTGCGGGATGAATCGCTTCTCGTCCAGCCGCCCACGGCAAAGCCCGAAGCCACGCGCAAAAGAGTCCGCGCCGCGATCCGGCGAAAACCTGAGATTGGCCATCCAAACATGTCCGCGCACTGCGATGGTGTCATGCTGGTGCCCGCTCGCGAAGGAATGTTTTCACTAGCTCCCGGAGCTGGTCGCGAGTGCGCCGGAAGGCAGCCAGGCGTTCCTCTTCCGTGCCCTGAACGGCCGCCGGATCTTCGAGGCTCCAGTGAATTCGCTGGGCCGCTCCGGGGAAAACGGGACAATTGTCGCGGGCGCTGTCGCAGACCGTTACCACGAAATCGAACGCTTGTGCGGCGAACTCATCGACCGATTTCGAGCGGTTGCCCGAGATATCGATTCCGATCTCGCGCATGACCGCGACCGCTTCCGGCCGGACGCGGCTTGGCCTGGTGCCGGCACTGGACATCTCGTAGCCGGGGCCACCCTCAGCACGAAATAAGCCCTCGCCCATCTGGCTGCGGGCGGAGTTGCCGGTGCAAAGCACCAGGATGCGCGTTTTCGTCATCGCAAAGCTCCCCTTGGAACATTGAATAGCACTTCTGGAACCGATGCTCCCGCGGCAGCCTGGATGCGGCCCCGGGGGCGACCGGCCGCATTGACTTCGCGGCGCTGTCAACGCCGTACGGTGGCTTCAAGTCGGGACTGTCGGTCTTGCCGCCGGCGCAGACTCGTCTACTGCCCGCCGATGCGATCAATCTCGCTTTGGATGACTTCTTCCTCAAGAGCGGCCAGCGGCAAGGAGAGGAACAAAGTGATCCTCCGGTCCAGAATCGAGAACGCTTCGAAGAAGGCACGCTCAATCTGCTGCTGTGTTCCTTGAACCGCCGCTGGGTCTGGAACCCCCCAACGGGCCGTCAGGGGATGCCCCGGCCAAACGGGGCACACTTCACTGGCCGCCCTGTCACACACCGTAAACACAAAATGCATTTGAGGCGCGCCGGGTTTGGCGAACTCATCCCAACTCTTGCTGCGCAGCCCGTCGGTCGGCATGTCGGCACTCGTTATTTGTTTGAGCGCCTCGGGGTGGACACGACCGGTGGGGTGGCTCCCTGCGCTATAGCCGCTGAAGTTCGGGAAACCTTTCCGGTTGAGAATTGCTTCTGCCATAACGGAGCGCGCCGAATTGCCCGTGCACAGGAACAGAACGTTGAAATGTCGAGGTGTCACATCGCTCTCCAGGGCCGGGCCCGCCGGCGGCATTCCATTGACGTCGATATCACGAAGACACGCATCCTCGTCCTCCTATTCTCTGTTGGCATTGATTACAGTTGCACGACAGTCCCGAGACAATCTAGCCAACCTCCCGGCTGCCGTAGGCTCCTTCTCCGAGAAACACCATGACGCGGGAATGAATCCTATCCCGCAAATTGCGAAAGGCGTGGAGGCGCTCTTCTCCTCCTTGTACGAACGTGGCAGGATCTTCGAAAGGCCAGTGAAGCCGTTCCGGGGCTCCCGCAAACACCGGGCACTCCTCTCGTGCCCGGTTACAAACCGTAATCACGAAATCAAACTCGTGCCCGATAAACTCCGTCAGCGGCTTCGAACGTTGGCCAGAGATATCGATGCCCAGTTCTCGCATGACCTCAACGGCCTCGGCGCGCACCTGCGCCGGTTGCGTTCCAGCGGAGTATACTTCAAATCGTTCATCAGCTTCGTGTCGAAGCAACCCTTCCGCGATCTGACTGCGTGCGGAATTTCCGGTACAGACGATCAAAACCCGCTGTTTCTTCACGGTTACCCTCTCGGCCGGTGCCCGGAGCCAAAGCCCTTCACAGTCGTCCGCTTGAGATTCAGGCTTGTCTCACTGCCCTACACTGAAGCAGCCTGATGAGTTCAAGCGGCCCCCTCCATTTCCGGAAACCAATGCCTGGTCCGGTTGCAAACGGAGCAGACCGATAGCATCACCGGCACCTCAATCAAGACTCCGACGACCGTGGCCAGCGCCGCTCCGGATGCGGGTCCGAAAAGCGCAATGGCCGTCGCCACCGCCAGTTCGAAAAAGTTGCTGGCGCCAATCAGCGCTCCCGGCGCGGCTACGGCGTGGCGGACTCTGAACAGCCGCATCAGTCCGTACGCAAGAGACGAATTGAAGTAGACCTGGAGCAGAATCGGTACGGCAATCAGCAGAACGTGAAACGGCTTGCCGAAAATATTGTCGGCCTGAAAAGCGAAAATGAGCACCAGGGTTGCCAGCAAGGCGAGCATGCTCACCGGCGCAAAGCGCGGCAGGAGTCGTTTCTCGAACCACTCCGTGCCGTGTGCCCGGATGAAATACGTCCGCAACGCCGTGCCCGCGGCGAGCGGAATGACGATAAAGATCGCCACCGCGTACAGCAGCACGGCAAACGGTACGTGCAGCGAGGAAGCTCCATTCACCAGGAACCGGACGATGGGAGCGAACAGGAACAGCATGATGAGATCGTTCAGCGAGACCTGGACCAGCGTATAGGCGGGATCGCCATCGGTCAGGTAACTCCAGACGAAGACCATCGCGGTGCAGGGCGCGGCGGCGAGGATGATGCAGCCGGCGATGTACTGGCCGGCGTCGGCGGCGGGGATCCAGCCCGCGAACACGTGCCTGAAAAACAACCAGGCGATGAGCGCCATCGAAAACGGCTTCACCAGCCAATTGACGAAGAGCGTCACCAACAGCCCGCGCGGCCGCCTGCCGACCTGCCGGACGGAAGCGAAATCCACTTTCATCATCATCGGAACGATCATCAGCCAGATCAGAATCGCGATCGGAACGTTGATCTGGCTGCCGGCCCCGAACTCCATGCGGCGGAGGGCGTCCGCTGCGCCCGGCACCGCTCTTCCCAGCAGCACGCCCACAATCATGCAAGCGGCTACCCAGACGCTGAGGTAGCGCTCGAAGTAGTTCAGCCTTTTGGGCGCCGTCTTTTCAGCCATGGCTTGCGTCACTGAACCCTCCTTTGAATCGAACATCGACGATTGGCGATACCATCGGCAAGAAAAAAGAATCTCCTCAGATAATGGCAGCCAGGGCCTTGAGGCGCCGCAAACCGTCGAAATCGATGCAATAGCCGACACGCGTGCCGTCTTGCGCGCACCGCACCAGGCCAGCCTCCTTCAAAATGCGCAGATGTTCGGAAACGGTCGATTGCGCCAAAGGCAGCTCATCCACGATCTGGCTACAGACGCGAGCTTCTTTGCGTGAAAGCAAGCGGAGAATGCGAACTCGGGCGGGGTGTCCGATGGCCTTCGCCAGCTTCGCCAATTCTTCGTCGGCTTCGGCGCCTTCGAGGGTCCGCAGACTCATCTCGCGTGGCCTCGAGCTTGGAGGGCAGCACAGGTCGCCATTGGATCGCCTCGTCATCCTTATCGTCATTTGACGATACCACGAATCGATCCTAGATTGCAAGAGCTGGACGGAGGGGCTTTAATTTACCAGGGCGAGGATGAAGCGCTCCATGACAATGCGGTCGTCGGGGCGGGTGTCGCGCATGCCACGGTCGGCTTCGAAGGTCAGCTTGATGGCGCGTTCCAGTTGCGGGCGGCTGAAGCGGGTGACGGTCTGATGAACCTGTTCGGCGCGCGATCCCCACATGGGGACGCCCAGCCGGGAAAAATGTCCCTGGATCTGCTGCGCGCTTTTCAAGTTGGCTTCGCGCGCCACCAGCGCCATGCGGAATTGCGTGGAAAGGAACGCCAGAGCCAGCGGCAGGTACTCGCCTTCGCGCGTCAGCGTATCCAGAATCTCGAGCGACCGCGCGCGGTCGCGGCGGCCCAACGCATTCACCAGCGCGAAGATGTTGGACGCGCGTGCATCCGGCACCAGCGCCGCGATATCCTCCGTTCCCACCGCACGCTGGCCCGCGTAGAGCGCCAGCTTTTCCATTTCCACCGCGATGCGCGCGATATCGGCGCCGAGCGATTCCACCAGCAGGTCGAGCGCCTCGGCATCCAGGCGCGCGCCGGCGGCAGCCGCCAACCGCTCCGCCTCCAGCCGCGCGGAGCGCGTGTCGAGCCGGCGCAATTCCACCGTTTCCGGGACGGCAGCATAGAACTTCGCCACGCGTTCCAGCTTGCGCTTGTCGTCGCCCTCGAAATCGAAGCGGCTGGCCTCGAACACCAGGGCCACGCCAGGCGTCGGATCTTTCACGTAAGCGGCCAGCGGGGCCGGGTCGCCATCGGCGGCGGCGGCGCTTTCCGAATCCCCGTCGATCGCGCGGCCGCGCGGCAACGCGGCCTCCGCGTTGACTACCCAGATCAGGCGCTCGACGGCAAACAACGAGAGCGACCGAGCATCGTCCAGCACGCTGGCGAGCGACACCTCGGCCAGGTCATGGGTGGCGACGGCTTGGGGAGGAAACGCCGCGGTCAGGGCCCGCTTTACCTGCTGGCGCTGATATGCTTCGGGCCCGATCAGCAGCACCACTGCCGGCGGACCGCCTTTTTTCACGCGCGACAGGAATTGCGGAGCGGTCACGGTTGCCGCCGCTCGCTGGTTCGACAATTTACGGGCAAGCTAAAGCATGCCCCACCAAAGCGCGGCAAGCTAAAGCATGCCCCGTCAGAGTGCGGCACTAGTGTCCCGCCTCTCGATGTTCGTGGACGAAATCTCCACGAGGCTGTCGCTCGGTTACAGGACCTAAAGGCCATATTTATGAGACGCGCCGCCACGGCTGAAGCCGTGCCCCGATACAAAGCTCTGGAATCGTGTTGCGAACTAGTGAGGCACGGCACTAAAAATCCTCCAGAATAGCGCTCACCACGGATTGTGCCACGTCCTTGCTCAAACGCATGATGGCGGTGCCGCTTTCATCGAAATACTGCTGCGGGTTGGTGGAAATCTGGTAACGCTCGCGCACCTCCATGCTGGGACGCGAAAACAGCGTTTTGCCGGTGGTCCGCTCGGTGAGGCTGAACTGCAGGTTCACCACCACCTGCACGCTGGTGGCGCGGCCGGTCGCCGGATCGAACAGGGTGGGAAAATTGCTGAAGTTGAGCACACGGCCGCTCAACACGGCGTCCGCCTGGCTGGGATCGTCGATCACCTTGTACTTCGTGCGGGCGATCAGCTCGCGCGTGATATCGGCCGGCAGAAGGCGCGCCAGTTGATAGCGGGTGCTGTTCATCGGCGTGACGGCAACGGTGCGAATGCCCTTCGGCATCAGCTCGCCTTGTCCCGAAAGGTGGTAGCCGCAGCCGGCCAAAGCTGCCGCCAGCGTCAGCCACGCAGGAGCAAACCGGGTCATGGCAGTTGGCGCGCCACCTCCGCGGCGTTCTCCGCGGCGAGCCGCAAATTGTCCGCCACCAGCCAGAACCAGCAGGCTTCCGGATTGTTGCGGTCCACCGAGACGGCGCCCACGGCGATGCCGCTCTGACCCGCCTGGCCGACGTTGGTGGGCGGTTCGAATTCGCCCGAGCGCACGTCGATGGGTCCAGCCGCCAAGCTCGCTTCCAGCGCCTCGATGCCCGGATTGCCATCGAATTCCACCCACGCGGAAATGCTGTAGCCGTGAAACACCGGCGCCTGGATCAGCCGCAGGGAGGGCAGGGGCGCACCGCTGCCTTCTCCGGGCAGCGCCAGCAGGGTAGCCAGGTGCCGCTCAATGCGCAACTCGGTGTCTTCGAGCGAGGCCGGCGCTTCCGCGCCATAACGCGCCAGCAGGTTGAAGCCGAGCTGCGCATCGAAAACGGCACGGGGAAGGTTCTGGAACGAAAGCAGGCTGACGGTCTGCTGCTGCAATTCGCTCACCCCGCGCATATCGTGCTCGCTAGCCGGAGCGAAGATCTCAACCACGCTCCGCCGGATGGGATCGTGCATGTGCAGCCGGCGCAAAAACAGCGCCAGGGCGATGGCAGCCGGATGCGCGATCACATGGATCCGAAAGCCGGCCGCGTCTTCCGCCTCTTCTTGGGCTTCTTCCGAGGCGGTGGCTTCCACCAGCGGCGCTCTCAGCCGCACGTCCGGCAGCTCCTCGGCAAAACCGGTGAGATCGATGATGGCCGTCGAATCGTTACCGTCCAACAAGTCGAGCGCCTGGCGCGCCGAGTCTGCGCCTCCGGCCAGGACCACCGCGCGCGCACCGGCCAGCGAGCCGGCGTCCAGGCGGTCCACAACGGCCGCCGTGTCGCCCACCCGCGTCAGTGCGCCTGGCTCTTCGTCCTCGGCTGCGATCAGCTTGAGCGTGAGCTCCGGCGTGCCGGTTGCGGCGACATCGCGGACCTCGCGGCCCATCAGCGACTCGCTCCCCACCACCGCGATGATGGGTGTTCTAGCCAATCTGGTGCTCCGGAGCGCGCGCCGCGGGCGCGCGCCGCAAGCGGCGGCGGATGGCGCCGCCAATACGAATCACAATCCCGCTGGCTACATAGCCGCCCGCCAGCGCCAGCCACATAGGCTGCGAGTAATTCCAGAGGCCGTAGATAATGGCGCCGGCCAGAATGATGATCAACGGCGTATACGGCTTGGAAAGATTGATCCCCTTGAAGCTGTGATAGCGCCACGTGCTGACCATCAGGAAACTCATCATCAGCAGCAATCCGAGCCACAGGACCGCAACCGGCCACCAGACGAGCGGTTCGGCATCGAACGCCCACACCACCGCGGCCACCATGGCGGCGGCCGCCGGAATGGGCAGGCCGACGAAATATTTACGGTCCGGCCGGCCGGGATTCTTGGGGATGGGGTTCTTCTGAATGTTGAAACGCGCCAGCCGCGCGGCGCCGCACAGCAGGAAGAGGAACGAAATGAAGTAGCCGGCATTGAAAATCTGGCCGCGAATCTTTTCGCCCATGGCTGGGTCCAGAAACTGCACGCCCCAGGAAAACGCCAGCACCGCCGGAGCCATGCCGAAGCTCACCACGTCCGCCAGCGAATCCATTTCGCGCCCGAATTCGCTGGTGGTGTTGGTCATGCGCGCGATGCGCCCGTCCAGGCCGTCGAGCAGCACCGCCGCGCCGATAGCCTTGGCAGCCACCGCGAAATGCTCCGCCGCGCCGGCGCCGCCAACGGCAGCGAGCATAGCGCCGTGGAACGACCGCAGAATCGAAAGATAGCCGAGAAAAATATTGCCGGCGGTAAACAGCGTGGGCAACGCGTAAGCCGCGCGGCGGGGCCGCCGTTCGGGCGACTTGGGATCCACCAGCCGGTCTCTAAGCCCCATGGCCCGGCCCCCGCCGCCGCGCAATGACGCTCGATCCCGCGCTGACGCGGTCTCCGGGCTGAACCGCGATTTCCCAATCCGGTCCCAGCAGCACATCCACGCGCGAACCAAACTTGATCAAGCCCACGCGCTCGCCCGCCGTCACCCGGTCGCCCGGCTTCTTGTTGAACACGATGCGCCGCGCAATCAGGCCCGCAATCTGCTTGAACACCACGGGCGAGCCTTCACCCTGGACGGTGACGATGTTTTGCTCGTTTTCGGAGGAACATTGCTCGCGGCTGGCCACGTGAAAAGTCCCGCGATGATATTCCACGTGGCTGATCGTGCCTGCCACCGGCGCGCGGTTGACGTGGACGTCGAAAATACTCAGGAAGATGCTGATGCGGCTTATCTCCGGGTTTTCGGGTTTCACCGCGACCACCTTGCCGTCGGCGGGCGCGACCGCCAGCGGCCCTTCCGGAATCGCGCGCTCCGGATCGCGGAAGAAGTAAAGACAGAAAAGCGCCAGCACCCATAGCGGCGCGCCGAACCACGGCCCGGCGAGCCAGCAGACCACGCCGCCGGCGCCGGCCAAGGCAAGCGCGTAATAAATGCCGTCGATGACGATCACGACAGTTTCATTTTCCCATGAATGCGGCGAAGGGCGAGCGCCGTGGAAAAACATTTTGAGCCAGGTGGTGCGAAGAACGTACGTGCCGAACTCACGATTTTGTCCGGAACAACATTGCGCCCAGGTTTCGCCATTAGCCAGGGGCTAAAAGCCCGATTCCTGACGGTGCCTCTGCGGCACGGCTGAAGCCCAATACTGTTCACTTAAGCAGGGCGATGCGGATTGTGAAGTCGATACGCTCCGGCTTGTCGCGAGCCCGGATTACTGGGAATTTCGTCTGATTGCGCTTCACGCCGCGCCGCTTTC
>JBAVEN010000030.1:0-12437 GCA_049587755.1 Bryobacteraceae bacterium | reverse complement strand
GGCGCAGCAGGCGGCGCAATCGGCCGCTGCGGCGCGGCGGGCGGCACCGGCGAGGGGATTGGCTGCGTGATCTCGGCAGTCGCGAGAGACAACGGCGCCGGCGGCACAGCCGCGGGAGGCGCCGGCGTCTGAAACAATCGCGTAAACTCGCCCGGCTGCGATGCCGCCGGCGGAGCTGTTGGCACTGAGGCCGGCCGCTGCGGTGCGGCCGGTGGCGGAGCAGGGCTTGCGGCAACTGCTGGCGGCGCGGGCGCTCCAGGCGGCGCAACCGGCCGCTGCGTTGGTGCGGGCGGCATCGGCGAGAGCATTGGCTGCATGATCTCGGCAGTCGCCAGAGCATCTGGCGCCGGCGGCACAGCAGCGGGAGACGCCGGCGTCTGAAAGAGTCGCGTAAACTCGCCCGGCTGGGGTCGCGCTGGCTGCGCTGCAGCCACGGGCGGCGGAGCGGGCGCTGCCGCAACTGGTGGCGCAGCAGGCGGCACAATCGGCCGCAGCGGCGCGGGCGGCACCGGTGATGGGATCGGCTGTGTGATCTCCTCGGTCGCAAGAGGCGCGGGCGGCGCGGGCGGCGCCTGAAACATTCGCGTGAACTCCCCAGGCCCGGAAGCAACCGGTGAAGGCTCAGGCGGTTGATGCGTGCCGGGCGCGGGCTGGACTGGTGGCGCCGCAGCGGGCGGCGTCATCGCGGGAACCTTCCACATGCCCGCTCGAGTCAGACTCTGAGCCTCTATGGCCGCGGCATTTTCCTGCTCCTGGAGCCACTCCATTAAGTGCTGGAAGGGCGGAGCGACGGTGACCACATACTGTGTACCGTCGCTGTTGGTCCCGACTTCGATTATCCGCGCCAGTGAATTCGGCGGAAGGGCGCGCAGCCGGGCCAGAAGCCACTGGTTCTCCTGAGTTTGTCCGCCCAGCAGAAAGTGTACGGTCACATCGCGCCCCAGGGCGCCCTGCCGGGCCCGAAAGCTCTTGGGACCTTCCCCAGGCAGCGGTTCGATCAGCTCGTACTTTTGGTGGAATTCCATTAGCCCGCTCCCCTTCCATCTGACATCGTACCGCGCCTGACGCAAAATCAGCGCCACACCCGGCCGCTTATGTTACTCTAATCCGCAACGGCTTTATGAACTTGCTATCGAGGGTGGTCTGGTCGGAAGGTATGTACCTGGGCCCGCACCATTTCCAGGTGCAAAGCCGCTATTTCGAAGACTCCATCCAGTTCGCCACCTCCTCCCTCTGGTTCGCTTCCTATGGCTTTGCGGGTGTGGAGCTCGATGCCGAAGCGCTTCATAATGGCACCGTTGCGCTGCTTCACGCGCGGGGAATTCTCCGCGACGGCCTGCCCTTTAACATGCCGGAAAGCGATGCGCTGCCCGAGCCGCGCGCCGTCGCCGACCTGTTTCCACCCACCCGCGACGGCATCGTCGTCATGCTCGCGATTCCGCCGCGCAAACCCAACGGCTTCAACTGCTCGCTGTCGGAAGGCGAGGCCGCCGAGGCCCGCTACACCGCCGAGCCGCGCGTCCTCCACGATGAGAATACCGGCGCCGACGAGCGCACCGTGCAACTCGGCCGCAAGAACCTGCGCCTGCTGCTCGATACCGAACCGGCAGGCGACCTGCTCACCATGCCCGTGGCGCGAGTGGTGCGGGACGGCGCCGGCCATTTCGCGTACGACGCCAATTTCGTCCCGCCGGTGCTGCGCATTTCCGCCTCCACCCGGCTCATGCTGCTGCTGCAGCGCCTCATCGAAATTCTGGATGACAAGAGCGCCACCATCAGCCGCGGCGCGCGCAACACCTCCGGCGGGATCGCGGAGTACTCCACGCGTCAGATCGCCAGCTTCTGGCTGATGCATGCGGTGAATTCGGCCCTCACGCCGCTGCGCCACCAGTTCATCGCCAAGCGCGGCCATCCCGAAGAGTTGTTCGCCGAGATGTCACGCCTTGCCGGAGCCCTCTGCACCTTCGCTCTCGACTCGCACCCGCGCGACCTGCCGCTCTACGATCACGACAAGCTGAGCGCCTGCTTCGAAGCGCTCGACCGCCACATTCGCGCGCATCTGGAAATCATCGTTCCCACCAACTGCGTCTCGATTCCGCTGCGGCGCGTCGAGGATTACTACTACGAGGGCGACGTCACCGACCAGCGCTGCCTGGGCCGCTCGCGGTGGCTGCTCGCCATCCGCGCCGCCATGGGCGACGCCGAATTGATGGCCAAAGCGCCGCCCCTCATCAAGGTTTGCAGCCCGGCCTTTGTGCGTGAGCTGGTGAAACGCGCCCTCCCCGGATTGACGCTGACGCATCTGCCGGTCCCGCCGGCGGCGGTTTCGGCCCGGGTGGAGATGCAATACTTCGGTCTGAACAAGGGCGGCCCGTGCTGGAACCACATCAACCTCACGCACAAGGTGGGCGTGTATGTTCCCGGCGAGTTTCCCAACCCCGAGATTGAGATCTTAGTCGTGCTGGAGAGCTAACTATGAGCCCTTCCGTCAGCGTCCGCAGGCCCGAAAACCTGCCGCTCATTTTCCAGGAGGTCTTCACCGCCATCGAACGGCTGCGCTCGAATCGCCAGGGCGTCACCGATGCACAGTCCTTCCGGCATCACACCCGCGAAGCGCTCAAAACCGCCGCCAGCCAGGCGCTGGCCGCCGGCTACCCGTCCGAAGACGTCAAGCTGGCTACCTTCGCCACAGTCGCCTTTCTGGACGAATCCGTTCTCAACTCGCAGAATCCCGTTTTCACCGACTGGCTCCGCAAGCCGCTGCAGGAGGAGTTGTTCGGTACTCACATCGCCGGCGAGGTCTTCTTTCAGCATTTGCAGCAGCTCCTCGGTCGAAACGATTCCGCGGATCTCGCGGATGTGCTCGAGGTCCACTATCTCTGTCTGCTGCTCGGTTTCGGCGGGCGCTACAGCGCCGGCAATCGCGGAGAGTTGGCGCAGGTGATGAGCCTCACCGCGGAGAAGATCCGCCGCATCCGCGGCCAGTTCGGCCCGCTTTCACCGGGCTGGATGCTGCCCCAGGAAAGCTTCGCCAGCCGCGCGGATCCGCTGGTGCGGAAGCTGGGCTTCCTTGCCCTGGCATGTGCGATATTGATGGTGCTGTTGTTTGGCGCCTATAAGGTCACCCTCGGTTCGGGAGTGTCGGACGTTCGGGCCATCGCCGCTCCCACGCAACAATAGGAGATCTACGTGACCACTCTCTACATCTTGCTCGCGGTTGCGCTGGTGGCCCTCATCGTCCTGGTCATTCTCTTCTTCGTCAAGAAGAAGAAAGCCCAGGCCGCCGCCGCTCAACCGGAAGAACCCACGGCGCCAGGCGGCGATGAGATTTCGGTGCTGGTTCACGCCGCCGAAGCCAAGCTCTCCGCCGCCAAGCTTGAACAGGGCGCCAAGATCGCCAACCTTCCGGTTTACCTTCTGATGGGCCAGCCCGGCAGCACCAAGACCAGCATCATGGTTCATTCCGGTTTCGACCCGGAGCTGCTGGCCGGCCAGGTTTATCAGAATGCCGATATCGTGCCGACGCGAACCGCCAACCTGTGGTTCTCGCGCCGCAGCGTCTTCGCCGAGGCGGGCGGCGGGCTGTTGGCGGACACAAACCAGTGGAGCCGTTTCGTCCGTCGATTGCAGCCGCGCTCTTCCGTGGTCGGCAAAGGCGGGCAAGCGCCGCGCGCGGCGGTGGTCTGCTTCGATAGCGAAACCTTCACCCGGCCCGGCGCGCAGGAAGCCGTGGTCAACGCCGCGCGCATCCTGAGGGCCCGCCTGGGCGAGATTTCCCAGGCATTCGGCATCAATCTCCCGGTCTATGCGCTGTTTACCAAGATGGACCGGCTGCCGTTCTTCACCGAGTACGTGCGGAACCTGAGCAACGAAGAAGCCACCCAGGTGCTCGGCGCGACACTTCCGCTCCTCACGGGCCGCAGCGAAGGCGTCTACGCGGAAGAGGAAACCGCGCGCCTGACCGGCACGTTCGAGCGGCTGTTTCGCTCGCTGGCCGACGCCCGGCCGGAATTCCTGGCGCGCGAGACCGACGCCACCAAGCTGCCCTCCACTTACGAGTTTCCCCGCGAGTTCCGCAAGATCCGTCCCGCCGTGGTGCAGTTCCTGGTGGATCTGTGCCGGCCCAGCCAGTTGAGCGTGGGGCCCATTCTGCGCGGATTCTACTTCACCGGCGTGCGGCCGATCATCATCAACGAAGCGGCGCCGGTGGCTGCGGCGGCGCCGCCGCAGCAGGCCGCCTACGGTTCGGTCGCCGGCGCCACCGGCATCTTCAAGGCGGGCCCGCAGGCGCAAACCGCTCAGGCCCCGATGCCGCGGGTGGGCGCTACACGCAAGGTGCCGCAGTGGCTCTTCCTCAGCCACTGGTTCACCGACGTTCTGCTCTCCGACCGGTCCGCCATGGCCGCCAGCGGTGCCAGTACCAGGACCAGCGTCGCGCGACGCGTGCTGTTCATCTCGGCTGCCGCGCTCTGCCTGCTGCTCTCCATCGCGTTCACGGTCTCGTTCTTCAATAATCGCGGCCTGGAAACGCGGGTGCGCACCGCCGCGCAGGGCAGCGCCGCGGCCCAAGCGGCCGGCGCCAACCTCGCCCCGGTCGAGAGCCTCCGCAAGCTGGAGGCGCTCCGCCAGTCGCTCGGCACATTGCTCCAGTACCGGAATGAAGGCGCGCCCTTGTCGTACCGCATGGGTCTTTATGTCGGCGACGATCTCTATCCCGACGCGCGGCGCATTTATTTCGACCGCTTCCGCCAATTGCTGTTCGCGCAAACGCAAAACAGCATTCTGCAAGGCCTGAGCAGCCTGCCTTTAACTCCGGGACCGGAGTACACCCCCACCTACGAGGCGCTGAAGGCCTACCTGATCACCACCTCTCACCACGAGCACAGCACCAGCCAGTTTCTTGCCCCGGTTCTGATGAAGTGGTGGGCCATCGGCCGCACCGTCGATCCGGAGCGTCAGCAGCTCGCCGAAAAACAATTCGATTTCTACGCCAACGTGCTCAAGGATGAGAATCCGTACTCGGAAGCCAACGACGCAGTCACCATCGACAAAGCGCGCCGCTACTTGAGCCAGTTCGCCGGCACCGAGCGCGTCTACGCTTTCATGTTGTCCGAAGCCGGCAGGAACAACCCGCCCATCAACTTCAATCGCCAGTTCCCCGGCTCGGCCCAAACGGTGCTTGAGACGTATGAAGTGCCCGGCGCGTTTTCCAAGGGCGGCTGGGCGTTCATGAAAGATGCCATCCAGCACGCCGACCGCTACTTCAGCGGCGAGCAGTGGGTGCTCGGCGATCAGGCTTCCGCCAATATCGACCGCGCCAAGCTGGAGCAGGACCTGCGCGCCCGCTACAACGCCGATTTTATTCAGCACTGGCGGACCTATATCAAGTCGGCGTCGGTGGTCCGCTATGCCAGCCTCGCGGATGCTTCGCAGAAGTTGACCCAGATTTCCGGCAACCAGTCGCCGCTGCTCGAGTTGTTCGCGCTGGCCTCCAATAACACGGCGGTCGACGATCCCGACGTGGCGTCGGCGTTTCAGCCGGTGCAAACCGTGGTTCCGCCAGGGAGCACGGACAAATTCATCCTGCCGCCGAATCAGAATTACGTCAACGCGCTGGTGACGCTACAGGCGTCTCTCGAATCGATTGCCACCCAGGGTGGAACGCCCAACGACACGGCAGCGGCTCCCACGCTGCAGAACGCCACCCAGGCCAAAGTCACCACCCGCCAGATGGCACAGGCCTTCCGCATCGATTCCGACGCGCATATCGAAGCCACGGTGCAGAAGCTGCTGGAAGATCCCATCGTCTACGTGGAAGGCATGCTCCGCGCGCTGGGGCCCGCGGAGCTGAATGCCAAGGGCAAGTCGCTGTGCGGGCAGTTTCGCGCCGTGCTGTCCAAGTATCCGTTCAATCCGAATGCCACCGTCGAGGCCACCGTGACCGATGTCAATGGCTTGCTGCGCAAGCCCGATGGCGCCCTTTGGAGCTTCTACGACCAGAACCTGCAGAAGCTGCTGGTCAAACAAGGATCGCAGTTTGCCATCGGTCCCTCCGGCGGCGTGAACCCGGCGTTCCTAAACTTCTTCAATGCGGCCGCTGCGTTTTCCGACGCCATCTACGTGGGGGGCGCGCAAGACCCGCACTTCACCTACATGCTCAAGCCGGAACCTTCGGAGAATATCCAGACGGTGAATTTGCAGATTGACGGGCAGGGCCTCAGTTACTCGGGCGGCACGGCGACCGCCAAGCAGTTTACGTGGCAAGGCGGCGGCTCGCACGGTGTGAAGGCTTCGGTGAAACTCGGCGGCCCGGACATCTCCTTCTCGGATTCGGAGGGCACCTGGGCGGTGTTTCACTTCTTCCACAGGGCCGACCGATGGACGCCAGCCGGCGCCGGTTATTCCCTGGAATGGATCATCCGCGCGGGCAAGGACCCGATGAAGGTCAACGGCAAGCCGCTGATCGTTCACTTTGAGCTCGATATGAGCGGTTCACCGGCGGTCTTCCAAATCGGCTTTTTTTCGCGCCTCGCCTGCGTATCGGACGTCGCGCGCTAGCGGGGTAGTTATGTCAGAACGAATTCCGAAAGTCTCCGTCGGCATCGAAGTCGGTGAGAGCACGCAGCCCATCCGAAGCGCGCCCGACTCCGACACGCCATTTCGTATCCTGATCCTCGGCGATTTCAGCGGCCGCGGGTTTCGCGGCGAGCGGGCGCCCATTGCCGGACGCCGCCCCCTGGCGGTGGATTGCGACAATCTCGACGCGGTGCTGGCGTCGCTTTCGCCTTCGGTCCAGCTTCCGCAGGGCACGCTGCGATTCCGCGCGCTCGACGACTTTCATCCCGATCACATCTATCAGAGCACCGCTCTTTTCCAAAAGCTGGCGGGCCTCCGCAACCAGCCCGCGCCCGCTCCGGTGGCGCCTCGCGAAAACCCTCAGCCTGCCGCGTCCGCGGTTCTAAAGTCGGGCCGCAGCCTTTTGGAAAACATGATGGAGCGGGCCGATGAAGAGCCGGCCTCGCGGGTGGTGGAAGCGCCCGACGCGATGGCCGAATTTATTAAGCGAGCCGTTGAGCCTCACCTGGCGCCGCGCCAGGATCCGCGGCAACAGGAATGGGCCACCCGCGTCGATGCCGCAGCCGGCGAACAAATGCGCGCCATCCTCCACCACCCGCATTTCCAGGCGCTCGAAGCCGCGTGGCGCGCGCTGGCCATGCTGGTGGACCGGCTCCAGCCGGATGCCGACCTCAAGCTCTACCTGTTCGATGCCACGCTCGAAGAATTGATGGCCGATGCCCGTTCGCTCGAACAGTGCCTCGGTGGTTACTCAGCGCCTTGGGCGCTCGTCGGCGGCAACTTCGTCTTCGGCCAGACCGCCGAAGATGCCGCCAGGCTGCGATGGCTCGGCCGCCTTGCCTCGTCGTTGCGCGCGCCGTTTCTGGGTGAAGCGACTCCGCCTTCCGACCCCAGCCCCGGCCCGCATTGGCAGGAACTGGTAAGGTCTCAAGAAGCGCACTGGATCGGCCTCGCTTTGCCGCGATTCCTGCTGCGCCTGCCTTACGGGAAGGCCACGGCGCCGGCGGAGCAATTCCACTTCGAAGAAATGCCGGAGAGCGTCCACGCGGATTATCTGTGGGGCAACCCGGCCTTCTTTTGCGCCAATGTGCTCGGCTTGGCCTTTCGCAGCGATGGGTGGGGAATGCATCCCGCGCGCCATCGGGAGATCGGAAACCTGCCGCAACATATCTACCGTGCGGATGGCGAATCGGTTGCCAAGCCCTGCGCCGAAGTTCTGCTCACCGATACCGACGCCGAGTTCATTCTCGACCACGGCTTCATGCCGCTGGCCTCAATGAAGGACCGTGATTCCATCCTCCTGGTGCGCATGCAGTCCATCGCCGATCCCCCTGCACCCCTGTCCGGCAGGTGGGCTTGACCATCGGCTATCGATGTCGCCTTCAGAAGCCAGGGCCGCGGCCAGACACGCTATAGTAAAAGTGTCCCCATGCGAGGCCCACGCTGGCTCCTGCTGCTGGCGATCGCCGTGATCCTCGGCGGCATCGGCCTCACTTATCGCGCAGAGAAACGGTCCGCAGCCGCACACGCGCCCGCCAGACCCCGGCAACTACCCGACGATTTGCACTCCAGCGCGGAACTGTGGCACTGGGTGGAAACCGACGCCAAGACCGGCCACGTCCGGGCCGAGATCACCGCCGAGGATTTCCGCGAGACCAAGGACTCCTCGCGCGTCGACCTCAAGGGCATGAAGCTGCGCCTGCCAGGCAAGAAGGGCGACACCTACGATCTGGTGGAGGGCGCCAACGCCCAGTTTTACAAGTCGGAGCATCGTCTTTATTCCCAGGGCGAAGTCCAGATCACGCTCAATCTTCCAGTCGCCGGCCCGCCCCAGCGCGCCCCGGTGGTCATCCATTCCGCCGGCGTCACCTTCAACACCGACACCTACCGCGCCGAAACCGACAGCCCTTCCACCTTCACCTTCCAAAACGGCAGCGGCAAAGCTACCGGCGCGTACTACGATCCCAGCACGCACGAATTGCGGATGAAGCAGGATGTCGAGATCCACTATCAGCCGAACGGCCCTGACGCCAGGCCGATGACAATCGAGGCCGGCGGCCTGGTCTTTCACGAAACCACCCAGACCATCGAGCTCACGCCCTGGGGCAGGCTGACGCGGGAAGGCACGGTGGTCGAAGGCGAGTCGCCGCTGATCCAGTTGCAGAACCACGAAATCCACAACGTGCACGCCTCGCAGGCGCACGGCACCGAGGATAACGGCGGCCGCCAGCTCCAGTACTCGGCCGGTGACCTCTTCATGGACTGCAACGAACACGGCCAGGTGGAGCATATCGCCGCCGTGAACAACGCCCGCCTGGTCTCGAATACGGCGAATTCCGAAACCACCGTCACCGGAGACCGCGTGGATTTGAACTTCGAGGTGCGCGACAACCGGAGCCTCCTCACCCGCGTGGCGGCCGCCGGCCGCGGCGTGGTGATTTCAAAGCCGCTGCCGGCGCCCGGCAGCGAGCCCGGTGACACCCGCGTGCTCTCGAGCGACAACCTGGAGATGACGATGCGGCCCGGCGGCAAGGAAATCGAACGCATCGTCACCCACGGGCCCTCCAGCCTGGAGTTCGTGCCCAACACGGTCGCCGCCCGACATCGCACTTTGCACGGCAGGGATTTTCTGATCGCCTACGGCTCCGGCAACCGCATCGACACCTTCCACTCCACCGATATCCGCACCGCTACCGACCCCAACGCCGAGGAGCGCAAGCGCAACCGGGCCCAGTCCGTCACCAGCAGCCGGGAGATCGACGCCCGCTTCGATCCCAAGACCGGCCATCTGGCGGCGATGGAGCAGTCTGGCGGCTTCGCTTATGCCGAAGGCGACCGCCAGGCCCGCGCCGCCACAGCCACCCTCGATTCGGATCAGAACGTGATGGTTCTCAATGGCGCCGCGCGCATGTGGGACGCGACTGGCGCCACCAGCGCCGACCGCATCCGCATGGACCAGCGCACCGGCGACTTCACCGCCGAAGGCCACGTCAATTCCAGCCGCATGCCGGAACAGGACGCCAAGAAAAACTCCCAGATGCTGGCCACCGACGAACCGTTGCAGGCCCAGGCGCGCCGCATGGTTTCCACCGGCAAGAGCCGCCACATCCACTACGAAGGCGGCGTGGTGATGTGGCAGGGCGCCAACCGCATCACCGCCGACACCGTGGATGTGGACCGCGAGAAGCGCTCGCTCATCGCGGACGGTAACGTGCTCAGCAGCCTGTGGGAGGAGCCCAAGGACGAAGAAAAAAAGAAGACCGCCACGCCGGTGCTCACCGTGGTGCGCGCGCGGCGCATGGTCTACACCGATGCCGACCGCCTGGCCGTTTACACCGGCGGAGTGGACCTGTCGCGGCCGGGGATGCACATCACGTGCCGCGAATTGCGCGCGGTTCTCGCCGATTCCAGCGCCGATTCGCGTCTCGAGAAAGCCTTCGCCGATGGCGGCGTGCGCATTGTCGCCACCACCGTCAATGGCTCCCGTATCGCAACCGCCGAACACAGCGAATACTACACCGGTGAGCAGAAGGTGATCCTCACCGGCGGCAGGCCGCGCCTCACCGATAATGCCGGCCACGCCAGCGAAGGCGACAAATTGACCTACTTCTCCAACGATGATAGGCTGCTGGTAGATGGGGCTTCCAACCGGCCTGTCCAGACCTTTATCACCCGACACCGAAACTGACAGCGGTGTGAGCAAACTCGAGACCTCGGAAATCTCCAAAGCCTACCGCGGCCGCCGCGTGGTGGATGATGTCACGGTGCACCTGCAGCAGGGCGAAGTCGTCGGACTGTTGGGGCAGAACGGCGCCGGCAAGACCACCACGTTCTACATGATCGTCGGCCTCATCACGCCGGATTCCGGCCGCATTCTGCTCAACGAGGAAGACATTACCGGCCTGCCAATGTACCAGCGGGCGCGCAAGGGCATCAGCTATCTGCCGCAGGAAGCTTCGGTTTTCCGCAAGCTCACGGTCGAGGAGAACCTCATGGCCATCCTCGAAACGCTCTCGCTTTCCACCCGCGAGCGCCGCGAGCGGATGGAGATGCTGATCGAGCAGTTGGGCCTGGAGAAAGTCCGCCGCAGCCGCGGCTACATGCTTTCCGGCGGCGAGCGGCGGCGGGTGGAAATCGCCCGCTCGCTGGTGATCAGTCCGAAATTCCTGCTGCTCGACGAGCCGTTTTCCGGCATCGATCCGATCCAGGTGCTCGAGCTGCAGCGCATCATTTTCGATCTGAAGCGCGCCGGCATCGGCATCCTGATCACCGATCACCAGGTGCGCGAAACCCTGATGGTCACCGACCGCGCTTACATCATCGACGAGGGCCGCATTTTCCGCGGCGGCAGCCCCGAAGCCCTCGAGCGCGACCCCGAAGTGAAGCGTATCTACCTCGGCGAGTCTTTCAAGCTGCGCCTGTAAGGCTCATCGGAACTGCGTCTGTGGGACGAATCGGTGCCGCGGCCGTCAGGGATCGGTTGCCGGCGATGAAGCCATCTATCTTATGACAGGCGCCCTGCCTTCTTTATGCCGGCGCCGCAACGCCCAGCTTGGCGTACCACGGTTTCGCGGAGCGGATGGCCTCGTTGACGGCATTGATGTTCTTGACGCCCTCCGTCCGCAGCCACCCCTCGAGCGCCTTCACCCCTTGCCGCGCGTAAACCGGAATGCCTTCCTTCCACGTCGCCCGCCCGCACAGCACGCCGGAATAATCCGTGCCGGCCTCCGACGCCATCTCCAGCGATTCGGTGAATTGCTCGTTGCCCACGCCCGCGCTCAAGTAGATGAACGGCTTACCCGCCGCTGCCGCGCTATCGCGGAAGTGCGCCAGGGCTTCCTTGCGCGTGTACACAGTCTGCCCTTTGTACACCCGCGACCCCTCCACGTACTCCGTGTTCACCGGCACTTCCACCTTCAGCACGTCCACCCTGTATTGCGTTTTTGAAAACTCCTCCATGCTCCGCTTCACGATTTCCGGCTTCAGTTTCGCGTACTCCGGCCCCTTTTCGTCGCCGCCCTTCGGATCGTAGCCGACGAACTCGAGAAAAAACGGCATCTCATGCGTTTCGCATTCCGCGCCCACGCGCTCGATAAAGGCGTGCTTGATATCGTTGGTGCCCGGCTCTTCGAACGGTGTGTAATAGATCAGGATTTTGACGGCGTCTGCGCCCCAGTCCGCGATGCGTTTTACCGAGACGTGCGGCAGCAGGTCCGGCAGCCGGCCCGGGCGCGTGTTGTCGTAGCCGCTCAGTTCGTATGCCAGCAACAGGCCGGCGCTCTTGTCGCGGGCGCGCGCCGCCTCCAGGCCGAACTCCGGGTCCAGCAGGATGGCGCTCGCGTGCGGCGTCAGCGCCTGGCTCACCGCTACTTTGAACTCGCTCATCATCGCCGGGGTGATTTCCTTGGTGTCCACTCCGCGCGCCTTGGCCAGCGTTTTTTGCAGGCTGCCGCGCTGATCCATGGCCGCCGCTGCGATCACACCCCGCTCGTTGACGAGCGCCTTCATTCGCTTCAGTTTGCCCTCAGTCAGTTTCATGGCAACATTATGACACCGCTGCCGCCCGCCAGCGTCTCCCACTCCCTGTTGCGCCTCCGTAGGGGCCGGGCATGCCCGGCCCGCCTTTCCGCGTCACCACCCGTTCACCACGTTTTCCTTCCCACTAACTCAATCACTTAGCCCCAAACTCGCCGCTCCGATCCTTGACATACCCCGTATCCTGGAATTGGGACGGTGGCGCAATGCTCCGCTGCTCGTCCTTTCTTGCTGGCCAGCAAGCGTTGCACTCAGGTGGTGCTGAACTTCCGGCGCCCGTGAACGGCATGCGGGGTCCCCCTTGGGCTGGACTCCCGACGGAAGAC
>JBAVEN010000029.1:0-53528 GCA_049587755.1 Bryobacteraceae bacterium | reverse complement strand
GCCAGCCGCCGGCCGCCCACGTGGAGATCTTTGCCCGCCAGTTGCTGCTGCGCTGGGGTGTGTTGTTCCGCGACCTGGCGGCGCGCGAGCCGGTAGCTCCGCCGTGGCGCGACTTGCTGGGCGCGCTGCGCCGCCTGGAATCGCGCGGCGAAATTCGCGGCGGCAGGTTCGTCGAATCCTACCTGGGCGAGCAGTTCGCCCTGCCCGAGGCGCTTGACCTGCTGCGCGCCGTTCGCCGCACCGGCGAAACCGCCGCTTCCTGCGACGTGCTTCCTTCGTTCACCAATCACGCGCCTGCTGCGATTCCATCCCTTGCCACAGATTTCGCCGGCGCATAGCAGTCCGCAAGCCGGCCTCGTGAAGCTGGACTGAGCCGTCATCGAAACCTGTATCCTTAATTCGATGGATGACCTTAAGGGAAGAGTGGCTCTGGTTACCGGTTCGAGCCGGGGGATTGGCCGCGCCATCGCGGTGGCCCTTGCCGAGGCCGGCGCCGATATCGCGCTCAACTATCTCAGCCGCGCCGCGGATGCGCGGGCCGCGGAATCGGAGATTCTTCAGTTGGGGCGCCGGTGCGTCGCCGTCCAGGCTGACGTCTCGGCCGCGAGCGATGTCGCCCGTCTTGTCAGGGCAGCCGAGGACTGGCTTGGGCCCATCGATATTCTCGTCAACAATGCAGGCATTACCCGTCCCCAGCCTATCGAGGAGATCACGGAGCGGGATTGGGACGAGGTGATCGCCGCCAACCTGAAATCCTGTTTCCTGGTGACGCAAGCCGTCCTGCCCGGCATGCGGGCCCGCCAATGGGGTCGCATCGTCAATTTGTCCTCGGTTGCCGCCCAGTTAGGAGGAGTCGTAGGACCGCACTACGCTGCTTCGAAGGCCGGCATTCTCGGCCTCTCGCACTTCTACGCCCGGCAATTGGCGAAAGAGGGCATCACCGTCAACGCCATCGCTCCGGCGCTTGTGGAGACAGAGATGGTGACCTCCAATCCCAACGCGCGGCCGGACTACATCCCCGTGGGCCGATACGGATCGCCGGCCGAAGTCGCAGCCGTGGCTGTCATGCTGGCCAGGAATGGATATATCACCGGACAGACCATCAACGTGAACGGCGGCTGGTTCATGAGCTGACCGGTGGCTGATCGCCGGGCCTGTCAGGCCGCGGCGCGGCTATTTTTTCGCTTCGAAGCGCAGTGCCGCGGAGTTGATGCAATAGCGCTGGCCTGTCGGCGCTGGACCGTCGGCAAACAAGTGCCCCAGGTGCGCGTCGCACTTGCTGCACAGCACTTCGGTGCGTTCCATAAAGAGGCTCCGGTCTGTTTCGGTGCTGACGTTCGGGGCCGCCGCCGGAGCGGAAAAACTCGGCCATCCGGTGCCTGAATCGAACTTGTCTTCGGAGAGGAACAGATCCGTTCCGCAGCACGCGCAGCGGTAAATACCTGCTTCGTGATTGTTCCAATAGCGGCCTGTGAAGGCGCGCTCCGTTCCTTTCTTGCGAGCCACCGCGTACTCTTCCGGTGTCAGCTCGCGCTGCCATTCGGCGTCGGGCTTGACGATCTTTTGCACTCGGATAGTCTCCCTCTTTCTTCCATTATCGGAAAAGACCACCAGCGTGATCCAGTCGCCCGTCCCACCCGCTCGCGGATCCGGCAGCCGCCGCTCGCTTCGCCGCGAAATCGCCACCAGCCCGGCGAACGCGAACGGCATGATCAGGAAAACGCGGCGCGGAACGCCGGCCGGCGCAAGCTGTTGGAACCCCTCCATGCCTCCTGATTATTTCACGGCAAGCGGTTAGCCGCGATGGGTCCTCTCTGGCTTTTGAGCGCGCGCCCGCGTATAGCCCCCCTCCGCCTATCGGTGAAAACTCTCCGGAGGTCCCAGGTAGCTCGGTTTGACGCCGCCCAGGTCGACAACCAGTTTCTCGAGCACGATGCCGGGGTCCACCATCCAAAATTTCAGTGTGTGGACTCCGGGAGCGGCTAGCGTGTGCGTCGAGTAGACCTTGCGAACGCTGTCCTTTACTGAGGCCTCCCAATCGCTCTGTGCGTTGTGCGCCAGGGCGTCGATGATCTGCGGCGGCTCGTCGTCGAATGAGATGGCGTAGCGCAGCCCGCGCCCGGGGACGAAGTTCAGCGTGGGCGAGAGAATCGCTTCCACCTCCGCGCGTCCGGCATCGAAGAGATACATCTGGTATTCGAGATGCGGCGACCCGGCGGGCGGCATCACGCTTTCCGCAGTGACCGGAAAGATCGACATGGCCGATAGCGTGCGGCCGTAGTCCGGAATCCGCTGCCACGTTGCTGCTCCCGCGTCGACACTGCGGGTGTAATGTTCCGCCTCCATCGAGACATACCCTGATGTTTCGACGAAGCCTTTAAGCGACGCCCGCGCCGGTTGTTTCGGGCTGAAAGCGTCGGCTTCCACCGCGATGGGAGCGGCTCCGGCGCCCTCGATGGTGACGGCCCCTTTGCTCGATCCCGCCGGGGCCTTGTCCCAATCGACGCTCACCCACAAGCGCACTTCCTTCTCGACGGAGCCGCGCGTCGCGCTCAGCACGATCCAGGGCGCGCTCGCCGCGGCGGTGAATTCGAAAGGCGTGCGCCCGCGATTGAATACATCGATAAAATGCCGCGGCTGGTTGTAGGCATCGAAGGCAGGCAGCACCGCCCGCGCCGTGCTGCCCGGCCACGCGGCGCTCGATCCTTCGACAGCAACTCCCATCGACGCCGCCACTGGAGGAGTGAGTTCGGTGACCTGCGGCATCGTGTTCTTCGGTGGCTCCTGCCAGTACGTGTACCCGATGTGCGTCTGATCCATCATGTGGTTCCACTTGCCGTGCGCCAGCGTGTGGTTGAAGTAGTCACTCAGCTCCGCGTCGGCCTGAAACAGCTTGCGCGTTTGCTCCGCCATGTCATTCGCGCTGGCGCGGCCCTGCGCCGCGTAGAGGTGGTTCTTCGTCGCCGCCACGTACATCGCGGTGACGATCGCATTTGCCTTTGCCGGATGCAAGACAAGCTCGAAAAACGCGTCCCGCGCCTCCGCCGGCAACTCGCGCTCAATCGCCTCTGCTTTAGCCACAATCGCGTCGTAGTCCGCCACCACGCGGTCCGCTTCCTGGTAATCGATCACGCTGTAAGTGCCGGGTTCGAGAAGCTCCGGCTTGCGGCGGCCGTTATACTTCAAAGTCTTCGCGACCAGATCGGCAATCTCCGCTGCGTGTGGCCGGCCGAATTCTCTCGCTGCCCATAACTGGGTGAACTCGCCCATTTTCTCCTTCGGCCAGCGCGCCGGATCGCGGGCCAGGCTCAGGAAGAACTCGGTGGGAAACTCCATCGGCTTCAGGTCGCCGACATTCACGATCCAGATGCGATTCGCTCCGTATTCCTCGGCAAGATGCATCTGTTCCCAGACCTTGGGAATCGGATTCGTGTCGATCCACTTGTAGTTGCGTGGGCCGCCGACATAATCGAAGTGATAATAGATTCCCGCGCCGCCGCTCCGCTTGCGCTCTTCGAGTGTCGGCAGGCGGCGGATGTTACCCCAGTTATCGTCGCACCAGAGCAGGGTCACATCGTCCGGAACCCGCATGCCCTTCTCGTAATACTCCTGGACTTCCTTATACAGCGCCCAGTCTTGTGGAACCTTGGTGACGTCGGGGTTCACTTCCGCGGCGATGATCTTGCGCTGATCGGCAACGATGCGCTCCAGCAACGCGGTGTTCGCCTCTCGAGACATCGGCATGTCCCCGTCGCCGCGCATGCCGAGCGTGATAATGCTCTCGTAATTCCTGTTGCGTCGAACGCCCTCTTCCCAGAAGGCGCGCAAGACGTCCGCGTTTCGCGTGTAGTCCCAGGGCCCTGTCCCATGGCGCTTCCACTCTTGTTGCGCGCGCAGCATCGGCTCATGGTGAGAGGTGCCCATCACGATCCCGTATTCGTCCGCCAGCTTGGCGTTCAGAGGATCGTCCTCGTTGAATGCGTTGTTCCACATCGCGGGCCACAGGTAGTTCGCTTTCAGCCGCAGCAGGAGTTCGAATACTCGTTCGTAAAACTGGTGGTTGTAATTCCCGTAAGTGGCTTTCACCCAGCCGGTGAGAGCGGGCGCTTCGTCGTTCAGGAATATGCCGCGATAACGGACCGCCGGCTCGCCCTCCACGTAGCGCCCCGGCCTCACGAACAGCGCGTCCCGATGCACCGCCGGCACATCGGCCCAGAAATACCACGGCGAAACGCCGATCTGCTCCGAGACATCGTAAATCCCGTAGATGGTTCCGCGCTTGTCGCTGCCGGCAATCACCAGCGCGGAGCCAATGCCCGGCTGCGGATGCGGCACCACTTGAATGAGGAACGATTCCCACTTGCCCGCCACCTCGGATACGTCGATTCTCCGTTCGCGAATCAGCCGATCGATGATCGCGTTCTTTCCGATGGTGCCGGCGATGATTGTGCCTTGCGCACCGAGAGCTCGAAGCGGCGTCATGCCCGTGACTCGGGCGATGTCACTGCGCAGGTCATCCGCCGCTCTGGCGACGCCCGGGAAGTCGCTCGGGTCCACGTACACCGCCGCCACGGACTTGTCATGAGCAATTGCAAAGCTGCCGGGCCCCGCGGTCATCGAAATATAGCGCGCTTGACCTAAAGCAAAGAGCGACACCGGCAGGAGCGCGCTGCAGGCTGCCGCCCAGATCAAGATCTTGCGCATAACCGTATCACGCTATCATCCTCGTCGGCGCGGCTGAACGCGCGAAGCAACCAAGTCGCTCTCGGGCTATCTTGTCTCAGACCCCAACTATATTGAATATCGAAGTCCTGGGCAACCGTTTCTCCGGCAAACGCTGCGGCCCCATCGCTGCGTGCCTCTCTGGCCGCGATCCGCCTTATGATGAGAGGTGCAGGAATCGACCCATGCTAAAACTTACCCGTCTCTGGCTCCCCCTCTGCGTTGCGGCTCTCGCATTCTGGCCCGTTCACGCCAGTGCCGCGGATTCCGCCCCGGATCTCACCCGCCAGCCCACCTTGTATGTGGTCGGCTATGCTCACCTCGATACGGAGTGGCGTTGGGAGTATCCGCAGGTGATCAGCGAATACATTCCCAACACCATGCGCGATAACTTTGCCCTGTTCGAAAAGTACCCGCATTATATTTTCAATTTCTCCGGTTCGAACCGTTATCGCTTCATGAAGGAATATTTCCCGGCCGATTTCGCCAGGCTCAAGCAGTACGTGGATTCCGGCCGTTGGTTCCCCGCCGGCTCGTCGGTCGAGGAAGGCGATGTCAATGCGCCCAGCGCCGAAGGCATCGTTCGCCAGATTCTTTACGGCAATATCTGGTTCCGCAAGGAGCTGGGCAAAGCCAGCGCCGAATATATGTTGCCCGATTGCTTCGGCTTCCCCGCGTCCTTGCCCAGCATTCTCGCCCACGCCGGCATCAAAGGCTTCTCCACCCAGAAGCTCGAATGGGGCTCCTCCGCCGATGGCGGCGGTCCCCAATCCCCGGAAAAAACTCCAGCCGGCACGCCTTTCGACGTCGGCGTGTGGGTTGGGCCCGATGGGAAGAGTGTCCTCGCCGCCCTCAACCCCGGCGCCTACGACCGCGACATCACCACCGACCTGAGCCAACCCCTCCCCGCGCCAACTGCAAAGCTCACCGCCGATGAAGCTTTTCGCCGCTATCAGGGCGACTGGGCCGCGCGCGTCGAGCACAACGGCAAGCTCACCGGCGTTTACACCGATTACCACTACTATGGCGTCGGCGACATCGGCGGCGCCCCGCGCGAGCCATCCGTCAAGCTGCTCGAAGCCATCGTCACCAAGGGTACGGGACAAATCGGTTCCGATCCTAACGCGAGCGTAGGAAACGGCCCCGTTCATGTCGTCTCCTCCAAAGCCGATCAGATGTTTCTCGATATCACTCCCGCCCAAGCCGCCAATCTGCCGCGCTACACGGGCGAAATGGAGTTGACCAACCACTCGGCCGGTTCGCTCACCTCTCAGGCTTATCAGAAGCGCTGGATCCGCAAAGAGGAATTGCTCGCCGATGCCGCCGAGAAAGCGTCCGTCGCGGCCGAATGGCTGGGCGCTCGTCCTTACCCCCGTGAGCGCTTGAACAATGCCTGGACCCTCGCCATGGGCGGCCACTTTCACGATCTCGCCGCCGGCACCGCCACGCCCAAGTCCTACGAGTTCGCCTGGAACGACGACGTCATCGCCATGAACCAGTTTGCCGGCGTGATGGCGGATGCCAGTGAAGCCATCGCCGCCGGCCTCGACACTCAAACTAGGGGCGTTCCGCTGGTCGTCTATAACCCGCTCAACATCGCCCGCGAAGACCTGGTGGAAGCCAAAATCGACCTGCCCGCCGGTGCCAAAGCGGTTCGCGTGGTTGGGCCCGATGGCATCGCCGCACCTGCCCAACTCTCTCGCGGCCGCGTCTTGTTCCTTGCCAAAGTACCCTCGGTGGGCTACGCGGTGTACGACGTGGAGGCGGCCGACAAGGAGGTTCCTACCTCCGCGCTCCGAGTCTCCGTAATGTCCCTCGGTGTCTCTGTATCCACCATCGAGAACGCGCGCTATCGCGTGCGCATCGATCCCAATGGCGACATCGGCGGCATTTTCGATAAGTCCACCCAAAAGGAACTTCTCTCCGCGCCCGCGCGCCTCGCGATTTCCTATGACAATCCCACGCAGTGGCCCGCCTGGAATATGGATTGGGACCAGGAGCAGGCTCCGCCGCGCTCTTACGTCAGCGGCCCTGCCAGCATAAAAGTCACTGAGAGCGGCCCGGTGCGGGTCTCAGTCGAAATCACCCGCGAAACCGAAGGCTCCAAGTTTGTCCAGACCGTCAGCCTCTCGGCCGGCGACGCCGGCAATCGCGTCGAAATCGGCAACGCGATTGATTGGAATACCCGCCAGGCCAACCTGAAAGCGGTGTTCCCTCTCACCGCTTACAATCGGATGGCGACTTACAACTGGGACATCGGCACCATGGAACGCCCCACAGCCGAGCCAGCCAAGTTCGAGGTTCCTTCCCACCAGTGGATCGACTTGACCGACGCCTCCGCCGCTTTCGGCGCCACCATCCTGACCGATTGCAAAAACGGCTCCGATAAACCGCGCGATAACGTGATTCGCCTCACCCTGCTCCGCACCCCCGGCACCCGCGGCGGGTATCACGATCAGGGCACGCAGGATATCGGCCATCACGAGTTCGTTTATGGAATCGCCGGTCACGCCGGCGACCGCATGCGCGCCGGTACCGACTGGCAGGCATGGCGTCTCAACCAGCCGCTGATCGCCTTCCAATCGGCCAAGCATGCCGGCCCGCTCGGCAAGCGGTTCTCGCTGCTCCGGGTTTCCAGCCCCCGTATCCGCATCCTCGCCTTGAAGAAGGCCGAGGCCAGTGACGAAGTGATCGTGCGCCTGGTCGAACTCGATGGACGCCCCGCCGAAAATGTGCGCGTCTCGCTGGCCGCGCCGGTCGTCGCCGCGCGCGAGGTCAACGGCCAGGAGCAGCCGGTCGGCGCGGCCACCATTTCGGACGGCGCTCTGGTAACTTCGTTTACCGCTTTTCAGCCGCGCACCTTCGCTCTCAAGCTCGCTCCTGCCGCGTCCCAAGTCCCGGCCGTCCGCTCGCAGCCCGTCGATCTCGCCTACGATCTCGCCACCGCTACCGAGGACGGCGCGAAATCGGCCGCCGGCTTCGACGGCCGCGGCGATTCCTATCCCGCCGAAATGCTTCCCGCCACCTTGACCTTCGATGGCGTCTCGTTCCGCCTGGCTCCGGCCAAAGCCGGATCGCCCAACGCCGTCGCCGCCAAGGGACAGGCCCTGGCTCTGCCCGCCGGCTCGTTCCGCCGCGCCTACGTGCTCGCCGCCTCTGCCGATGGCGATCGAAAAGCCGCCTTCCGCGCCGGCGGCCGCACCGAGGAAGTGACCGTGGAAAACTGGGGCGGCTTCGTCGGCCGGTGGGACAATCGCATCTGGAAGAGCGGCGTGTACACCGACCGCGGCGGCCGCACCGAGCAGGATCCCTACCACGAAATGGTCGGCCTCACGCCCGGCTACATCAAGCCCGCCGCAATCGCCTGGTACGCCTCCCATCATCACGACGCTCAGGGCGCCAATGTTCCCTACGGCTATTCGTACCTGTTCGCCTACGCCATCAGTCTGCCCGCCGGGGCCAAAACCTTGACCCTGCCGGACAACGACAAAATCCGCGTGCTGGCCGTTTCCGTTGCCGAAACCAACCCCGAGTTGAAGCCCGCACAACCGCTCTACGACACCCTCGAGCGGGCTGAACCCTGATCTGCCGCCGCGACGCGCAGAACCAGGCAGGTGATGTCGTCGTATTGGGGCACGCCGCTGGCAAACTGGTTCACGGATTCGAAAATGCGGCTCAGGCTGGCCGCGGCCCCGGTGGTCCCGAGCGCGCCAACCAGTGTCGCGAGACGGTCCTCGCCGTACTCGGCGCCCGATTGATCCAGCGCTTCGATGACACCGTCTGTGTAAATACACAGAACATCGCCGGGGCCGAGCTCGCTGCGCCCGCTCTCATACCGGGATACGGGGAAAGCTCCCAGCGGAAGTCCGCCTGCTTCCAGGCGCTCGAGCGCACCGCCGCTTCTGCGCAGCAGCGGAGGGTTGTGGCCGGCGTTCACCCAGATAAGAGTGCGCGTCGAGTTGTCCAGTTCGGCGATAAACGCGGTGATCAGGTGCCGCCCGCCGCCGCTGCGCTCGCACATGGCGCTGTTGAGCCTGGCGGCCAGTTCCACCAGGGGCACGGGGTCCGCTGCCAGTGTGTGGAAACCGGTCTCGACGGCGGCCATCAGCAATCCTGCCGGGATCCCTTTGCCGGCGACATCGGCGACGATGAGCAGCAGCCGGGAATCGCCCGTGTTGGGCCGCAGGAACGCATCGTAGTAGTCGCCGGCGACGGTGTTGGCCGCTTGCGTGGCGAATGCGATGTCGAGACCGGGGAGCGCCGGCGGCTTCTCGGGCAGCAGCATCCGCTGAATGTCGCGCGCGATTTCCAGGTCGCGCTTGAGGCCCACCCGATCGGACAACTCGAGCACCAGCACCACCACGAGGATCAGGGCCGAGGGAGTCGAATTGAACGAAATGCGCAAGCGCGAGCCGGTCGAGTCGATCCCCCCGGGAAGCACCAGCAGAACCAGCGCGACCAGCAACAACACGCGTCGCACGGGCGTGAGGCGATCGTAGATCGCACCCGCCACCGCGGCCAAAACCCGGCGGCGACCTTTTCGCGCGGACCACTCCTCACCCAGGTTGCGTCCGGTTTCCGCCGAATAGAGGTTGAGACTGCTGCGAGTTTCCCTGCGGAACTGGGCCCAGAGCTGTCGGGCATTGAGGCCGTCACTGGTCCGCCGCCAAAAAGCGCGCAGTCTGGCCCAAAGCCGAGGCTTCCCTTTCGCCATACAAGGCCTAAGTGTACACCCAGCCCCTGGAACCAGTGCCAGCCCCGCCGTCGCTCCTCGCGCCGATGGCTGAGGTGCACCTTCAGCGGTGGTTTTCAGCCATCGGCTTCGCCATCGCCACGGCATAAGTTATTCGTTCCCCATCACTTGGAATTGGCACGCGGTTTGCACATTACAACGCCGGAAGTATTGGAGGCTGTTATGAATCGAACGGTGCAAACGGTGTCGTTCAAATCTGCCCTGCCGGCGCTTGCTCTTGGCGCGGTCCTGATGTTGTTTGGTCCTACTGCCGCATTGGCCCAGCGCGGCGGCGGGGGGCACGGTGGGCACTCTGGCGGCGGTCATTCCGCCCGTTCGTTCTCAGGCGGCGGCGGAGGCCACTATTCCGCCCCATCGTCCGGGGGCCGCAGCTATTCCGGTGGTGGAGGCCACTATGCCGCCCCGTCGTATGGGGGTCGTAGCTATTCCGGCGTTGGACGCAGCTATGCCGCTCCCTATGGAGGCCGCAGCTATTCCGGCGGCCGCGGCTACTCCGGCGGCGGATCCTACGGTCGAGGCGGCTCTTACTACCCTGGCCGATTTTACGCCGGCCGAGGCTATTACTACGGTGGACGCTTCTGGGCTCGTCCTTACTTTGGCGTTGGCATCGGTATCCCGTTCGGCTGGGGCTACGATGCGGGTTTCGGTTGTGGCTTCTATGACGGATACGGCTATTGGCACCCGGCTCCGTGCTACTATCCGAACGCCTACTTGGGTTACTGATCGAATCGCTGTCTGATGAAGGGATGAGCGCGCGGGCAGCGCGGCCCAATTAGTGACGCTGCAAGAACTGCCTGGCGCGCCACATCCCGCTGCTCTCGCCGACCACATGGTTGTTGCCAGCACGAACCGCCGAGACTTCCTTCAGAATCTGCACCGCCAGTTGCTCGATGGTTTCCAGAGCGTCGAGATCGTTGCGCATTCCGTCGGCGGGGAGCGCGGCCAGCCGTAGAGCGATCTCGGCAGCCTGCTTCGCGAGTTGATCCACTTCTATGTTCCTGTTGACGGCCCTGAGCCGTCCCACAGCCATCATAACTTTCACGTCCGCTTGGCCGCATCATATCTTTGGTTAGCTTTTAGTTAGCAGTCGGGGCAGACCGCATCCGCCAGACTTCGCTCGAACCAGGAGTTTGGCGGGCGCCCGCCTGAACTTGGCGTGTAACTCAAATCCTGGCTCATACCTCTATTCCGTCCGCGGCGCCCGCTGGTCCATCCCGTTTTGATGCAGAATGAGTTCGGTGGCGCGGCCTTGCGGATCGGTCTTGAAGGTGATCTGCGCGTCTACTACTTTCAGAAAAAACTCCTTCTCGCTTTCCGCGAAAATCTGCACCTTCGGCTGGCCGGTGGCTTGTTCGTACAGCCGGTCGTCTTCGCGGGTGATGGTGATGACGAACGTGGGCGCGAGTCGATACCGTCCCACGTAGCCTTCGAGAATCTTCGGATCCACCGCCACCGCCGTGCGTTGCTTCGCCGGCGCGCCGGCAACCGGCAGCGAGGTATCAAGCAGGTGCATCCCGATATCGTCGACGCCGCCGCTCGCTAGCGAGAACGAGTTGGCCAGCACCACCACTCCCACCTTCGTTTTCGGGTCGAAGCCGATGAAACTGCCGAAGCCGTAAGTGCCGCCATCCTTCCAGAACAAGTCCCGGTCCTTACGTTGCAGGATGTGCCAGCCAAGCGCCTGCTGCAGGTTGGGCATGGTGGTGGGAAGGTGAACTTCCAGCATCGCCGCCATGGCCGGCTCCAGCGGCGTTTTCTTGTAGCCTAGAACGGCCCCCAGAAACGTGATCAGGTCGTTGGCGGTGGAGCGCAGCGCGCCCGCGCCCGCCAGCGCCTCGAAATCCCAGTTTTTCGCCGGTTCGAGCGAGGCGTTGTAGCCCGCCGCCATCCGCGCCTTCATCTCCGGCGTGAGTGTGATGCGCGTGCTGGCCATGCCCAGCGGCGCGGCGATGCGCGTCGCCACCAGCGTTTCGTAATCCCTGCCTGCGCGCAGCGCCAGCAACTGCCCCAGCAGGCCCGTCGCCAGGTTCGAATATTCCCATTTCTCGCCGGGATCGCGCGGCAGTTGGTAGCTCGAAAGAAACGCGTACAGCTTCTCCGCCGAATAGTCCGCGTACGGGTTCGCGAAATCCTTCGGGCTCATGTTGTTCGGTAGCCGCGGCAGGCCCGAAGTGTGGGTGGCCAGCTCCGCCAGCGTGATTTCTTTGCCGTCGCGCTGCGGCGCTTTCACGCCTTCGGGCAGGTATTTCGAAATGGGATCGTCCAGCTTCACCTCGCCGTGCTGCGCCATATCGGCCAGCAGCAGCGCGGTGAATACCTTGGTGATGGACCCGATTTCGAAAACGGTGTCGCCATTGAGCGGCCGCGCGTCGTCCTTGGCGAGCTTGCCATACGCGACCACGCGGGTGCCCGTGGGCTCGATGACCGCGGCCACCATTCCCACCGCCTGGTGACGCTCATCCACTCGTTGCACCAGGACGCGGCGGATCTCGGCGTCCGATGGCGCGGGCGACTGGGCCCGCGCGGCGGCGGCCACTAACAATAGCGGTATAGCGATTTGGCAAAACATGTTTATTGCTCCAGTGCCTTCAATTCGTCGATCTGCGCTTGCAGCTTGCGCGCGGCGCGGTGGTTCAATTTCGCCACCAGCCAGAAGATAACACCCACCACGGCGGCCCTTACGGCCGTAACGAGAACACCATAGAAAAGCGGGATCGGTGCCGCGACCCCGGTTCCGGCCAGAAACACCGCAAGGCCGGGAATCATCGGCCCCAGGTACCAACTCCACACATTCGCCAGGGCATCGCGCTGGCGTTCCAGCGCGCGCCGATGGAAGCCCAGGCAGGGCTCGAACGCGCTGCCTTCGGGCATGGCTTCGGACGAGGCGCGCCGGTGGAGCTCGTACGCCACATACAGCGCGCCGGCGATGATCATCACCGAACCCGCTCGCGCCACCGGGTTGGGATACCACTTCAGGTAAAACCCGAATATGAGGACCACGATAGCCACCGCAACGTATTCGCGCGCGTTGCGCCACCAGATGCGGCGTTGAAACTTGCCGGCTCGGCGCCGGATTTCTTCCAGTGACACGGTGATTTTCTCCCCCGGCTGGTTTTGCCAGGCATTACGAAGTTCGTCCTGCGGAAACTCATTCGGCATCGTGGGCTCCTTGAGAAAACCGCTTGGCCAGCACGGTCTTGATGCGATGAATCTTGGTGGCCACATTGCCGGCCGAGAGCCCCGTGATTTCGCCGATCGCGGCGGCGTCCATCCCTTCCAGGTAAGACAGAATCACTTGCCGGTCGAGCGGTTTGAGGCTCTGAATCAACTCCGTCAGTCGCGCCAGGACGTGCCGCCGCCCGGCCGCTTCATCCCCGTCGCGGTCACCCAGAGTGACCTCGACTTCCTCCAGGCTCACCAGGTTGCGGTCGCCGGAGCGACGCCGGCCGATGCCATAGCTCACGGCCGTGTTGTGCGCCACGCGGTAAACCCAGGTGCTCGTCGAGCAGCGGCCGTCGAACAGTGCGAAGCTGCGCCAAAGCGCCAGGTGGATTTCCTGCAGTAAGTCGCGCCGCCGGTCCGGATCGAATTCGTACGCCCGCGCCAGCCGTTCGAGCGCCGCGCCATACTCGGCCGCCGCCTGGTGATACCGTTCGTCCTGGCTCGGTTCCCCCACACTTCAAATAGTCGCCGTTGGCGGGTGGTTCTTACAAGTCATTTCGCGAGCCTTGCGATAATAAAGGTGGGGCATGCTTTAGCTTGCCAACGCCCGCTTGCGGGCGCGTCTTGTTTTTCGCGTGAGGCCGAACTCTCTGATGAAAATCCCAATCCTGATTTTTGCTGCTCTGACTTGCCTCCGTGCGGCGGCCCCGGCGCCCATCCGGGTGGTGGTGGCGCAGGATGGCAGCGGCGATTACCCCACCGTGCAGAACGCGGTGGACCACGCATTCGATCGCGTGCTGGCCCCCACCACGGCGCGCCTGATCATCGAGATCCGCCCCGGCATCTATCATGAGCGCGTGCGCGTGCCCCACGACCGGCCGCGCGTCACCTTCCTCGGCCAGGATGCGCAGTCGACCGTCATCACCTACGGCCTGGGCGCCAAGGACGTCGGCGGCACCTTCTTCAGCGCCACTGTCGACATCAACGCCGATGAATTCGAAGCGCAAAACATTACCTTCGAAAACTCTTACGGCGCCGGCACGCAGGCGGTGGCCATTTCGGTTCACTCCGACCGCGCCGTATTCCGCAACTGCCGCTTCCTCGGAATGCAGGACACGCTCTACGCCGCCAGCGGTCGCCAGTATTACGCCGATAGCTACATCGCCGGCCACGTCGATTTCATTTTCGGCAACGCCGCCGCCGTGTTCGACCATTGTGAGATCCACAGCCGCGGCCCCGGTTACATCGCCGCCCAAAGCCGCACCATGCCGGATGGCACGCAGGGCTTCGTATTCAATCACTGCCGGCTGACGGCCGATGCCGGCGTGCACGACGTTTTCCTGGGCCGCCCCTGGCGCAACTATTCCCGCGTGGTGTACTTGGACTGCTGGATGGGCGACCAAATCCTGCCCGAGGGCTGGAACAACTGGAACAAAGAAGCCGCCGAGAAGACAGCGTTTTTCGCCGAATATGGCTCCCGAGGTCCCGGCGGCAGCGCCGCCGGCCGCGTGAAGTGGGCCAAACAACTCACCGCCGCCGAAGCCCGCCAGTTCCAGCCCGCCGTCTTCCTGCGCGGTAATGACGATTGGAATCCGCTGGCTGGACGGTAATCTTCACGCGGTGGGGCACGCTTCAGCCTGCCAGCGCCCGCTTGCGGGCGCGTTCCTGCGGCTTCTCGGCAATCGGTACTGGCTATTGCAATTGGCTGCTCACATCGCCGTTCGGGAGTAACCATAAACTCGCTTTTGAATGTCGCCATGCAGCATTCCAAGGCCCTCATCGAAGGCTCCCGCTCGGGGAAGGGAACCGCGGGCTGAAGCGTGAATCCAACCCGGACCGCACCTAGGCACGACCGTCCCGTCGGCAAAGCCGGATTACTTGACAGAGTCAAGCAATTGGCGCAGAATGGCATCGAGGTGTTTCGATGCCATCGCCCGACCCTGCGCAGATCGCTGCCGTGCGCCGCTTCAACCGCTTCTACACGCGGCAAATCGGCCTCCTGCGCAAAAGCTACCTGGGCAGCCCGTATTCGCTGACCGAAGCGCGCGTGCTCTATGAGCTGGCACAGCGTAAGGACGTTACCGCGGTCGAGCTGGCGCGCGACCTGGACTTCGACGCCGGCTATCTCAGCCGCATCCTGGCGCGCTTCGAAAAGCGCGGCCTGCTCAGCCGCACGCCCTCCCTCTACGACCGGCGGCAAGCCGACCTGTCGCTCACCGCCAAGGGGCGCAAAGCCTTCGCTCCGCTCGACGGGCGCTCCGCCGGGCAATCCGCCGCCATGCTCGACCCGCTGCGCCGCGAAGACCGGCCGCGGCTGATTGAGGCCATGCGCACCATCGAGGCGCTGCTGACCGAGGAGCCAACCGCGGTACCGCCGGCTCCCTACGCGCTGCGCACCCACCAGCCCGGCGACATCGGCTGGATTATTCATCGCCACGGCGTGCTCTACGCGCGGGAATACGGTTGGGGTGCGCTGTTTGAGGCGCTGGTGGCCGAAGTCTGCGTGAAGTTCCTGCGCGAGTTCGATGCCGCGCGCGAGCGCTGCTGGATCGCCGAGAAGGACGGCGCGCGGGTCGGCACCGTGATGTTGGTGAAGGCTTCCGCCGAAACGGCCCAGCTTCGCCTGCTGCTGGTGGAACCGGAAGCCCGCGGCCTGGGCATCGCCAAGCGCTTAGTGGAGGAATGCATTCAGTTTGCGCGCGCCAGCGGCTACCGGAAAATCATGCTGTGGACGCAAGCCGATCTGGCCGCCGCACAGCACATCTATGCGAAAGCCGGCTTCCGGACGGTAGGCGAATCCACTCACGAGCATTTCGGCACGCCGGTGCTCGGCCGGACCTGGGAGCTCAGCCTGTGAGGATCTTCTCCGCCGCCGCTTTCCCCATCCGGATGCAATCGGGAATGCCGATTCCCTGGTAGGCGTTGCCGGCCAGGTAGAAACCGGGCGCCTGGGCGGCGCGCATTTCGATTTCGGCCAGGCGCTGCGGATGGCCTACGGTATATTGCGCCATCGAACGCGGCCAGCGGAAGATGCGGCTGAAGCGCGGCGCAGCCCGCACGCCCGCGATTTCGGCGAGCTCGGCCGTAACCGCGGCCAGCACCTGCTCGTCCGATTCGTCGAGCACGCCCGCGTCTTCCATGCCGCCCAGGAAGCAGCGGGCCACAATCGTGCCCGCGGGCACGCGGTGCGAAAACTTGGTTCCTACCCAGGTGCAGGCCACCAGTCGGCGGCGCTCTTTCTTCGGCACCAGGAAGCCGAAACCGATCGGCGGCCGCGCCAAATCGGCCGCGTTGAAGCCCACCGCCACCGTCATCGACGAGCTGTACGGAATCGTGGTCAGCAGCTCGCCAAGCCGCGCGTCCACCGCCTGCGCCAGCGCCGCGCCGCTGTGCGCTTCGCAGGCCAGCACCACGTGCCGCGTTTCCATCCAGTCGCCCTCCACGCGCACCCGGAATCCCGCGCCCGATCGCTCGATCGATTGCGCCCGCGCCCGGCGCACCTCCATTTTGCCTTCAATGGCGGCAGTGATGGCGCCGACCATCTGCCCCAGCCCGCCCTTCAACGTGCGGAACAGCGGGGCCGCGGGTCCGCGGTGCGATCCCGGTTTGGCCGCCCTCGCCCGTTCCGCCAGCACGCCCCGCGTCAGGCTGCCATATCGGTTGGCCAGCTCGACGAAACGCGGCAACACGCTGCTCACGCTCAAATCGGCGGGATTGCCGCCGTAGACGCCGCTGAGCAGTGGCTCAGCCAGGTAATCGACCGCTTCGGTGCCGTAGTGCTCTTCGATGAACTCGGCCACCGATTGATCGCCGGCCGCCGGCTCGGGCGCGCGCAACAGCTCCATCGCCATCCGCAGCTTGGTGCGCCAGCCGACCAGGCTGGTGGCCAGCAGCGGCAGGATTTTGGTCGGCACCATCATCATCAAACCGTCCGGCAGCGGCGTCAACCGGCCGTCGCGGCGCACGAAGGTGACCCGCAGGTGGTCGTTCGAGCCGATCACCTGGTCCGCCAGGCCGAGCTCGCCGATCAGCTCCAGCGCAGCCGGCTTGGCGGAAAGGAAACTGTCCGGGCCGGCCTCGATGGTGCAGCCCTCCACGTGGACCGTTTCGATTACGCCGCCCAGCCGCGGCCGCGGCTCGACGATGGTCGCCGTGGCGCCGCCCTTGGCCAGGTAATACGCGGCAGCCAGGCCGGAAATACCGCCGCCGACAATCACGGTCTCAGGCATCGGTAGGTGGGGCATGCTTTAGCTTGCCCGTGCTCACAAACATCGCTTCACCACCTCAGCCAGCGCCGCCGTATACGTGGCCGAGCTGTTCAGCGATTCCGGCCGCCGCGCGGTGATATTGCGCGCAGCCGCGTATTCCCGGAACAGAATGTCGATGTCGAACAGCACCTCGACGTGGTCTGCCACAAAGCCCACCGGGTCAATCGCCACTTCGCGGACCCCAGCCGCGGCATACCCGTCCAGGCAGGATTCTACCGTCGGCCCGAGCCACCGGCCGCCCGTCAGTCCCTGGCTTTGGTAAGCGAAATCCCACTGCGTAATTCCGGCGCTCGCGGCAACCGCCGCGGCCGTGGCGCGGCACTCGGCCTCATACGGGTCGCCCGCCGCCAGCGCCTGCTCCGGCAGGGAGTGCGCGGTGAAAAGCGTCTTCTCCGCGGGCAGCAACAGCCGCAGGCGTTCGCCGAAAGCTTCGATCAGCAGCGGCTCGGTGTGATAACTCTTTGCCCAGACGATTTCCGCCGTGACGCCAGCCGCGGCGGCCGCTTCGCGCGTGCGGCTGATGTACAGACCGACGCTCAGCTCGGAAAACTGCGGGGCCAGGCAGACAGCCGCCAACCGCTCGATGCCGGCGTTGCGCACGCCGTCCATGGTCTCGCGCAAGAAGGGATGCCAGTTTCGCATGCCGAAAAATACCGGAACGCCGAGCAGCCGCTCCAGAGCTTCCGCCTGAGCGCGCGTCCACCGCAGCAGGGGCGAGCCGCCGCCGATGGCGATGTAGCGGCTGCGCACTTCAGCCAGCACCTCGGGCGAGACGGGCCTGCCGCCGCGCACGTAGCCCAGGTACTCTTCCACGTCCTCGACGCGCTCCGGCGCCCCGTGCGCCACCAGCAGGACCCCCTGCTTCACGGATGGAATTCGCGCACCATCTGGACTACCGCCTTGACGTTTTCCACCGGCGTCTCGGGCAGAATGCCGTGGCCCAGGTTGAAAATGTGGCCCGGTCGTGTGCCGGTGCGCTTCAGCAGCTCGTGAACCTTGATGCGCAGTTCGTGAAGCGGCGCAAACAGCGCCACCGGGTCCAGGTTGCCTTGGATGGCCGAGCGGTAGCTGATGTCCGTCCACGCCTGGTCGATGTTCATCCGCCAGTCGACGCCCATCACGTCGCCGCCGGCCGCGTGCAGCTCCTTGAAGAAGCCGGAAGCGCCGGTGCCGAAGTGGATCACCGGCGCGCCGGTCGAGCGGATGCGTTCGATCAGCGCCCGCGAGTACGGCGCGGCGAACCGCACGTAATCGTCCGAGCCGAGCGCCCCCACCCAGGTGTCGAATACCTGGATGACGCGCGCGCCCGACGCCACCTGCAGATGCGCGAATGGCGCCAGCACGTCGACGATCTTGCCCATCAGCCGCCGCCACAGCGTCTCGTCGCTGTACATCAGCTTCTTGGTGCGGATGAAATTGCGCGAGGCGCCGCCTTCGATCATGTAGCTGGCCATCGTGAACGGAGCGCCCACGAAGCCGATCACCGGCACCCGCCCGGCCAGCGCCCGCACCGTGTTCTGGATGGCCTCGCCCACGTAGCCGAGATCGTCTGTGTAGGCGGTCGACAGCGAATCCACGTCGTCGGAAGTCCGCACCGGGTTATCGATCACCGGCCCTTCGCCCTTTTCATAACGTAGCTTCAGGCCCATCGGTTCGATCGGCAGCAAAAGGTCGGCAAAAATAATGGCGGCGTCCACATCCAGAATTTCCACCGGCTGCAGCGTGACAGTTGCAGCCAGGTCCGGCCGTTTGCAGATCTCCAGAATGCCGTGCTTGTCGCGGATCTGGCGGTATTGCCTCATGTAGCGGCCGGCCTGCCGCATAAACCACACCGGCCGCACATCGGTCGGCCGGCGCCGGCAGGCGTCCAAAAAACGGCTGGTCATTGGAGCCACGCGCATGGTTGATCCGTCCTGTCTTGGCAAAAGTAAACGCGAAAATCTTTCGGCTTGTGCTGCTCGGTCCACCGGCGGCCATTCACAAAGTAGGGCTTGGCCCACGCTTCGCTATCGATGGTGCGCGGCGCCATCACCGACACCGACACCGTGCCCTGCGCCGGGTATCCCGTCCGCGGGTCCATGATGTGGGCGTAGATGCGGCCTTCGGCCCGGAAAAACTTCTCGTAGCTGCCCGAAGTGGAGAGCGACATGTTCTTGAGGAACACCTCTGCCTCCGTCTTCGAATGCTGCCACGGATCGCGGATATCCACCGCCCATCCTTCCGGGTGCCCGGGCGGCGCCCCCAGCCCGTAAATGCTGCTGTCGGAGCCGGCCACCAGCGCGGCGGTCACTCCCTGCCGCTGCAACACTTCCACCATCCGGTCCACGGCGTAGCCTTTGCCGATGCCGCCGGGGTCCAACTCCACGCCCGGCCGGTCGAACCACACCGTGCCCGCGCGGGCGTCCAGGTGCACGTGCCGGTAGCCCACCCGCGCCATCGCCGCCTCCACTTCGGGGCGATGCGGCAGGTGCCCGGTGCCTTTGTAAAAGCCCCAGACCTTCATCAGCGGGCCCACCGTAATGTCGAACGCTCCCTCGCTTTGCCGGCTGTAGTCGAGGCACGCGGAAAACAACTGAAACAACTCCGGCGAAATCTTCATCGGCGTCTCGGCCGCATGCTGGTTGACCTGGCTCCATTCGCTCTCGGGTTTGTAGTTGGAAAGCAGCTCGTCCAGCCGGCGCGCTTCGTCGAGAGCCGCATCGGCGGCTGCTTCCATCTTCACCCGGTCGTAGCCGTACAACTCGACCGTGTACGCCGAACCCATCGCGTCGGCGCTTTTTTCCAGCCGCAGCAGTTCCGGCTGAGCCGCCCCGACGCCGGGCGCCAGGCCCGCCAACAAAAACAAAACTACCACATTTTGTTTGACTTTAGGGCTAATTTTCGGTCCTGGCACGAGATTTTTTCGCCCGTTTGAGAAGAAAATCGATGCGACTTTCCACATCCTGGTTCTTGTCACGCGTAAAATGCAGTTCCGGAACGTGGCGCAGGCTGAGCCGGCTGGCCAGTTCGTGGCGGAGGAAGCCGCTGGCGTGTTCCAGCGCGGCCAGCGATGCGTCCTGTTCCGCCTCGCTGCCGCGCAGCCCCACCCGCACGGTGGCATGTCGCCCGTCCAGGCTGAGATGGACTTCGGAAACGTCCACCGCCAGCAGCCGCGGGTCGGCGGTCTCGAAGCCGATGATCTCGCTCAGCTCCTCGCGCAGCGCTTCGGAAACGCGCAGTGTGCGGCGTTCATCCATGGCGCCTCGCGTAGTTCGCGTGGCCGGGGGCCAGGGGCTTAGCCCGCCGGGCGGCAGAGAGTAGCCCACGGCGTAAGCCGTGGGCGCGGGTCGCACCTTGGTCAGCCCGGAGGGCTACAGAGAGTAGCCCACGGCGTAAGCCGTGGGTCCGAGTCACGATCCACCTAGCCCCCGAATGGGGGCGTAAGAGCGATACCGGTTCTCTCATGCCAGCCACTCCACCGTCGCTTCGGCCACCTCCCCGCCCAGCAGCGAGACCGCTTCCGCCTCCACCGAGCGCAGCACTTTTTCGGCATGCACGTGGTCGCTCGAAACCGTGACCGCGGCCAGCGCGGCCCGCTGCCACAGGTCCTGATGGTCGATCTCCGCCACTGCGACGTTGAATTTGGCGCGCAGGCGCGCTTTCAGCCCTTCCACCACGTGACGCTTGTCCTTGAGGGAATGCGATTGTTCCAGCCGCAATTCCAGAGTTAGAACGCCCACGGCAGCCATGGCATCAGGCGAAGACCTCGGTGGCGACGCGTTCGGTGACGAACGCCTCGATCGCGTCGCCCTGCTTGACGTCGGCGAAGTTCTCGAGCGTAATGCCGCACTCCTGGCCGCTCTTGACCTCGCTCACGTCGTCTTTGAAACGCCGCAGGGAAGCGATCTTTCCGGTGTAGACCACCACATTGTCGCGCAGCAGGCGCACTTCGGACCGGCTCGGAATCACGCCGTCCTGCACCAGGCACCCGGCCACGTTGCCCACCTTGGAGATGCGGAAAGTTTCCCGCACCTCCGCCTTGCCCTTGTAGACCTCGCGGAAGACCGGCTCCAGCAGGCCGCTCATGGCAGCCTTGATCTCGTCGGTCAGGTTGTAAATGATCGTGTGCAGGCGGATGTCCACCTTCTCCTGCTCCGCCAGAGCCGAGGCGGCGCGCTCCGGCCGCACGTTGAAGCCGATGATGACCGCGTTCGACGCCGACGCCAGCAGCACGTCGCTTTCGTTGACCGCGCCCACGCCGGAACGGATCACCCGCACCTTCACCTTTTCGTTGGAAAGCTTCTGCAGAGCTTCCGTCAGCACTTCGGCGGAGCCGCCCACGTCGGCCTTGAGGATGATTGGCAGCTCCTTGATCTCGCCGGCCTCCATCTGCTTGTGCAGTTGATCGAGCGTGATGCGGGCGGATTTGGCCATCGCCGCCTCGCGGTCCTTGAGGTCCCGGAACTTGACGATCTGCTGCGCCTTGGCGGTGTCGGTCACCACCTGGAAGTCGTCGCCGACTTCGGGCAGCGAGCCCAGCCCCAGCACTTCCACCGGCGTGGCGGGTTCCGCTTTGCGGATCTGGGCGCCGCGGTCGCTGATCATGGCGCGCACCTTGCCAAACACCGCGCCGCAAATGAAGTAGTCGCCGACACTGAGCGTTCCGTTGCGCACCAGCACCGTGGCCACCGGCCCGCGGCCGCGGTCCAGTTGGGCTTCGAGCACGGTTCCCATGGCGGGACGCGTAGGATTCGCCTTCAGGTCCAGCATGTCCGCCACCAGCAGAATCATCTCGAGCATCAACTCCAGACCCACCTGCGTCTTGGCGGACACTTGCACCATCACCGTGTCGCCGCCCCAATCCTCGGCCAGCAGGCCGCGGTCGGCGAGCTGCTGTTTGATGCGCTCCGGCTGGGCGTCCGGTTTGTCGATCTTGTTGATCGCCACGATAATCGGCACGCTCGCCGCCTTGGCGTGGTCGATGGCTTCGAGCGTCTGCGGCATCACGCCGTCGTCGGCCGCCACCACCAGCACGACGATGTCGGTGACCTTGGCGCCGCGGGCGCGCATGCGGGTGAAAGCCTCGTGGCCCGGCGTATCGATGAAGACGATTTTGCGCCCGTTCATCTCCACCTGGTACGCGCCGATATGCTGCGTAATGCCGCCGGCCTCGCGCGCCGCCACGTTGGCTTCGCGGATGGCGTCGAGCAGCGACGTCTTGCCGTGATCCACGTGGCCCATGATGGTTACCACTGGCGCGCGCTTCACCAGGTCCTTGGTTTCTTCCGCCTCTTCCACCGCCTGCATGGCCTCTTCTTCATAGCTCACGGTGGCGGTGGAAGCGCCGAATTCGCGCGCCACTTCGGTGGCCAGTTTCATGTCCAGCGTCTGGTTGATGGTGGCGAAAATACCGCGGTCCACCAGCTTCGAGATGATGCTGGCCGCCTTGATGTCGAGCTTCTCGGAGAGTTCCTTGAGCGTAATGCCCTCGGAGATCGTGATTTCGCGGCTGATCGGCGGCGGCCCGGAGGCCGTCTGCCGGCGCGTGGCGGGCCGCAGCGTCTTTTCTTCCTCAATGCGTTCGCGCTGCTGGCGGGCCGGGCGCTTGTCGAACCGGCCGCGCGGCTGTTCCATCGGCGGCGGTGCCAGGCCGGGGCCAAGCGGCCCCCGCGGCGTGGTCGGATGCTGGGGACGCGGGCCGGGACGGCTCGCCGGCGCGCTACTGCGCGGTCCCTGCCGGGCCACCATCGGCTGCCCGGGGCGGATCGGTCCGCGGTAAATCGGTTGACCGGGGGTGGGCGCGACCGGGGCGCGGGGCACTCCGGGACGCGGCGCCGAGGGCATCGCCGGCATCGCTGGCCGAGGCGTGCCCAATCTCGCGGCCAGGTCAGGACGCGGCGGCACCACTGGGCGGACCGCCGGCTGACCCGCTAAGGGCCGCGTGAGCGCGCCGGGGATCGCGCTATGAGCTTCGACCGGAGCCGGTGCACGCGGCGCCGCCGTGGGACGCGCCGCGGGCTGGCGCGGGCCGGAAGGCGTGGGCCGCACCGTCTCCGCCAGTGTTGCCGGCATCGGCGCACGCGGGCCCGAAAGGATCTGGCCGGGCCGCGGCGCGCTGCTGGCGCCTGGAATCGGTCTCACCGGCAGCGTCGCCGATCTTCCAGGGGCGATCACTGCCGCGGGCGGCATCGGCGCCGCCGGTTTGGGCGCTGCGGGCGTTGGCGCGCCAGGGGACGCAATCGGCGGATGGATCGGCCTTCCGGTAGCCAATGGCGGGCGAATCGGTGCGCCGCCGGTCGCCGGGCGCGCTTCACCGGCCGGCGCCGGCGCTTCGGTCTGTCCTTCTTCTCGCTCCGCGGCGGCCTCCGGCGCGGCCGCTTCCGGGCGCATCTTCACCGCTTCCGCTTCGGCTGGTTGGCCTGGCGCCGCCGGTTCCGCCACCCCAGGCTCCTCCTCCGGAGCTTCGTGGCCCAACAGACGGCGCAGCTTGATCGCCACGTCTTCGTCGATGGAGCTCGAGTGCGTCTTCTTCTCCGTGACACCCAGCTCCGGCAGCCGGTCCAGGATCTCGTGGGCCTTGACTTCCAGCTCCCGTGCCAGCTCGTTGATTCGAATCTTTTTCATAGAAAAGGCAACCGGCTCTTACCGTGCAGGCGCACCTCAACCACCATGATTCTCCGGGGCGCCCTCCCCGGCATCGCCGGGGCTGACCTCAGGGCCCGCTCCTGGCTGATTGTGAGTGGGGGAACCCGCGTCTTCTATCCTATCAAACTGCTCCGATTGTGCCGCTTCCAGCGCGCCGGCCTGCGGCTCCGCGCCAGCCGGCTCCGCCTCGGCTGGCGCCACCGTTTCAGCTTCGGTGCCTTCCACCACTTCGGGCGCAGCGCTCGTTTCTGCCGCGATGGCGGGCTCCGCTCCCTCCGGCACAGCCGCTTCTGCTTCGCCGCCGGGCTCCGCTTCGGCTGGCGCGGCGGCTGGTTCCTCCACCGCCAACTGGCCTCCGGCCGCCTCCGCCGGCTGTTCGAACTGGGCGTAGTAGGCGTTGACGCATTCGAAGATCTTTTCCACGCCGCGCGGACCGATTCCTTGAATTTCTTCGAGCTGCTCCGGCGTCATGCCGCCCAGCTTCTCGATGGTGCCGATGCCCGCCTCGAGCAGCTTCTCGACCGTTTTGTCCGCCAGGCCGTAATCGATAAGCACGGCCACCGGCGCGCCCGGCGCCACCATGGCCGCCATCTGCGACTCCACTTCCTGCCGCTTTTCTTCTTCGCTCTTGATATCGATCTTCCAGCCCAGCAGCTTGGCCGCCAGGCGCACGTTCTGCCCCTTCTTGCCGATGGCAAGCGAAAGCTGGGAGTCGTCAACGATCACTTCCATCTGTTTCTCGACCGGATCGATGATGCTGATCTTGCTCACCTTGGCGGGACTGAGCGCATGGGTGGCGAACACCACCGGGTCGTCCGAGTACTCGATGATATCGATCTTCTCTCCGCGCAGCTCGCGAATGATGGACTGCACGCGCATGCCCTTCATGCCGACGCACGCGCCGACGCTATCCACGTCGCGGTCGCGGCTCTGCACGGCGATCTTGGTGCGCTCGCCGGCTTCGCGCGCGCAGCCCTTGATGGACACCGTGCCGTCGTAAATTTCCGGCACTTCCTGTTCGAACAGGCGCATCACCAATTCCGGCGCCGCGCGCGACACCAGCACCCCCGGCCCTTTGCTGGCCTTGTCCACCAGCCGGATCACGCAGCGCACCCGGTCGCCCACCGAGTAGCTCTCCAGGCGCGACTGCTCCTTCTTGGCCAGCTTGGCTTCCGTTTTGCCGAGATCGAGCACATACTCCGGGCCTTCCACCCGCTTGACGGTGCAGTTGACCAGCTCCCCCGCGCGCCCGGAGTACTCGTTGTAAACGGTCTCTCGCTCGGCCTCGCGCACCTTCTGGAAGATCACCTGCTTGGCGGTCTGGGCGGAGATCCGGCCCAGCGAATCGGTGTTTTTCGGAATGCGGATTTCCGAGCCGGCTTCGGCGTCGGGCTGGATGCGCCGCGCCTCCGCCAGCGTCATCTCGTGGACGGGGTCTTCCACCACCTCGACCGCTTTCTTCACCGCGAACAGATGGATGGCGGCGGTCTTCGGATCCATCTCCGCCACGTAGTCTTCGTTGGTGCGGTAGTGTTTGCGGGCGGCGATCAGCATGGCATCCTTCACTGCGTCGAAGATGATCTGCGGATCGATGCCTTTTTCCTTGCTCAGGATTTCGATGGATTGAAAGATGGTTTCCAAAGTGCCCTCGTCCTTACGATAGAATTTCTGTTGGTTCTTGGTCTCCCGGCGGGCTTACCACTCGAACTTCAGGTTGGCCTTCTGGATCTCGTCCAGTGCCACCCTCAGGGGCGTCTGGCCGCCGGTCTCCAGCGTCACGCGGCCATCCTCGAAACCGGCCAGCGTGCCTTCCCAGTTGCGGCGTCCTTCCACTGGCTGGCGCAGCACGAGCTTGATCTTCTTCCCCCGGAAGCGCACAAAGTCGCCTGGCTTGGCGAGTTTGCGCTCCACTCCGGGAGAGCTAACTTCCAGCGTGTAGCGGCCGCCCGGCACCACATCCTCGACGTCCAGAATCGTGCCCACCTGCTGCGAAACCAGTTCGCAATCGCCGTGGGTAACGCCCTGCGGCTTGTCGATGGAAATGCGGACGAGGCGGCTCGCGCCGCCGCCCTTCACCGCGACTTCGACCACCTCCATGCCCTCGGAGGCAGCCACGCGCGCGGCGATTGCTTCGATCTTGGATGCCACGTCGTTCCGCATTTCCGTTAAAATCATCGATCGCCAACAAAAAAGTGGGCTTTCGCCCACTCCCTTGGTTCGTCAATACCTTCTTAGTATACCGCGGTGAGCGTGGATTGTCAGCTCTTGCGCTTTCCCGTCCGGCCGCCGGCGAAAGCAGCATCCCGGTCCTGCTAAACTGACACCATGAGGTATCTCGCGGCCGCGTCATTGTTGTTGCTCGCCAGCTCCCTGGCACCCGCGGAAAAGAGGCACGACATAGAGGTCCTGGAAGCCAGGGCGCGGCGCGTCGAAGAAGGACGCCTTTCGATGGACGGCCGGGTTCGCGTCACCGCCGGCAAGTCCGTCAAGGGCTTATCGCTCACCTTTGATTTCCTGACTTCCGACGGGGATCTGCTCAGCAGCGAGAAAGCCGAAGTGGACGATGACGTAATCAAACGGGGCGACGAGTCTCCTTTTCACGTCGAGACCGAGAATCCTCCCGGCTCGGTCCGTTTCAAGATCCGGGCGTTCGACGGCGACGGCCGGCAACTGCGGGTGGGCAACGACGGGCCATTTATCATCGATTGAACCCCTCCTCCGGCGTTTGGTATCTCATTCCAGTTGGGTGTAGGACATAAACGTTGGACACGAGGACACATCGGGGCGAGCCCGTCAGGGCGAAAGAAAATAGCCCAGCGCGTGAGCGCTGGGACCAGGAAATGAATCCCCCAGCCCCGGAACGGGGCGTAAGGGCGGCCGCGGTTCACCTGCCGGTTGCCAGTCCTCTTCCGCCCCGTTCCGGGGCTCCGCGGTTTGATGCCAATTCCCAACGCTTACGCGCTGGGCTACTGTCTGTCGCCCCAGGCGGGGCTCACTCCAGTCTCATTTTAGAAGGTCATGCGCACAAGATACGCTCAGAAACTCGCTGTTCTCGGCGAACCGGCGAGGCGACGACTCCAATGTCCCACACCCATCCGCGTTTTTTTGCCTTTCACAAGCGGCTCTCATAGCAGTACTATAGTGTGCATAGGGAGGGGCCATGGGACCGTTGTCACGAGTCGCCCTTGCGCCGTACCAGGACGAGCACCTGGCGGTTGATTTTGAACATCGGACCGTTATGCTGGATTCCCATCCCGTCTGTCTGACGCGGAAGGAATATGCGCTGCTGGCACTGCTCGTGAGCAATGCCAGCGAAATCGTTCCGCGCCACTCGTTGTTATGGGAAATCTGGGGCTACGGTGCCGGCATCCGCACGCGAACGCTGGACGTTCACGTGCGCCGCGTACGCAAGAAACTGGGCGGATACGCCGACCAGTATATAGAGACCATTTTCGGCATCGGCTATCGTTTCCAACCCTTCCGCATCGTCCGCCCTCGCCAGGAAGCCGACGAAGGCCCGGTGGCCGGCGTAGCATGAGCCGCGCACTGCGGAACGCCGCGACGGGGATGGGTCGCCGATGATCAGACGCGTTGCGCTGTTAGCCGCCGTCGCCGCTTCGAGCCTGGCGGCGCAGCAATGGGCCCTCGACAAACTCGAAAAGTCGCCTCGCCATCGCGAATGGGTGACGGTGAAACACGATGGCCGCTCCGTCGAAACCTTCGTGGTATACCCGGAATCGGCCGCCAAGACGCCGGTGGTGCTCATCATCCACGAGATCTCTGGGATGACCGATTGGGTCCAGGATCTGGCGGACCAGGTGGCCGAGGCCGGCTACATTGCGGTGGCGCCGGACCTGCTTTCCGGCATGGCTCCCAACGGCGGCCGCATCAAGGACTTCCAGCCCAACACCGTGATCGAAGCCGTCAGCCATCTCAACCCGGACCAGATCACCGCCGATTTGAACGCCGTCGCCGATTACGGCCTTAAACAGCCGGCGGCCAATGGCGAGCTATTCGTGGCAGGCTTCTGCTGGGGCGGAGGGCAGAGTTTCCGTTTCGCGACTAACCGTCCGAGCCTGAAAGCCGCCTTCGTGTTTTACGGCGCGCCGCCGGCGGCCGATGCCATGGCGCGCATCCACGCCCCGGTTTACGGTTTCTACGCCGGTAACGACGCCCGCATCGATGCCACCCTCCCCGCCACCAAAGAGCAAATGGCCGCAGCCCATAAGCAGTACGATCCGGTTGTCTACGATGGCGCCGGCCACGGCTTCATGCGCGCCGGTGAAGACCCCGCCGGCAACGAAGGCAACCAAAAGGCCCGCGCCGCAGCCTGGGAAAGATGGAGGACGCTGCTGCAAGATCGGTCGCAGTAAGCTTGTGAGGCCACTCCCCGGCCTGCCAGCCCCGAGGCCCCCAAGCCCGGCGGATTCCCAGTCCCGGACGGAGGATAGGTCCACGCTGGAGAGCGAACCGAGCGCCGATCCGGAGGCCGGGATTGGCTGGGGAGTTCACTGCTCCCCAGCAACCCACCCCATCGCGTAGAGAAGAGCCAATCCTGGCGCGAAAGCGCAAAACTCCGGGGTCTGGGGCGGAGCCCCAGATGGCGAGGTTTACGATCGGCCGCTACACCTCCTCAGCCCTATTCGTCCATCGGCCCTTACTGTCTGTCTTGTCCAACAAGTCATCTATCCGCCCTCAGAGGGGCAAGAGCATCTTCGCCCCGGGCATCGCAATCACACACACAACCTCACAAGGGTTAGAACGACCGCCGCGCTTGCCCGTGCGTGGACGAAGACACCGCGAGCGGTACCGGCTCACGGTAAGGCTGTTTATGTTTTAAGATCCACCAGGTCGATTCGGCCAGATGGCGTGCCACCGCCACCGCGGCCTTGCCATGGCATTTGTGCTGCTTCAGGCGCCGGTACAGCAGCACCGTGTGAATCAATCCGTACCGGTTCACTGCCGCTACAATGCGGTTCTTGATGGTCGTGCGCTGGGCCACCAAAGCCAGCCGGGTGCGCATCAGCGCCCGCAGATCGCGTAGCTTGGCGGTGGGAATCCACACCGACGGCAAGGTCCCGTTACGCAGCAGAGTCGCCAATCCGCGGGCGTCCAACGGATCGGTTTTGTGCGGGCCGCGCATGCGCTGTCTGGCCTCGTAACTGTTCGCCAACATCGGCTGCAAGCCCGCCGCTTCCAACTCGTCGATCATCCAGTACCAACTCCCCGTCGTCTCGACCGCCACCGGAGTTCCGCCGGGAAACCGGCGCAGAAACTTCCGCAGCTCCGCGCGCTCGCGCTCGTGCTCCACGCGCCAGGGTCCTTCGACCCGGCCGTTTTCGTCCACGCTGGCAAACACCGAGTAATCCCGATGCAGGTCACACCCGATATACTGTTTCACGCTGAAGCACCTCCTGTGTTGGCTACACAAGGCTGATTTTGACCGATCAGCCTCGGAGTTGCTGCAGCGCTCTCATACAATCACACATCTTCCCAAGAATCCTTCCGCCAGTCCTGCCAGCGGTTTCGGCGGAAATTGACGGTCGCTCTCGCCGGTTCTCGTCATCTTGTGCGCGATCCTGAGAGTGGGATTCGGTTAGACTCTGACCGCAAACGGGGGCTAAGCCCCGTGTTTTCGTCGAAATTCGGTTGGATTCCAACCGAGTCCCACGGGAGCGCACGTGAAGAACGATCAAATCGATACACCGGCGGCAGCCTCGGCCCTCAATCTCGGCCAGTGGCTGGGCCGCCGGGAAATCTGCGGCGCCATCGCTGGACGCTGTTCCGCCGCTGAAATTGAATGCGTTCGCCGCATTCGCAACGAGAGGCTCTATCGCGGCCATGCCGCCACCTGGCGTGAGTTTTGCCTCAAATACCTGGGCGCGAGCCGGAACAGCGTGGAAGCCAACATCCGATTGTTCGACGAACTGGGCCCCGCCTATTTTCACGTCGCGCAACTGGCGCATATCACGCCCGCCCAGTACCGCCAGATCGCGCCGCGGATCGACGCCGAAGGCCTCGAGGCCGGCGGCGAAACCATTCCCCTGGTGCCAGCGAACCGCGACCGCCTCGTGGCCGTCATCGGCGAAGTGCGCCACAAAGCCAGGAAAGCGGGGCCGGCGCCTAAGCCGCGCGGCTTTGAGGCCGCGCTCGAACATTGTCAGGCCGCCGCCGGCCTCCTGGAAACCCTCTTCAGCCCGCCGCCTTTCGAGCGCCAGCTCGTGATGGTGGCCACGCTCAATCGCATCCGAGATGCCGCCGCCCGCCTGGGAATTCTGGGGCCCGGCGCGCAAGTGCCGCCGCGGCGCTAGCCCACGGTCGGCCCCAAGCCGACATTTGTTATACTGAGTTGAACAGTTCAACTGGACAACCGCTATGCCGCTCGTGTCCGTCAAAAACAAGTTCCAGGTAGTGATTCCGCAAAGCGTCAGGGAACGGATCGGCCTCAACGTCGGCGATCTCCTGGAGGCGAGGGTGGAACGGGGCAAGATCACCTTCACGCCGAAGTCGGTAGTGGACCGAGGCATAGCCGAGGGCCTGGAGGACATCAAGAAGGGCCGCGTGCATGGCCCGTACCATACCGTTCCGGAGGCCATGAAGGCGTTTCAGGAACGAACCGCCAAGCTGGTCAAGCGCTCTCGCCGCATAGCCTCCTAGTCCTATGGACTTGGTCTTTAGCGCCCGCTTCGACCAAAGCCTGCGTGCTGCCCCCGAGGAAGTGCAACGCGCATTCTGGAAGCAGGCCGCATTCTTGCTCACCAGCCTCAACCATCCCTCATTGCGAGCCAAGAAGTACAACAGCCCCGCCGGCGTCTGGCAGGCCCGCGTGAACCGCAGTTGGCGATTCTACTTTAAGATCATCCGCGCCGCGTATTACCTGGTGGATATCACGACGCACCCAAAGTGAAAGCCGCCGCCAATAGCGTCTCACTGAGCAGTCCCCTTTTGCGAGTCAAAGCACGCCCGCTGCTCTTGATTGACACCCCTACCTCTCGCTGTTAGCCTGAATTTTCATGTCACAGGCGTTGCCGCTGCGCCGTACAGCGCTGACCTCCGTCCATCGGGCGCTGTGCGCCAAAATGGTCGATTTCGGCGGGTGGGATATGCCGGTTCAGTACTCCGGCATCCTCTCGGAACATCTGGCAGTGCGCAAATCGGTTGGCGTTTTCGACGTCAGCCACATGGGCGAAATCGAGATCCGCGGACCCCAGGCCGCGCAACTGACCGACCTCCTCACCACCAACGCCGTTCAGAAGCTGCAGACCGGCCAGGCGCACTATTCCGGGCTGCTCTACGAGCACGGCGGGTTCGTCGACGATATCCTGGTGCACAAAGTGGCTGGCGACGATTTCTTCCTCTGCGTCAACGCCTCCAACCAGGAGAAGGATTTCGAGCATATCCGCGCGCACAACCGCTTCGACGCGACCGTCGAGCTCGCAAGCGACCGTTACAGCCAACTCGCCATCCAAGGCCCGCAGGCCCGCTCCACACTGCAAAAGCTGACGCCTGTCGATTTGAGCGCCATCAAATATTATTGGTTCACCGATGGCGACGTGGCGGGCACCCCCGCGCGCATCGCCCACACCGGGTACACCGGCGAAGACGGCTTCGAAATCTACATCCCGCCCGCCGAATCCGAACGGATCTGGGCGCTGGTGCTGGAAGCGGGCGCGGAGTTCGGCATCAAGCCCTGCGGATTGGGCGCGCGCAACACGCTCCGCCTGGAAGCCAAGATGGCGCTCTACGGGCACGAAATCGACGCCTCCATTTCGCCGCTCGAAGCCGACCTCGCCTGGATCGTCAAGCTCGATAAAGGCGAATTCGTTGGCCGCGAAGCGCTGCTGAAACAAAAAGCGGCCGGCCTTCGCCGCAAGCTCACCGGCTTTGAAATGCGCAGCCGGCCCATCGCCCGCGATGGCTACGAAGTGCAGGTGAATGGCGCCGCCGCCGGATGGGTCACCAGCGGCTCGCCCGCGCCGGCTTTGAACAAGAACATCGGCCTGTGCTATCTGCCCGTGGAATTCGCGCGGCCGGGCATTCCCATCCAAGTCATCGTCCGCGGCCAGCCAGCCGATGCGATGACTGTCGAAACCCCATTTTACAAGCGAGCGAGATAACCATGTATCCGGAAAACTTTCGTTACACGAAGGAACACGAATGGGTCCTGGTGGAAGGCGGCATCGGCACCATTGGGATTACCGATCACGCCCAGCAGGAGCTCGGCGACATCGTTTATGTGGACTTGCCCAAGCCCGGCACGCACGTGGAACAAGGCAGGTCGCTGGGGTCGGTGGAATCCGTCAAGGCGGTGTCCGATATCTACGCGCCCGTCTCGGGCGAAGTTACCGAGATCAACCCGGTGCTGGCCGACGCGCCCGAAAAGCTGAATGAAGATCCGCACGGCGCAGCCTGGCTGGTCAAGATAAAGCTGGCCGCGCCCGGCGAATTGCCGGAGCTCATGTCGGCCGCCGATTATCAAAACTATATAGGAGCTGAAAAGTAGTTGCGCTACCTGCCGAAATCCGATTCCGAACGCCGCCAGATGTTGGACGCTTGCGGGGTGGCGTCGGCCGAAGACCTGTTTGCCCACTTGCCGGAGGCGGTGCGGTTGCGCCGGCCGCTGGAGCTGGCGCCGGGCATTTCCGAATACGAAATCGTCGACTATTTCCGCCAGCGGGCCGCCGAAAACGCCAATGGCTACGCATCGTTCCTCGGCGCCGGTGTGTACCGGCACTATCGGCCGGTGCTGGTGGATACGGTGGTTTCGCGCGGCGAGTTTCTCACGTCCTACACGCCCTACCAGGCCGAAATTTCGCAAGGCACGCTCACCACCATCTTTGAATTTCAGACCATGATCTGCCAGCTCACCGGCATGGATGTGGCCAACGCTTCCATGTACGATGGCTCGACCGCAGTGCCGGAAGCGGCCATGATGGCGGCTCGCATCACCGGCAGGCACCGCGTGCTGGCCGCCCGCACCGTGCACCCGGAGTATCGCGACGTGCTGCGCACCTACGCGCGGCACCAGGGGATGCCGGTCGAGGAGGTCGGCTACGCGAAGGATTCGGGCGCGATCGACCTCGAAGATCTCGAACGCAAGATTGACGACCAGACCGCCGCAGTGATCGTTCAATCGCCCAATTTCTTCGGCGTCATCGATGAGGTGAAAGCAGCGGCGGAAATCGCCCACCGGCGCGGCGCGCTCTTGATCGTGGTCTTCACCGAAGCCGTCTCGCTGGGCATTCTGGAACCGCCGGCGGACGCCGATATCGTGGCCGGCGAGCTGCAATCGTTCGCCATTTCGCCGAGCTATGGCGGTCCCTACGCCGGCATCATCGCCACCCGCGACCAGTTTGTCCGCCAGATGCCCGGCAGGCTGGTGGGGCAGACGGTGGATACCCATGGCAACCGCGCCTTCTGCCTGACCCTTTCCACGCGCGAGCAGCACATCCGCCGCGAGAAGGCCACCTCCAACATCTGCACCAACCAGGCGCTCATCGCATTGATGGCCACCGTCTTCATGACGGTTTACGGGAAAGCGGGCCTGCGCGAATTAGCGCTGCAAAATACCGCCAAGGCACACTATCTGGCCGGAAAGCTGCACGCCGCTTTCGGCGGCAAATTCTTCAATGAGTTCGTGGTCAAGTGTGGGAACCCGGGGGCGGTCAACAAAGCGCTGCTCAAGAAGAAGATCATCGGCGGCCTGCCCTTGGGCCGCTTCTATCCGGAACTGGCCGATTCGATGCTGGTCTGCGCCACCGAGATGACGCGCCGCGCGGACATGGATGAATTGAGCCTGGCGCTAGGCACGCCGGCCGCCCACGAGGTGCTGGCGTGATTCAGAAAGTCCGCAGCCACCTGTCGCAGAACGAGGCGCTCGTCTTCGAGCGCAGCTCGCCCGGCAAGCGCGCCTGGCAGCTTCCCGAGCTCGACGTTCCCGCCGTGGATGCCGCCGAGGCGCTCGGCGCCGGCAATGTGCGCGCGGAAATTCCAGGCTTCCCCGAAGTGAGCGAAGTGGAAGCCATCCGCCACTTCACCCGCCTTTCCACCTGGAACTACGCCATCGATCACGGCATGTATCCGCTGGGTTCCTGCACCATGAAATACAACCCGCGCATCAATGAGCTGGTGGCGCGCATCGAGGGCCTGGCGTGGGCGCATCCTTATCAGCCCGAGGCGCTGGCGCAGGGCTCGATGGAAGTGATGGCGCGCCTGGAGGCCGCGCTCGCCGAAATCACCGGGATGGATGCGGTGACGCTGCAACCTTCCGCCGGCGCGCAGGGTGAGCTGACCGGCATCCTGCTGATTCGCGCGGCGCTCCAGAAGCGCGGCAACCCGCGCCGCAAAATCCTCATTCCCGATTCCGCGCACGGCACCAACCCGGCCACCGCGGCAATTGCCGGGTATATCGTCGAAAACGTGAAATCGACCGCGACTGGCGTGCTGGACCTGGAAGCGCTGGCGCATGCAGTCGACAAAGATGTCGCCGCGCTGATGGTGACCAACCCCAACACGCTGGGCGTCTTCGAAGAGAACATCGTGCAGGCGGCGGAAATCCTGCATGCCAAGGGCGCCATGTTGTACATGGATGGCGCCAACATGAACGCCCTGGTGGGAATCGCGCGTCCCGGCGATTTCGGCGTCGACGTGATGCACCTCAACCTGCACAAAACGTTTTCCACGCCGCACGGCGGCGGCGGTCCCGGCGCCGGCCCGGTAGCTGTGAAGAAAGCGCTCGATCCCTTCCTGCCCACGCCGCGCTTGAAGCGGGTGCGCGGCAAGTGGGCCTACGATTTCAAACGCAAGCACTCCATCGGCCGCGTGCGCGCCTTCTACGGCAACTTCGGCGTGCTGGTGCGCGCGCTGGCTTACATTCTGGCGCACGGCGGCCCCGGCCTGCGCAACGCCACGGTGGATGCGGTGCTCAACGCGGTCTACATCCGCAAACAGCTCGAGCCGTACTTCGACCTGCCGTACCCCGCGCCCAACATGCACGAAGTGGTTTTCAGCGATGAGCGCCAGGCCAGGCTCGGTGTCCGCACGGGCGATCTGGCCAAGCGGCTGATCGATTATGGATTCCATCCCTACACCGTCAGCTTCCCACTGATCGTCCACGGTGCACTGATGATCGAGCCTACCGAAACCGAAAGCAAGCTGGAGCTGGACCAATTCATCGACGCCATGATTTCCATCGCCAAGGAAGTCGAGACCGATCCGGAGATGGTGAAACAGGCGCCCCACTCGACGCGCACCAGCCGCGTGGATGAGGTCACCGCCGCGCGCAAGCCGGTGCTCCGATGGAAGCCGGCGTAACCAAACGCCTGAAGCGCGACCTGCTGCTGCTGGCCGCTTTCACCCTGCTGCTGCACGCGCCTTTTCTGCGGCAGCCGGTGCAGGGCGACGAAGTCAATTACCTGGATTTCGCGGCCCACGTTCTCAAGCAGCCGCTGACGCCGCTCAACTTCCAGTTCGTTTTCACCGGCCGCATGGTGGATGCGGCGGGCCATCCGCATCCGCCTTTGAACGCGTACATTCTGGCCGTGGCATGGCTGCTGCGCGGCCATTTCTCGATTTTCTTTTTCCATTGCTTCTACCTGCTGTTCACGCTGGCCATCAGCTTCGCCGCGTACGCACTGGCGGCGCGCTTCACTTCGCAGCCGCTCTGGGGCGCGCTGTTGATCGCGGCGTCTCCCATCGTGCAGGTCAACACCAACACGCTGGCCGGCCCGGAAGCGCCCGCGCTGGCGCTGCTGCTGATCGGCGCTGCGGCGTTTTTCGGAAGCTGGTTCTGGATCGCCGGCATCGCGTTGGCGCTCGCAGGGCTGACGGAGTTGCAAGCGCTGGCGCTGCCGCCGATTCTGCTGCTGGCATATTTCGTGAAGCGCGAGGGCGCGGCGGCGGCAAGCGGGCCGCGCGTGCCCAGCGCGCATGGGTGGATTCGGATTCCGCCCCGCGCCGCGTGGTGCGCGCTGGCAGCGCCGTATCTGGCGCTCGGCGGATGGCAGGCGCTCCAATGGGCGCTCACCGGCCGCCTCCCGTTCGCCGTGCTGTTCGGCTACGCCAGCAGTCCCAGCTTGTCGCGCATCGGCTTGAAGGGTGAAAGCGCGCTGGCGCTGCTCGAACACCTGGGCGTGCTAGTCACCCTGGTTCCGCTGGTCTGGCGCCGCCTCTGGGGCCTGGCGCCCGGCCTGTTGGCTGGCTACCTGGTGACGGATTACCCGTGGTGGGAGCGCCTGCTGCTGGTCGTCTTCGTGGCGCTCGGCGTCAACGCGCTGGCCTGGCTATGGGAAGCCCGCCGGCGGCAACCCGTGCTGGCCGCGTGGTGCCTGCTCTATTTCGCTTTCGCGTGCGTGGCGTTCTTCGCCGGCGCGGCGCGCTACCTGCTGCCGCTGGCCGCGCCGATGGCGCTGCTGTTTGTGATCCAGTTCCGCGGCCGGCCGTGCGTGCTCTGGCTGGCGCTGGCGGTGAACCTCGTGCTCGGTCTCAACATTTCTTTCGCCGCATATGAATTCGCGCGCGTCTACGCCCGCGTCGCGCCTCCGCCGGGACGTCCGTTTCTGGTCAACGGCGAGTGGGGCTTTCGCTATTACATGGTGGCGCGAGGCGGGCAACCCCTGGAGGCGGTGAGCGTGCCCAATCCGGGCGAATGGATCGTGGCCTCGCAGCTTTCGCTCGCCGGCAATTATGACAGCCTCGCCGAAGAGATCGCCACGCCGCTGCGGTCGGTGGATTTGCGCGTGCGCACGCCGCTGCGCCTGGTGGACCGCCATGCACACTCCGGTTTCTCATCGGTATCGATGGGGCTGCTGCCGTTTTCTTTCTCGAACCGTCCGCTCGACCGCGTTACTTACTCACGCACGTCGTCCTATCTCAATTCGCCCGGCTGGACGCCCGCCGAGTTCTCTGGCCACCTCGTTTACCTGCCCGCCCTTAATGCTACCCGCGCCGAGCTCCGCCTGCCGCTCGGCTCGCAAGGCACGCTCCGCTTCGCGCTTTACGGCGATGGTAAGGGAACGGCGATCTTTCGCGCCCAGCGTCTCTCAGGCGAAATCCTCTTCGACAAAACCGTGCAGGTGGATGGCGAGTTGTGGGAACCTCACACGCTTCAGGTCGCAGGGCTCGGCGAGGCCGTCTTTTCTGTGGAAGGTCCGCCTGGCCTGCGCCTGGGTTGGGGCGAGATGGTCCTCGATTCCAATCGTCCAGCGCCGGAACTCCCCGGCGCGAAGCCGCTACAAACGCTGTCCTATTTGAACCTCGGAGACATACGCAGCCGTGCGCAACTTGTTTCGGGCTGGTACGCGATCGAAGACGGCGCCTGGCGCTGGATGGCGCCGGAAGCAGAAGCCACGCTACTGCCGCCGCCGGACGCTCCGGTGCAATTCGAGCTGCAACTTTTCTTCCCACCCGATTTCATGCGCCGCGCCGGCAGCCCGGTCGCCGTCTCCGTGATGCTGAACGGCAAGCCGTTCACGAAAGCCTTCTACTACGAACCCGGCGGCCACACCGCCGCTAAGTTGGTCCCCGCCGAGTTACTAACCAGTCCCGCCACGCACGTAAGCATCCGCGTGAACCCATATATCCCGCCCAACGCCACTGACCAGCGCGCCCTAGGCGCCGTAGTGCAAGGGTTGGGATTTGTGGCAGGGCAGTAGGACCTGGGATCCTCAGTCAGGCAATTCTCCTCTCAACCCACTCACCCAAGCCCAGGCGTACAACCAGTTCAGCCACGCGATCACCTGTCCACAACTGTACAGCCGGAAGATCAGCAGGTGGGGTAAGTTCGCCGTTCGGGGAGTGGACTGCGAATATCATCCGCGTGTAGAAGTCGCTTCGTTCTTTGAACCGCTCCACGTAATCGTCTAGCACGCCCTGCGTAGCTGAACCCTTCACTTGCACGAACGCAATCTCATCGGCAGTCAGATTCTCTGCTTCGATATCGATCCCTTCGCGCGTCTGGCCCAAGGTCGAGATGCGCGCCCATCCCGTGCGGCCGAGGATCAGGTCAATCAGCAGCTCGAAGTCCTTCGGCGAAAGCCGTTTGACCGTCTTGAGTACTGCCTCCATATAGCGCCTTCGGGCTTCGGCGGCCTTCGTTGCGTCGGGGTCCTTTTGGTCTTGGATGATGCGCAGTATCGTTGGCCAATCCTTCGGTTCACATACGGTGGCTCTGAATCCGGCCACACGAGTAACCGTCCCGGGCAAGTCGGCCACCGCGAGCAGCGTCCCATTGAGTGACTTATTGGACCAAGGACGGTCACAGAGTAGCCAGAAATGCCCCAATTCGTCGCTTTCTCCCTTGGGATTAACAGTTGCGCCATCGCGGACGGTACACCACCACATGCAACCGTCCTCAAAGGTCACCCACACGTGTTTACTCGGAGAGTCGAGCAGGGCGCGTAGCGCGTTGATGTCCTGGGCTGCTCCTCCTTGTGCCATCAACAAACGCTTGATCTTCGGGAAGTTCGGTTTTAGGAGGAGATCAGCGGGAACGGTGTTCCAACCGAGATGTACCTGTCCATTGTCTTTGGAGGCCCGCCACCATCTGCCTCCCCTTCCTGCCTTTACGTAGCGCACGGAACTCGGGAGTTTGCTACACGCGGATGCAGCGGAAGTTTGTTTTGAATAGGTCATGATCGGAAGGCTATCACAATGCAGACTGCTGTTACTCCGAGGTAACAGCTCCGCGGCGGCCGCGTTCGCCTAGCCCGGAGGGCGTCAGATAGTAGCCCACGGCGTATTAGCCGTGGGTCCGAGTTCCACCTGACATAGCCCCCGGCGGGGGCGTAAGAACTCTGCTGGCGGGAAATCCTTCCGCCCCGTTCCGGGGCTTTCCGGCAGTTCGTCGCTTTCCCAGCGCTCACGCGCTGGGCTACGTTCTTTCGCCCTCCGGGCTCAGCCGTCGGTTTTCGGTGTCGCGTTAGCACCTTCGTGACAAGGCGCGCCGTTAACTGACGTTCATGGTGAGCCGATCGACGGAGACAAACTCCGGAGCGCGCCAGCCATCTCCCTCCGGTTCGTAGCCGGCTTCTTCCAGGATGTCACTCAGCGTGCCCATTTCGGCGCTCGTCGCAAGGAAGCCGCGCACGGCATCACGGATATTGCGGCGGGCCTCATCGTCGGTAGCTCCGCAACTCGACAAGTCAAGTGCCGGCGCGTAGGCGACGTACGTGTCGCCCTCCTTGAAGATGTGGGTGTCGAAGGAGAAATCCCGCATACGCGGCCTGGCCTGCCTTTCGCTACCAGTGTAGGCCCGCCATCCAACGCCGTCAATCTTCTGGTGACTCTATCTTCTGGTGGCTCTATGACTCTGTGCCACCTCCCGCCCGTTGTATCCTAAACCTGAGGAGCGGCGATCACGAACATGGCAAGTGGGGGAGGAAGCGGGGCGAACCAGAGTCCGGGCACCAATCCGGCGGCGAAGCGCATGGTCTTCTGCGTCAAGTTCCAGCGCGAGATGGAAGGGTTGGACGAGGTGCCGTTCGACGGGCATCCGCTGGGCAAGAAGATTTACGAGAACGTGTCCAAGGAAGCCTGGAAAATGTGGGTCGAGCATATGAAGATGCTCATGAACGAGTACCGGCTCAACCTGGGCACGCAGCAGGCGCAGGAATTTCTGATCCAACAGATGGACAACTACTTCTTCGGCGAAGGCGCCGCGCTGCCCGCGGATTTCGTGCCGCCGGGGTCCAGGCACTGAGGACGGGTCGGGTGATAGGCGCGGCAACCGCTCGGTTGAAAAACACGCGGCGCGGCGGGAAGAAAAGCCGAGATGACTCTCGGCTCAGCAGGCCTGACGGCCCGCGCCACGGTGCTCGGTTTCATCCCCTTGGGAGGGCCGTCAGGGAGCGGTTGCCGCGACATCAAGTACCGTAATGAGTTTCTGGCTGCGACAGGCCGGGCCGGGCATGCCCGGCCCCTACAGGCGGTAGAGTGGGGCAGGCGCTTCCGCCTGCCAACCGACGCATCCCAATGGAAAGCCTCACTCACTCGGTCGTTACGGGGGGAGATCTGGCGGCGCTCGATGCGCTGCTGGCCGCGCTGCCCAACCTGCCGGCGGTGTTCGCGCTCTGGCCGGCGGAGGGCGAGCCGTACCTCTCGAAAACCGGCATGCTGCGCCGCCGCCTGCTGCGCCTGCTGGCGCAACGCGAGCGCCCTTCGCGCATGCTCAACTTGCGCGAGACGGTGCGCCGCGTCGAATACCAGATCACCGGCTCGGCTTTCGAATCTTCCGTGGTGCTCTACCGGCAGGCGCGGCGCCTTTTCCCGGATCGCTACCTGAAGCTGCTCAAGCTGCGCATGCCGCCGTACGTGAAAATCGTGTTGCAGAACGAGTACCCGCGCAGCGTGATTGCGACGCACCTTTCGCGCGCGCCGGGATTATACTTCGGGCCTTTCCGTTCGCGCGCGTCGGCGGAGCGGTTTGAATCGCAGTTCCTGGATCTGTTCCAGATGCGCCGCTGCCAGGAAGACCTGGCGCCTTCCCCGCAGCACCCCGGCTGCATCTACGGCGAAATGAACCTGTGCCTGCGGCCTTGCCAGCAGGTGGTGGGTCCGGCCGAATACGCGCACGAAGTGGAGCGGGTACTCGATTTCCTGCGCAGCGACGGCCAATCGTTGGTGGGCGCGATCGCAAATTCGCGCGACCGGCTGAGCGAGCAGATGCAGTTCGAAGAGGCCGCCCGCCAGCATAAGCGCCTGGAGAAAGTGCAGGAGGTGCTGAAGCTGCGCGACGAACTGGCGCGCGATATCGATCGCCTGCACGGCGTGGCCATCCTGCCTTCGGCCGCGCCCTCCGCTGTCGAGCTGTGGTTCGTCTCCGGCGGCCATCTGCAACCCGCGATGCGGCTGGGATTCGAAGTGGAGGAGGGCAAGCCGGTGTCGCTCGATCAGAAATTGCGCGACCTGTTGGCCACGCTCGAGCCGCGCCAGTGGAGCGTGCGGGAGCGGCAGGAATGGCTGGCGCTGATCGCGCGGTGGTATTACTCCACCTGGCGCGACGGCGAATGGTTACCGTTCGAGGATTTCTCCGCGATTCCCTATCGCAAACTGGTCAACGCCATCTCGCGCGTGGCGCACGGCGCCGCAGCGGAACCGCAATGAGGGGCCGCTTCAGCCGCGCAGAAGCCGAAAGAGCACGCGCCCACAAGCGGGCGTTGGCAGGTTGAAACCTGCCCCACCCAATGCCCTGACAAGCCCCTTCAGTTCGCCTTGTTGCGATGAAAAATTCCCTTGATGTCGGGCCAGTACTCGCGCGCGAGATTGGTCACTGCGAAGGTGCCCATGCCGGCGCTGCCCCATTCCGCAATCGAGGCGGCCGTGCGGTATTGCGGCGGGCTCCAAAGCGTGGCGATTCCCCAACTGCCGTATGCATAAGCGGCGAGCGACCACGCTGGGGTTCGCGAACCGTCCTGCCGCCGCGCGGTCACGGTGTCGGTAATCGCGTGCGCGGTTCGCCGGAAGAAATTGCCGTGCCCCAAGCGGCGGTAGCGCGTGTCTTCGTAGTGAATGGCCTTCACGGTTTCTTCCAGGCCCACCCCAATCACGAACTGCCCGTAAAGCGACGCGATACGCTTTTCGAAGCCGAGGCGATCTTTGCCCCATTGATCGGGCCAGTCGTGCACCTGCTCCACCAAGGCCGCTGGCAGAGTCGAGGTGAGAGCGCGCACGCTATACAACCGTTTCACAAAAGTGCGGAACGAATGCACCTGCACGCTGGAATCCGGCTGGGCCGGCGTGCCGGCCGGCACAACCGATGCCGGCGGAGCGCTGGTCCCCGCAACCGTCGCGGCCGGCTGCTGCTGCGCGCGGCAGCAGACCGCGGCGAGAGCGGCGGCAAGCATCAGCGGAACCGTTTTGCGCAACTGACTTCTTCCCCTGGATGGCGACTGCGCCGAAGGATGATTCTTCAGTCTATTACGAATCGCAAAGCAGCAGCCCTGCCCTCCCAGCCCGGCTCCAAGCGCGGTAACGCGAGCGCGGCCCGTTCGCCGGCTCCGTGAGGATCGGCGGCTGTAACCGTGTTGTGTTATCGTAGCAATCGCGCCGCGGGACTGTTCCAAATCCATCTTCAACCGCCGCTCTTCCGTCCACAGGATGTTCGAGCCGGTTTGCGAGATCGGCTTCCGGACTCGCGGGCTCCTGCGGTTTCCGTCTGCCAGGCGATATAAGAGGGAAGAGTGTAAATGCCGATTTACGCGTTGACCATCCTGGTGAGCGCATTTCTGCTGTTCCAGGTGGAACCGGTGATCGCCAAGATCATTCTGCCCTGGTTCGGCGGCTCAGCGGCGGTGTGGACGGCTTGCCTGGTGTTCTTTCAAGTGGCGCTGCTGGCCGGGTACCTGTACGCGCACGCCCTGGTCCGCTACTTGAAGCCTCGCGCGCAGACGGCGGTGCACCTGGGGCTGCTGGCCGTGAGCGCGCTGACCCTGGCCGTGTATCCGAGCGCCAGCCTGCAACCTTACGGTGCGGGCGACCCGACGTGGAGCATCCTGCTGCTGCTCGGGCGCACCATCGGGCTGCCCTTTTTCCTGCTCTCGACCACCGGGCCGCTGGTGCAAGCGTGGTATGCGCGGCGCTTCACGGGGTCGATGCCTTATTGGATGTATGCGCTTTCCAACGCCGGTTCGATGGCCGCGCTGCTCAGCTATCCGTTTCTGTTCGAACCTGTGTTCACTGCCCATCAGCAGGCGCGCATGTGGTCGTGGGGATACCTGGCGTTCGTGGTGGTGTGCGCGGCGGCGGCGCTCGGCTCGCGGGCGGGGCGGGAGCCGGCAACGGAGGAAGCCGCAGCGGCGAAACCCGGCACGCGGCAGTATGCACTGTGGCTGGCCTTGCCGGCCTGCGCATCGGTGCTGCTGCTGGCCATCACCAACCACATGTCGCAGAATGTGGCCGCAGTGCCGTTCCTTTGGATCCTGCCGCTCAGCCTCTATCTGATGAGTTTCATCCTCTGCTTCGGCGGCGAGGGCTGGTACCGGCGCAATCCTTATCTGCAATTGCTGGCGGTGGCGCTGGGATCGATGGCTTATGCCGCGGCCGGCGCGGGCAACATGCCCATCGAGCCGGTGCTGGTGCTGTTTTCGCTCGGGCTATTCACTTGCTGCATGGTATGCCATGGCGAGTTGGCGCTATTGAAGCCGCAGCCCAGGTACCTCACTCATTTCTACCTGATGATTGCGGCCGGCGGCGCGCTGGGCGGCCTGGCGGTGGGCCTGGTGGCGCCGCACGTGTTCGCCGGCTATTATGAGATGCCGCTGGCGCTGGTGGGCTGCGCGGCGTTGATCCTGGCGGTGCTGAAGACGGACCCCGCGCTCGACTGGTTCCGGCGTTGGACGCAGCCGGCGCCCATCGCCACCTTGGCGCTGACGCTGGCGCTGGCGGCGTATGTCGCCATTGAATTGCAGCAGTCGATGAGCGGCGTCCGGCTGCGCGTGCGCAATTTTTACGGCGAATTGACGGTGAAAGACAGCGATCCGCCGACCGCGATCAACGCCACCCGCACGCTGACGCACGGCACCATCACCCACGGCAACCAATTCCTCAACCCGGCCCTGCGAGACCTGCCCACAACTTACTATGGCCCCACCACCGGCGTGGGGCTCGCCATTCGCGACCGGGAAACAGAGCGGCCGTTACGGGTCGGCGTGATTGGCCTCGGCACCGGGACGCTGGCGGCTTACGCACGGCCGGGCGATTACTACCGCTATTACGAAATCAACCCGCTGGTGGAACAGGTGGCGCGCAGCGAATTCACCTTTCTGAAGGACTGCCGGGGGAAACTGGACGTGGCGATGGGCGATGCGCGTCTGTCGCTGGAGCGCGAACCGCCGGAAAACTTCGACGTGCTGGCGGTGGATGCATTTTCGAGCGACGCCATTCCCGTGCACCTGCTCACGCGCCAGGCGATGGATCTATATTTCCGGCATTTGCGCGCGGACGGCATCCTGGCGGTGCACATCTCCAATCGCCATCTGGACCTGGAGCCGGTGCTGGCGGCCGAAGCGCGCTCCGGCGGGCGCCGGGCGCGGCGGGTGGAAACCGAGGATGACGACGACGCGGGGGTATTTGCGGCCACCTGGTTGCTAATCGTCGCGCCGCCCGGCGACTTCGACAACGAGATCCGCGCCAATTCGAACCCCGTTTCCCAGGTGCGGCAGGTGCGCTTGTGGACCGACGATTACAGCAACCTTTTCCAGATCCTAAAATAGACGTACAATAATGAGTGCCGCGTCCGTCCTTCCCCCGCAGTCCTGGATAATGAGAGTTGCCAGCCGTCTGGTTTGACTCGGAGGATGTTGTATGCTTTCGATGAGGTTCGCAGGAGATATCATGGACGCCGTTATCGCCGCATTCAAGAAAACCGCATTCGTTCTTTCGCTCGCCCTGCTGGCCGCCATGCCGCGGCTGGCACAGGCTGCTACTCCGGCTTTTACGAGCCCAACGAACACCACCGTTGTTACCCTGGTGAACGGCGCCGCCTCGATCAGCGTAACCGGCTCCGAGGATACGGGCAGCTCCGCGCAGCCGATCACCTTCAGTATCTCGGTGGCTTACCAAAACGGCGACCGGGGCTGGCTTTCGGTGGGCGACGATGCCAGCGTCAGCGGCGGTTGCACGGGGGGAAGTTATACGTATACGACCCCTATCCCTTACCTGGGGATGGGACTCGGCTGTTTGGCCAACGCGCTTTCGTCGGGCAATCACACGGCTCTGGTGACGCTGAACCCGACGACACCCACGGGAGTCGCCTCGGTGACATTCACGGTCAACTACAACACCACTGGGAGCGGCACCGCGGCTTTGTCGGCGACTCCGGCCAACCTGACGGGCACCAATGCGATGTCCGCGGCGGTTGGCGGCGAGCAGGTGACCACGGTCGTGCTGACCACAACCAGTTCCTCAGCGATCGGATTCACGACGTCTACGGCTGCGACCTGGCTGACGGTAACCTCGAACACGAGTCAAGTGACCAGCTCGACACCGGCAACGCTCACCTTCACGGCCAGCGCGGCGAGCCTTACGGCGGCGGGGAGCCCCTACAGTACGACCGCGACTGTGAATTATGGCAGCGCCCAACAGCTCCTCATCGCGGTGACCTTCAACGTCGGCTCCGGCCCGGTCAGCTTCAGCCCCACCGCGCTGTCCTGGACCTACGCGAACAGCGCTCTGTCCCCCTCCGCCACTTATCAGGACGTTACCTTGACCACGCCGAACAGCGATAGCTATTCCGGGACGGTCTCCTACCCCAGCGGCGCGACGGCCACCAACTGGCTGTTGCTGGACGGCAGCACCAGCGTAAGCGGTCTCGCCAACGGCAGCTCGCTGGTGATTTCGCTGGTCAACTACACCAACCTGGCTAGCGGCACCTACACCGGCACGATAACCGTGACGGACACGGCCAACTCCTCCAATTCCGCCTCGCTCACGGTCACGTTGACGGTGTCGGGCTCGAGCTCGGGCAGCTTGACGATTTCACCCAGCCCGATCAGCTTGAGTTCGACGAACAGTTACGAGCAGCAGGTGACGGTGACCAGCGCTGCCGGAGGCGCTTTCTCGGCCACGGCTTCCAGTGCGAACAATTGGTTGGGCGTATCGGAGAGCGCGAGCAGCATTGTGCCGGGCGCATCGGGCTATTTGACCGTGACCGCCAACACCAGCCTGAGCGGGTCGGGAACGTTTAGCGGCGTCATCACAGTTACGGTGGGAACGGTGAGCCAGCAGGTGACCGTGAACCTGACGTCCGGCAGCGGCGCCGCCGGGAGTCCTTCGGGTTACGTGGCGCCGACCACGCTCAACCTGGTGGCGCAATCGGGAACCACCACGGCGGTGACGCAAGAGATCGTGTTTGCGGGCAGTGGCAGCTTCGAGATTTCGGGCTCGCCGACTTACAGCGCTAACAGCGACAGCGTCGCATGGCTCAGTGAGTCGGGGGCCTCGGGAAACATGAGCACTCAGGGGACGGCGGTCACGGTCTATGCCAGCCCCAGGAACCTGGGACCCGGAACTTACACCGCGACCGTGCAGCTTGGGATTGTCGTCAACGGGGTGGCGGTGACTCCGGCTCCTTCGCTGAGCGTGAATTTCATCGTCACGGCGGGCGACGTGCTGTCGGCGAATCCGAGCGTAGTCCTTCTCAATAACGGGACGACGAGCGACACGGTTTCCGTGACGACCACCAGCAGCACGCCGCTGTCTTTAAACCTAACAACCGATCAATCGTGGCTCAGCGCAACGCTCCAGGGCAGCACCACGCCCACCACCATTTCCGTGACGGCGAACACCACGTCGTTGACGAATGGTCTGTACTCGGGCAACGTCCTGGTTACCAGCGGGACCACGCCGCCGCTCTATGTGCCGGTAGTGGTGGTGGTGGCAGGCGTGACGAATCCAAGCGGCTTGACCACCAGCTCGCCATCGCTGACTTTCGCTGCGCAGGTGGCGGGCAGCGCGCCGGCCAGCCAGACGCTGACCGTCAGTTCCAGTCCCGCCGGCACCGCGTTTACTGCGTCGGCGTCGGTGACCACGCCGACCGGCGGCACGTGGCTCTCGATAGTGCCCAATGGCAGCCTGACAACCGACCGGTCGCTGACGGTTTCGGTCAATCAGTCCGGGCTGGCGACAGGCACTTACACCGGCAACATCGCGCTGACCGCCAACGGCGCGACGTTGAATGTGCCGGTAAACCTGATAGTCAACACCACCGGCACGACTGGCGGCAACATAACGGTGAGCGCTTCCGCGCTGGGTTTCTCGGCCCTCGCCGGGGGTAGTGCGCCGGCGTCGCAAACGCTGACGGTATCGAGCACAGCGGGTTCCTCCGGCGTGGCATTTACGGCGGCGGCCTCGAGCACCGGCGGCTGGCTATCGGTCTCCCCGACTTCGGGGACCACGCAGGCTCTGCTGACGGTTGCTGTGAACCAGGCCAGCCTGACCGCCGGGAGCTACACCGGCACCATCACGATTACGCCGACGGGCGGCACCGCGGTAGTGGTGACGGTGTCCCTCAGCGTGGTAAGCCAACCGACGATCTCGGTAAGCCCTGGATTGCTCAGTTTCGATTTCCAGGTGAGCAGCGGCGGCACTGTGTCGCCGGGGATATTGACGGTGACCGCGGCCGGCGGATCGGCGAGCTTCCAGGCCAGCGCCAGCAGCACGGGCAACTGGCTTTCGGTGGCGCCGGCCTCCGGGTCCACGTCCACGTCAACCACCCTGTCGGTGCAGGTGAACCCGGCGGGGCTGGCGGCCAACACCACGCCTTACACCGGGACGATCACGGTCAGCGGGGTAAGCGGGACGCAGGGCTCGGTGACGGTGGATGTGTCGCTGAGCGTGACCAACCCGCTGCCCAGCGTCGCGGCCGTGTTGAACGCGGCCAGCTTCGTCAACGGGCCGATTTCGCCGGGCGAAATCGTGTCCATCTTCGGAAGCTCGATCGGTCCGGTGAATCCTGCGTCGCTGACATTGAATTCGGCGGGCAAGGTTTCGACGTCGATCGGCGGCGTGCAGGTCAGCTTCAGCGGCTACCTGGCGCCGCTGACTTACGCCAGCTCGACCCAGATCAACGCCATCGTGCCGTATGAGATTACGGCGAGCAAGGCGCCATTTGTGGAAGTGATTTTCGCCGGGCAAAAATCGAATGAGCCCAGCCTCCAGCTCACCACCACCGCGCCCGGGATCTTCACGCAGAACGGCAGCGGCACCGGTCCGGGCGCCATTTTGAACGCGGACTCTTCGCTGAACACGCAGGCCGACGCGGCGGCCAAGGGCAGTACGGTTCAGATCTTCATGACCGGCGAAGGGCTGACCACGCCGGCCCAAGCCGACGGGGCGGTCACGCCAGTGAATACCACGGGCGTTGGTCCGTTGACGCCGGCGCCGCAGCTCGCGGTTTCGGTGTTGATCGGCGGCCAGCCGGCGAAAGTGGAGTTCGCCGGCGAGGCGCCAGGCCTTGTGGCCGGCGTGTTGCAGGTGAACGCGGACATTCCAACGACGGTGAGCTCGGGAGCCAACTCGATCACGGTGCAAATCGGCAAAAACATCAGCCAAAACAACGTGACGGTGTGGGTGCAATAAGGCCGCGCCGGGCGAGGCTGCGCTAACCAGCATCCGATGCAGGCCGGGGGCAGGCGCCACTTGGCCTGCACGGTTTGGGGGGCGGCGGCGTCAAACCCTTTGTGAGCGTAGCTCGCCTATGGACGGGACTGCTGGCGGTATCGGCGTTTGCCGCGGATCCCCAATTGAGCCATTTGCTGGCGACGGTGGAGGCCCGGTACAACCACGCAAAGACGCTCGAAGTCGTTTTCCAGGAACAATATACGCGGAAAGGCGAACCCCATCGCACGGAGGGAGGGCGGCTCGAGCTGCGCAAGCCGGGCAAGATGCGGTGGGATTACACGCAGCCGGCGGGCAAGCTGTTCCTCTCCGACGGCAAGTATCTTTATCTTTATACTCCGGCCGATAACCGCGCCGAGCGGATGAAGCTCAAGGAAACCGACGATATGCGGGCGCCGCTCGCCTTCCTGCTGGGCAAACTGCATTTCCAGCGGGAGTTCCGCAATTTGCAAGCGGTTCGGGACGGCGCGAACTGGCGCATCACGGCCGAACCGAAGACCGACGATTTGCCCTACCGGGAGGTGGAATTCGTGGTGACGCCGGACGGGCGCATCGAACAGGTCAAGGTGACCAGCTACGACCAGGCGCTGCTGGATTTCCACTTCGCGCAGGAGAAGATGGATCCGCCGCTCAGCGCCGGCCTGTTCCAGTTCCATTTGCCGCCGGACGCGCAGTTGACAGAGGGAGACCAGTAGCGATGGCCGAATTCGTCCTCAAGTATGCGGATGGCCGCGGCGCAATCCACCAGCAGGTAGCGACGGCGGGCTCGGAAAGGGAGTTGCGCGACCGGTACGTGCAGCAGGGCTTCCTGGTGTATTCGGTGAAAACGCGCGCGGCGGGGGGCGGTTTCGGGCGCAAGAAGAGAATCAACCTGGAGAAGTTCCTCATCTTCAACCAGCAGTTCGTGACCCTGATTCGCGCCGGCCTGCCGATTCTGAAAGGGCTCGACCTGCTGGCCGAGCGGCTGACCGATCCCAAGCTGGGCCCGTACATCAAGGCGGTGCGGGATGAAGTACACGGCGGCACGCTGCTCTCGGAGGCGTTTCGCCAGCAGGGGGTATTTCCCAAGATCTATGTCACTTCGGTGATGGCGGGGGAGAAGAGCGGCAGCCTGACGGAAGTGCTGGACCGGTACATCGCCTACCAGAAGATTTCGCTGGCGGTGAAGAAGAAGGTGATGGTATCGCTGCTGTATCCGAGCGTGCTGATCGTGCTGGTGGTTGTGCTGATGGTGTTCCTGGTGACGTATGTGGTGCCGACGTTCGCCACCCTGTATACCAGCATGCAAGCGCAACTGCCCGGGATGACGGTGTTCCTGATCGCGGTGGGCCAGGCGGCGCGCAGCTACATACTGGTGTTCGCGGGGGCGCTGCTGGCGGGAATTGCGGGGTTCCGCTGGTGGTCGCGGCGCGAGGCGGCGCGGAACCGGATAGACCGGATCAAGATGAGACTGCCGGTGGCGGGCGAGATCTGGCTGAAATACCAGGTGGCGCAGCTTTCGCGAATCCTGAGCACGCTGCTTACGGGCGGCATTCCGCTGGTGCAGTCGCTCGAAACGGCGGCCGATTCGCTGTCGACGCCGGTGATGAAACGGGCGATCGAGACGGCAGGGAGGATGGTGCGCGAGGGGCAGCCGCTTTCGGCCTCGCTGCGCGCCTCGAAAATGTTTCCGCCGCTGGCGCTGGACATGATCGAAGTGGGCGAATCGACCGGCGCGCTGCCTACGATGCTGAACAGCGTGGCGGAGTTCTTCGAGGAAGACGTGAATACGCGCATGCAGGCCACGCTCTCGCTGATCGAACCGGCGATCATGATTGTAATGGGCTCGGTGGTGGCGTTCGTGCTGATCGCGCTCTACCTGCCGATCTTTTCTCTGGCGGATACGATCCGGTGAGGTGACGAATGGCGACAGACAGAATCCGGCTGGTCGATCCCCTTACGGAAGCGGAACAGGCGCGGGCGATGGCGGCGCGCTACCGTTCCGAGTACGTGGACCTGCACGAGACGGCGATCGATCACGACCTATTCCGGTCGATTCCGGTGGACCTGATGTTCCGTTACAACTTCGTGCCCATCCAGTCGCGCGACGGGACGCTTGAGATCGCGCTGGCCGACCCGCGCAACCTGACGCTGATCGACGAGCTGACCGGGCTGCTGCACAAGCGGCTGCGGGTGAAAGTGGCGACACTCTCGCAGATCTCCGAGCTGCTGAAGAAGACCGAACAATCGCAGCGCGTGCTGGAAGAGGTCACCGAAGGTTTCACGCTCGATGTGGTGGCGGAGGACGGCGACCAGGACGAGACGCTCTCGATCGACAAGCTGGCCGCGGTGGACAGCGACATCGCGCCGGTGATCAAGCTGGTGGATACGACCATCTTCAATGCGCTGGAGCGGCGGGCGAGCGACATCCACATCGAATCGCGCGACCAGGAAGTGGCCATCAAGTACCGCATCGACGGCGTGCTGCACTACGCCATGCCGCCGATCGCCAAGGACTGGCAGTCGACCATCATTTCGCGCATCAAGGTGATGAGCGAGCTGGATATCGCCGAAAAGCGCGTGCCGCAGGACGGACGCTTCCGGGTGCGCTACAAGAACCGGCTGATCGACTTCCGCGTGTCCATCATGCCCAACATCCACGGCGAGGACGCGGTGCTGCGCGTGCTCGACAAGGAATCGATGAGTGAGAAGTTCGCCAAGCTGTCGCTCGACGTGGTGGGCTTTTCCGAATCAGACCTCAACAAGTTCCGCCGCTACATTCTGGAACCCTATGGAATGGTGCTGGTGACCGGGCCGACAGGCTCTGGCAAGACGACGACGCTCTATGCGGCACTGAGCGAAATCAAGAACGACGAAGACAAGATCATCACCATCGAAGACCCGGTGGAATATCAGATCAAGGGGATCACGCAGATTCCGGTGAACGAAAAGAAGGGGCTGACCTTCGCGCGCGGGCTGCGGTCGATTCTGCGCCACGATCCGGACAAGATCATGGTAGGCGAAATCCGCGACCAGGAGACGGCGCAGATCGCCATCAACTCGGCGCTCACCGGCCACCTGGTATTCACCACCGTTCACGCCAACAACGTGCTGGACGTGCTGGGGCGCTTTCTGAACATGGGTGTGGAGCCGTACAATTTCGTCTCCGCGCTGAACTGCATCCTGGCGCAGCGGCTGGTGCGGGTGATCTGCGAGCACTGCAAGCGGCGGGTGAATTATCCGGAGTCGACGCTGGTGGAAAGCGGGCTGAACCCGGAGCAGTGGCGCGACTTTCCGTTTGTCGAAGGAGCGGGCTGTTTTGAATGCGGCGGCACGGGGTTCCGCGGGCGGTCGGCGATCCACGAGCTGCTGGATTTGAGCGACCGGATTCGCGAGATGATTCTCGACAAGCGGTCGACCTCGGAGATCAAGCGGATGGCGCGCGAGGAAGGGATGACCTTTCTGCGCGAATCGGCGGTCGCCAAGATGCGCGCGGGGGTGACGACGCTGCGCGAGATCAATAAGGTGACGTTCATTGAGACGTAGGAAAGCCATGGCGGCGCCGCGGGGTGCCCGGTCGGCTGTGGGGCAGCTTGGTAAGCTGCGTGCCGATTGCCAATCGGCACGCGCGGCGATTGCCAATCGCCGCGCAGGTTGCCAACCTGCCCCACATCGCGGAGGCGTATGGAGTTGTTAGACCGGCTCAAGGCTTACATCCAGGACCCGCCGCCGAACCTGGCGGTGGAGATTTCCGAAGCCGGCCTGGCGGCAGCGCGGCTGGGGGCGCGGACCGAGATCGGCTTTGCGGCGCTCAAGCCGGGCGCACTGGCGGTGTCGCCGGTACAGGAGAACCTGATCGACCCGGACGAGTTTTCGCGCGCGGTGCGCTCGCTGACCGCGGGGGAGGCGGCTCGCAAGCGGCGCGATGTGGCGGTGATCCTGCCGGATTACTGCACGCGCATCGCGGTGCTCGATTTCGATTCGTTTCCGGGCGACGCGAAAGAGCAGGCGTCGCTGATCCGGTTCCGCCTGAAAAGAAGTGTGCCCTTCGACGCCGAATCGGCGGCGCTGAGTTACTGGCCGGAGCCGAGCGCGGGAAAAAAGGTGGACGTGCTGGTGGCGATGGCGCCGCTGGAGATCGTCTCGCGCTACGAAGCGCCGTTCCGCGCCGCGGGCATGAACCCGGGGCTGTTGATTCCTTCGGCGCTGGCGGCGATCGAGCTGGCGCCGGATGGCGGATTGAGCGTGCTGGCGAAACTGACGGGACGCGTGCTCACGGTGGTGGCGCGCCAGGGCAGCGTGCCGAAGCTGGTGCGCTGCCTGGAGCTGCCGGCCCCCAATCTGGATGAGGTGGCGGCGGTGCTGGCGCCCACCTTCGTCTATCTGGAAGACAACCTGGGAGGCAAGACGGAGAAGCTCTACCTGTGCGGCTTCGGCGCCCAGACGGACGAGGCTGAGCGGCGCTTTCCGGAAGAACTGGGAACGGCGGTGGAAGCGGTGCGGTCGCCCTTGGGCGTGCCTGGAGAAAGCAACGCCGGCCTGCTGGGATATTTGCGATCCATCGCGAGAAACAATTGAGATGAGGATTCCGATCAATCTGGCGAGCCAACCGTTCCGGCGCGACCGGCCGATGCTGGTGGCGTCGGCGGTGGTGTCGGCCGCGCTGGTGCTGACACTGGCGCTGCTGGCTTACCTGACGCTGCTCGACCGGGCGCAACTCCAGAGCCTGAACGGCGAAGTGAGCAGCCTGGAAAGCCACCTGCGCGTGGTGCGGACGGCGCAGGCGCGGCTGGACGCGGAGCTGCGCCAGCCGGAGAACGCCAGCGTACTGGAGCGCAGCGTCTTCCTCAACGATTTGATCTATCACAAAGCGATCAGTTGGAGCCGCATGTTCGCGGACCTGGAAAAGACGGTGCCGTACAACGTGCGCATCACGGCGCTGCATCCGACGATCAACTCACGCAACCAGGTGATGCTGGACATGATGGCGGCCTCGGACCAGCCGGAAGGGATCGAGGACTTACTGAAGGCGCTGGAGGCGTCGCCGATTTTCGGCTACGTGTACCAGCACAGCACGCTGCCACCCACGCAGGCCGAGCCGCAATACCGCAGCCGGATCACGGTGCCCTATGACCAGAAACTTTGAGTGGGCCAAAATCGACAAGATCAAGCAACCGCGGGTGGCGATGCGCGCCTTGATCGGCGTGCTGACGGCGGCGAACCTGGCGGCGGCGGTGATGGCGTTCCACCCGTTCGGCGGCTCGGCGGACGATCTGCGGCGGCGGGCCGCCGGCTTGCAGGACCAACTGGCGGCCGCTCAGGCGCGGGTGGCGATCACGCGAAGGCTGGTGGACAAAGTGGAAGGCGCGCGGCGCGATGGCGACCGGTTCCTGGTGCAGTATGTGGTGGACCGCCGCAAGGCGTCGTCGGCATTGAACGCAGAGCTGTTCCGCATGGCGCAAGAGGCGGGAGTGAAGGCGGGGCAGATTTCGAACGAGTACGAGGCCATCGAAGGCAGCGACACGCTGCAGATGGTGAACATCCAGGCGGCGTTCGAAGGCTCATACCAGGGTCTGACACGACTGGTGAGCCTGATCGACAAATCGCCGCGGTTTCTGATGATTGAGAGCATACAAGCGGCGGCGCCGGAGGGGAAAACGGCGGCGATGGCAGTTCAGTTCAAGATCCACACGTTTGTGCGGGGCGCGATGGAGGATGCGCCGTGAAGGCCGGTCTGGAAAACAAGAAAGAGGTAGCCGCACTGGGAGCGCTGGCGCTGGTGGCGGGGTATTTCCTTTACACCAACGTGCTGGCGCCGCAGGGCCCGGCTCCAACCAGCGGGCGGCCGGCGGCGGTGGCCAGCGCGCCGGAAGCACCTGCCACGGCTACGGCGGCCAGCGCGCCGGGAC
>JBAVEN010000028.1:0-32716 GCA_049587755.1 Bryobacteraceae bacterium | reverse complement strand
GCCGCCGTGGCCTATGCAATCGGGGCTTGGCTTCGTGATCTCACTGGTTGATTCGTGGCGAAGTAATGGGGGTTCGAACCGGAGTTCGTGCAGTTGATTGACGCGCGGTGCCTTCCGTTATTAACTGATATCGCTCTCCACAAACCTGAGTGCGTAGGCGCCAGGAACGGCCTATGCCATGTCGCCGAGGAGCCCTTTGACCTGGTTTTTTTGGTGCCACCTGTGCGGGCGACACGCCCGACCGTTGGGCCGCATGTGGCCGCACGGCAGGGCAAGCTCCATGCGTCTGCTGCCGTTGTTATTCTGCGTCTCGGCGTCTCTGGCTAAAACCTTGGCTCATTTGCGTCGCCGCAAGGCATACTGAAAATTTATTCGGGCCACCGCTACCATCGCCGCGCATCCTCCGATCATCTTTGCCTCGTAGAACCAGGATGCACCCTCCGGCGGGATGAAGGCCACCACCAGCGCCAGCGTCGTGACGCCCAGCCCGCACGCCGCGCTCACGTGCCAGCCGCACTTCCAGCCGGCGGCGAAGATGTACACGAAAGGGAATAGGGTCGTGACAGTCGTGAGGTCGACCAGAAGCTGATAGCCACCGCGTAGGCTCTCTCCCGCCGTCAACATCAGGATCGCTACGCTGCTGAAGGCGGCTTCCGATAGAAGCGCGACGTGGGGCGTGCCCCACCGCGGATGCAGGCGCGCAAATGCCGGCGGCAGGTATCGATCGATCCCAATGACAAATGGAAGTCGGGCGCAGCCGCTCAGCCAGGAACCGAACGCGCCGGCGGAAGCGGCCAGAATGAGAAGCGCGATCAGCAGGGGGAAGCCAAGCCACCCCAAGCGTGTCCCCGCTGCTTGGGCCGCTTGCATCACGCCCGAGATGATATCCACCCGGCCCGAAGACATCAGAGCCAGCACCGCCAGTGTTCCGCCCACGTAAAAGGCGCAGACCCCCACGCCCGAAATCCAGGCGGCACGCGGAATAGTTCGCGACGGGTCGCGGATCTCTCCCGCCATGATGGCTCCCAGTTCCAAGCCGGTGAATCCCAGGGCGATCTGCGACCAGAAGTTCAGCTTTTCCCAGTCCATCCGCGGCACAAAATTGTGGAGGGGCGTCGCCGAGCCTCCATGCCTCCAGGCGAACCAACCCGCTGCCATCAGCAGCCCGCCTACCAGGAAGGTGGCCATCCCGCCCATGTCGCTGGTCCATTTCCCCAACTCCGCCCCCAGCAGGTTGAGGCTTGCCACCGACCAGAGAATCACTAGAGCCAACCCGATCATCAGCGCCTTATCTTGCGAGAAGCCGAACGCCACCGCCGCTATGGACAACCCGTACAGAAGCGCGGAGGGCAGATAGAACAAGTTGCTCACGAAATAGCACGCCCCGCACAAGAACCCGTGCCAAGGTCCGAAAGCCTCCCTGGTCCACACATACAGACCACCCTCCTCCGGATATCGCTTGGAAAGTCCTGCTACTACCAGAGCCGAGGGGATGAAAAACAGCAGTCCGCCCGAGACCCACAACGTGATCGATCCCGGACCGGTTCGCGCCGCCACAGCCAGCCAGCGGACACCTACCACCGCGGTGATATTGAGCAGAACCAGGTCGGGTAACCGCACGGCGCGGCGCAGATGTTCAGAACTCTTAGGAGGAGTCACGGGAAGGTGTCCAACCAGGATGTGAATTTGGGCTCCCGGTTCCCGTTTAGCGTAGCACAAGCCGCCACTTTTGATCCTCCGAGCCGCCTGGCCGCCTGCTTTCGTTGGGGAAGCGCAACGCCCGAGCAGTGTGCCCTGTTCTTGGGCCTTCAACGCTTCGGCTGTGCCGTCTGCATTCGCCCCGGGGGTCTTCTCGAAATGCCCAGCCGTTCGGAATACCTACCGCTAACCCGAAATAACGCTGCCTGCAAAGCCGAATCGCCGTTGGCCTTGCACAGGCCACTCTTTCGGATTGCCGATGGTCCTGAAGTGCCGCCGTTGATTCGTGGGTTGGCCAGACGTAGTATTCTTAGTTTCCAGCGCCAAAGTTTCTTGGTTGAGGGGCTCATGAGCCATTCCGCTGCGGATTGTCGTTCGCCACTGGAGTGCCAGTGATGTTCGTCCTCGCTCGCGCTGTCACTTATTCGGCGCTCTTCATCGGTTTCTTCCTTATATTCCTACCGGCTCGGATTCTGTCCTCAGCGATGGTGGGTTCCGTGCTTAAGATGTTCTGCCATCACTGCGTCTCCGTGTGGCTTACAATCGGTTCATCCAACGCCCAAACATGATCGCACACCGTTCGGTAACGACCTGCCCGGGATTGCAACCGCGTCATTCGGGCGATGCGCCGCGGGCCTCCGCGGCTTGAAGGTCGACACCTGCGCGTTCGCCGTTGATCAGCACGATGCTCGCGTCGAGCAGTTGTTGGCCAGTGAGGTCGTATTGCTCATAGCTGCGCAGAGCGCTCAGCGGAAATATGAATTCCACTGCCACTCCGCCTTCGCGCGCGGCGCCGGCCAGGCGAACGGTTGTGCTGAAATCAATGCCCGTGAAGTCGGCGCTGTCCTTGAAGTAGGCGAGAACGGGGCGGATCAGATGCGCGATGTGACGATCGAAGGCTAGTGCCGCCAGTCTATATTGCGAGCCGGAATCGGACGGCGCGAGAGTCGTCGTGATCGGGATCTGTAGATATTGGCCGCCGCGAAATGCAATGAAAGATGGGGGAGCATAGGGCACGAAGTGCGCCTGCGAATCGAATTCCTTCAGCATCCTGGCCAGCGTGTCGCGATACTCTGCTTCCAGCTTCGTGGACGCATTGGCGGAGCTTGGCGGGGAGGCGGGGGCGGCGGACGCCTGGATCGCGGGGCTCTCCCTTTCCACACTCGCGGGCGTGCCGGAGAAACTCGTTGTTGCGGCAGACGCAGCGGGACCAGCGGGAACGGTGCCAGCGGCGGACGCCTGGATCGCAGGGCTCTCCTTCTCCTCACGGGGCCAGAACGATATCGGAACGCCATTGAGGTACGCGGCTCCCTGCAGAAGCGCGGCGACGCGGCCGGCTTCGTCGCGAGCTTCAACCAAGCGCTGTGCCGCCGCCTTCGGCAAAATCAGGACGACATTTTCCGGCGTTTCCGTCTCGACGCCCAATACTTTTCGAATGACGTGGTGGGAAATCTCAAGCGCGAAAGCGTCTGGAACGTCGGTCCTCGCGAGCGCGGGCGTGGCCGCCTTCAAAATCGGCAGCATGACGTCGCGATAGGTCTGGCGGGCACGCTCCTGGTTGGTCATCCGCTCGGCAGAATATGCCGCGAAGTAGTTCCCCGTGATTTTGAGAACAAGCTGACCTTGAAACCTGTCGAATTGAATCGAGCGCTGATCGCTGCGCTCCTGCTCGCGTTGGCTGAGGTCCAGTCTGCGGCTGAAGTAAAAACGATACGGAAAATGGTGGCCGACGAGGGCGGCGGTAATCGCATGCAACTCCTCGAGGTGGCTCTGCTGAAGGCCGCGGATAGCCGGGTCCACAATCTCAGCCGGCGATAAAACCTGCGCCGCCGCATGCCACGCGAAGGCGGTCAAGCCGGTCGACACGACCGCCAGAAGACTCGAATTACGGATTCGCATAGAACACTCCCTGGGGACGATAAGGCGGATCGGCGACCACGCGGATATAGGCCGCCAGGGCGTCGATGTCGCTCGCGGAAAGCGTGGGGCTGTATGGCGGCATCTCGGGAGACTTGCCCAGTGCCACGCCGCCATGAGCAATGATCGCGATGAGGTCCGAGCGACTGATCTGGTTCAGCGTCGCGCCATCGGAGAAAGCGTGCGGCGGCACGCTCAAATTATCGTGGTTCGATACCCTCTCGGCAGTGGATTCGGGGTTGTGGCATCGCGAGCAATATTTCTCGTTCAAGTCCCGTCCGAGAGCCTGCTGGTAATCGAGGGCAATCTCGGGGAACGCTGCTTGAAGCAGTTTTCCGGCCTTGTCGCGGGTGGTGGCAATCAGCGAGTACCTTCCGGGCATGCTACCAAGCCGGACCGTTGTGCTGAACTGGCCGTCGCTTCCGGTGAGTCCCGAAGGAGGATCGAACCGGACGCCGCCCGCCACGCGCATTTCCACCAGCGCGCCGGCGACTCCGTTGCCCAGCGCATCGTTGACCTCAGCCACCACCGGTTGATCCAGCGCCGCACCCGCGCCGGCAACTTGCAGTTCGCCGCCGATGTCGACGATGGCGACGCCGATAGCCGATGCCGCCGGCACGGATGAGGGAACCCGGCGGCATCCCGCCGCCGCGAGCAACGCGAGGGCAACCAACGCCCGCTTCATTGCGACGCTCCTTCCTTGGGAGCCGCCTTCTGTTGCATTAGAAACGCCGTGATGGCGCGCGCGTCGTCGTCGTTCATGTTCCAGTTCAACTCCATAGTGCCCGGACGGAGCGCCTGCGCGTCCTTCAGCCAATGGAAGATCCATGCCGCGTTCAGCCTCAATCCCACCTGCGTAAGCGTCGGACCGATGTAGCCCTTGTCCTTGTCCGGATCGAGAATATGACATGAGTTGCAGGCGTACTTGCCATAGTAGAGGTCCTTGCCGCGGGAGGCCTCGGCGGCGCTGAGTTTTGACGCCTCGATCTCGTCGCGATCGAACACCGGCGTCTGATACACGGTCATAATGTAGTCGGCCAAAAGGCCGGCCTCCTCGTCGGTGACGTTGAACTTCGGCATGCGGCGGATCAGCGCCGGCCGGAGCGTGTTGGGACGCTTCAGAAAATTCACCAGCCAGCTTCGTTGCACCGAACTACCCTCCCACGTCAGGTCCGGCGCCATGTCGCCTCCCCGCCCGTCGATCGTGTGGCAACTGAAGCAGCGCAGGTCGTTCATCAACTGACCCGCCCGCCCGGCCGGCTGGTACGTGGAAGGCGGGGGGGCCAGGACTCTCAACGCGGCCGGCAGCGTTTGCGCGCGGCTGGTCTGTGCCAGCAGGGCCGTGACCAGCGCGTCGACCTGCGAATCCGACAAGGTGAACTGCGGCATCTTCAACGCGTTTCCGAAGGAGCGCGGCTTCCGGATCTTGGCCGCGATGTAGTCGGGCAGCGTGTGCGGCATCCCAGGTGCGAACACGATTCTGGCGAGCGGCAGATTTCCCACGGCGGTCAGTTCGGGAGCGAAATTATCCGGCCGCTCGACGCCCTTGATGCTGTGGCAGGCCGCGCAGCCGCGCTCGTTCACCAGCGCCTTGCCGTGCGCGATTTGTGCCGGCGTGGCCGGGTCCAGATGAACGCTGGCGAGAAAATCGGAGTCGGTCTTGGTGCCGAGGAATCCCATCAGCAGGCCGATGTCCTTCGCCTCGAAACGATAGTGCGGCATGACGGTATCGGGATCGTAAACCTTTGGACTGCGCAGCCATTCCGCCAGCCACTGCAGCTTCACCTTCGAGCCGACTCTGGTCAGTTCCGGTCCGACATTGCCGCCTACTGTCAGCCCGGCGGCGTTTTGCATCGCGTGGCAAGAGGCGCAGAACGATTCCCCGTACAAGCTCGATCCTTGTTGCAGCGTGGTCGCATCGGCCCCGGCCGGAACCGGCGGAGTCTCTCGATCTGTTTCCGCAAGATACGGCGTGCTTTGGCCGATGAGGAAGGCGGAAATATCGCGCGCGTCGTCGTCGCTCAACTGGAAGTTGGGCATGGTGGCCGTCGCGGCGTAAGCCTGCGGGTTTTTGATCCACGCGAAGATCCAGGCCCGCGTGGTCTTCGCGGCGATGTGATCGAGCGGAGGCGGATCGTCGGTGGCGGTCATCGCGCGGCCTTCCGGCGACGCCACCTTGTGGCAATGCACGCAGCCGTAGCGTGCCAGCATGGCTCTTCCGAGGTTTAGCTGCGGCGTCCCCTCTAGCGGCCGCTCGTGGCACTGGCCACAGCTCGATTCGACGTAGCGCGCCGGCAGAATCGGCTGCTCCCAGGATAGCGTGCTGCTGTGGGCTTCCTCCACCGTGGTCGCCGCTCCCTGTCCCCGATGGCACATCACGCATCCGAACTCGGTCAAAGAATGCGGAATCGGCGGATGCGGGAGGAACGGCTGCGTCCCGATGCCGGCGAGCGAGGCTTCCTTCAGGGCCACGTGACAAGTCTCGCAACGATCGACCACGCCCAACTCCGGCAGCCAGATCTGCTGCACGCCTCCCTGAAACCGCCGCGCCAGCGATACACCGTCGCTGCGAATGCGAATCAGGCTATGGTATTCGTGCTGATAGTGCAGCCATTCGCGAAAGTGATCCTTCGCCGGCACAATCGCGAGCAGGACCACCAGAGCAACGCTCAGCGACCCGAATGCGCGCGCGATGTCCCCGAACAGGAAACGACCGGCCGAATGGATTTTTTTTCGCAGACTCATTCCAGCCCCCACGGCCAGACCAACGCCCAACCAGCGCCCCGGAAGAATGTCCCAATTAGCGTCAATATGACCGCCACGGTCAGAAACCAGGACATGATCCAGAATGGAAGCGGCTTCAAGTGCAGCCATCGCCGGAACGCGCCTGGTTGCGGGGATGGAAAAGCCGCCAAGAACATGAATCCGGCGATCAATAACGTTGGGATAAGCACCGCGTAAACTTCGAACCACGCAAGAAACACAACCAGCGCGCCGACGACGATGGCCAACAACCGCATCTTTCTTTCCCGGTCCCTGATCCAGAAACCCTCGGCCTCGATGTTGATGCCGAAATAAGGAATCACGATCAGCGCCAGCACCACCAGGGTCGGAATCAAAACGCCTCCGACGACCGGCGGAAAATAGTGCAGAAGCTCCTGAAGGCCCAGGAAGTACCAGGGCGCCTTGGCCGGATTCGGCGTCTGTATCGGATTGGCCAGCCCTTCAAGCGGCGCGTTCCAGAACAGCGACAGCAGCACCAGTACGAACAGCAGCGCCTCCACCGCGACGGCCACCCGCAACAGGACCTCCGGGTAGGTCATGACGTGTCTGTCGTCGCGCGCCTGGACGTGCGGCGAAGTGCGCCGGGTGACGAACGCGACGCGGATCGGAGTGCGGCGGCTATCCGAGTCCATCGACGCCTTGAAATCCTTTGGCTCACTCATCGGTTTTCTCCCCGGTGTACAGTCCGCCGTCCTTCCGAATCCGCCAGAGGTGAACAGCCAGGAACAGGACGGCAATCAGGGGCAGGATCACGCAATGCAATACGTAAAATCGCAGCAGGGCATTGGCGTTCACCGTGTGGCCCCCCAGAATGAGAAACCGGATTCTCGCCCCCAGCAGCGGTACCGCCGCAAGAATGTTTGAGCCGACCGTGATGGCCCAGAACGCAAGCTGATCCCACGGCAGCAGGTAGCCCGTGTAACTGAGAAACAGCGTTGACATCAGCAGAACGACGCCAACGACCCAGTTGAACTCGCGCGGCGGACGATACGCGCCGCGATAGAACACTTTGAACATGTGCGCGAATACGAGCAGCACCATCGCGTGCGCCGACCAGCGGTGCAGATTGCGCAAAAACACGCCCGCCGAAACGACGAACTGCAAATCCTTCATGTCCGAGTAGGCTTGTGGAGCCGAAGGATGGTAATACAACATCAGTAGAATGCCGGTCACGACCAGAACCAGAAAACATCCCAGGCTTAGCGTCCCGAGATACCACGTGACGCCGAACTCCAGCGCCCGCCGCCGGACCTTGACGGACGCCAGGTGCAGAAAAACGTTCTGCTGAACCGCCAGCGACCGGTGCAGATTGCTTTCGCCGCTTCCGGCCCGGAACACCGAACGCCAAGCCCGCGTATTGCGCAATTCGGCGAGTCCTTCAAGGAGATTGGCCATGTTAAATCCTGACGAATTGTTTTCGCGCGAGAGGCTCGGAGCGGTCGATCAGAAGGTTGCCGTCGTCGTCCACCCACGTCTTGAGCCAGGGCAGAGGGCGCGGAGCCGGGCCTGCGATCTTGACTCCGTCCGTACGGAACTTACTGCCGTGGCACGGGCAAGCGATAATACCAAGCTCCGGTTTCCAAGCCGTGAGGCACCCGAGGTGCGTACACACGGCCGAAAGCGCATAAATGCCTTGCGCCCCATGCACGATGTAAAGCTCGCTTTCCGGGTCCGGTGTAACCGAATCCGGCGGATAGCGGTCCGGCCTGCCGGCATCCACGATCGGCGACGGCTCATAGAGCGCGTTCGGCGAGAGGAACTCGTAGCCGAATACCGCCGATCCGGCCCCGGCGATGGCGATCGCTCCCACGCCGATTTTCGTGAAGGTGCGGCGGCTGCTACATCCCTCGCATGGACCGTTGTCGGCCTTCAGCTTCTTGACGTCGTCTGACATCTCATTTCTCCTGGCGTTGCAAGGGCCGGCTCGGAATGCTGGAGCTTCACCAAGTAGGCCTCCATAGTGATCACATTCACTGGGCATCGCTCCGCGCAAAGCCCGCAGCGGATACAGCGCGTTTCGTCTTTGAGCATGGCCGCGCCGGAGATGGTCCCAAGCTCCTCGGCGGCTACGTCGTCGAGCTCCACATGGAAGATTCCACTGTCGCTGCGAATCTGATCCAACACGTCGGAAGGAAACTCGATCCGGTCGAGCGACACAAGCTGAATGCAATCCTCCGGGCACACATCGACGCACCCGCCGCAAAGGATGCATTGAGATCCGTCCGGCTCGTTGCCCTCGAACACCGTGTTGACCCAGCAGCGCAGGCATCTCCGCGCTTCGCGCATCGCGGTCTCCTTGTCGTAGACCAGCTCGACTTCCGTTACCCCTGTGCGCCGGTCGAGCGGAAGCGTCGGAATCGGCTGCCGCCCGATCTCCATGTAGTCCGGAAACATTTTGTAGTGCGGGAGAATCTCGACTTCGATTTCAGGATCGGGATGGGTCCGCCCGGTGAGGTACTCGTCGATGCCGATAGCGATGCGCTTGCCATCGCCGACGCTGTCGATGATCAGCCGCGGCCCGAAAACGCAATCCCCTCCGGCGAAAACGCCCGGAGCGCTGGTCATCAGCGTCCGGCGGTCGGTCACGATCAGACCGCGAAGCGAAATATCGACGCCGTCCTCCGGCTTCAAGAAATCGAGCCGCGGGGCTTGACCGATTGCCAGAATCACCGTGTCGCATTCGATGGTCGATTCGCTGCGCTCCTCAAAGGCGGGATTAAACTTCCCTTGTGCGTCGAACACCCACTTCGTTCTGACGGTCTCCAGCCCCACAACCTTACCGTCGCGGCCAAGGACTCGCTTTGGCCCTTGCCCGTCGTGCAGTCGGACGCCCTCGATCTCCGCCTCTTCGATTTCTTCGGCCGCCGCCGGCATCTCCTCGCGCCGTTCCAGGCAGACGATGCTGACCTCCCGCGCTCCCAGCCGGAGTGCCGAGAGCGAGACGTCCACCATTTCCCGCGTGGCGACGGCGGCGATATTCTCGTCGATGGGCGTCGCGCCCTCGAGATCACTCCGATGCTGCTTAAGCACTTCGCGAACAGCGGAGCGAGCCACGTCCATGGCTACGTTCCCTCCGCCGATCACGACTACCTTTTGGCCGATACTGAACCGGTACCCCAGGTTCGCGTTGAGAAGAAACTCTATGCCTTTATGCACCCCGTCGAGGTCGACGCCGGGAATCGAGAGGTCGCGGCTGCGATGCGCCCCGACCGCGAGCACGACGGCATTGAAGCCCTGCTCGCGTAGTTGCGAGATCGTGAAATCGCGGCCCGCCGCCGAATTCAGCTTCAGCGTGACGTCGCCGGCTTCCAGGATTTCACGAATCTGCGCCTCGACGACTCCGCGCGGAAGGCGATATTCGGGAATGCCCAAGTGAAGCATTCCACCGGCGACCGGCGCGGCTTCGAAGATCGTGACCGAATAACCCATGAGAGCCAGATCGTGCGCCGCCGACAATCCGACGGGTCCGCTACCGACGATCGCGATCCTGTAACGCAGCTTTGGAACGCTGCACTTCTTCGATTCCAGAGGATGCCGCGACTCCGGCCCGTACCGTTCCGTGAGAAAACGCTTCAACGCCCGGATCGAGATCGGCCGATCGATGGCGCCGCGGCGGCAAGCGGTCTCGCAAGGATGCGCGCACACCTGCCCGCAGACGCTCGCCATCGGGTTCGGATCGCGCGCGTAACGGTATGCCTCCTCAAATCGTCCTTCCGCGATGAGCGAGACGTACCGCCCCGCATTGGTGCCTGCCGGGCATGCCATCATGCACGGGAAGTTCGTGTTGAGCCATTCGTGATCGACTCGCTTGTCTCTCAGCCGTTCGAGCATGAGCGCTCCTTGCCCCGCGAACGCTATCTCGCTAGACTGAACTCCACCGTCGCGTTGCCGGAAACGGTCACCGGTTTGGATTGGATCTTCATGCCTTCGTGCCATGCCGAGACCGTGTAGCTTCCATCCGGCACATCGGTGATCTTGAAATTGCCCGAAGCATCCGTCACGGCGTAATACGGAGTCGGCGACACGATGATGTATCCCGACATCTCCGGATGCACGTTGCACAGCAGTGGAACAACGCCCGGCGTATCGAATTTGAACGAGCGATTCTGTCCGGTCGGCCACGTCCCCATGTTGTGGCTCATCTTCTTGTTCCCGCTAATCGATGGCCAGAAGATGTTGTGCTGCACTTTGTCGCTGTTTAGAAATTCCACTGTCGAACCCAGCGGCACCGCCAGCACATGCGGCTGAAAGAGGAGCGATTTCTGATCCATGACGAATGACTTGGCCGGCGCCGGAAACGTCTTTCCGGCGATCGCGTCGATGTAAACGACTGAATCCGGCTTGGCCGGATTGACGGCGCCGGAGATGACGCCGGCTTGGAGCCCATCCGCGTTGGCCAAGATCGCGGCCAATGCGAAGAGCAAGAACTGAGCGGTTTGCTTCATTTTCTGTTGAATTCCTCTCGTAAAGATTCAGTACACAAATTCGAGCGCGATGAGCGCCGTATTCACTCTGAAGGGGTTCGTCGCGATCGGATTGCCGTTTGGAAGGCTCCCCAGCGTCACAAACTGCCGCGGCCGGATCTGGTATTCGAAGGATGCCTTGATGTTGGCGCGGATCAAGAACTGCACACCTGGGGTAAAACGATCCCGGCTCGTGCTATAAGGCGCGAAATACGATGTGTTCGTCGCGAAGGCCAAGCCATCGATTCGATCCGCCGAGGAGTTCACCTGATCCCAGCGCATAATCGCCATGAGCCACGGGAACACGAGATAATCGGCCTGTGCAAAGCCGCCGCTGAAAGTGGCTGGAATGCCCCGCACAAATCCGGCGGCTGTGGGGCTATTCGAACTCAGCGGCAGCGGGATCAGCGCGCCCGTCGCATCCACCGGCAGGTTGTTCGAGTCGTGAGCGAACATGTACAGACCGTACACATTGAACGTGCGGTAGTTAAAGCTAAAGTCGCCGCCAACCCGGTAATACGGCTCCCGGTTATCGAGGATTACGCTCGAATTCCCGGTCGTTGCCCCGGGAACCTGCTGGAGCGAGTCCCCATACATGTAGAAGCTCCCAAAGTTCAAGTATGTGTGATCGTGAGGCCCGGTCTTACCGGCGGCCCGCACGTCGCGCCGGCTTGCGGGATCCCGCTCGAGATTAAAGCGGTAGGACGCGCGAGCATAGATGTTCTTGAAACTTGAATCGGAGCTGAAACCGATTCCCCCATTCGCGCTGGCGGTAGCGGAAGGAACATACGGAAACAGATTCGCCGCCTGAGAGATTCCGGTCGTGTTCTGATCGAAGATGGCGACCGAATAGTGATACCCGCCGTAAAGATGGCCCCCGCTGAGCTCGATGCCCCGCGCCACATTCGCGAAGGTAAATTGGTTGCCGACGTTCTGTTGCTGCGCTCCCGGAATCGCGGCGCCGATATTGGCTTGCTGATAAATGTCGTAAGGGCTCAGATTGATCGTCCGGGCTTGCGTGAACGGCAGGTCCAGCTCGAACTGGCCGGCACGGAGGGACAGCGAATCTTTCGGCAGTTTCATCAGCCGTCCGATGTTGACGAACTTCAAATAGGCGTCTCCCAATCCACCCGCGCTGTTGTCGCCGGAGACGCTGAGGTCGTCGTCCACCCAGAATGCGACGTCGCCTCCGAAGTTCCCCGCGGTAAAAATGCTGAAGAACCCGGCTTGAAAATCCGTCGCTGGAATCACCCCTGGCACGCTGCCCGGAGCGGTCAGCGAATTGAACTGGTTACGGTTCGATCCCGTAACTTGAAAGAACTGGTTGTACCGAAGTCCCACCGGGGGCATGCCCGGCATCGTCCCTGGCCATATTGAATTGGGAAACGATTCTTTGTACGCGGGAGCGCCGAGCATCACGGGCGGCTCCTTGATGTAGGTTTCGTCATCGGCGGGAAACTTAAACCCCGCGTCCTTAAACGCCTTGCCGAAATCGTTCAGTTTCGGAAAATCGAGGTGGCACGTCTGGCAGGAAGTCTGATACTTTCGCGCGAACGGTGGAATCGCGTAACTCTTGGACGAAGAGAACAACACCAGAATCGCGGCCCCCAGAATGACGCTGGGCAGTAAGGTTCTAAAGAGTTTGAGCACCATTTTCCCCTTCCGGCTTGGAGTCACCGTAAACGTCGCATCCCAACTGCTGCAAGTATAATACCGACCGCGACCTTCAGCACAGCTCGGGCGGATGAAGGCTCGACGCTCGCCCGAAAGGCTGGAAGAGTGGCCGGCCGCGCGGGTTAGTTTCAAGTTGTAGGCAATGCCCGGCGCCGGAACAAAGCTGTCGTAAAGCACGATGAGCCTCTCCATCTTTCAAGCCAGGCACTGAGAATCAACTTCCCGCAAGCGCACCGTCGCTTCCTTTTTGTCCAGAAACTCGCCCAGCGAGATCGGTACCGCTACTTTGAGCATCAGCGTGAAGAGCAGGAATCCTACCGCGAAAATGCCGGCGGCGACGCGTAACTCGGTGACGGTCGGGTAGTATTCGTAGATTTCGCCGAGCGTGTCCGGGGTCAGGCCGGGGATGATCAGGCCCATGCCCTTCTCGATGTACACGCCCGCGTAGGTGGCCAGGCAGCCGATATTTAGAGTCCAGAAATTGCGGCGCGCCGCCGGCGAGATGAACAATCCGAACGCGAGCAGGTTCAGCGCCACCGCGCTCCACGCGTAGGGCACCAGAGTATGGTGCGTGCCCAAGCCGAAATACCAGTAGCGAGTGAACAGCAGGTGCTGGGTGTTGGAGTAGAATTCCTTGAACGCCTCGGCGCCGTGCAGGAAGAGGTTCAGGAACATGGCGTAAGCCATCAGTTCGGCGATCTTCCAGATGGCGGCGTCCCGGATCTCGAAGCGCGTGAAGCGCCGCAGCACCTGGAGCACGATCAGCAGAATCGCCGGGCCGGAGCAAAAAGCCGAGGCCAGAAACTGGGGAGCTAGGATCGAGCTGTTCCAGTAAGGGCGCGCGGCCAAGCCGTTGTACAGGAATGCAGTCACGGTGTGGATGCCGACCGCCATCGGGATGGAGAGCAGCACCAGCGGAACCACTAGGTTCTTGATGTAGGGCTTGCCATGGAAAGCGCGGTACAGGATGTGGGTGGCCACCGAAAGGTTCAAGATGAAGTACAGGTTCAGCACGAGCACGTCCCAGGCCAGGATGCTGCTCGGGAAATTCAGAAATCCGAAGGGCGGAATCAGGTGCCAGAAGCGGTCGGGACGGCCGATATCGACCAGCACGAAGAGCAGGCACATGGTGATAGCGCTGATGGCAAGCAACTCGCCGTAGATGACGATTTCGCGGATGGGCTTCCAGTCGTAGATGTAAGCCGGGACCACCAGGACCACGGCTGCGGCCGCCACGCCCACCAGGAACGTAAAATTGCCGATGTAAAAGCCCCAGCTCACCTGATCGCGCATCGCGGTCAGCCCCAGGCCTATTTGCACCTGCCGGGAATAGGCCAGCGCGCCGGAGACGATGAGCGCACCCAGAAACGCGAGCCACGTCCAATACATCCGGTTACCGCGGAGTATCAGTTTCAGGCTGCCGCGTGCGAACCCGCTGAACAAGCGGATGCTGTTGACTGCACTCTCAGGTTGCATAAAAGTAAAAGAACCGCGGGACGGTGTTCAACTCCTCTTTCAGGACAAGCACGCGTTTGTGCTCGATAATGTAACGGATCTCGCTATTGGGATCGAGGATGTTACCGAACTTGCGCGCGCCCACCGGGCATACCTCGACGCAAGCGGGGTAGCGGCCTTCGCGCGTGCGCTGAATGCAGAAGGTGCATTTCTCGACCACGCCCTTGGGCCGCGGACGGTTGCCGAGGTAATGGGTGTGGGGATTGATTTCGTTTTCGGGAATGGTGGGGGTTTTCCAGTTGAAGTGGCGCGCGCCGTAGGGGCAGGCCGCCATGCAGTAGCGGCAGCCGATGCACCAGTCGTAATCGATGACCACGATGCCGTCCTTCTCGGCCCATGTGGCGCCGGTGGGGCAAACCTTGGTGCAGGGCGGATTCTCGCACTGCTGGCAGGCGACGGGGACGTAGAAGTGGCCTTCCTCGGGGACTTCAGCCGGATTGTAGTAAGGGTCGGCATGGGTGAAGTCAATGCCCTTTTCCTTCTCCATGGAGAAGACGCGGATCCAATGGATCTGCGGGTCGCGCGACTGGTTGTTTTCGTCGACGCAACGATAGACGCAGCGTCGGCAGCCGATGCAGCGGGAGATATCGAGCGCGTAGGCAAAGTGAACGCCGGGCAGGGGGCCCTCATCGGAGACTTTGATGTCTTTGCCGAACTGCTCTTTGTAGCGGCGCTCCATTTCCCCGATGGAAGTTTTCAATGTTTGGGTGGGGACTTCGTAAAGCCGCTTGGGGCCGCAGGCCGTAAGGACCATGCCCGCGAAAGCGGCCCCGACGCTGGCGGTGAACATGCGCCGCGTGGGATTTTCGGAGTCGGTCATTGCATGCTCCGGCTGGGGCGCTGCGGCGCAGGCTTGGGGGCCAGGGCTTTGAAGCGCGGCTGGTGGGGGTTGTGGCAGTGCGCGCACAGCAGGTACCCTTTCTCGCCGTTCCAGTTGCCGGTGCGGCGGCCGTGGACGCCGGCGCGCCAGTCACGGTATTTTTCGCCGTGGCACTGGCCGCAGACACGGTAGGATTCGTCGAACGGGACACGCTCGCCGCTGGCCAGGTGTAGGAAGTCGCGATTGGTGGCGTCGTGGCAATCCAGGCACCAGCGGTGGGTTTCGTCGTGCTTGAGGACGATATCGGTGTGCATCGCGGTGAGCTCGCGGCGCGTGCGGTCGACGGGCATTCCAGCGTGGCAGTTGCTGCAGGGGAAGATGCCGTCGGAGAAGGGCGGGGGCGGAACTTCAATACGTTCCGGCCCGACCGGGGCGGGCGGAGTCTTCGGTCCGTCCGCCGCCGGCAGGATCAGCCCAGACAGCAGCAAGAGCAGCGGGCCGCTACGCACAGCGCAATTCCACCATCCGCTGCACTTCGCGGAGCCACATGGCCTGGAATAGTTGCAGACGCTGGCCGATGACGCTGGCGAGATTCAGCGAGACGGCGTAGCCGGTATCGGGATGGGCGGCGAAGTACGCGTTGAGCGCTTCGCGGTCGAGCGCGATCACTTCGGTCTCGAGTGGCGCCGCGGCGGTGAGGGTGAAACGGTAGGGAGGGGTCAGGGCCGACCATCCGACGGTCTGGCCGGAAGCGAGTTCTTCGACGAGAATGTCCTCTTCCTGATTGCGCACTTGCATAGGCAGGGTGAGGCGGATGCGGCCGCGCGCGACCAGGTAGAGGCTGCCAGCGGCGTCGCCGAGGTGGAAGAGTTCCGCACCGGTCGTGAGCAGTACGCGCTTGCCGAGCGCCAGCACGCGTTCGGCTTCGGCCGGTGGCAGGCCCTTCAAGAGGTCGGCATCGATCATGTCAGTTCACCAGCGGAGAGATGGTTCTGCCATGCAGCACGGTGGCGCTGGGGGATTCCAGGAAGCACGCGGCGGCCGCCTGCTCCAGGCGAACGTGGTTTTCGATCTGCAAGAGCAGCGCTTCGATCGGAACACGGTTATGGGCGGCCACGGGGAGGGGAGGAACGGCGGCGAAGAATCGCGTATTGACAGCCGCGGCTTTCACGGCTTCCTTTCCCAGGGCGGGTTCTTGTCCCATGGCCGGCTCTTCGCGCGTCGCCGCGCCGAAGGCCAGGCAGGACACCGCCAGCCCGAACATAGCCAAAGCAGCTCCCATCAGCAACATTTCCATGAGCCAGTCTCCTTTTCGAAGGCGGCTGGATGCACGCTGGCGGCCAACACTTAAGTGCCTGCGACTTCAACGGCCGGCGATGGATTACTGACAAAATGTCACTGACAGTGCGTCAGCCGTTGACGCTTTCGGCAGGATATGACATGATGCGAGCGAACCTTTGGCCAGCGGGACAAAGCCGTCTTTCGCCAGCACGACCGTGGGTCTGGCAGTGGGTGTCACCGCGGCCGTTGTGCTGGCGTGTGCCGGAGGCGCCTACCTATACTCGAAGCACCACATGCGATCTCTGCTCAAGGGGGCGCGGGCGACCGCGCTGGCCGAGGGCGATCTGATACGGGTGGCGCTGGAACACCAGATGATCGAGAACGACCGGACGCTGATCGCCAAAATGATGGAAAGCTTCCGGAAGCAAAGCTGGGTAGAGCGCCTGGTGCTCCTGGACCGTGCGGGAGCGGAGCGGGAGTTGCAAGTGCCAGCCGACCAGGCAGGATCGAGTCGGGTGACCGAAGCACGCAAGGGCGAGGTGCTGCGCACGGTGGTGCCAATTCATAACCGGGCGGAGTGCTACGGCTGCCATGACCCGAGCCACAAGATCAACGGCGTCCTGATACTGGATTACCGGACGGCGGAACTGAGCCAGGAGATGGCGCACGACTTGGGCTGGATGGTGGGAGGGACGGCTGCGATCACGCTGCTACTGGTGGGGGCGATCGGAGTGGTGATCCGCGTGGCCGTGCTGCGGCGATTGCAGCGCTTCGAGACGGCGGCGCGGCAGATCGCGGGGGGAGACCTGGCGAAACGCGTACCGGCGGGAGGCAGTGATACGATTTCGTGGCTGGCGCGTGAGTTCAACACCATGGCCGATTCGGTGACGGGGCTGGTGGGGGAAGTGCGCCATCAGAGGGAGCGGCTGGAGACGGTGATCAACAGCATCGACGACGGGATCGTGGTGTTGGACGCGCAGCGGCGGGTAATCGCGGCCAACGATGCGTTTCTGGAGCGGGCTCGGCATTCGCGAGAGCAGGTGCTGGGGTGCCAGTGCCGCGAATTGACTCCGGGCGGCTGCACGGTAGAGGACTGTCCGACGCTGGCCTGCCTGGGAAGCGGGGCGCGGCAGGTGCGGCTGTGCGAGCGGCGCACGCCGGAAGGGAAGGTGGTGTGGGAGGAGGTGCACGCCTCGCCGATTCTCGATTCCCAGGGGAAACTGTTGCACGTGGTGGAAGTCTGGCGCGACATTTCGGACCGGCGCGCGGCGGAGGCCCACCTGGCGGAGTCGCACCGGCTGGCATCGCTGGGGACGCTGGCGTCGGGGTTCTCGCACGAGTTGAACACGCCGCTGGCAACAGTGCTGACGTGCGTGGAGGGGATCTTGCGGGAGACGTCGGGCGACGGCGCGGACGAGGCATGGATCCGAGACAGCGCCTCGATAGCGCGCGAGCAGATCCTGCGCTGTCGCGGGATCACGCAGCACTTTCTGCGCCTTTCGCGCGGGCAGCGGGGGCAGGGGGAAGTGGTGGATTTGGGCCCGGTCATCGAAGAGGTGGCGAGGCTGATCGAACCGACGGCGCGGGCGCACTCGGTGAAGGTGGAGGTGCGGCCGGCGCCAGCAGGGATGCACGTGCGCGCGGACGAAGCGGAGTTGCAGCACACGCTGATCAACCTGCTGCTGAACGCCGTGCAGGCATCGAAGGCGGGTGGGCAGGTGGCAGTGGAAGCGGAGGCGGGAGAGCAGGTGCGGGTCCGCGTGATCGACAACGGGTGCGGCATCGCGGCGGACGACCAGAAGCGCATCTTCGAACCGTTCTTCAGCGCGCGGCAGGGCGGCACGGGACTGGGGCTGTTTCTCTCGCTGAATTTCGTGCGGCGGTGGGGAGGGGAGATCCGGGTGGAGAGCGTCGTGGGCCGCGGGTCGACGTTTGAGGTCGTGCTGCCTGCGCTGGGGGCTGCGTGAAGAACACGGCGTCGATTCTGCTGGTGGATGACGATTCGGCATTCCGGAACGTGATGGCGGGCGAACTGCGGCGGCTGGGTCACGAGGTTGTGACGGCGGGATCGGGGGAAGAGGCGGTGTCGCGAGTGGAGCAATGGGAGCCGGAGGTTGTGCTGCTGGATCTTCGGCTGCCGGGGATGGATGGTCTCGAGGCGCTGAAGACGATCCGCGGGCGGAACGCGTCGATCGAAGTAATCATGCTGACGGGGCACGGATCCATCGATAGCGCCATCGAATCGATCCGCGACGGGGCGTTCGATTATGTGACCAAGCCGTGCCCGTTGGACGAGATCCAGATCCGGGTGCAACGGGCGATCGAGCGGAGAGCGCTGAAGCAGCGGACGAGCCTACTGGAGCGGGCGCTGACGCCGCCGGACCAGGCGGCGGCATCTTTCGTAGGCGAGAGTCCGGAATTCCGCCGCATGCTGCACCTGGTGGAACTGGTGGGGCCGAGCGATTCGACGGTGCTGATCGCGGGGGAGACGGGCAGCGGGAAGGAGCGGGTGGCGAAGCTGATTCATGCGCTTAGCCCGCGCAAGGCGAAACCGTTCGTGGTAGTGGACTGCGCGGCCCTGCAGGAGAGCCTGCTGCAGAGCGAGCTGTTCGGGCACGAGCGGGGCGCGTTCACCGGCGCGGACAGGGCAAAGCCGGGACTGTTCGAGGTAGCGCACGGGGGGACGATCTTTCTCGACGAGATCGGGGAGATCAGCCAAGCCACTCAGGTGAATCTGCTGCGGGTGCTGGATACGTCGGCGTTCCGCCACTTGGGAGGGACGAGCGAGATCCGGGTGGACGTGCGGGTGCTGGCTGCGACGAATCGGGATCTGCGGGCGATGGTGGGGAGGCGGCTGTTCCGGGAGGACCTGTTCTACCGGATGAGCACCATCACGGTCGAGATTCCGCCGTTGCGCAAGCGCAGAGGCGACATTGAGCTGCTGGCGCGGCGTTTCGTCACGATGCTGAATGAGCGGTACGGAACGGAAAAGGTGTTGGGCGAGAGCGCGTTGGAGGCGCTGCGCGGGCACGGGTGGCCGGGCAATGTGCGGGAATTGCTACACGCTGTGGAGGCAGCGGCGGTGGTGTGCGAGGGCGGGGAGATTCGGGCGGAGCATCTGCCGGCGTCAGTGCAGGGAGCAGCACTGGCGGGCGTGGCGGCGGCCGCACCAGTTGCGGACAGAGGGCAGTTTCCGACGCTGATGGAACTGGAGGTGTTGCACATCCGGCGTGCGCTGGAGTCGAGCCACGGACATCGGGGGAATGCGGCGCGGATGTTGGGGATCAGCGAGCGAAACCTGTACCGGAAGCTAAAGGAGTACCGGTTGTTGGCGTGATCGGACCGGCGGGTCAACGAACCGGTACCGTAGCCGAGGGGCAGCCGTTCACGCGAGAGGCTTGGCAAAAGTGGCAATAAACGGTTTGGGATTCAAGTGCCGCCTTCGCCTCGGCGCCGTTTTCCCGACGGCTCGTTCGGTCCGGAGGCCGGGCATTTCTTTGGTAGCCGCGGCGGAAGCGGTAACGCGAGGCGTGGTCCACGAAAAGCGACGGCATCGAGTTGCGGCCCGCTGATCACCTTGGGTTTACCAGCCTGAACAATCTCGCGAGTGTTCACCTATCGATGCCATCTGCAGTGCGACGATCTTGTCATGACCATCTCCGCGTGCTTTACGGATCTCCGCGCCTGAGCGAGCCGGATTGAAGCTGGCGGCGCGTTGCCATTCGGTTTGAAGTGCAGCAGATTCTTTCGCCAGCCGCACTTCATTCCTGGCACACTACCGAACATATTCTTCAGGCTCAGTGTGACCCTGCCCAGTGATGCGTCCTTATCCTGGGCATTGAGACAACGAAATCAGAAACAAGCACCTCACGTGGAAGCCTGAGTTCGTTGTGTTCCTGCTGCTGCTGTTGACCGGTCTGCTCCCGATGACAGCCGCCAAGACGCCATGGTGGCGCAGGGACGCCGTAGGGAAGCGCTTCCGTTCCCGAGGCACGCCTTTGCACGCCTGACCGACGAGCAACTCAAGATATGACGTGATCACAACCGAAGCGCGCTGTGCAATGGCGTTGCAGCAGGCGAACACCGCGATGGCTGCCCTTATGCAGCTCGGGCGCAAATTTCCGCACGATCCCTGCGTCTCTTAGGTTGTAATGACAACCTCGCAGGCGCTGGCGCCGAAGCCCGGTCCCGCTCCCGACGCCGTTCGCATCATCCCGGCACAAGTTGGTGGTGGGCCGCGGCGCGATGTAATCTGGATAATGACATGAACCTGGAAGACGTTGCTAGGCAGGCGGGTGTGGGAAGCGCTACCGTCTCCCGTGTACTCAATGGACATCCGGGCGTCAAGAGTTCGACGCGCGCAAAGGTCCTGCGCGCCGTCGAGCAGTTGAAGTACAAACCCAACCTGCACGCCCGCACGCTGGCGGGTGGACGAAGCCGTGTGCTCGGCATCGTTATGGCGAATCTGTACAACCCGTTCTTCGCCGACATCTATCACGCCATCGAAACGAATGCGCTGCAGTGTGGCTATGAGATCCTGCTGGCCAACAGCTCTCACGATTTGAAGCTGCTGAAGGCGAGTGTGCACCGCCTGCTTGGACAACAGGTGGCCGGGCTGGGAGTGTTCCCGGAGATGGAGCCGGCCATCCTGGAGGAACTGCGCGAGGCTCGGATTCCCGTGGTGCTTTTCGACGCCAGCGAGGCGGGCGACAGTTTCACCACGATACATTTCGACCACCGCAAAGGCATGCGGATGCTGTTGGATCTGCTCCACGCTTTGGGGCATCGCCGCATGGCATACATCAGCGCGCCGCTGTTCGTGCGGCCCACCGAAGCCCGGCGGCTGGAGTTCCTGGAGACCACAGCGCGCCATGGTGCCGAAGGCCTGGTGATAGCGCCATCCGAGGACGGATTCGTCGGAGGCCGCGAAGCCGCCCGCGAGCTGTTGCGCACGGGGTTTGCACCCACGGCGATTCTCTGTGTGAATGACTGGATCGCGGTTGGCGTCATTCGCGAACTGCGGAATCAGGGACTCTCGGTACCAGGCGACGTTTCGGTGACCGGGTTCGACAACATCACCATGTCTGAGTTCTGTTGCCCTTCGCTGACAACGATTCACATTCCCCGGGCCCAGATCGGCCGTCTGGTGGTGGCTGGCCTGGTTCCGGACGCATCCGATTGTCCGCCCGCTCCGCGGCACGTCTATTTGGACCCCGAGCTTGTGCTGCGCGAGTCGACCGGGATCGCGCCGCCCGTTTCCGGCGGCTGAGCGTTCTCAGCGAGCGTTCAGCAGACAGGCGCCGGCAACCAGTCCGCAGGAGCTCAACAACAAACCCGCGCTAACGCTGTGGGAGCATCCGCGCAACTCACCGGTCGCGAACCCGAGGGCGTTACCACCAAGCACCAGAAAACTGATGAAAACGCCGAAAGAAACATTCGGGGAAGGGTGTCCCGTTCTGCTGCCGGCGAATCCGTACAGCACCGCGCTGGCAGTGGCGCAGAGTCCCATGACCAGAGCAAGAGACCAATTCCAGGCAGCATGGCGGCCGATGAACAGAGAAAGGCTTCCCGACCTCGCGGCCGTCAGCACGCCCAACGGAATCGCGATGGAAGCCGCCCCCAGGTACGCCGGCAGCACCACCACCAGCGATGCGGAAAGCTGGGAAACGCCGCTCGCCACGAGGCTGCGGATGACGTTAAAGCTGAAGGTGAAGGCCAGTCCGTACCCCGCTGTGGAGAAGCCGGCGAACACGGCAATGCCAACGATTACGCGATAGGAACGGAAGGAGAGTGGCATGGGCAGCAGCGGCCCGGCTGTACCGTGGCGACGAAGGAAGCCGATCAGGGCGGTGGTGAGCACGCACAGAACCAGCCCCGCTCCGAACAGCGATGGGTGCGGCGGGCTTTCCACCGCGTTCACGGCGAGAGGGAGCAGCGCGCCGGTCATGACGGTAACGCCGAAGACGAAGGAATTGGAAAAAGCCAAGCCGAGACGTGTCATGACGAGGCCCCAGGCCACGCCGCCCAGCCCCCAGATCAGTCCCCAGCCGTACGCGACCATCCAGTGAGTCCAGGGAATATGCGCCGCCTCCGTCCAGAAAGCGGCTGGCACCACGATGGCCCACGAGAGAGGGAACAGCACGTTGGCGGTTACCGACTGCGCCACCCACATCTGTTCCCATCGCCAGTTCCGAAGGTGCCTTACGGGCAGGGCGAAGGCCGCCTGAAAGAAACCCGAAGCCGCGAGCAGCAGGAGCGTACCGACCTGGGTGCGCATTGGACTCTTAAGGAACTCGCGCAAAGCAGGCCGCGACCGTGCCGCCGGAGCCTGCGACTACCCTACCTGTATCGCGGTGCGCCTCGCAGCCTTTGCGCTTCCATCAATTGTAATGCAGCTTATCGCCGCGGGCCGGGCAGGTCGGGCGAGGGCGGCCCGCCTTCCACCAGAAGCTGGTACCGGTCCTGCTCGCCCTCTTTCTTACGGATCTCCTCCCGCAATTGGTTGAAGCGCTTGAGCACCGCCGGAATCTCCGCGGTGTCACCCGCCTTCTCGGATCTCTGCAGAGCGCGAATCAGGCGGTAGAGCGCGGTGGGATCGGAAGGATTGTCCCGAAGCGCCAGGCGGCACTGCTCGATGGCGCGCCCGGTCTGGCCCGATTCGAGATACAAGCGGCTGAGTACGTCGCGCGCCATGGCGAAATCCGGCTTCAGTTCGACCGCGCGCGATGCGGCCTCGAAGGCTTCCTGAAACTCGGGACTGCCCACCCGGGCGCCCTGTGAGGTGAGGATCTCCGCCAGCAGGTAATGCAGAAACTCATCCTTCGGCCGCGTCCTGAGTTGCTCGCGAACCTTGGCCAGCGCCTTGTCTAAGTCATTCTGCTCGATCTGCGACAGGTCCCGGGCGCGGGAGCCTAATGCCCGGCGCGGATCCAGCCGCTCGGCGGTGGCGAAGTCGACGTCGGCCTGGTCGTATTTTGCCAGTTGGACGTTGAGGACGCCCCGGGTCAGATACAACGCGGCGGACTTCGGCATACGCGCCAGTCCGGCGTCAATCATTGCGATGCCGGTTTCGTAGGATTTGTGGGTGATGCAAAGCGACGCGAAATCGACGTAGAACCGGCCATCCGCCGGAGCCAGCACAATGGCCTGGCGAAGGGCAGCCACTGCGCGCGGGGTGTTCCCCATGGTCTCCCAGGCAGCTGACGCGAGATCGAGAGAATCGGGATCGGCATCTTTCCCGTCCAACAGCGGGCCGAGCGTGTCGATGGCGTCGGCGTACGCTCCGGACATGAATTGGGCTGCGGCCAGTCGGTAGCGCGCCTTTTTGTCGTTCGGATCGATTGCCGCCAGCCGGCGGAGAATCGGGATGGCTTCCCCAGGCCGCTGCAGCCGGGATAGGCATGCGGCATATTCACCAAGAGCAGAGGGCTGTGCCAAGATCGCGTCGCCGGCAAGCGCGAAGTGCCGTGCGGCGGTTTCGCAGTCGTGCTGGTTCCAGGCCAGCACCGCGCGCATGGCGTGGGCGGTGGGATCGGCGGGCCGGACTTGAAGAAGGTGGTCGAGCAGGGGAATGGCGCCGTTGCCGCCGGACTTGTACTCAATCTGCGCGGCACCCTCCAGCGCTGCCAGGTAGTCCGGCGCCAGCCGCAGCGCCCGGTTGTAGGCCGCCAGCGCGTCCGCGTCGTGGCCCTGGTTGGACAATGCAATCGCTTCCATCGTGAGCACGCGAACGTCGTTCGGCGAGCGGGCCAGTGCGGACCGCGCGAGTTTCACGGCCTCTTCGTACTGGTGAGCGCGAATCGCCTGCGCAAGTTCGGTGACCAGATCGGCAGTCGCCTGCCCGAAAGCCAGCGCCCCGAACAGAACCGCGATCGAAACTCTGCTCATGTTTCTTATCGAAGCTTAGCTCACGTTGGGTGGCAGCGTTGCAGCCGGGCTCTAGCCGGGGTCCGCCGATGTCCCGCAGCGGTTAAACCCAGCCTACTATCCGAGCTGACACAGGCTGCGTCCAATGAAAAGCGCTTTCATTTCGGTCTTGGCAGAGCTGGACGCGGCATCGCGTCCATGGAGTCGGCTTCTACGCTCGTTTTGGCGGGCTCACCAGTATTCAACCGGTCACCTTTGATGAAGCGGGCGGGGATGGTTCAGGCAGATTTTATGAAAGCGATTCCATTTTTTCGTTGACTTCCGATTGGCCCGGCAGTATAAACTCACTTAGGCTAAGGTTAGATTCGAGTCACGATACTTGAGGAAATGTGGGCTGGGACGCGCGAATGGAGGCCATGCGGAGGGAGGTGTGGTGTTTCTCGACACTCCTAAGAAAGGGCCACCATAACTGCTGGTTTTGGAGACGCTTGCAGGGTCCGCGCAGGCGTCGATCGACTGGTCCCCGAGGCGACCAGAGAAGGAGGTTTTGTGTTGAAAATGCGGTCATGTACCGCGCGGTATCTGATTGTCTTTGCCCTCACGGGTGCCTGCTGTTTTGCCCAATCGGTATTCAGCGGGAACATTCAGGGAATTATTTCAGACCTGACCGGCGCTGCGATACCGTCCGCCACCATCGGGCTGCGTAACGTGGACACCGGAGTCACGGCCACCGCGATCTCGAGCAGTTCGGGAAACTACAGATTCAGCAGCCTGCCGCCCGGCAATTACATCGTTTCGGCGGAGGTGGCCGGTTTCCGGAAAGTGGAAATCAAAGTGACGCTCGAAACGAACCAGACTCAGGGCGTCAACCTCTCAATGTCTCTGGCTACGTCAACCCAGACATACAACGTCACGACCGAGGCGCCCACGCTGGATACCGATGAGAACCGGATGCAGGCTACGCTGTCGTCGCAGACGGTGAGAGACCTGCCGGCCCTGAACCGGAACCTCTGGGATGTGCTCGCCGGAGCCTCCCCCGGCGTGGTGGGCACCGGCACGCACGGCGCCAATGAATCGCCGGGAGGCGGCAACGACAACTTCGGCACGCAGACGCCCGACCTGAGCGCCAACGGCCGCTCTTACACGGGCAATCGGGTGATCGTGGACGGCATGGACGCCACCAGTCCCGTCCAGAACGGCAACGTCATCTACGCGCCGCCACCTGATGCGGTGCAGGAAGTTTCCATGCAGGCGAACTCGTGGGACGCCGAAAACAACCTCGGCAGTTCGATCATGGTCCAGGTCACCACCAAATCGGGAACCAACCAGTTCCACGGCACCGGCAGTTGGCTGTTCACCAACCAGGACCTGTTGGCGCGAACCATTTTTACCCCTTCGTCGTATACCCCGTTCAAGCGTACGGACGTCGTAGGCACGTTCGGCGGACCGGTGATTAAGAACAAGACCTTCTTCTTCGCCAATGTCGAATCCAAGTGGTCCGCCAACTCCAGCGGGAACACGGTCAGCACCTTCGAGTCGCCGCAGTTTCTGGCGTGGGCGACACAGAACTTTCCGAGCGCGCTGGGGGCCAAGATTCTGACCACCAGCACGCTGACCGGGATTGCAACGACCGGCGTGGCCACGCTCTCCAACGGCAAGCCCGCGACCGCCGCCAACTACATGGCCCTCAACCCGGGACTAACGTCTCTTCCGGCCGGAGTCACGATCGACCCCACCATGCCAATGCTGGATACCGGGGTCTCGAACCTGAGCGCGCCTTATAACGGGTTGCAGTACGCCTTCCGGGTCGACCAGTACATCGGGACCAAGGACCGCATTTACGGCAACTATGCCAATGACAGCTTTACCCTGGACCACCCCAACAACCGGGTGGGGTTTTCGAATCACGACATTCAGGGGAACTGGTACGCGCAGGCCAACTGGACCCACACCTTCAGCCCCACCGTTCTCAACGAAATGGGCTTCGCCGCTAACCAGGTTCAGGGGTCCAACGGAATTGGCGGCACCGACAACGTCCCCCAGATCACCGTGACCGGACAGAGTCTGGGCTTCAACAGCTCTTGGGGGCCGGGGACCTACGGGGACCACAATTACAACTGGCGCGAGGTGTTGAGCTGGGTGCGCGGCGCGCACACGCTGAAATTCGGCGCCAACGGCACGCACGCGGTGGAGTATGGCAACTTCAGCCCGGTTAACAATTTTCCCAGTTTCACGTTCGACAACCTGATTGACCTTGTGCAGGACACGCCGTATTCGGAGGCAAGCGCTTCGGGGGCTTTGACCTACAATCCGCTGACCGGGAAGCTGGCGCCAGTCCCCTTCGACGGACAGGAAAACCCGTGGGGAATCTTCGCGCAGGATGACTGGAAGGCGAAATCGAACCTCTCATTTACCTTCTCCATGCGCTGGGACGACATGAGCAATCACACTCCGTCCGGACCGCTCGACCTGTCCGGAATCAGCGGCAACCTCATCTTGGGCACCGGAGGCACGATCGAGCAGCAGATAGCCGATGCTACCGTGCAGACCGTGCCTAGTGTTTTCGCCCATTCGATGAAGAACAACTGGAGCCCGCGCGTGGGCTTTGCCTGGGATCCGACCAAGCGCGGCCTCTGGAGCATCCGAGGCGGATTCGGCCTCTTCCACGACTGGGTCGCCCTCGGGCAGAGCGTCGATGAGATGCGCGGCAATCCGCCCGGCACGCTGAGCGAGAGCTTCATCACGGGCGTCACCCCCGTCCAGCCGCTGTTCGCGGAAGGCACGTCGCCCACCTACCCGTTCAATTACCCGGTGCCGACTATCCCAGCCGGCAGCCTGAATGCCGCCGGAGGCCTAACCGGCTCGCCCGGCGCCGTTTGGGCTCTGGACCGGAATATGAAGCCGCCGGTCGCCATCAACTACCAGATCGGAGTGGAACACCAGTTACCCGGGAAGTTCGTGGCGGGCGCGTCTTACTCCGGCTCGAAGAGCTACGACGGCCTGGCCGGAATTAACTATAATCGCATCGACAACAATCCAGGTTTGCTCGCCGGCACGGGGTATGTATATCCGAACCCCAACTTCACCACCATCAACTACGTCGGCAACATCATGAACGGAAGCTACAATGCGGCGATATTCACGCTCCGGCGTACCCTGGGCAGCGCATTTTCCTTCCAAACCTCCTATACGCTGTCTCGCGCCATGTCCGACATCAACGCCAACACCCGGTTCGACCATGACGGCGGTTTCAATGTTCCCGATGCAGCCCTGTACCACAGTTACTACGCCGATGCGAACTGGGACGTGAGAAACCACTTCTCGTTCTCTGGCGTGTACACGGTTCCCGGCATGAAGAGTGGCTTCGGGAAAGCGCTCACCTCCGGATGGGAGGTCAGCGCCATCGCGTCGATCCAGTCCGGCACGCCGTTCTGGGTGGACACCACCCAACCATACATCCTCCAGAACGGAGTCAACGTTGGCGGTGACTATAACGCCGACGGCACCAACTATGACGTTCCGAATGCTCCGGGCAACTATTGCAGCGGCTCGTACAGCCAGCAGCAGTACCTTGCCGGCCTGTTCCCGTCCAGCATCTTCACGGCGCCGGCGGCCGGCACGGAAGGGAACACTCCGCGTAACAGTTGCCGTAACCCGGGCATGCTCGAAGTGGATGCCAGCGTGCTGAAGAACACCGCTGTCAAGTGGATTGGCGAGAAGGGCAATCTGCAAATCCGCTTCGATTTCGAAAACGTGCTCAACAAGGTCAACCTGGGCGCGGTCGACCCCAACCTGGCCGACCTGGGAACCTTCGGAAAATCGACTTCGCAGCTCCTGCCGCGAACCATTCAGTTGGGCGCGAGGATTGCGTTCTAAACGGCCCGGGATTCAAGGCAACGATTCCCCAGGGGGTTGTCCGGCGGCCTGCGAGGCTCACCTCACCAGCAGGCCGCCGACACGCGATACGATGCGAGTGACGATATGGAGACCCCTCTGCCGAGCCGGCGGGCGATACTCGCGCTTCTCGGACTCCCCTTTTTATCGCAAGCCCAGATGGCATCTCGCGGGGTGAAACCCATGCCACGGGGCAAAGCTTCGGGCCTGCCCTTTCACTGCCGCCTGACGGATATCGCGGAACAGGCCGGCCTCGCCGCTCCGATCATTTATGGCGGCGTGGATCAGAATGCTTACATCGTCGAGGCAATTGGCTGTGGCGTTGCTTTCCTCGACTACGACAACGATGGGTGGTTGGACATTTTCGTGCTCTCCGGAACGCGCTGGGAAGGCGCCCCTCCCGGCTGCACCAATCGCCTCCACCATAACAACCGCGACGGCACGTTCACTGACGTGACCGAGAAGGCTGGACTCACGCGCACCGGCTGGGCCTCCGGCGTCACCGTAGGAGACTACAACAACGATGGCTTCGAAGACATCTTCATCACCGGCTGGGGCCACAACGTTCTCTACCGCAACAACGGCGACGGCACTTTTACGGATGTGACCCGTGAAGCCGGGCTGTGGAGCGACGAGGTTCGCTGGGGGACGGGCTGCAGCTTCCTCGACTACGACCGTGACGGACATCTGGACCTGTTCGTCTCGCGCTACCTTAAGTTCGATCCTAAGGTGATCCCCGCAGCCGGGCACGACGCGAACTGCAATTTCAAGGGGATTCAGATCAACTGCGGTCCAAAGGGTCTGCCGCACGATGCGCACTCACTGTACCACAATAACGGCGACGGCACGTTCACTGAGGTGAGCCGCCAGGCAGGCATTTTGAAGGCGGAGGCCGGCTACGGTCTGACCGTGCTGACCGGAGACTTCAACGACGACGGGTGGCCGGACATTTACGTCGCCTGCGATTCCACACCCAGCCTTCTGTACATCAACAACCACGACGGCACTTTCACCGAGAACGGACTCGCGCTCGGGGTGGCCTTGAACGAGGACGGCCAGGAGCAGGCGGGCATGGGGCTCGGCGTCGGCGATTTCAACCTTGACGGCCGGCTGGATATTCTGAAAACGCATTTCACCGAAGACACCCCAGCACTGTACGCGAACGAGGGGCGGCTGGGGTTCTCGGATGTGACCATGCAATCGGGTCTCGGCGTGGAGACGCGATACGTGAGCTGGGGGGCCGGCATCGTGGACCTGGACAACGATGGATACCCGGATTTGTTCTGGGTCACCGGAAGCGTGTACCCGGAAGTGGGAAAGAAGCTGAAGCAGTATCCGGACCGCACTCCGCGCGTGCTGTTTCGGAACCTGAGCAATGGCCGCTTCGAGGAGTTGATGGACGAGGCGGGGCCAGGCGTCACAGCCGCGCACTGCAGTAGGGGTTGCGCGTTCGGCGATTTTGACAATGATGGCGATATCGACATTGTGATTGTGAACAAGAACGAGCCGCCCTCGCTGCTGCGCAACGATGTCACCGGCGACAATCGCTGGATCACGTTCAAGCTCAATGGCGTGAAATCGAACCGCAGCGCGATCGGGGCTCGAGTGGTAGTCGCTTACAACGGTCACCGGCAGGCGCAGGAAGTGCTGGCCCAGTCCAGCTTCCTTTCGGTCAATGACAAGCGTCTGCACTTCGGGCTTGGCAAGGCAGACAAGGTGAGTGTCGAGGTGCGCTGGCCGAGCGGGTTGCGGCAGCAGTTCGACGGGGTTGCCGTCAACCAGTTCGTGACCATTGACGAGCTCCGCGGGATCGTGGACCAGCGAAAACCGGCGCCCTGACCGCTCGTCATTGCAAGCGCTGCTTAATTTAGTATTGGCAAGTATGTATAAACATGCAGCTATAATGTGATGGAAGCGATTCCAAAATGATGCGCATAAAACTCTCAGGATTGTGGCTGCCGGCAGGCTTGGTGCTCGCGCTGTGCACCCTGCAAGGCGCCGCTCAGCAGACCGACGCGGCGATCGCGGCCAACGCCGACCATGACTACCCGATCAAGCCGGTTCCCTTCACCGCCGTCCATTTGAACGACGTTTTCTGGGCGCCGCGGATCGAGACAAATCGCAAGGTGACGATCCCGTATGCCTTTCAGCAGTGCGAGGACACCGGAAGGGTGGCAAACTTCGTTCACGCTGCCGAGGCGCTGCGCGGCCAAATCTCCGACAAGGACCGAAAGATCCCGCGATATCCGTTCGATGACACCGACATTTATAAGGTCATCGAGGGCGCCTCCTATACCCTGAGTGTCAAGCCCGACCCGGCGCTGGAGTCCTATGTCGACAGCCTGATCGTGAAGGTCGGCGCCGCGCAGGAACCGGACGGATACCTCTACACGGCCCGGACCATCGATCCCGCGCACCCTCATGCCTGGGCGGGAGCGCATCGTTGGGAAAACGAAGAGGAGCTGAGCCACGAGTTGTACGACCTGGGGCACCTGTTTGAGGCCGCGGTGGCGCATTATCAGGCGACGGGGAAACGCACGCTGCTGAACATCGCCCTGCGCGCTGCGGACCTTCTCTGCAACACCTTCGGACCGGGCAAGCAAACCATTTGGCCCGGCCACCAGAACGTCGAGATGGGGCTGGTGAAGTTGTACCGGGTCACCGGCGACGGCCGATACCTCAATCTGGCGAAGTTCATGCTCGATTCCCGGGGCGGTGGAACCGCTTACAACCAGGCGAACCTGCCGGTAGTGGATCAAACCGAAGCAGAGGGCCATGCCGTCCGGGCGACGTACATGTACTCCGGAATGGCCGATGTGGCGGCCATGACTGGCGACACCGCGTACGTGCATGCAATCGATACCATCTGGGAAAACGTTGTCGGCAAGAAGCTCTACATCACCGGCGGGATTGGCGCCATCGGAGCGGGGGAAGCGTTCGGGGACAACTACGAACTGCCGAATCTGACCGCTTACAACGAGACCTGCGCCTCGGTCGGCAACGACTTCTGGAACGAGCGCCTCTTCCTGTTGCACGGTGACGCCAGGTACATCGACGTGATGGAGCGGACGCTCTACAACGGGCTGATTTCCGGCGTCTCGCTAGACGGGAAATCGTTCTTCTACCAGAATCCGCTCGAGTCGAACGGCTGGCGCGGCCGCAGCCCGTGGTTTGGCGTGGCCTGCTGTCCCGGCAACATCACGCGCTTCATGGCCTCCGTTCCAGGTTACGTGTATGCCGTCGGCAACCATGCGCTATACGTGAACCTGTTCGCCGGCGGAAGCGCGAAAATCGCCATCGGGAATCGCATCATAAAAGTGGCGCAGGAGACGCGCTATCCCTGGGACGGGCAGGTGAGAATCTCCGTGGACCCGGGTCAGCCAGGTGCCTTCGCCATCAAGGTTCGCATTCCCGGATGGGCCAGGAACGAAGCGGTGCCGAGCGACCTCTATCGTTTTGCCGACAGCCTCCGCGAAAAGGCCACGATCGAGGTGAACGGCGAGGCGGCGCCGATCGAAGTCGACAAAGGGTACGTGACGCTCGATCGCGAGTGGAAGGCTGGCGATGTCATCAGCCTCAACCTTCCGATGCCTGTTCGCAGGATTGTCGCAAACCACCAGGTGGCCGCAGACCGCGGCCGCGTGGCCATCCAGCGTGGTCCGATTGTGTTCGCAGCCGAGGGTGTGGACAGCCCGGACCACAAGGTGCGAGACCTGATGTTGCCCGACAACGAGAAACTCACCGCCGCATTCCGGCCCGACCTGTTGAACGGCGTGGAGGTGGTGAAGAGCCGGGCCGTCTCCCTGGCGTACGATTCCGCGGGCAAATTGATCCGCAGGAACGAGGAATTCACGGCCATCCCATACTGCGCGTGGGCCAATCGCGGCAACGATGAGATGATGGTCTGGATTCCCGATGCCGAATCCTCCGCGAGACCAACCCCATATCCGACCCTCGCTATGAACAGCAAGGTGATTGCATCGCACGGTGGAGGAAGGGTGACCGGCGAGGGCATCGCGAAGCATCCTGAAGCCGTGAACGACGGCGAGGAGCCGGCATCGTCCAGCGATCCGAGTTCGTACTTCGACTGGTGGCCGGAGAAGGGGAAGACGGAATGGATCGAATATCAATTCCCGAAGACATCGATCGTGCAAGGCGTGCGGGTCTATTGGTTCGATGACACGGGCCGCGGCGAAGACCGGGTACCCCTCTCCTGGCGCGTTCTGTACAAGGACGGCGACGAGTGGAAGCCGGCGGAGAATCTGGGCCCCTGGGGAGTCGCGAAAGATCGGTATAACAGAGTCGCCTTCAAGCCAGTCAGTACCAGCGCTCTGCGCCTGGAAGTGACCATGCAACCGGCGTGGTCGGCCGGGGTGGCAGAGTGGAAGGTAGAGTAGGGCGGGAGGCAGCCTATCTATAGACAAGAATCCATGATGGTCTGAAGTCAGCAACCTGCAATTTCGCAGCGTCGGTCCGGCAAAGCTTCATTACGGCGTGTTAAAAGGATGGATTCGTGCTCGAAATCATCCTTCTTTGTGGCCATCCGAGTCTTCACTTCGGACCGCCCCTAACTGAGTTTTGGCAAACCACAGCCCCGGCAAGGGGATCAAGACACCGGCGACGATTGTTCCCTAGCGGGGTTCGGGCCTATTCCTGCCAGGACCCCTTTCCCAAACTCGGCTCTTGATCAAAAACGGGGGCAGACGCTAATCCCGGGATTGGTAAAACAATCTTGGGAGATAACGTTTTGACCGAATCCGCGATGATTTTGGGTCTGCCCGATCTCCAGATTACCGACATTCAG
>JBAVEN010000027.1:0-19002 GCA_049587755.1 Bryobacteraceae bacterium | reverse complement strand
AAGCCCCGGAACGGGGCGGAAGAGGCTTTCGCCAACAGTCTTCCGCCCCGTTCCGGGGCTGGCAGCGAGCAACCAGATTCCACACGGCTTGCGCCGTGGGCTATTGTCTTTCGCCCTTCGGGCTGGTGCCGCCGCCTTGCGTACCTGTACGCTCAGATACCAGCGGATTTCCTCGGAGTACAAGACGCCACCATTTTCATGTCGCGCACCCTTGAGGCATGTCCGGCAGGTCGCGTCCGCCGCCCTCAGCCGCATCGAGCGCGAAAACGGCTTGCGCCAGGTGGGCATGCCGCCCCGTCACGATTTCACGCGGCGGGCTTCTCTGAGCGGCATTGTGGGGCGGGTTGATAACCTGCGCACCGATTGTCAATCAGTGCAGCCGGGCAACGTCCGGCCTGGTTCGCCGCCATCGTTTGGTCGCCGCCTCCCCGCGCTGCGTTCATCCGGAGCCGTCATGCTTTGGCGTTTCCCAGCAAGCTCTTCAGCTTGCCCTGCACGCGCTCACTCAGGGCCGTCGCTCTTATTTCGCCTGGAATTCCGTCCACGGCCTGGCGTCCATGTCGCGCAGGATGGGCCGGTACCACGCGAACTGCGGGTACTGCGCCAGGTGCGAGGCGGAATGGAAGTCCCTGCCGCAGGCGTGGCCCAGGGCGGCCGTGAACGCCATCTTCGCGGCCAGTGCGGCGCTGGTCACTTTGTTCTCGACCGCGCCGGCGGGAGCGTACGGTTCCAGCCACTTCGGCACGCCGCGCGGGGAAAGATCGATGTGGCCGCACAAGGTGCGCTCGCTTGGCTCGACCTTCTTCGCAAATGTGTCGTAGTGGTCGCCGAGGAAGCGCTGCCCGGCGGCGATGTCGATCTTGCCCCGGTACTCTTCCATCAGCTCCAGCCAGCGGGCGTGGCGCGCGTTTGCCGAACCGCCCGCGTCATCCGTCTTGAAGGTGGTCTCCTCGCGAATCAACTTGGGATCGATCGGGAAATTCGAGCCGGCAAAGAAACCGTCCCGGGTGCGCCACAGATTGACGTTCTTGAGGCCCATCTCCAGATCGGCAATTTCGTTGGTGTTGCGGTCGGCCACCAGCCAGTTGTTGGCGTAGCCGCCGTTGTTGCCTTCCTTCATGATGCGCGCGAAATCGTCGATGGATGCCGCGTATTGCATCGCCTTGCGCGCGCGCACGAATTCGGGGATGCCATTCGGATCGAAGCCGGAGAAACTGCCAATGGTGGTTTCGGTGATGAGAATGCCGGCGGAATTGATTCCGAAATCGTCGCCGCTGTCGATCAAGCCGGCCATGCCGTCCATCAGGATGTGGTACCCGTGCGCCGGCACGATATCGAAGACAATGTTCCAGCGCTCGCCATCGGCATACCCGGTCCAGCTATTGTGGCCGATCACCACGCGGTGGTCCGCCGTGTAGCTGCCTGTGGCCACGAAGGCGCTGCAACGCTCGGCGGTGCCGCCGGTGTTGTGCTTGAGCTGCTTGGTGTAGTATGTCACCTCCAGCCACGAGTTCAGCGCCACGATGTCCCACAAGTCGAGCTTGCTGCCGCGCGCCTCGACTCCTTCCGCGATGCCGTTCAGCTCGGCGCGGTATTCCTCCTCCACGCGCGGCCAGAAAATGTCGCGCGCCGTGTCGCGGTAAAATCCCCACTCCCGCTTTTCGTCGTGCGCGAACTCAGTGGAAACCACCTTGACCGTGTCTTCGATTTCGGGGGCCAGCAGATACCCGTGCTGGAAGCCGATTTCGGCGGGCGAGCCCTCCAGATGAACCTGGATCCAGCCATTGCGCTCCGCGGCGCGCGAAGCCTTCGTCAAGCGCGGATCGGTTTTGGGATCGCCGGAGAGCAGTGTAAGCGCCACAGCCAGCAGAAGAGCAGAAAACCAGAGAGTGCGATGCATTGCCGTTATTATAGTGGATGCAGTCAAGAGCGCGATGGACCAGGCGCCATGGAAGACTCGACGCAGCTTCGCAAACTGACGGCGCACGTGAAGGCCGCGGGTTGAGCGTCCAAACTCAGTCCAAAGTTGTTGGACCAGGTTCTGGCGAGCGTGCCCCGCTGGGCGAATGAGAACGTGCTGATCGGGTTTGACACTGCCGACGATGCCGGCGTGTACAAGCTGACGGCGGAGCTTGCCCTGGTGCAGACGGTCGATTTTTTCACGCCCATCGTCGACGATCCGTACACCTTCGGCGCCATCGCCGCCGCCAATGCGCTGAGCGACGTTTACGCCATGGGCGGGCGGCCGATTTCGGCGCTTTCGATTGTCGCCTACCCGGCCAAGGGCGACGCGGAGGAGCTGGCGCAGATCCTCAAAGGCGGCGCCGAAAAGATGCACGAGGCGGGTTGCTCGATATTGGGCGGGCACAGCGTGGCCGATGACGAAATCAAGTTCGGCTACGCCGTGACCGGTACTGTCGATCCGGCGCGCGTGACCGCCAATGCGGGCGCGGTCGCCGGCGATGCGCTGGTCCTCACCAAGCGCCTCGGTACCGGCGTGATCGGGACCGCATTGAAACGCGGCCTCGCGGCGGCGGAACACGTCGAGGAATCGGTACGGCAGATGCTCACGCTGAATCGGCGCGCGGCGGAAGAAATGCTGCGCTTCGGCGTCCACGGCTGCACCGACGTCACTGGCTTCGGCCTGATCGGCCACGCGCGCGAAATGGCGCTGGCGAGCGGAGTCACGCTCGAAATCGAAACCGGCCGCGTGCAGTTTCTGCCGGGCGCGGTGGAGTATGCGAGGCTGGGCGCCGTACCCGGAGGCCTCAAGAACAATCGCGAGTTCGCTTCCTGCGTGGTCGAAGCCACGCGCGAACTACCGCGCGAGATCGAGGACCTGCTTTACGACCCGCAAACTTCGGGCGGCCTGTTAATTTCGCTGGCTGAAGCCGATGCCGCGCGCCTCGAACAGGCGCTCGAAGGCGCTTACCGAATCGGCCGCGTGCTGCCGCGCGGCGCCAAGGCGATTCGTCTGATATGAACTACAACCCCATCATCATCGCCCTAGACGTGGAAACCGCGGCCGAAGCGCGCGCGCTGGTAAAGCGCATCGGCGGGCGCGTGGGTTTTTATAAAGTCGGGCTGGAACTGTACGCCGCCGCCGGCCCGGAGATTGTGCGCCAGTTGATCGAGCAGGGCAAAGAAATCTTCCTCGATCTCAAAATGTACGACATCCCGGAGACCGTGAAGCGCGCCGTGGCGCAAGTGGCGCGCACCGGCGTGCGGTTCCTGACGGTGCACGCGGTCGGTTCGGTGATGCGCGCCGCGGTGGAAGGCCGGGCCGCCGCGGACCTGAAACTGCTTGCGGTCACCGTGCTCACCAGCTTCGGCCGCGAAGACATGGAAGAGATCGGCTACCAGGGCGAGATCGCCGAGCTGGTGGGCCGCCGCGCGCGGCTGGCGATGGAGTGCGGTGTGGATGGAATCGTGGCATCGCCGCTGGAGGCCGCGGACCTGCGTCGTCTCCTCGGGCCCGCGCCCATTCTGGTGACGCCGGGTGTGCGTTCGGCCGGCGCCGACAGCGGCGACCAGAAGCGCGTCGCCACGCCCGCCGAAGCCTTGCGCGATGGCGCCAGCTACCTGGTCATCGGCCGGCAGGTAACCAGAGCCGCCGATCCCGCTGCTGAAGTCGAGCGGTTGCTCGAAGAGATCGGGGCCGCCTAGGCTACGGATTAAAGCCCCCGAGGCTGAGGCGGATTTCCTTTTCACAATCCACGCACCGAGCCATCAAACGGAGCCGATGCGCCGTTTTCGTCTTGACCTTTCGCGCCACTGGCGCACGAAAAATATGAAACACTCGGCAGTTGCACGAGCACTCAATCAAGAACTGTTCTGGCGTGTCGGTATGGCTGAGCACCGCTTTCGGATGCTGTTTCTGTTGGACGATCATTCAAAACCTCCAAATTTCCGTGGTCGCAGAATGAGCCCATGAAATGCGCGGCTACTGAATTATACGGTTTTCGCTTCTTGTCCCCGCTCCCTTGCTTCACCTCCGCGCGGCGCTTCGGCTCAGTCTCACAAAGGGTCCTTTGCGCGACACACGCCGCGATTCGGGCCGATCATGGTTATCTTGAGATTGGAGGCGCATTTATGAACGAAAACAGCAAGGCCCAGCCAGGACCCGTTCGCACAGACATGCAACCCTTGCCCGGCACACCCGAGGCAAAAGCGCTTGGCTGCAAGTGCAGAGTTGTCATTGGAACGGATGGAAGGCCCAGCTACTCGTTTGAAAAGGGCTGTCCCATTCGCAACCACAACTGAACGAAAAATAGCTGGACCGTAGGCGGTGACCTCCTGGTGTCTCAGAATGGGTAAGTCTTGCGACGAAGGCCGGAGGCCCGATTTCGGGCCCGTGCGCGTCTCATAATTCCGTCGCAAATAAGCCGATGAAATACGGCCGTACTCGGCCGCTTTGCCCTTACGCCTACGCCGCTCTCAACCCCAACCCCGCTCGCTCCGGCAAAATCAGCTTGCCTTTTTCCACCCTCACGCCAGTGAACGGGTCGTTGGCGATGAGCAGGTTGCCGTCGAGATCGGCATAGTCGACCAGGGGGGACAGGTGCGCGGCGGCGGTCACCGTAACCGAGCTCGACACCATGCACCCCAGCATCGTTTTCATGCCGAGCGATTTCGCCACCGCGATCATGCGCCAGGCTTCCAACAATCCGCCGCTTTTGTCCAGCTTGATGTTGACACCGTCGTAAGCGCCCTTCAGTTTCGGGATGTCGGAAGCGTGGCGGCAGACCTCGTCGGCGATGATCGGGATGTGCACGCGCTCATGTACCCAGCGCGTTTCTTCCAGCATTTCCGCCGGCATCGGCTGCTCGATGAACTCGACCCCCTGCTTCTCCAGCCAGTTGATCTTGCGCACCGCCTCTTCCTTATCTTTCCAGCCTTCGTTGGCATCCACGCGGAGGGGCTTCGAAGTCACGCTGCGCACGGCTTCGATGGTCGGCTCGTCGGTCGCCAGGCCAACTTTCACCTTGAGCACGGGGTACTCGGCGGCCTCGCGCGTTTTTTGCCGCGTGATCTCGGGTGTGTCGATGCCGATCGAAAACGTGGTCAGCGGCGCGTCCGCGGGATCGAGTCCGAAATAAGAATAGAGCGGGATGCCCAGCTTCTGGCCGACCCAATCCATCAGCGCGATATCGATGGCGGCCTTACCCGCCCAGGCGCCTTCCACGCGAGAGAAAACCGTCGCCATCAGCTTGGCAAACTGCATCGGGTTCGCTGCCAGTAACAACGCGCGGACGGATTCCACCGCCTGCCGCGCGCCCGCGGCGTCCTCATGGTAGCGGACGATGGGCGCGCCTTCGCCATGGCCGGTAATGCCGTCGCGCGTGTAGCCGACGTACAGCGTGTCGCGATACGTGCTCGACGACATGGTGGTGGTCCAGGTGTGCCGCAGGTTGAGGCGGACGATTTTGGTTTCGAGCGCCGCGCCCCCGGCCGCCGTCGACAGCCGGCTCAACGGATAGGCGGCCGCCGCGCTTCTAACAAAGTTTCTCCGGTTCATTTCACTCTCCTCATCGCTACCAGCAGGCGCGACCAGTGCGGATTCTCCAGGCTGTCGATGCGCACCATGGGCGTCTGGTAGGTGGTGGCGCTGATGAATTGGCCGCCGCCCAGGTACATGCCCGTGTGCGTGATGCGCTGGGGCGAGGCGCCGAAGTACAGCAGATCGCCGGGCTCGAGATCGGACCGGCTCGCCGGCTTGAGGCTGCTCGAGTCCGCCTGCGGCCCCGCGTCGCGCGGCAGCATCACGCCGTGCCGCCGCTCCAGCATTTGGACGAAGCCGGAACAATCGTAGCCAAAGCTGGACGTTCCGCCCCACGTGTATGGCAGGCCCAAAAAGCGGCGGCTCAGCGCCAGCATCTCGGCGGTACTGATTGGCGTCGAATCGAACGTTACATCGCCCGCCTGGACAAAGCCCAAGCGCCCATCCGCCAACCGCACCTGGTGCCAGCGCTCCCGCTCGCCGCTCGCAATCTCCAGCCTGGTTTCGAACGGCACGGTCAGGATGGGCGCATGCGCGGTGACATCGGGCTCGCGGTAAATGTGCGCGAACAGGCTGGTCACCGTGGCCACTTGACCCGCAGCGGCATAGGGCGGACCGATCTTCAGCGCGGCCAGCGAAGTCCAGCCGCTGTATTCGTCCGCCGTGCGAATCCGTGCCCAGCCGCCGCGCTGCTCCACCACGGCCGCGTCGGAACCGTAGATTGCCTGCGAGACCACATCGGCGTCTTCCGAGGGCTGGGAGTACATATTCACCACCGGCCGCAACACCACCGCGTTTGGCAACGCCGCCGCGAGAAACGCCATCGCCATGCCGATCATGCTCACTTTCAGCGTAGCGTAATCCGTCCGGGAGCTGGAATTGAAAACGAATTTGGCGTCGAAGGGCCGGGAGTGAATCTTGGGCAGGCCGAACATCGAAGAATCGAGCGTCAGGCGAATTCGGCGTCACGCTCGGCAAGCAGTTTCTTCAGAATCGAGCGGTGGCACCGATCCTCGTTCTGGCAGTAACAACCCAAGGAGAAGTTGGTCTGATGGGAAAGGGCCGCCAGCAGATCCAGGACTCGAGACGCATCCGGCTGGTTCATCTCGGCGCGGAATTTGCGCTCGAACGTTTTCCACGAGCGCTCGTCGTGCGAGCGTTGCGCGAACGACACCAGCTCCTGGCTCGGAGCCAGATTCGGCAGCCAGATATCGTAATAATCAAGCTTGGCGAATTGCGCTTTCGGCACGCCGCGCGGCGGCCTGCGAACGGTGCCAAGACGCAAGCCTTCGTTCGGTTTCCTCGGAGACCCGAGCCTCAACACGGCAATCGGCAAGTTCGAACCCTCCCCGATTCGGTTATCTCACATTCGCGGAGGCCGGCGAAGGCGGAGTGTCATTTGGATAAACACGATTCGAAAGCAGCCGAGATTACGCGACGAGCGTCACGTGAGAGCCCATTTCACCTCAGCACTATGGGACCCCTTGCGGCAGCGCCCCGGAAAGGCGGGATGTGGGACAAATCTGTCCCACGAACGGAAGATGCGGCGTCCTGGAATCAAGCAGTTACATTTTTTCTGTGGGACAAGTTGTCCCACGCGGGCTGTTATTGGCGAAGCCACGGAACCGCCTCCGATCCGATTATGTCACCGGAGGCGCTCGAGGCTGTTTTGGGGAGCGGACGGGACGGAGGGTAGGTAATTGGCCAGGCAGGAGTTACGGAAAGCGGAAAGGGCTGTGATCGGTTCCAGGGCGGGTTTCTCCTGTGGAGCGGGCGATCAGGGTTGGGACTTTATGGCCGCCGCCAGGATTGGCTTTGCCCACTCCGGAGTCGCCGTGAGATCGCACGAACTCACGATCTTGCCGGCGGCCAGATGGAGGAGGAGCGCCGGCTCCGGAGTAGCGCCGGCGTCCGGGTTGGCCTCGACGCTGTTGTCGTAGACGCGAAGTTCGGTGAGCCTTGGCAGGAGTCGAATCAGGTTGAAGCGGCTGCGGTCGTAGCGGTCGCGGATCGCCAGTTCCGGAATGTCATGGCCGCCTTTCGCGACCCTGGCGCGCACCCGTGCGAGATGAAGCTCGGCACTGCTCAGGCCCACGTACCAGACGCGCACCTGAAGACCTGCCGAGAGTGCCAGGTGGAGCAGCGCCGGGATGGTGCGCCCTCCGAGCGTTGTTTCGAACGCGAAGTTCAGGCGCTCCTCAATGGCGCGCTCCAAAAGCCGTTTGCCTTGCTTCCACGCGGCGCTATTCGCTTCGGCTGGCGTGATGCCGGGATTTGCCTGCAGAATCCGCCGGGCAGCTTCGTCAGGGTTGAAGTACCCGGCGCCCCGTGCGCGGAACATGGCTCCGGCGACGCTGCTTTTGCCGGCGCCGTTGGTTCCGGCCAGGACGTAGATGCAGGGGGCCGAGCGTCTAGCCACGCTTGCGGGCGGCCGCCAAGGCGGCGCGTCCCAGTTCCTTCGGCGACGCTTCGAAGGCTGCTTGCATGGCGACGCGAGCGGCGGGCCTCTGCATCCCGGCCAGTAGCCTGTCGAATTCCGCGCTCAGGCTGCCGAGTGCGACTCTGTGAGCGCTCGCGAGAGCATCGAATTCGTCCACGGAGATGAGAACTGCCTTGGGAGTGTCGTGCTTGGTAATCACCACGGTGCGGCCCAGGATCGCCTTCTCCAGGACGCTGGCAAATTCGTTCTTGGCGGTGGTGGCGGAAACGGAGACAGTTTGCGGCCGTTCTCGATCAGGGCCACGGGGCGCGGCCGGGACCGGCCGCCGCAGGCGCGCCAAGCCAGCTCGATCATGAGGCATGTACGCTTCGCCCTCCGGTTCTCATAATAGCTATTTTGGACAAAACAGGCAAATTAGCGATTTGGAAGTTCTTGGGCACAGAGGGCTCGGACCGTGACCCGTGATTCCCTTCAAAGTGAGTCCGGCCCTTATGCTTGATCTGGTTATTGAGATCGCTCAACGGCCAATCAGGCACAACGGTGAACAGGTCCTCCGGGATGTTCTCCGCGACCTACCCCTCCTGCTGCGCACAACGCTCTCCGCGCAGGCCGAGGAACCGAGGCCAGCCATTCCGCGTATTCTTTGCCGTTCTACCGTTCGGTTGCCTGCAAGAACTTTGCCAGCCGGTCCTTCCAGAGCGCGGCCTTGGTGTGCGAGCCGTGGCCGATTGTGTCGGGCGTGTACGGATAGAGCTCGAAGGTGACCGTCGGCGCCTGTTTCAGCAATGTATCGGCGATGTGCAGCTCCGGGGGATTGATGGTGTCGTCGGAGAAATTGATGTGCAGCATCGGCGTGCGGATTTTGGGGAGGCCCGGCGCCGGGTCGTAGTCGTGCGAGGCGTCCAGCGCATACACGATGTCGTTGGCGTCGGCGGTCCGTAGGCGCGTTTCGACGATACGGTGGAAGTAGGCGAGGGCCTTTTCGCGGTCGGGGCCGGCCTTCTGCCAGGTGAGCGGATTGCCGCCCACGAAAGCGAGCACACTAAGCGCTGTGCGCAGGCCGGGCGGCTGCGCGGTGTAGTCGCCCGACCGCCAGTCGGGGTCGTTGCGGATGGCTTCGATAGCGGTCATGCGCCAAGCCAGGTTGCGGCCAGAGATCTGTATGGGCAGGCATGCCAGCGGCATGGCCGCCTGCAGGAATTCGGGGTGCGTCTCGGCCCAGACGTATGCGTGCATGCAGCCCATCGACGTGCCGAGGAGCAGGCGGAGGCGATCCACGCCGAGGCCCTCGACCAGCATGCGGCGCTGCGCCTCGACCATGTCGGCGTAGCCGTAGCGGGGGAAGTGTGCATGCAGCCCGTCGCTGGGCTTGGACGAAGCGCCGTGGCCGAGGCCGTCGGGCATAATAACGTAGAACCTGGCGATATCGAGCGGCTGCTCCGGCGGAAACAGTTGGTTCGAAAAAACGGGATTGAGAAACTGCGCTCCCGAGCCCGACGTGCCGTGCAGCAGCATGACGGCATTCGTCACGTGGCCGTGCGCGTCTCGTCGTGGCGAGCCGAGCGTGCGGTAATGGATTTTCGATTCGGGCAGCGACCCGCCGCCGGCGAACTTGAAGTCGCGCAGCAGTGCGTCGCCTTGCTTGACCGGCCAGGATGGTTGAGGCGTGGATGGCTGCGCGAGGGCGGGCGCGACAGTCAAAGCCACGAGCACGATGGATCGCATCATAGGCCGGAGTCTATCATGGATGTCACGGATTTTGACACTATCAGCCGGCGCGAAGCGCCGTTTCTCGCGAAGCCCACCAGTAATCAGCGGTGGGGCGCTTCAGGCTGACCCCTTTTTCCACGACCCAGAAAAATCGCTCAGTTCAGGCTGACCCGTTTTTTTCCCACCAGTAATCAGCGGTGGGGCGGTTCAGGCTGACCCCTTTTTCCCCCCTTCGGTTGGTTCCCGCTACGGGCTCGCCTTGGCTGGTTCATCCAAGACGAACTTGAAGATCAGTACGCCCTGCACGTAATTGAATCGATGCGCGGCGCGAGGTTCCGCCTGGACGAGATTAAAGTTTGGCTGGAATGACCACTGGAGTGCGGCCGATTCCGCCGCAATAACCAAGCTGCGGTCGGGTCGAGGCTGATCCTTGACATACTCCGGACACGTCCTTTCTACCAATCCGCGAATGTTAATCAGAACTCGTACGCGCACTACTCCCGTCGTTCCGTTGGCTTTAGCCGCAGGCGGATACTGAGGCGTTACCTTGGCAACCGCGGCGGTCTCGACGTAATGCGAGATCCGTATCGGCTGAAACCTGGAGAAGCCGCAGTCACCCTCTGGCCCCGGTACGGTCACTTGGGCCGTGGCGATCCGTCCCGCTATCACGAAGAGAACAACAGCTCTTTCCATCACTGCACCTTGCCGCTCACCGTGATAACTGTCTGGCCATGGTCAGCGCCAGTTCTCGGGTTCATATCGTGGTCGGCCCTGTCCTCGTTTTCGATTTTAATGACTGTCCGGCTATCAAGATCAGGATTGTGCTGGAGGTACTCGCGGGGGAAAACGGGTCAGCCTGAACTGCGCGATTTTCCCGTTGCTTAGGTCTGCTCCGCAAACAGCGCCAATTGGCTCGTGTTAGTCGTTGCTGGCACGGCGGCGCCTTCCTTCTTGGGTCGCCCACGGGCCCAGTGCCGGCCAAACTGCTCCGAGATTGCCTTGACGAACTCCTCATCGCCAAACGGACGCCCTGCGTAGGTGCAGCGCCTCAGTGACGCGGATTGGTCCCGGTCCGCGGCGCCCAGAGTCTGCTCCCAATCCATCCCATCGTACTCCCTTCGCCACCATTCCATATCCACCATCCCGCTTGTGTCCGGTCTTCCCAGGTGTGCGGCGGCGCTGGACCAGCGGTAGTCGCCGGGCCGTTCCACAAGTTTGGCCCGGACCGGGTTCATTTCGACATACGCCAGCGCCGCCCATAGGTGGCCCGGGCCAAGGGAGCAGGCGAAATAGCGGTTTTGCCAAAGATGGCCGCTTCGCCCATGCCGCGCATTGTAATACTGGGCGTATCGCCCGTGGACCCGGCGGAGCAACACCGCGAGTGAGTCTTCCCGTTCGGGCAGCGCTATTAAATGGATGTGGTTGGTCATCAAGCACCAAGCGAGCAGGCTGACTCCCGCGTCTTCCAGGTTTTGGCGCATTAAACCCAGGTAAGTTTCCCAGTCGGCGGTGGCTGAAAACGTTTCCCGTCGGTCCACTCCGCGTTGCGTCACGTGGCAAGCGACACCAGGCAAGATACAGCGGTCGCGCCGGGGCATATACCTCAAGGTGCTACCGGCGAGCCGAGGCTCTCAGAAAAATCGCTCAGTTCAGGCTGACCCGTTTTTTCCTCCCAGTCGGCGGTGGCTGAAAACGTTTCCCGTCGGTCCACTCCGCGTTGCGTCACGTGACAAGCGACAGCAGGCAAGATACAGCGGTCGCGCCGGGGCATATACCGCCTAGTGCTACCGGCGAGCCGAGGCTCTCAGAATAATCGCTCAGTTCAGGCTGACCCGTTTTTTCCACCCGTTTTTTCCGTTGTTCGCCTCATTCGCCGTTAGTGGCATCGTGACGGCGGAAGGGGCGCTCGCTGTTTCAGAAAGCCAAGCGAGTGCCATAGCGTATCCCCGCTGGAGAGATCGTGGGCAAACCTGTTCGTTATCGGAAGGGATTCCGCAAACAATACTGGTGTTTGAGCTTCTTATTTCGGGGCCGGATGTGCGAAAATGATCGGTCAATCGAGTGGAGGACGGTTCGGATGTCGGTGTTGGACGGACTAAAGCCCACAAAGCAGCAGCGCGTTATCGACCTTGTCAGCGCTGCCGGAGTCGATGTGAGCGACTGGGCGCACTTCGCGGGCGGTGAAGAGCGAGCGGCGTCGAATCCGAAGTATTGCTACGAATGGTCATTCGTGGAACCAGGCCGCATCATCGTACTAAACCTATGGTACTCGGCGATGCAAGAACGAGAAGGCGTTGTGTTCATGGACCTGAAGCTTCGCGACACCGGGCGCGGAAAAGAGGTTTGGCGGGCGCGTGCAGAGAAGTTCGACCGCGCCATGCAGGAAGCGTGGAAACGCCGCCAACTGGTCCGTGTGGTGATCGCTGACGGCAAGATGGGCGAGGCCGACAATCCGAAGGCGAAGCCTTCTCGGGTGAAGCACCGTCTATTGGATCCGACTCCGTGGGCGGTGACATCGTATGACGAGGAGACTGGAGCTGCGACTCTGACCCGGGGTGCGTTGCCCGAGCGATTTGTCGACCAGTTCTCGGTACAGCCGGAGGCGGAGGCCTCGGTCGAACGCCGCACTGTTTCTGGAATGGTGTTCGTTCGCGATCCAGTCCTTCGCTCTCGAACGCTCGAGCGTGCTAAAGGAGCGTGCGAGTACTGCGCGAGCCAAGGATTCCAGATGACAGATGGAAGAATCTATCTGGAGACCCACCACGTAGTACCCCTGAGCGAAGGCGGTACCGACACGCAGGATAATCTCGTGGCGCTGTGTGCAAATCATCATCGTGAGGCTCATCATGGCGCGCGGGCCGCTGAGATTCGTGGTAAGTTGCTCAACGAGCCCCGGCTTTCGGTGGGCTAGTCGACGCCAAGTGGGCGCGAGCGATATTCGCTATCAGACCCTGTTTTCCCGCGGCGACGCGCCAGCGCTGCGCTTGCGCGCCCTGGAAACCGACAGTCCGGCCCTAATCTGCCGGTCGATCAGCAGGTAGGGCGTTATGCTGTCAAGTAGACGTGGCGGGGATTTTTCGGACGGAACGAGTTCTTTATGCAGGTTCCCGGACAACCCCGGATGAAAACAAAAAGCAATCAAGCTGATCAAAGGCTCACAGCACGCTGACAGTACGGCGGGGCAACATCGACGACCTGGGCACCTATGCTGACGCCGCGACTTCGTCCGGGCGCAGCGCTCGGATGATTCCCTCTACCTGCTTGTCAAACTTTGAGCTGTCTTGCTGCCAGCCGGTGAAATCTGCAGCGACGCGGGTAAGGACCTGGCTCGCTTTGCCATTCTTCCACTCGAACAGGTAACCATCGAGGTTCAACGGGATCAAGGCCAGCGAAAACGGGGTCAGCCTGAACCGCGCGATTGCCAACCCGACCTCCGTACTCGCTCCAGCGCTCACGCCCTACAGCTTGAATTCGGCGTGGACCAGCTCGTCTTCCATGTTGTGTTTCAGGGAGAAGCCGAGCTTCTCGAAGACGCGGATCATATCGCGGTTGTCGGGGAGGATGTTGGCGGTGAGCAGCGGGACCTTGTCATCGGCGGCGACGATCAGCAGGCGCGCCATCAGCTCCTTGCCCAGGCCGCGGCCGTGCCACTGGTCGCTCACCACAACCGCCACTTCGGCTCCCTCCGCGCCGTGGATCTTGGTCAGGCGGCTCACGCCCAGGATCTCCGGCTCGCCGGTCTCCGGGTTGCGGCGCTCGGCAACCAGGGCCATTTCGCGGTCGTAATCGATGAAGCAGGTGCGCATCAGACGTTCGTGCTTGGTGCGCTGCTCGAGATTCATCAAGTGGAAGAAGCGGAGATAAACGCTGCGCTCGGAAAGCGTCTTGTGGAAGCGGACCATGGTCGGCTCGTCCTCCGGCCGGATGGGGCGGATGGTGACCACGTTGCCGTCTTTGAGCGTAAACGGCCCCACGTAGCGTGTGGGGTAAGGCCGGATCGCCATCTTGGGGATCTGGTCGAGCGTCACTTCGGCCCCATACACCACCACGCGGGCGTCGAGCGCCATCAGACCGTCGGGCGAAGCCAGCAGCGGGTTGATATCGATCTCCTTGATCCAGCGCTGCTCGGCCACTAGGGTGCTGAAGCGAACCATCAACACCTCGAGAGCCGCCAGATCGACCGGCTTGCGGCCGCGGACGCCCTTGAGCGCTTTGTAGATCTTGGTGTGCTCCATCATGCGGCGCGCCAGCGTGGAGTTGAGCGGCGGCAGCGCCAGGGCGCGGTCTTTGAACACTTCGACCAGTTGGCCGCCGGTGCCGAAGAGCAGCACGGGGCCGAACTGGGGATCGAGGCTGGAGCCGACGATCAGCTCATAGGCATCCTTGAGGCGCACCATGGGCTGCACGGTGACGCCCTGAAAATGCTGTGCGCCGGCCTTCTCGACCACCGATGTTTGAATCGCCGCAAAAGCCTTCTCGACCGCCTGGGCGTTGCCCAGATTGAGCTGTACGCCGCCGACATCGGTCTTGTGGGTGATGGTTTCCGAGTAGATCTTAAGCACCACCGGATAGCCAATCTGGCCGGCGGCATCGACCGCGGCCGCGGCGTCGGGGGCAACGATGGTGGCGGCGGTGGGGATGCCATAAGCGGCCAACACCCGCTTGGATTCGGATTCGGTGAGGATGGTGCGGCCACGGTCCCGCGATTTCTGAACGATATCGGCGACGAGCGCGCGGTCGGGAGCCCAATCCGCCGAATCCTCGGCCAGCGCCGGAGTTTCGTACAGGCCGCGCAAGTTGTAGCTGTATCGCCACATGTAATTGAAGGCGCGGGCGGCGGTATCGGGGTAGGGGAAGGTGGGGATGTTGGCGCGGTTCAGAATAGCCTCGCCCGCGGCCACATCCACGCCGCCCATCCAGCTTGCCAGCAGCGGCTTGCCTTCCTGCTTGGCGAGCGGCTTCAACTGCTCGGCGATTTGCGTGGGATCGGTCATGGCCTGCGGCGTTAGGATCACCAGCATGCCGTCGGAGTTGGGGTCTTTGGCGGCGATCTCGAGCGCTTTGGCGTAGCGCTCGGGGGAGGCGTCACCGATGATGTCGACGGGGTTGCCGTGGCTCCAGGTGGGCGGCAACACGGCGCTAAAGGCCTCCATGGCTTCCGGGGAGATCTCGGCCAGCTCGCCACCGCCCATAATCAGAGCGTCGGTGGCCAGCACGCCCGGACCGCCGGCATTGGTGACGATGGTGAGCCGCGGCCCCTGCGGCCGGGGTTGCTTGGACAACACTTCGGCCATGTAAAACAGATCGGCGATGTTGGCGACGCGCAGCACGCCGCAGCGGCGGAAGGCAGCCTCCAGCACCTCGTCGGATCCGGTGAGGGCGCCGGTGTGGGACGCGGCAGCCTTGGCTGCGGCCGCGCTGCGCCCCGGTTTGATGATGATGATCGGCTTGTTGAGCGCCACTTCGCGGGCGGCAGAAATGAAGGAGCGGGCGTCGCCGATCGACTCCATGTAGCAAACGATGGACTTGGTTCTCGGGTCGTTGCCGAGGTGATAGATGAGGTCGCCCCAGCCGACATCGACCATCGAGCCGACGGAAACGAATGCGCTGAAGCCCACCATTTCCTTGAGGCTCCAATCGAGCACCGCCGTGCACAGCGCGCCGCTCTGGCTGATGAAGCCGACCGATCCGGGGCGGGCGATGGTGGTGGCGAAAGTGGCGTTCATGCCGGTGAGCGGGGCCATCACGCCGAGGCAGTTGGGACCGATGACGCGAATGCCGGCGGCCTGCGCAGCGGCCAGAAGCTGTTGTTCGAGTGCCGCGCCTGCGGGGCCGACCTCCTTGAAGCCGGCCGAGATCACAATGGCGCCGCGCACGCCGTTCTCGCCGCACTCCTGGATCAAGCCCGGAATCGAAGGCGGCGGCGTCACGATTACCGCCAGGTCGACATCCTCCGGGATCTCCGAGACGGACTTGTAGGCCTTGACGCCCAGCACGCTGGGCCGTTTCGGATTCACCGGGTAAACGGTGCCGCCGAAGGGAGAGGTGACCAGGTTCCACAACAGCGTCCGGCCCACCGAGTTGGCCGTTTCCGTGGCGCCAATCACGGCCACAGTTTTGGGGGAAAAGAACACCTCCAACGGCTGGTTTACCGGACTCTGTTTCTTCTTGCGCGTGATCTTATTGGTGGCTTGCATGTTCGTCGCTCTCCGCCTGCGACCCGAAAGCGGCGCGATTGAGCGCGTCCAGTACGTCGGGGATTTGCAGGCCGTTTTTGCGCGCCACAGTCTCGATAGCGCAATCGTCGCAACTTTCGCGGAAATGTAAGTTATCGAAGACAGTTCTGGTTGCCGGGTGGCGTTGTTTCACGTCACGAATGATGCTGTCGCGGCGGATCAATTGATCGAATCGGAACATAGGCGTGCGGACTCATTGTACTGCACCCCTACTTCCAAAGGAAAACCGTGCGGCATCAACAAATTATGAGGCTTCGGGAAATCGGATTGGGTGAAATGCCCCAGCGCAGTCGCGGTTGCTCCGGACTTTATCGCGGCTCACCTTTTAGCCGCTGGGCCACATCCTCGCGAAAGCGGTCGATGAAGGAGAGCACATAGTCGGCGATGGGGAGGGTGGGATCGTCGACCAGGGGGGTGAGATCCATGGCGAAATTGAGCGCCGATTCCTGGTCGGTGGAGTGCGAGGCGAAGTAAGTGGCGTGGGCCAGGCGGCGGCCGGCGGTGGCGAGATCGTAGCGCTTGCCGCCGGAGACCTGGGAATCGAAGACGCCCACCAAAGCGGCGGCGATATTGGAGCGGGCGGAAACCGGGAGCGGGCGCTTGTCCGGGTCGGGGAGCCAATCGAGGTCGCGCCACACTTCGCAGCCATAGACGGCGCGCGGACGGGTTTCGTCGCGAACGGCTCGCAAGGCCGCGATGGCGCGCAGGGCAACGGCGACGTGAGTGTCGTGCTTATCGGCCAGATTGTGCAGGTACGCGACTTGCGGCTTGGCGGCGCGCAGAATAGCGCACAGGTCGCCGGCCAGCGGGCCGGCCGGATCCTTGACTTCGGCGCTTGTGTAGCCGAGCTGGATCTGGCAGGCGTACTCGCCGACAAAGGCAGCTTTGCGCTGTTCCTGGATGCGCACGCGCTGCATGTCCTGGTCAGTGCAATCGGCGTAAATGCCGGAGCGTGGGCTGCCGGCGCCGTTGGTGGCCACCACGCCGGTGAACCAGCGGTCCGCGATCCCGAAGCACTCGGCGATACCGTGGTAGGCCATGATTTCGATATCGTCCTGGTGCGCGGCAATGGTCAGGTGGGTAGTGCGGGCCAGCGCTTCGGCGGCCGGCAGATTGTCGGGAACGAACACGTCAACGTGGGGATTATTTGGAAACATGCGGGACCTCCTTGGGTGGAATTGCGGGAAGGCTGGCGGCGGCAATGGCCTGGCCATGGCGCTTCTCCTGCTCACCCGGGATGTGGAAGCGGATGCGCTCGGCAAGATCGGGAAACTCGGCGGACAGGACGCGGCGGGCGGTGGAAAGCAGCAGGTCGCCGCCGACGCCGGTCATTACGCGGCCGAGGACCAGCAGGTTGCGAACCTGATAAAAATCCGCGAAGTGAGCGATGGTGTAGCCGAACCAGACGCCGATGGTTTCGAAGATGCGCAGCGCGCGGGCGTCGCCGCCGGCAGCGAGGTGCTGCACCCGTTCGAGCTTCACCGGAAGCGGCATTTCGTGCGGCAGGTCGATGCCGGCGGGCGCCAGCAGCCGGCCCACGGCTTGCTGCGAGAAATATTGCACGCCGGCGCCCGAATCGCCGGACCATTCGTCGAGCGGCGCGCCCGGCCGATAGTCCACGGGAACGAAAGCCAGCTCATTGAGCCAGCCTGTGATGGCGCCGTGCGGGGTAACGTATCCGGCGGCCAGGCTGCTGCCCATGGCGACGCCGAGGACGGCATTATCGCCGAGGGCCATGGAACCGGCGAGCGCGGTGACTTCGCCATCGTTGACCACTTCGAACGGAATGCGCCAGGCGGCCTGGAGATCGAGGAAAAGGTTGCGAATGCGGGCTTCGAAGAGAGGCTGCGGGACGGAGCGGTAGAGCGAGCCGACCCGCACCTGATTGTTCACGTACACGCCGGCGGCGCTGCCGCCGATGGCATCCACGCGCGGAAGCTGCGAGGCGGCGCGGCGCAGCGAATCCTGGATGCCATCGAAGTGATATTGCGGGTCGGACTGGGCGGAGGGATTCCAGGGAGTCTCATCGCTCCAGACGGCGCGGCCCTCCAGCACCGCGGCGCACTTGCGATCGCTGGCGCCGAGGTCGAAGCCGATGCGGCAGCCATCCAGGTGGCGGCCCAGCGGAGCGGTGGGCTCGCGCTCCTGGGGAACGGCATCATAGGCCGCGTTTTCGACGGCGAACGGCCGGCCATAGATGCGCTCGCCCATGAAGCGATGATCGAAGGCGCGCGCGCCGGCCGGCGAGTACACGGCGGCGAGGTAAGAAGCCAGAGCGGGATCGCCTGCGACCACCACACGGCAACCGCCCTTCTGCCACAGCAGGAACTTGAGGAGCCGTTCGGCATAGCGGCAGTTCCACTCGGCGTTGGCGCCCTGGTGAGGCAGAACGGCGGTGCGACAGACGGAGACCGAACCATCGCCGCGCTGGAGCGCGATAGCCAACGGCGCGCCACCGGCCTGGCTTACCGCGGCGCGGTAGGCGCGGTTCCACAACGCGGCGGGGACGAACTCGGGATCGAGCGGCGGACGGAATTGGGGAGTAATGTTCAGCGACGGAGCCAATCTACATAGTGCGACGGGCCGCGGCCCTGTGTCCAGAGGGGGTCTCCTTCACCGGAGAGGCTGAAAGCGGCGGGCGACGGGCGCCATCTCGATAGCACCAGAGCTGGATATCTTTTGCGGCGCGGGGGAACAAACGGGGAGGGAAGATGGGTCTCGCCCGTGCACGCGCTTTACGCCGCACAGACCGCGCTATTATCTGCACTTGGGCAGGAAAATATAAACACGTAGCCTGGCACTGGTTTGACCGGTTTGGGTTTGGGTTTCGGTCGCTCTGACACGTTCGCCCTGTACGATCCACTGCTGGCAGCATTGCAATCACGGCCCGGCGAATACTGCTAGCTTGGAGGCGTCAACCCGAGCTGTCTATAGATGGTCAACCCGTCGTATGCCAGCCACTCCTCCACAATCTTCCCCTCGACAATTCGGGCGATTATATACTTGCCTAATACAGCGCCGGATGATAGGATTGGGAATGACGGAAGCGGGAGTGCAGCGTGATCCCGATTCAAGAGATTGCGGGTTTGCTCCATCCCGCGCCGAAGGCAAGGCGA
>JBAVEN010000026.1:0-75343 GCA_049587755.1 Bryobacteraceae bacterium | reverse complement strand
GATGGAACTCATCAACCGTCAAGCGTATGGCTTCCGCAACTTCGAAAACTATAGACTCCGGGTGAAGGTGTTATGTTCTTAGAAAGGTTTGGGATTGGGGTCTGCCCCCGTTTTTGGCGTAGAGCCGGCGGAATTCGCTTCAACCCTCGGTTTGTAAGTGATTGAAAAAAAATGGCGGGGACGACGGGGCTCGAACCCGCGACCTCCGACGTGACAGGCCGGCGTTCTAACCAACTGAACTACGTCCCCGCTTGTGTCACGCGCAACAGTTCAATCGTAGCATGGGGCGGGCGGCGGCTCCAAGCCGTGCGGCGATTCCAGGCGATACACTTGTCTGGTGATGAGCACGCCACTTTCATACCTGCACGACCAACTGGAACAGTGGAAGAGCGAAGGCACTTACCAGCGCCTGCGCGTTCTCGAATCGGCCAGCGCAGCGGAATCCCGCTTCGACGGCAAAGACGTCATCAACCTGGCGTCGAACAATTATCTCGGTCTGACGACGCATCCCAAACTGCTGGAGGCGGCGATCGCGGCGGTGAAGCAGTACGGCGCCGGTTCGGGAGCGGTGCGGACGATTTCCGGCACCATGTCGCTGCACATGGCGCTCGAAAAGCGCATCGCCCGATTCAAGAACGTCGAAGCGTGCGTGGTCTTTCAATCCGGATTCGCCGCCAACGCGGGCACGGTGTCCGCGATTCTGGGGCCGGACGATCACATCATTTCCGATGAGCTGAACCATGCCAGCATCATCGATGGCTGCCGTCTTTCGCGGGCCAAGATTCACGTGTTTCCGCACAAGGACGTTGCCGCGGCGGAGAGCATTCTGGCATCGCTTGACGGCGCCGGCGGGAAGAAGCTGCTCATTTCCGACGGTGTTTTCTCGATGGATGGCGACATCGGCCCGCTGCCCGGCCTGGTGGCGGCTGCCGAAAAGCACGGCGCCATCATGATGGTGGACGACGCACACGCCTCCGGCGTGCTGGGACGCAACGGCCGCGGCACCGTCGATCATTTCGGATTGCACGGCCGGGTGGACATTCAGGTTGGAACGCTTTCGAAAGCCATTGGCGTGCTCGGCGGGTACGTCTGCGGCAGCCGCGAGCTGATCGAATTCCTGTATCACCGCGCGCGGCCGTTCCTGTTTTCGACCTCGCATCCGCCGGCGGTCGCCGCCGCCTGCCTGGCAGCGTTCGACGTGCTGGACCAGGAACCGGAGCGCATCGAAGCACTTTGGGACAATGCCCGCTACTTCAAGCAGGGCTTGGCGTCGGCGGGCTTCAACACCGGGATCAGCGAGACGCCCATCACGCCGGTGATCGTCGGTGAAGCGGCGCTGGCGCACCGCTTCTCGCGCGAGTTGTTCGAAGAAGGCGTGCTGGCCACCGGGATCGGTTTTCCCACGGTCGCCAAGGACAAAGCGCGCGTGAGAACGATCGTAGCCTCCACTCACACCAGAGCGGACTTGGACCGGGCGCTGGAGGTTTTCGAGAAGGTCGGCAAGCGACTGGAGATTCTGTAGGGCTGCCCCACCCGGACGCGATTCAGCGTGGCTTGGTGGGACAAAGTTGTCCCACGAACGGGGCCTCCGGTCGAATGGATTCAAGCACTTGCGTTTTTTTCGTGGGACAAGTTGTCCCACGAGGTTGGCCTTCAGCGGAAGAGGAAATGAGACTGCCTCCGATGTGATTATCTCCCCTGGAATACCGCGATGGCCTTGGAGAACGGGGCCGGGGAGCAGCAAGCCGTTGGCCGTTCACGAGTTAAGAAAAGTGGGTCGGGCTGTGACCGGCCCCTCCAGCCGGTTCCTTAGTGTACGCCGGGGCGGACGGTCACCATCACCACGCCGTGGCTGGGCACCTTGGCCGAAAAGCCGCCCTGGTGCGAGCCCAGGTCCTGGTGCGCCCAGAGATCGCGGACCGCGGCGGAGAGCGAGTCCGGGTAGCCGATATCGGTCCAGGCCACGCGGATGTCGGTTTCCGAGGCGCCGCGATTGAGCAGCGCCACGGTGCGGCTGCCATCGGCCATCTGCTTGGACCAGATCTCGCTGGCGCCATCGCGCTTCACTCTTCGGCCCTGGTAGCCAAGCGGGTCCTGGTCCACCGCAATCACTTCCTTATTGGTGAGGATGGAGCGGATCTCATCGGTCATGCTGCGGACATCGTTGCCGGCCATCAGCGGCGCAGCCATCAGGCACCACATGCTGAAGTGGGCGCGATATTCGGTGGGGGTCATGCCGCCGTTGCCGACCTCGAGCATGTCGGGATCGTTCCAATGGCCGGGGCCGGAAGCGTCCTCGATGCCGTCCTGGAGGTCGAGGATCTGGACCACGCCATTGCCGCCCCACTTGAGCTTGATGTCCCACTTGTCCTGGATATCGCCGGTGGTGCGCCAGAGATTGCCGACATCCTTGGCCCAGAGCCACGGCTTGGTTGAGCCCCATTCGCAGATGCTGAAGACGATGGGCCGTCCGGACTTGGCGAGAGCGTCGCGCATCAGGGAATAAGACGCGATGGAATTCTGCGTCGAGGTGTTGCACCAGTCGTACTTCAGGTAGTCGACGCCCCAGGCGGCGTACTGGCGTGCATCCTGAAACTCATAGCCGCGGCCGCCGGGGCGGTTCTGGCAAGTGCCGGTGCCGGCGTCCGAGTAGATGCCGAACTTCAGCCCTTTGGAATGGATATAGCCGGCCAGCGCCATCATGCCGCTAGGGAACCGCTTGGCGTCGGGCACGATGTTGCCCTCGGCGTCGCGCGAAACCTGCCAGCAATCATCGATGACCACATACTGATAGCCGGCATCCTTCATACCCGTGGCGACGATGGCGTCGGCGGCTTCGCGGATCAGACTCTCGCTCACATTGCAGGCGAATTTGTTCCAACTGTTCCAGCCCATCGGCGGGGTGCGGGCCAGGCCGTTATCGAGCGCGAACAGACTGCTGCCACCGAACATCAGGATCGTAAGGAAGAATGCTCTTCTCATGTCACTTGGCTCCTTTGAGGAAAACGGGCGGGGCCGTTGCCGGCAACCGCCCCGGCTACTTATAGTCTCACAGCGCGGGTATTGGTAGGACGAAGCGCGAAACATGACACTCTCCAAAGACATGCGCACCCGGCGCGGGCCGGGCATGCCCGGCCCCTACAAAAACCGGCGCGGGCCGTCCACGTGTTTTTTTCATCGGCTTTGGTGGCCGTTCCGACCATGGGAACAGACGACACAAACCGATCGTCTGTCCCGCGCCACAGTGGCGCTACAATTCGGGTGTGATGAAGACTCCGTTTCGGTTGGACGGGCGCAAAGCGCTGGTGACAGGCGGCGCGAGCGGGATCGGCGAAGCCACGTGCCGCACGCTGGCGGAGGCGGGCGCGGAGGTGACCATCGCCGATATCGATGGCGACCGCGCCCGGGCCCTGGCCGTCGAAATCGGCGGCGCGCGAGTGCTGATCCTCGACATCACCGATGAAGAGGCGGTCCACGCAGGCGTGGGTGCGATCGAGGCGCTCGATATTCTGGTCAACAATGCCGGCATCGGCCTGGTGGGCGGGATTGAGGAGACGAGCCGGACGGACTTCGAGAAGCTGCTGCGCGTCAACGTGGAGGGCATGTTTCTGGTAACCAAGGCGGCAATGCCGAAGCTGCTGGAATCGCGAGGAACGATCGTCAACATCGGCTCGGTGGCCGGGCTGATCGGCGTCAAACGGCGCTTCGCCTATTGCGCCACCAAAGGTGCGGTGGTGGCGCTGACCCGGCAGTTAGCGGTGGATTACGCGGGCCGCGTGCGCGTAAACTGCATCTGCCCGGGTACCGTGGAAACGCCCTTCGTGGAAGCGTATCTCGAAAAGTTTCACAAGCACGAGAAGGAAAAGGTGCGGGCGGAGCTGCACGCGCGCCAGCCGGTGGGACGGATGGGGCGGCCCGAGGAAATCGCCGCCATGGCGCTGTATCTGTGTTCCGATGAAGCCGCGTTCGTGACCGGCGCGACGCCAACCATCGACGGCGGCTGGACGGCGGCGTAGGGGGCGGGGTGCCTCGCGTTGTTGTTGTACGACCGCCCCTGACGGTCGCGGCTCCGAATGGTTGCGCCCGCAAGCGGGCGTTGGCAGGCTGAAGCCTGCCCCACCGATGCTCTGGAGTGGGAAATTATGGAAATGGACCGCAGACGTTTCGTGATGACTTCGACCGGTTGGGGCTCTTGCCGCACCGGGCGCGGTTTCGGCGCTGGCGGCCGGGCAGACTGGCGGCGGCGCGGCCAAGGCTTATGGCTCGGGTCACTTTGGCGAATGGATCACCGACGAGTTCGGCCTGCCTGCATTTCATTACACCTGCGACCAGGCCACCGATCCGCGGGCGGTTACTCCGGTGACTCCAGGCATCTTGTCGGCTACCGACCACGTGCACCAGGTGGGTAATGACCGCATCACCGCCATCGTCTCCAACTACGGCCATGTACGCGTGCGCCAGGATGAAGGCGCGCCTAAGTTTTTGAACGATTACCTGCCGGAGATGAGCCAGTTCGCGGGCGGCTTCGGTTACCTCACCGATGGCAACGAGACGCTAAGCACGTTGTATCCGCAAGATGGCGCAAGTTTCGACCGCGTCTTCGGCGCTGGCTATCTGCGCAAGAAGGTGGCACGCGGCAATTACAGCGTCGATCAGGTGATCTGTGCGCCGTTCGGCGATGATCCCCTGCTGCTCTCGCAGGTGACGATCACCAATCACGGCGCGGCTCAGGCCGCTTTGCGATGGGTCGAGTATTGGGGCTCGCTGGTTTACGAGTTCTCCTTCCGTCCTTTCGTGGAGCAGTTTGCAGGGTTGGGCAATCCGGTGGCTCAGCGCCGCCGCTTCGGCCAGCGGTTCACTCACCGTGTTCGCGTTCTGGACGGCAACCGCGGCTTGACGGAATCGAAGCACTTCCTCGGGCGCGCGGCAGAGGAAGAAGCCGCTTGGCAGCGGGCGAAGGCGAATCTGGCGGCGCATCCCAACGCTTTTCTGGGAGCGGTTCCGGAAAACGTGCCGGAGGCTTCCTGGGACGATCTAAACCCTCCGGCTACTTTTCTGATATCGCTCGATGCGCCAGCCAGCGGGTTCAGCAGCAACGGCAAGGCGTTTTTCGGATCGGGCGGCGCAGCAAAACCGGATGGCATCGGCCGACCCTTGGATGGAGACTTGGCGTCGAACGGTCCGGAAAGCGCCCTGCTGATCGAGCGGGCCATCAGCCTGGCGCCCGGTCAAGAAAAAACGATGTATTTCCTCTATGGGTACTTGCCGGCTGGCTTCGAGCTCGCACCGTTGATCGGGAAATACGAATCGCGTGCCGCCACTACCTGGAAAGACTCGAGCACCGAGTGGAAGAAGAGTGGGATGCGTTTCAGCGTCTCCTCCGACCCGTGGGTGGAGCGCGAGACCATCTGGAATCACTATTGCCTTCGCAGCAGCCTGACTTACGACGATTACTTCCACGAGCACATTCTCAACCAGAACGGCATTTATCAATACGCGATGGGATTCCAGGGCGCGGCGCGCGACCCGCTGCAGCATTGCCTGCCTTTCCTATTCAGCGATCCCGAAATTGTCAAGACGGTTCTGCGGTACACACTGAAAGAGGTTCGCCCGGATGGGTCCATTCCGTACGCCATCGTCGGCCATGGCGCGGTGAGCCCGATGGTGACGGATAACTCAAGCGATATGCCACTGTGGCTGCTGTGGACGGCGAGCGAATACGTGCTGGCTTCCCGCGACCTCGAGTTCCTCGACCAGGAAGTTCCTACCTTCCCGCTTTACGGACCCTCCGCCGGGAAAGAGCGGGTGCGCAAGCTGCTCGAACGGTGCTACCGGCATGAAGTGGATGGCGTGGGAGTGGGCGCGCACGGCCTGATGCGCATGCTGAATGACGATTGGAACGATGGCCTGCTGAGCGTGTGGGCGCAGCGGGCCTTCGCGGAATGCGTCGCGCAGGGCGAGAGCGTGCTGAACTCGGCCATGGCGGCCTGGGTTTTCGACCTATACGCACGACTGCTGACTTATGCGGGCGAAGCGGACCTGGCGGCGCAGGTGCGCAGAAGCGCTGACGCGCAGCGTGCCGCGGCTGCCCAACAGTGGACGGGTAAGTGGCTGCGCCGCGCCTGGCTCGGGCCGACGCTGGGATGGGTGGGAGAAAGCACGCTGTGGCTGGAGCCACAGCCTTGGGCGCTGCTGGCGGGAGTTACTACGCCCGAGCAAAGCCGCGAGTTAGTGCGCGTCATGGACGAGTTACTGCGCCGCCCCTCGCCTATCGGCGCGGTGCAGATGGGACCGGGGCCGGATGCGCCGAAAGGCGGCCCATGGGAGCCGGGAACTTCGGTCAGCGGCGGCATATGGCCTTCCCTCAACCAAACGCTGGTCTGGGCGCTGGCGCGGCACGATCCGGCGATGGCGTGGGACGAATGGAAGAAGAATTCGCTGGCCTGCCACGCCGAGAACTATCCCGATATCTGGTACGGCGTGTTGAGCGGACCCGACACTTATAACTCCACGCTCAGCAAGCACGCGGGCGAGACAGTCAATAACCTGTACCTGCATTACACGGATTTTCCGGTGCTCAACTTGCATTCTCACGCCTGCTCGCTCTATTCGGCGGCCAAGCTGATCGGACTCGATTTCACCGAAAGCGGCCTGGCGCTGCGGCTCGGCCTGCCGGTGGAATCGTACCGGTTCGAATCGCCGCTGATTGGCGTCATCAAATCGGCCGGCGGTTCCTACGAGGGCTGGTATCAGCCATCGCAAGCGGGTTCGTGGAAGATCGAAATCTGGCTGCCGAGTGAACAAGCGGCACGGTTGACTCACGCGGAAGTCAACGGAGTTCGTGTGACGCCGGCGAAAGCGGCGGATGGGACGCTGGAGCTTGCGGGTAGGAGCGAAGCCGGGAAGGCGCTGCGCTGGCGGCTGGGGTAACAGCCTGAGCTCAATAGAGTGGAGCGGGGGTTCCAACATCAGGTGCGAAGTCCAGTTCCGGGGGAGCGAAAGAAAATAGCCCAGGGCGTCAGCCGCGGGTATTCACGGCGATGGGTAAAGGCCCGGTACGGGGCGTAAGGCCCTTCCATCAGCGCTGTTTCGCCCCGTTCCGGGGCTGGGAGGTGAAACATCGGTCTTCCACACGGCTGACGCCGTGGGCTATTTTCTGACGCCCTCCGGGCTGAAGACCTCTCACCGTGTACCCCTTACGTCAGGACGCCGGCGGATTTCCTCAGAGTCCGAGGCCTTGCCAGTTTCATGCGTACACCGCCCTTTCCCAAAAGCGGACGGCCCGGACTGTTTTCAGATAATAAAAACTCAAACGCTGTTAATTCTAATGGGTTAGGCCTGGTCTTTGAATTGCACATAATTTCCTTTTATGTCACCCGCTGAATGGATCCGCGACCTGCGTCTGGCTCTTCGTCTGCTCGCGAAGAATCCGGGCGCCACGGCGTTGGCCGTGCTTTCGATCTCTCTGGGGATTGGTTTGACCACTGGTCTGTTCGCCGTCGGCGATGCAGCCTTCTTGCGGCCCCTGCCGGTAGAGAAACCGCAGGAGCTGTGGTCAGTGACTTCGCGCGGCGACGACGGCAACTATGTGATGTACGGCTGGCCGGATTATCTCGATATGGCCAAGGCGCTGGAAGGCCGCGCGGAGCTTGTGGTCTCGGACCGCCGCGGCGTTCAGGTCGGCGACGCGAGCGACTTCGTGATCATCCAACCAGCGTCGCCCAACTTTTTTCAAGTGTTGGGAGTGAAGGCAGCGTTGGGCCGGGCCTCGCTGGGCGAGGCCGAAGGAAGGCCGGAGACCGTGCTGGGTTACCGGCTGTGGCAGACGCATTTCTCGAGTGACCCGCAGATCGTCGGCAAGACCGTGTTGCTCAACGGCCGGGCATTCCTGGTGGCGGGCGTAATGCCGGAGGCGTTCACCGGTCTCGAACGGGGCATTCTGGTTAGCGTCTGGGTGAGCACGGACGCCTGGTTCCACACGCTGGGGAATCGGGAGGAAGAGCAATCGCGCGAGAGCCAGTTCGAGATTGCCGCGCGATTCCGCGCTCCGCTGACCGCGGCGCGCGCCGCGGCGGAGCTCGACGCCGCCATCCGCGGTCCTGGAAAACACAAGCCCGCACCGCGTGGCGTTGCGGGAACGTCGGTCGAGTGCCTCGTGCGTTGGAAGGACGACGTGATATTCGGCGGCGGGATGATGGCCGTCTTCGGGTTGATCCTGTTCGTGGCCTGCGCCAATGTCGCTCAGTTGCGGCTGGCACAGGCCGAGGCGCGCCGCAAGGAACTGGGCGTGCGCATCGCGCTGGGCGGCGGCGGCTGGCGAGTAGCGCGCCAACTCCTGCTGGAAACTCTTCTCATCGGCCTGGCGGGCGCCGGGTTGGGCCTGCTGTTGGCGCAGGTTCTCATGGAGAAGGTCACCCAGTTCGCCAGCGCGATGAGCCGCTTCATGGACTACGGTATCCGGCTGGATTACCGTGTGCTCGCGTTTTCGGCCGGCGCGCTGCTGTTTGCCCTCCTGGTTTCGGGCCTTTGGCCCGCGCTCCGCGCGGCGCGGCTCAACATCGCCGAAGTGCTGAAGCAGGCTCAGGGCGTGACGGCGCGGCGGCGTGGCTGGCAGCAGAAAGCGCTGGTCATATCGCAGATTGCGGTAAGCGTGGCGCTGTTCGGCGTCGCGGTGTTGTTTCTCTCCAGTTTCCACAACGCTGCCGAAATCCGCCCAGGCCTGGACCCGCACAAGAAGGTGCTGGCGCTGATGGTGGCTCCAAAGTTGAAGATTCCGCCCGCGGCCTGGTGCGACCAGGTGAGCGAGCGGCTGGCCGCGCTGCCGGGCGTGCGCGGGGCCACCTACGCGCGGCGGCTTCCGCTAAGCGGCTCCGGCGGCGGGATGACGGCGCGGGTCGAGGTCCCGGGAATGGCGCCGATGGGCGTGCATCTCAACCACGTCGCAGGCAACTATTTTTCCCTCATGGGCACGCGTGTGCTGGCCGGGCGCAGCATCGATAGCCACGATGGCGCAAGCGCGCCGCTGACGGTGGTGGTGTCGCAAACGTTTGCCCGCACTATATTCGGCAACCGTGCGCCCGTCGGCAACTGGGTTCGGATCGATGGCCAACTGCGCCAGGTTGTGGGCGTGGCCGAGGATGGTCCCTCCAATGACCTGCACGAACAGCCTGAGCCGTTTCTCTATCTTCCCTACGCCCAGGCAGCGAGGGGCGATATCACCTTGCTGGTGGAAACCGCGGGCGACCCGGCGGAGCTTGAACGCGCAGCCCGCGCCGCAATCCGCGGATTCGACCCAGGGGCGTGGGTGTATGATTCGACCACGTTGCGGAGGACCCTGGACAACGCCCTCTCGATGGACCGCTTTTTGGCCAGCGCCAGCAGCGGGTTGGGTCTCAGTGTGGTCTTGCTGACCGCGGCCGGCCTGTTCGGCGTGCTGCTCTATGCCGTGAACCGGCGGACGCGCGAATTCGGCCTGCGCGTGGCGCTGGGCGCACGGCCGCGGCAGATCGAGCACCTGGTCATGGGCGAATCGCTGCGCATGGCGGCGATCGGTGTGCCGATCGGGCTCGCCGGCCTGGCAGCGGCGGCGCGGCTCGCGGGTTCGATGCTGCTGGGCGTGACACCGCTCGATCCAGTTTCGTACTTACTCAGCGCCGTCGCCGCGATGGGGCTGGCGCTGGCCGCTGCATGGCTCCCTGCGCGCCGCGCAACCCGCGTGGACCCCATGGAAGCACTGAGGGCGGAGTGAATTGAGAAGAGCGGTCGCCAGGCCAGCTATTCATATCGCAACGCGACCGTCGGATCAATCGACGCCGCCCGGAGCGCCGGGCCGGCACAAGCTGCCAGCGCCGTGATCCCGAGCAGAATCGCCACCACCGCGAATGTTTCGGGGTCGGTGGCCTGAACATCATAGAGCAGCGCCGCCATCAGCCGCGTCAGCGCCCAGGTAGCGACAAGCCCGGCGGCGATTCCGGCCGCCGCGGTGGGCAGAGCCTCGCGCACCACCATCGCGGCCACCTGGCCGCGGCGCGCGCCGAGAGCGATCCGCACGCCGATCTCACGCGTGCGCTCCGCCACCGAGTACGCCATCACTCCGTAGATCCCGACTACCGCCAGCACCAGCGCGGACGCGGCGAAGGCCGCTAGCAGAAACAGGTTGAACCGGCGCGGGGCGATCGATTCCGCCAGAGCCTGGTCCAGCGTCTTCACGTCGTATACAGGCTGCGAAGGGTCGATATCGGAGATCAGCTTACGCAGCGCCGGCGCCAGGGCCGCAGGATTGCCCACCGTGCGCACGGCGATCTCTGTGGCGGGGAGCGGCGGTGCCTGCTGGTAGCCCACGAAAACTTCGGGTGACGCTGCGGCGTCCAGCTTGGAGTACTTCACATCGGCCACAATGCCCACGATGGTCACCGACTGCGGAATGGAAAGCCGGCGGCCGATCGGATCGATGGCACCGAAGGCCTGCCGCGCCATGCTCTCATTCAACATCGCGCCCGAGGAATCGCTATCCGTCAACCAGCGCCCTTTCTTGAGCGTCATACCAAGCACCTTCAGATAGCCCGGCGATGCCGCGTTCACACGGATAACGTGTGCCTGGCCGGGAACGGTGTCGGCGGGGAATGCGGGCGCACCGTCGAAAAGGAACCAGGTGGAAACACCTGCCGACTGCACGCCGGGCGCCGCTTCCGCTCGCCGCAGCGCCTCGCGCAAATATGCCTGCAGCGCGGGCTTCTCTCTGTACTGCGGACCGGCGAAGCGGACCTTCATCACGATCACTTTTGCCGGATCGAATCCCGGCGAGTGCGCGTTCATCCGCGCGAAGCTCTTCAACATCAGCCCCGCTCCGGTGAGCAGGACGATGGCGAGTGAGACTTCCACGGCCACCAGCATTCGCCGCGTGCGCTGGCCCGAGGGGCCCGACGAACTCCGCGTCCCAGCCTTGAGGGCGTCATGCAGATTCGCCCGCCATAGGGAAAACGCCGGCCCCGCGCCGAAGAGGATTCCGGTGAGAAGGGAGACGCCGAGCGTGAATGCGAGCACGCGGGTATCGATCGCCGCTTCCGCCAGGCGTGGAATCGCGTAGGGCGAGATGCGAACCAGGATGGCAATCGCCCATCGTGCCAGCAACAGTCCCGCTGTGCCGCCGGCCAGCGCCAGCAGCACGCTTTCGGCCAGCAGTTGACGCATCACGCGCATTCGTCCGGCGCCCACCGCCGCGCGGATGGCGACCTCCTTACGGCGGACCGTCGCCCGAGCCAGCAGAAGGTTCGCCACGTTGACGGCTGCGATCAGCAGGACGAACGTGCCCGCGGCCAGCAGCACCATCAAAGCCCGCCGTGAGCCGCCAGCGAGTTTCTCCTGGAGCAGCCCGACCTGCACTTTCGTGACCGGTGGTTCCCGCCCGCCAGCCTGCACAAGGTGTTTTTCCAGAGCTTCGATTTCCGCCTGCGCCTGCGCGACGCTGACTCCGGGCTTGAGCGCCGCCACCGCTTGTGTGAACTGCACCATCCGCTCGGCTGGCGGAGGCGGTGAAATGTACGCCTCGACAGGCTGCGGATGCGCGGCGGTCCACCACATGGGAAACTGAAAGCGGAAGCTCCTGGGAAGCACTCCGGCGATCCGGGCCGAGTGGCCGTTCATGACCAAAGGCTGCCCAACCACACGAGGGTCCGCTCCGAACTGGCGCTCGAAGAAATCCCACGAGAGCACGATGCAATCCGCTTCTTCCTCTCCGCACAGGCGGCCCACGGCCGCGCGTGCGCCGGTGATGCGCCAGAAATCGCCTGCCACATAAACCGCGGTGACATCGGTGGCGCTCTCCCCGGGCCCGATCACCGCTTGGCGGTAGCCATACGCAGCCATGCCGGCGTAAGAGCGCGCCTGCTGCCGCCAGTCGGAAAAGTCCTGGAACATCGCAATGTCCCGCTGCAGGTTTGGGTCGTAATCGCCCAGCCAGACCAGGCGCTCGGGATTCGGGTACGCTAGCGGCTTCAGCAAAACCGTGTTGATGACGCTGAACACCGCTGTGTTCATGCCGATGCCAACGGCCAGCGTGAGCGCAGCCACGGCGGCGAAGCGCGGATTCCTGCGCAGCGAGCGGAGACTATAACCGAGGTCCTGGAGCAGTTGATCGATCCAGATCCACGTCCAGACGTCGCGCGTTTCTTCCATCACGCGCGTCACATTGCCAAACTTGCGCAGGGCCGCGTGCCGCGCTTCCGCAGGGGACATGCCGCGCTCGATGTTGTCCTCGGTTTCGCGCTCGATGTGGTCGCGGATGTCGTCTTCCAGGCCATCCAAGGCGCGCCGGCGTTTCACGGCTTGCTCTCCTCGCCCGCTGGCCTGAGGATGCGGCCGATGGCGCGGGCGAGCTTTTCCCACCTGGTGGTTTCCGCCCGGAGCTGCCTGCGGCCTTTTGCGGTGAGGCGGTAATACTTGGCCCGCCGGTTGTTCTCGGAAATGCCTTCTTCCACCGCAATCCAGCCGCGCCGGATGAGGCGGTGCAGCGCCGGGTAGAGCGACCCCTGCTCCACCTGGAGTACGTCCTCGGAGTTGTGCTCGATGGCCTTCGAAATCGCATGTCCATGTGCCCGCCCGAACAGCAGCGTGCGCAGAATCAGCAGGTCGAGCGTGCCCTGCAGCAGTTCGATGCGGCTGTCGTCGCTTTTAGTAGACATTCTAGGTGAAGGATAGGCGGATTCCAGTAGAATGTCAAGGGGAGGAGGCGGAATGAGCACAACCGCTTGCTTAGGCGCGCGGCTCCGGACGATGTTGCCTCGGAGCCGCGGCCGTCAGGGAGCGCACATGGGCCTGCGGCCCTTCCTAAGGGATGAAAATCGGTTCAGTGCGGTAGGCAGGACGCAGCAACGGCAGAGAGCGTACCAGCTAGCGCGGCTTCCTGGCGGATGCCATCCTGCGCTGCGGTTGATAACCGCAGCGTGGTCCGATTGGCAGTCGGACCGCAGCTTACCAAGCTGCCCCACAAAGCTGCACGCGCGGTTTTCAACGGAGCGGATGGCGCATCGGTTGGCAGGCGGGACAACTGCCCCACTCAGCTTTATCGCAGCGAAGCGCGGATCTTGTCGCGATACTCGCGGGCTTTGGCGAGGATCAGCGGTTCGTTCAGCGTGAGGATGGCTCCGTCGCGCACTACCGGCTTGCCGTTCACCATCACGTCGCGGACGTCTTCGGCTTTGAGCGCGTAGACCATTTGCGAGATTGGGTCGTAAAGGGGCACGGCGTTGGGACGGTCCAGGCGGACCACGATCATATCGGCGAGCTTGCCGGGTTCGAGCGAGCCGATTTCCTTTTCCATGCCGAGCACGCGCGCGCCGCCGATAGTGGCCATGGCGAGCGCAGTGGCGGCGGAAAGCGCCTGCGGGTCCCGCGCGGTGACTTTTTGCAGCTTGGCTGCTAGGTCCATCTCCTCGAACATGTTGAAGTCGTTGTTGCTGCCCGCCGGGCCGTCGGGCCCTAAGCCAACGTTGATGCCCAGCGCCAGCATGCGCACCACCGGCGCCACGCCGCTGGCCAGCATCATATTGCTCGAAGGGCAATGCGCCACACCGACGCCGCGTGCCTTCAGAATCGCCATGTCCGCTTCGGTCACCCAGACACAGTGCGCGGCCACGGTGCGTCCGTTGAAGACGCCGAGGTTATCGAGCGTGCCGACGGGCGTGGTGTGCCGCTTGGCCATTTCGTCGTCGAACTCTTTTTTGGTCTCGGCCACATGAATAACCAGCGGTGCGTGAAAGCGATTGGCGAGCGAGCGCGCGGCTTTGAGGGTTTCATCGGAATTGGTGTAAAGCGCGTGCGGCGCCACGGCGGGAACAATCAGCGGATCGCCCGCAAACCGCGTCAAGTAGCGTTCGGTGAAGCGTAGCGCGTCGGCGGGCGTTTTGTTGTCTGGCACGGGGAAGCCGATGATGGTTTCGCCCAGCACGCCGCGCATGCCGGCTTCCTTGGCCGCCTCGGCCACCACATCCTCGAAATAGTACATGTCGGTGAACGTGGTGGTGCCGCCGAGCAGCATTTCGAGACACCCCAGGCGCGTTCCCCAGCGGACGAAATCAGGGGTTACGTTCTTGGCTTCGGCGGGGAAGATAAACTTCTCGAGCCAATCCTGCAGTCGAAGGTCGTTGGCGATGCCGCGAAAGAGCGACATGGCCGCATGCGTGTGAGTGTCGATCAGGCCGGGGGCGAGGATGGCGTTCGGGCGGTCCAGGCGCTGCCGCGCCACGAAACGGGCGTCGATGGCGGCGCGCGGACCGATGGCCACGATGCGCGCGCCGCGCACGGCCACGGCGCCGTTTTCGATCACGCGAGCGCCCGAGTCTTCAGTGATGATGTAGCGCGCGCTCCAGATCCAATCGGCCTGTTCGGCCGAAAGCGCGAAGACGAATAAGAAGAAGCTACAGATACGACGCATCGAACGGCTTGGGGAAGAGATCGCGCATTTGATACGTTTCGGTTTTGCCGCGCGGGTTGACCAGCACAATCTCGACATCGCCGCAAAACTCCCAGAGGATCTGGCGGCAGGCGCCGCAGGGCGGCGTGAGAGAGTCGGTATCGGCGGCCACGGCGACGCGGCGGAACTGGCGAACGCCCTCGGAGATGGCTTTGAACACGGCCACGCGCTCGGCGCATACGGTGAGCCCATAAGTGGCGTTCTCGACGTTGCAACCGGTGTGGATGCGGCCGGCCGAGTCCTCAATGGCGGCGCCGACCTGGAATTTCGAGTATGGCGCGAAGGCGTGTCGGCGGGCGGCAAGGGCGGCGGCGAGGAGTGGATCGGTCATCGGATCAACCGGCCGGTTGTGCGGGCGTGCAGGCCCGCCCCGGCGCTACGCTTCATTCTCGTCCAAACGGGGCAGCAGGGCTCGCAGGAACTTCACCAGGGTATCGCGAACCGAGGCGCCGGTTTCGAGCACTTCTTGGTGATCGATCTTCCGTTTGCCTATATCGGCCGCCATGTTGGTGACGCAGGAAACAGCCAGCACTTTCATCCCCATGTGGTTGGCGGCGATCACCTCGGCCACGGTGGACATGCCCACGACGTCCGCGCCGATAGCGCGCAGGAAGCGAATCTCGGCGGGGGTTTCGTAGCTGGGCCCTAGCATGCCGGCGTAGACGCCTTCGGGCATGAAGATGCATTGCTCCAGCGCCACGCTCTTGGCGATCTCGCGATACTGGCGCGAGTACGCTTCCGACATGTCGGGAAAGCGGGGGCCGAGCGCATCGTCGTTGGGGCCGGCCAGCGGGTTCGATCCCTGCAGGTTGATGTGGTCCGAAATCAGCACCAGGCAGCCCTGTTCGAGCGAGCCGTTGATGCCGCCGGCGGCGTTGGTGAAGACCAGCGATCGCACGCCGAATGCGTGCAGCGCGCGGACCGGGAACACCACCTGCGCGGGCGAGTATCCTTCGTATAAGTGGGCGCGCCCCGCCATGACGGCGATGGGCAGCGCGTCCAATTTGCCGATCACCAGTTTGCCCGCATGGCCGGCGGCGGTGGAGACAGGCCAGCCGGGAATTTCGGCGTACGGAATAACGGCCCGGTCGCTCAACTGATCGGCGAACGCGCCCAGGCCGCTGCCCAGCACGACGCCGATGGCCGGGCGCAGGGCGGTGCGGCGTTCCAGTAAAGATTTGGCTTCCGCAATCATAGAATCATTCCCGCGATACAGGCTGACATAAAGTTGGCCATGGTCCCAGCCGCCACAGCGCGCAGGCCAAGACGCGCCAGGTCGGACTTCCGGTTCGGCGCCAGCGCGCCAATGCCGCCAATCTGGATGGCTATGGAGCTGAAATTGGCGAAACCGCAGAGCGCGTAAGTGGCGATGACGAAGGAGCGCGGATCCAGAGTCGCCTTCATCGGGCCCAGCTTGAGAAACGCGACGAATTCATTGAGCACCAGGCGCGTGCCCAGCAGGTTGCCGATGGTGGACGCGTCTTTCCAGGGCACGCCCAGCAGGAACGCCACCGGCGCGAACACCACGCCGAAAATCTGTTCCAGCGAAACCGGCAGCCAGCTCATGCCGCGCAGGCCATGAAGGCCGCCGAGAATTCCGTTCACCATGGCAATCAGCGCCAGAAAGGCGATCAGCATGCCAGCGACATTCAGAGCCAGGTGGAGACCGTCGCCGGCGCCTTGCGCAGCCGCGTCGATGACGTTGACGGCGGTCTTTTCCACCTTCACTTCCACCTTGCCCGCGGTGGCCGGAACGCCGGTTTCCGGCACCAGCATCTTGGATAGCAGGATCGTGGCGGGCGCGGTCATGATAACGGCGGTGAGCAGATGGGTGATGGAGACGCCGGCGATTTTCACATAGGCGGCCATCACCGAACCGGAGACGTGCGCCATGCCGCAGGTCATGACGGTGAACAGCTCGGATTCGGTGAGTCCGGCCAGAAACGGGCGGATGGTGAGGGGCGCTTCGGTCTGCCCCATGAAGATGCTGGCCGCCACGTTGAGCGATTCCGCGCCGCTTACGCCCATCACCTTCTGCATCCCGATGGCCATGCCGCGCACCACCCATTGCATGATGCCCAGGTAATACAGGATGGCGAAAAACGAGGCAATGAAAACGATGATCGGCAAAACCTGAAACGCAAATACCACGCCGAAGCCGCCGCTGCTTTTGCCCATCGGGCCGAAGACGAATTCGCTGCCGGCCTCGGTATAGCCAAGCATGGCATTGACGCCGGCGCCGATGGCCTGGAACACCTTACCGAGATCGGTTTTGAGCACCAGCAGCGCAAAGAGAATCTGCAGGCTCAGCCCCCAGAGCAGGATGCGCGGTTTGATGGCGCGCCTGTGCTGGGAAAACAGCCAGGCCACGCCGAGAATGGCCACCAGCCCGAGCAGACCGGTGAAACGGCCCATTTCTATCCGACCACCTCGAGAATCAATTCGCGCTCGTCGGGCCGCTGGGCGGAGATGTGGAAAGCATCCTCCACTTTTTCGGCGGCTTCCTCCACTCGGTCTTCCTTGGTGTAATAGAGCCGGCAGAGGATGCTGCCCGCATCCACTTTTTCGCCAGCCTTGACCTCCAGGATGATCCCGACGGCGGGGTCGATAGAATCCTCCTTCTTATCGCGGCCGGCGCCAATCATGTTGGAAGCGATGCCAATATCCTCGGCGTCGATGGCGCTTACATAGCCGGCGCGGGGCGAAGCGATCTCGCGCGCGCCAGTGGCATTGGGCAGCAGCACAAAATTGTCCAGTGCCTGCGGGTTGCCGCCCTGCGCGGCTACCACTTCCTTGAACTTCTTGTAGGCCGAGCCATCCACCAGGTGGCTTTCGGCGGCCAGGCGCGCCTCTTCCAGGGTGGCCGCTTTCTTACCGAGGAAGATCATGCGCGAGGCCAGCTCCAGGCACAGCTTGGTCAGGTCAGCCGGGCCGGCGTTCTGCAGCGTTTGCGACGCCTCCATCACTTCCAGGGCGTTGCCAACGGCGTAACCCAGCGGCTGGTTCATGTCGGTAATCAGCGCCTGGACCTTTTTGTCCATGCGGCGGCCGATGCCCACCATGGCTTGCGCCAGGCGGCGCGCATCCACCTGCTTCTTCATGAACGCGCCGCTACCCACCTTGACATCCAGCACCAGGGCGTCCACGCCCTCGGCGAGTTTCTTGGACATGATGGAAGAGGCAATCAGCGGAACCGATTCCACCGTGCCGGTGACGTCGCGCAGCGCGTAGAGCTTGCGGTCGGCGGGCGCGAACTGGTCGGTCTGCCCGATGAAACACAGGCCCAGCTCGGAAAGCTGCTGTTGAAACTCATCGCTCGAAAGGTTGGTGCGGAAACCGGGAATCGATTCCAGCTTGTCGAGCGTGCCGCCGGTGTGGCCCAGCGCGCGGCCGGACATCATCGGCACCACCACGCCCGCCGCGGCAGCCAAGGGCGCCACAATCAGGCTGGTTTTGTCGCCCACTCCGCCGGTGGAGTGCTTGTCCACTTTGACGCCAGGGATGGCGGAAAGGTCCGCCGTTTCGCCGGACCGTAACATGCACTCGGTGAGGCGGCTGATCTCGCGGTCGGTCATGCCCGAATAGAACACGGCCATCAGAAACGCGGACATCTGGTAGTCCGGTATTGCGCCGGAGGTGTAGCCATCCACCAGAAATTCAATTTCCTCAGGGGCGAGCTCTTCGCCGTCGCGCTTGCGCTGGATCAAGTCAACTGTACGCATTATGAGACACTTAGGCTAGCATCCCGGAGCCATGAAAGTAAAGCTGGAGGCGTACTGCGACCAGCGCCGCTGGGAAGCAATGCCGCTCGAATGCGACTACCACCGCGTTGGGTGGGATGGCGATCCCGGTGGAGTAGCCGAAGAGTGGCGCCGCGGTCATGGAATCGGATCCCGCACCGGCCTGGATCGCCTATTCCGGCCTCGGCGCGGCGAACCGAAACCGCTATAATTAAGCCATGCTAAAACCCACCGAAAAAATCTGGCACAACGGCCGTTTCATCAAGTGGGAAGACGCCACCGTACACGTGCTCTCCCACGTGTTGCATTATGGCAGCTCGGTGTTTGAAGGCATCCGCTGCTATGCCACGCCGAACGGGCCAGCCGTCTTCCGGCTGCGCGAACACGTGCGGCGCATGCTCGATTCCGCCAAAGTCTATCGCATGGAGCCGCTGGGCTTCACGGCGGCGCAACTGGAAGAGGCGATGCTGGAGCTGGTGCGGGTGAATCGAATGAACGCGTGCTACCTGCGTCCGATCGCGTTCCGGGGCTACGGCGAGGTTGGAGTGAACCCGCTCGCCAATCCGATCGATGTCTACATCGCCTGCTGGGAGTGGGGCAAGTATCTGGGGGAAGAGGCCCTGGCGCAGGGGGTGGACGTGTGCGTTTCGAGCTGGAACCGGCTGGCGCCCAACACGCTGCCCGCGCTGGCCAAAGCCGGCGCGAATTACATGAACTCGCAGCTCATCAAGATGGAAGCCATCGCCAATGGCTACGCCGAGGGCATCGCGCTCAATACCGCCGGCTACGTGAGCGAAGGTTCCGGCGAAAACGTGTTCGTAGTGCGGGACGGCGTGATCCACACCCCGCCACTGGGAGCGTCGGTGCTGCCCGGAATTACCCGCGACACGGTTCTTACCCTGGCGCGTGAACTCGAGATTCCGGTTAAGGAATCTGAAGTACCGCGCGAGATGCTTTACATCGCCGACGAGGCGTTCTTGTCCGGCACCGCCGCGGAGATTACACCCATCCGCTCGGTGGACCGCATTACCGTCGGCAAGGGACGCCGCGGCCCCATCGCCGAGAAGCTGCAGAAGGCGTTTTTCGCCGTCATCGACGGCAGCCGGCCCGATACGCACGGCTGGCTGTCGCCGGTTGAGGCGCGGCAGCCGGTGGCTGCGCAGTAAGCGACCCCAGGAACCTGCACCGCGATGACCTGGCTAATCATTGCCGGTCTCCTGATCGGCGTGTACGGGCTGCATCGTTTGGCTCTCTGGATGGAAACAAAGGGGTGGCTCTTCTACATGCACAAGAAGGCGAACCCGAACGCCCTCGGCAACGCCGCCCTTGGCGTCCAGCAAATCATCCAGCCGGGAGCAGGACACGTGTTGGAAGTGCGGCAAAGCCGACGGGTCCACCGGGACGATCTTGGCGGTCCTGACGAAGCGGGTGCCACGAATCCGAACGAAACGGACACTTAGGAGAGCACTGCGGCTTGCGCAACCGCCCTGGCTACCTCCCCCGAGATTTGCCAGGACGGCTGCGCTTGCCGCCTGATGCGTCTACCTGTTTGTATCGCAAGCGGCGCCTTCAGCGCCAGCGGGAATTGCGCACCGGAGATCCTTTTCAACAGTTTTTTGGCGCAAGCGGATGTGCCAGTTACCGGGCGCGGCATGTGCCAAACTTGTGCATAAAACGCGCTGTGTCCAAATGTTTTCGCGGCGGTGCACCAGAGCGCGCAGCGCGCGTCAGGCCATGACTTTCAGAAAAGCGGCTTGGAATTTTTCCATTTCGTCGGCGGTGCCCACGGTCACCCGCACATACGTGGGCCAGCTCGGCCAAACCCGTCCGATATAGACCTTCTCTTTGCGCATCGCCATGATGATGTTGCGGCCCGGCTGCTTGACATTGACCATGAAACAGTTGGAAACCGAAGGCACATACTGGAAGTTGTGCTTATCGAGAAACGAGAATACGTCGCAGCGCACCTGGCCGATCTTTTTGCGACGCTCGGGCACCAGGGTTTTGGACTCGAGGCTGGCCGAGGCCGCCACCATGGCAGTGATCGGCATCATCCCGGCGCTGAATCCCCCCACCTTCTCGAGCAGGTTCGGCCGTGCCAGCGCCGCGCCGGCGCGCAATCCGGCCATGCCGTAGATCTTGGAAAACGTGCGCAGCACCACCACGTCCTTGTCCGCCGCCACCAGGTCGGTGTTGAACGGAGCGCCGGCGATGTGGGTGTACGCTTCGTCGATCATCACCACCGCGTCCTTCGGCTTATTGGCGACGAGCCACTCGATGTCCGCCTTCGGCGTTAGCGTCCCGGTCGGATTATTGGGATTGCAAATGTAGATGAGACCGGCATCCGGAACCGCCGCCATCGCCTTCACGTCGTGGGCATAGTCCTTGGTCAGCGGAATCCGCGCCACCCGGGCGCCGATGAATCGTGCGGCGCGCTCACCGGCTTCGTAACCCGGATCTGCGGTGACGAAAGCCTTGGTAGGAGAGGTGAACGCCAGCACGGACTGATGCAGGGGCGCGCTCGATCCGGCGTAGATGGTCACGTAATTCTGTCGCAGTTGTTCCTGTGCAGCCAGAAGGTTCGCCAGCCGGTCGGTTTCACCGAACAGGTAACGGCCGCCCCGCGGAATGATGTTGACCATCGCCTCGCGCGCCTCCGGACAAGGTCCGAGAGGGTTCTCGTTGGCATTGATCATCACCGCATCCGGCGGCGCGTTATCAATTTTGGACAACTGCGCCAATGCCGGTTCGTTATAGAACGGAAGGCTGGACCCGGCCGCTAACAAAGTAGCCAGACGCCCAAAACTGCGGCGCGAATATCCGCGCTGCTCAAAGTGCCTTTTTTCGACTTCGGTAAGTTGCATGTCGGATCTCCTTTTTTCGAAATCGCCGGGGACAAGAAAAGGCTGAGACGCGACAAAACGACAAGTCCAACATTGCCCCAGTGGCTCGACGGAGCCCAACGGCGGACGAGACGTTGTATACAATACCGCAGCTCGGGAGCCCGCGTCAATCCGCTGGAGGGACGAATAGTACGAACTGCCACTCGGGTACGCTCGGGAGGACCGAGGCAGGAAGGAAGAGGTCTTAAAAGGAGGATACAAAAAGAGAATGAGGGCGGTCACTCGCAAAACAGGAAACTGAGAGGCTCTTATCGCCGGTCATCATTGTGCGCTCCTGGCGCTGCGCCGAAAACCTTTGGCTCGGCTTATTCCGACCGTTCAGAACTTCCCGCACTGCCGTTCCTGCCGCGAATGAGGCCGCCCTCATCGTAGCCCGGTTCTATTCTGGCACCTCCCGCCAGCCCGCTAGGGCCGGCTAACAAGACAGCGTCGAAATCAACCACCGGTGTGATTCCATCTACATGTTCACGCCAGTTGGTATTCTTGTCAATAGCACCTGGGGTACTGTTGGTTGCAAGTTTACACGTAACCTGATGTGGCGAATCGACTTATTCTCGAAAAAGCCGGCGCCTCTGGCCGGGGCACCCGCCGTGCGCCGTATCAAAAGCTACACCGCCCGAAGCGGCTACGCGTACGAATACTTTTTCGAAGGCCACCGGCAGTGGCGCGACGGGCTGGGCCGCGGCGTGGAATTCGAGTTTCGCGTGTCGGCAGGCCGCGAGCACTGGCTGCCAGCCGCGGTGGTGGTGGCCGATCGCGCGATACGCCCATGGGAAGCGGCTCACGCGCGAACGCTTTCTTCCACCGAGCGGTACGCCATCGCCAAACTGGCCCTGTTCCAAGCCTTCGACGAGCGCGTCGCGCCGCCCGAAACGGCGCTGGAAGTGCGCGTCTCCGAGGCCGGCGTGGAAGCCATCGTGGACCGTTTGGGATTGTAACGTTGCCCGATTGTTTGCCTGACGCTGAGATGACCTAACCGCTACGGTGAGTTTGCAGCCGCGACGCGGAAGACTTGATAGTGACGATTCTGGTACACCCGTAGCAGGCGGCCGGGAAAGGCCGAGACGAACCTCTTCAAATAAGTGCGATCCGAGTTGAACTCCTCGTTTGGAACGTCAGCGACAACAATATAGGAAGCCCCGATTGAGTCAATGAACTTCCACAGGTCGGTGGGATCTTCCGGCTGATGATACACGGCCGCCGCGCGTCCCGTCTCCAGCGTCAAAAGACGCGGCTTGCGGAAAATGAAACGGCTGGATGGCCTTGTGGACAGGCGAATGTAACTACAGAGAGCCCTAAAGTCCGGATCGAATATCCCTTCACGAATGGGGCCGGATTCGGCTTTTACATAACTAGTTCCATAGGAGAAGACAACCAATACGGCGCCACACGCAAACACGATCCGAGCCACACGTGGGGAAAGCTCGTCTTTCAGGGCATACAGGCCAATGAACAGATACAGCATGAGAATGGGCACCAGCGGAATCAGATACCGATGAACTACCACGCTATAAGGAACCACGACGCAGAAATAGAAAATGGCCCATAAGTCATATACACGCATGCCCGAATGAAGAGAGCGCCAGGCGCCGTATACGGTCACGAGCACCACTGCAAAGAACAGTCCGTAAGAAATGGGGTGCGAGTAACCGTTCAGCCAGCATGCCCGATAGTCTTTGACGTTGGCCAACAGGCTGAACCCAAGCCATTTGGGGTGGAAATCCAGTTGAGCGTATCGTCCATCTGTTCCCAGCACAATCATCTGCAGGACGGCGCCAAGGGAGGCCACAGCTATAGCTATTAGCGGAAAGGGCCTGACCCGGCGAGCCTTCAGCAAATCGTAGACGCCGAGCGCGGGAATGAGCATCAACCCAAGAGGACGCATCGCCGACGCGACGTAGATGGCCAAACCAACAGGTAGCGCCAGAGCCAAATGGGGATCATCCTTCGTGCTGGAATACGTCCACTGAATCAGCCAAAGTGTGCCGCACGCCACCATGAAGAAAGGCAGGTCCGAGGCAATATCGTCGCGCATCCCCCAAAAGAACGGATTCAAGCCAATCAACGCGATCAGCAGAATGCTCCACCAGTAGGGCAGCCGGTCCCGAAAAAGCATGAAGATAAAAAACAGCGCAGCAGCGAAAGCGAGGATGGTCTCGACCTTCATCGCGGTGTAATTCATCCCGAAGAGCGCGATCACAGGTACCAGCATCAACGGAAAGCCCGGCGGGTACTGCCGCGGCCCGACATGGGGGAACGAAGGATTGAAGATATAGCCGGTCGCAGAGTACGGTTTGCCTTCAAGAAGGTTCTTCGCATGGTGGATATAGAATGCGAAATCGTCGCCCCAACTAAGACCTCCTCGGAGCGTAACGATATAGAAACCAGCAATCAAAATTACCAGAACCAGAAGTGGGACAAGGGCGGAGCGCGCGGAACTTTGGACGGCTGTTGGGAAGTTCGTTGAGCCCACTAGCTTGGGCGTGGAAAGGTCGTTCACCGACAGAGCATAACCCCGGTACCCATTGTGTCACACTTCAAATCGGCGGCGGCCGATTCGTTATTTGCCAGCGCTGTGCTGCACTCCATGCAGGACCTCTTGAGGGTGATCGCTGTCTGGTGCGGTCTCGTAGAAAGACCGCAAGGAAGTGAAACGGTAGCGGATCAGTGTCCAGAGTGCCTGGTAGCCGTCTCTTGCCCGTATCTTCTTACCCTCCAGAATGTGGCGTGGGTTATATGAGATCGGCACCTCGTGAATCTCGCAGCCAATGCGGCGAATCTTGGCGGTCACTTCCGGGCAGAATTCAAAGCGAAGGCAGTTTAGCCGAATGGATCGAATGACATTCGTGCGAAATGCTTTGTATGCCGTGGCCTCATCGGTGATTCCTGCCCTGAATAACAGGTTGGAAGCGATGGTCAAGATTCGATTTGCCAGCCAATTGGTCCATTTCATGCCGCCAATGGGGTTTAAAAACCGGGACCCATAAACGACATCGGCTCCGCCGTCCACGATTGGCTGCAGAACCTTAACATAGTCGCTGGGGCTGTACTCCAGGTCTCCGTCCTGGACCAGAATAACGTCTCCGCTTGCTTTCGCCAATCCCACGCGAAGAGCAGCCCCCTTGCCGAAATTCACGATTGAATGATGGACATGGACGAGAGGGTAGTCGGTGTATCTCTTGAGTAATTCGGTTGTACCATCGGTCGAGCCATCATCCACTACGACGACTTCTTTCGTGCACCCCGCGGGTAGCGGGGCGGCGAGTACTCGTTCGAGCACCAGCGGCAGCGTGAGAAACTCGTTGTACACCGGTATTACTATGGAGACCTTCATGACACAACTCTGCCTCCATCATCCTCCCCTGAGAGTAGGCGCCTGAATCGACACTTGTCAAGCTGAGCTGGACATTGCGGCCGCTGCTTGAAGCGGCGCGGCTCGCAGCAAGCGGCGGCTACAAGAACCGCGAGATATGCAGCCCGCTCGACGGATAAAACATGGCTCCAATCGGGCTGCCGCACAAGTTGATGGATGCGCACGCCAACGGCGGTTCGCGGCGAAGCGGGCGATCAGACCACATTTTTCGGAGAGAAGTTGGGCGCTATTCACACTCTTGGGACAGGAGTCCTCTGAGGACTCGTGTCGGGTTCTGAAGCTTGCACCGTTTGGCGGCATGACAAAATGAATCTCCGCTCCAAGCTCTTGCTCGATTACTACTTCGGAGGTTTTCTTCATGCCTCCCTGCGAATCCCAACGATTCTTCTAGGAAAGCTGCTACGCCGCGATCACGATCTCTCGAAGTGCCGTGAAATAGCCATTCTAAAGCTGTTGGGGGGTGGCAGCCTGGTCATCGCTTATCCGGCACTGCTGGCTCTGCGGCGTCTCCCCGGTCTCGAAAAGCTGACGCTGATTACCACCCCGGCGATAGCGCCGTTTGGAGAACTGCTGGGCATCTTCGACGAGATCGTAATCGTCCGCGACGATCGTGGGCTGCTTACCCTGGCTGCCGATTCGCTACGGGTATGCCGGAGGCTGTTCGGCCATGATGCTCTGATCGATCTGGAGATTCACAGCCGGCTCACCACAGTGTTCGCTCTGCTGACGGCTGCGCGTAACCGCATTGGGTTCTTCACGAATATCTCCTTCTGGCGGCGCCGCCTCAACACGCATCTTCTTTTCTGCAACATCACGAACGGCATTTACGACTTCTACGATCAGCTAGGCGCACTATTCGGTACCTCGGCGGTGGATGCCGCAGCATGCGAGCGGGAGCTTCGAAGCCGGCTGGGAGGATACGGGCTTGAGGAAGATCTGTTCCGGCTGGCGATTGCGCCGGTTCGCTCAGAAGTGGGCGGGGAGCGGATAGCGCGCCGCGAAGAGTGGGCAGAGGCGGTTGCGCCACGGATTGCGCTGGGTGAGTCCACGGTGGAATTGCACGCTTCAACAGCGCCTTCGCACGGTGCAGACCTCGGAAGGATCACGACGGTTATGGCGGGGCCGGTCCGAAGTCGCGTTACGGTACCGAATCATGCCCGAAAGACAAGCTTGATGGAATTGGCCCCGCTGTTAGAAACCTCGCCGGTGGATGGCGGGGAATGCGAGCGGGAATTCCGGAGCCGGCTGGGAGAGTACGGATTCGAGGGGAAAGTGTTCCGGCTGGCGATTGCGCCGACCTGCTCCGGGTTGAGCCGCGAGCGGATGCTACGCCGCGAAGAGTGGGTGGAGGTTGTTGCGCCGCGGATTGCCCGATGCGAGCCGGGCGTGGTTGAGGTGCATCTCTTGGGAGCCGCTGCGGACCGTGCGGAGCTCGAGCAGATCGCAAACCTGCTGGAGCGGCGGTTTCGAGGACGCGTCACGATCCGCAACCATGCGGGAAGGACGAGCTTGAAGGAATCGGTGCGGATCATTGCCGCCATGGACGAGGTGTATTGCATCGATTCGGCCCTGTTGCACTTCAGCCGGCTGCTCGGGCGCCAGACGGTTTCGTTCTGGGGACCGACCGATCCGCGCACGCTAATCCGCCCCAACCCTCGCGGGCTCGACGAGATCCATTACTTGAAAATACCCTGTTCACCTTGTGTTCACATGTCCCATCAGCCGCCTTGCAAAGGGCAGAACATATGCATGCGTCTGGCCGTCGATCCGGCGGCGCCGGTTCCACACAATCAACCCTGGGTGCTCAAGGGATGAAGACCCGGTTGGCGATTCCTATCTTGGCGGCTGTGTTCCTGGTCGCGCTTTACGTTTTCCTGGCTGCTGAATTATCACCCGGCATGCAGTCCGAGGGAACCGATTGGGCGATGTATGTGACACATGCGCGGAATATCGTGAAGGGCCTTCCCTATGCGCGGACAGGCTACGTCTTTCAGCCCGAATCGACAACCGAAGTCGGCGCCAGTTCCTATCCTTCCGGATACCCGCTTCTGCTCGCGCCCGTTTATGCCGTCTTCGGGCTGGATATCAGGTTATTCAAGCTGCTAAATGTCACGTTTCTTGTGCTCTCATTGTGGCCGGTCTATCTGTATGCCCGGAGAACGCTGCCGCCGGTCTACTCCTTGGTTTTGATCGTGGCGTTCGGATTCTCCACTCTGTTCCTTGAGAGCTTCGATGCATTTGGCTCCGATGCGCCGTACCAACTTGTGTCCTTTCTTGTGCTGCTTCTGCTTTTGCGGATCTACGACCAGCGGCTGAATGAAACGAATCCATGGAAATGGGGACTGCTGGCCGGTTTCAGTATTGCGGGGGCTTATCTGATACGCCCAATCGGGCTTGCATTTCTGCTCGCGGTGGCCGGAGCCGAACTCGTGCGAAAACGCCGGCCCACTGCGTTCCTGGTCGCGACCGCGGCCGCGTTTATCCCGCCGATGCTCCTGAACAACCTTTTGCTCCACAAGGACAGCAGTTACGCTTATCAGTTCACGGGATCTATTCCGCACATCGCCAGGCATGCAGCAGCGTACGCCGGATTCTTGTCTTATGTCTTCGCCAACCCACTGAGTCACTACTTCCGCTACCTGCTCTGGGCGGCGACGCTCGTACTGGCGCTGGCCGCAGCTTCGAAGCGAGTTCGCGCGGGTCTAGGAGTGACAGAACTGTATCTGCTGACGGTCCTTGCCGTGGTCAGCGTGTACTGGGTGCCCAACGCCAGGTACCTGTTGTGCGTTATGCCGATATATATGGTCTATATATTCGAAGGGTTTCGGACGCTTGCTGCACGCGTGCCGCAACGCTTCGCGCGGTCTCTGCAGGTTGCCGCAGCGGCGCTGCTCCTGTTCGCTCCGGCCGCGAACGCCGCTCTGCTCCGTCCCGACGCAAGCGACACGCTCGTGACAGCGCCGAACTACGAGGCGCTTTGCGCCGCGGTCCGCCGCCAGGCCGCTCCGCACGCGCTGGTGATCTTCTGGAACCCTCGCGTTCTCGCTCTTTCGACCGGGAGGTTTGCGAGCGGGTGGCCAGCCGAGGGCCAGCCGGAGCGGATGGTCAGATATTTGCGCCGGGTCCGACCGGACTACATTGTGGCCGATAAAAGCCGGCCGGATGATCGCCGATTTCTGATCCCGGTTCTTACCGCCGGACCACTGCGATTGGCCACCGTTTACGAGAACGATCAGTTCACCCTGATGCGACTGCTCGAAGCGCCTAATGGAAAGGGTCCGGAGTAAGGTATAGCGCTCCAACGGCTTGGCGCTCAGGGCTCCTCACGGTATAATTACAATCAGCTTCCGCGGATGTGGCGAAATTGGCAGACGCGCTGGATTTAGGTTCCAGTTCCCGCAAGGGAGTGTAGGTTCAAGTCCTATCATCCGCACCAAACACTTACTAAGTTTGGCAAAATGGGAATGGGCCATCGCGTGTGTCTTCGCAGACCGGCGAGCTGCCCGGCCCCCACTGTTCCGGTCTCGCGCTGCAGGCGCCAATCCGCCGCACCGGGACAATTCAGCGCCGCTCCTGCCTTCGCCTCACCGTGCTATAGTCTGGCCATGATACCGGACCATGCTGTTTCCCGACGTTCTTTTCTCGCCGCCACCGGAGCCGCCGGTCTGGCATTCGGCGCATCGGCTTCAACCGTCCCGGTCGGGCTGGAGCTGTATTCGGTTCGCGAGGAGTTGGCCAGGGATCTGCCGGGCACCGTGCGCGCGGTGGCCCGGGACGGTTACCAGGTCGTGGAATTCTACGCGCCATACTACAGTTGGACCGCCGACCAAGCCAAGCAGGTGCGCAAGCTGATGGACTCGCTCGGCATCCGTTGCAACTCCACGCACAATGGCGGCGAGTCATTCACTCCCGAAGGCATGGGCAAGGCGATCGAGCTCAACCAGATCCTGGGCGCAAAATATATCATCTGGGCCAGCGCCGGACGGCCCGCCAACCTCGATGGCTGGAAGGCCGTCGCCGAGACGTTGAGCACGGCTGCCGAGAAACTGAAGCCACGCGGCATGGCCACCGGCTATCACAACCATCAACTGGAATTCACTCCCATTGAGGGCAAACGCCCCATCGAAGTCATCGCGGCCAACACGCCCGCCGAAGTTGTGCTGCAGCTCGATGTCGGCACCTGCATCGAAGCGGGCTCCGACCCGGTGGCCTGGATCCAGGCCAACCCCGGCCGCATCCGCATCATGCACTGCAAGGATTGGGCGCCCGGCGAAGGCAAAGGCTACCAGGTGCTGTTCGGCGAAGGCGCAGCGCCGTGGCCCGCGATCTTCCAGGCGGCCGAGAACGGCGGCGGCATCGAATACTATCTCATCGAGCAGGAAGGCAGCCGCTTCCCGGAACTCGAAACCGCCGAACGCTGCATCGCCAACTGGAAGCATATCAAGACTTGACGGGCGACGGCGCGGGTGGGTGAGTCTCCAGTCTGGCGCCTCTACGACCAGGGAACCGTGCTGTTAGTTACTGTCTCGGTTTCCGGCTTCCGGACGGGCCTGGTCCAGCCAAGAGAGGGACCAGGTTGATGTTTTTACTGAACCTTTTGGCCAGCAAACGCGTACCCCCTGATCGGACTCGGTCCGAAGGCTGTTTTCAGATTTTCTCGGAGCGATGTAACCTTATCTCAAAGGAGCGTTCCACGTGACCAGAAGACTCTCTTTCTTGCTCGCTGCTTTGTCTGCCGTCCCGGTTGCAGTACTCGCGCAAGGACCGGCATCGGCGCCCGTACAACCGCCATCAGCACCCGCCAATCCCATTTCTGTCAGCGAAAACAAGATGTACACAATGCTCAGCGGCGTCGTCATCGCTGCTGCCGAGAAAATGCCCGAAGCGAACTATCCGTTTAAGCCGACCCCGGAGGTTCGGAGTTTCGGGCAACTGGTCGGCCACCTCGCCGATTCCCAGTACTTCTTTTGCTCGTCGGTTGCAGGCGAGGCTCCGCCCGTTAGCGGGATCGAGAAAAACAAGACCAGCAAAGCGGAGCTGGTAGCTGCACTGAGAGGGGCGGTTGCCTATTGCAGTAAGACGTATGCCGGGATGACCGATGCCAAGGGCAGCGAGATGATGAAAATGATGAACTATGATTTCGCAAAGCTTACGGTGCTCTCGGCCAATACTGCACATGACTACGAACACTACGGGAACATGGTCACATACATGCGTCTGAAGGGAATCGTCCCTCCCACGAGCGAGACAAGCGGCGCTCCAGCAAAGAAGTAAGGTCCCCGCGAAGAAAGGGCATCATTACTCGCGGCGGGTCCTTTGAATTCGCGCGAACCACGCCTGCTGCTTGACCAGCGCTGAGGTCGACGATGGCGGTGGAAGGGCGGGACCGTCCCCTCCGAAAATCTGCCGGACAGCCTCTTCGGTGTCGACGGACTCGAGCTCAATTGGGGCGAAGGACCGCCAGTTCCTCGCCCGCGCGACGCCATGTCTCCACCCGTCGCCGGCGAAGGGAATCGTCTTCCGGGCTATCGTGCTGTGGCATCGCGCTTTCATCATGGCAAGACGATATAACGAACCATCTGCCGTTGCGACCGCTGCGGCCACTAATCCACAGCCTGTAGAGAACCCCGGCGGCATAGTTGCGCCAGCCCCCGCATTCTCCTATCGTGGTTATTCCCCTTATGGCCAACAAGACTCCCATCACGGTCGCCCACGGCGACGGCATCGGACCGGAAATCATGAACGCCACGCTCCAGATCCTGGAGGCGGCCGGCGCGGCTCTCGATATAGAGACCATCGAAATCGGCGAGAAGGTTTACCTGCGCGGCAATACGGCCGGCATCGAACCCAGCTCCTGGGAGTCCCTGCTGCGGACGAAAGTGTTTCTGAAGGCGCCCATCACCACACCGCAAGGCGGCGGCTTCAAGAGCCTCAACGTAACCATACGCAAAACGCTGGGCCAATATGCCAACGTGCGGCCGTGCGTGTCCTACTTTCCGTACGTCGACACCAAGCATCCCAACATGGACCTGGTGATCGTGCGCGAAAACGAAGAGGACCTCTACGCCGGCATCGAGTACCAGTTGACCCCGGAAGTAACCTCGTGCATCAAGCTGATTTCGCGGCCCGGCAGCGAGAAGATCGTGCGCTACGCGTTCGAGTATGCGCGCCGCCACAACCGCAAGAAAGTCACCGTCTTCATGAAGGACAACATCATGAAGATGACCGACGGGCTGTTCCACAAGGTCTTCAACGAAATCGCCAAGGAGTATCCGGACATCCAGAACGAGGCCTGGATCGTGGATATCGGCGCTGCCAAGATGGCCGATGGGCCGGAGAATTTCGACGTGATCGTGATGCCGAACCTTTACGGCGACATTCTCTCCGACGTGGCCGCGCAGATCGCGGGCTCGGTCGGTCTGGCGGGCTCGGCCAATATCGGCGACAAGTGCGCCATGTTCGAAGCCATCCACGGCTCGGCGCCGCGGCGGGCAGGGCAGAACCTGGCCAATCCCTCGGGCCTGCTGCTGGGCGCGGTGCTGATGCTGGTGCACATCGAGCAGCCGGAAGTGGCGGAGCGCGTGCACAACGCCTGGCTGCGCACCATCGAGGACGGCGTCCACACCTACGATATCTTCACCGAGGGAGTGAGCACGCAAAAAGTGGGAACGAAGGAATTCGCCGCCGCCGTTATTGCGCGCGTCGGCCAGAAGCCGAACCGCCTGAAGGCGGTGAGCTATGCGCGGCGTCCGGCGGCGCCGGCGGCGGCACGCGCGGCGACGGACCTCTCGACCGTCATGGAGTTGAAGGGTATCGACGTGTTTGTCTTCTGGCCTTCGCGCGATCCGAACGCGCTAGCCGCCGCGGCGGGCAAACTGGCGGGCGATGGACTCGGCCTGCAGATGATCGACAATCGCGGCGTAAAGGTGTGGCCGGCGGGGCGGGCGGAGACGTTCTGCACCGATAGCTTCCGTTGCCGCTTCATGGCCGAAGGGGGCATGGACATGGCGAAGTGCATCGCGTTGCTCGCGCGCTTCGCCCAGGCCGGAATCGAGATCGCGGTGGTGCAGGCACTACGCACGTTCGATGGCCAGCCTGGATTTACTCTCGCCCAGGGGCAGTAGAATATAGGGCATGGCCGAAACGCCGCCGCTGGTTGCCATCATCATGGGCAGCAAATCGGACTGGGAAGTAATGCGCCAGGCCGACGAGACGCTCGCCCGCTTCGACGTTCCTCACGAGTGCCGCGTGCTTTCGGCCCATCGCACGCCGGTGCAAACCGTGGAATATGTCAGCCAGGCCGAACAGCGCGGCATCGAAGTGGTGATTGCCGCGGCCGGCGGCGCTGCCCACCTGGCAGGCGTTTGCGCCGCGCACACCTTGCTTCCGGTGTTGGGAGTGCCGATGGAAAGCGCGTCGCTGAAGGGCCTGGATTCGCTGCTGTCCACCGTGCAGATGCCGGCCGGCATTCCGGTGGGGACGCTTGCTATTGGTCCGGCTGGCGCGCGCAACGCCGCGCTGTTGGCCATCGCCATTTTGGCAGCCAGCCGTCCCGCGCTGCGCGAAAAACTCCGCCGTTTCCGCCAGGAACAGAGCGAGAACGTGCTGCGCGAAACCGTGCCGTAGCGCGCGCCACGCCTGCTCGCAGCCCTTTCCCAAGGGTGCCTGGCGAGGGCCATCACGGTGCGCGTGCTATCATTGGGCTAGGCAGACATTGCTGGAGGAATCGGCATGATTGGAACGGTTGGTACCCAGGAGATGATCTTCATCTTCCTGCTGGCGCTCATCCTGTTCGGTCCAAAGAAACTTCCTGAGATCGGACGGACGGTCGGCAAGGCATTGACCGAATTCCGGCGCGCCTCCAACGAATTGAAGGCGACATTTGACCGAGAAATGAAAAACCTGGAGGCGGAAACGGGAGTCAAGGAAGTGGTCAACCAGTATCAATACGATACTTACAACTATGACTACTCTGCTTACGACAACAACTATGATGGCGCGTACGTTGCGCCGTCTTTAGAGCCCGCCGCCAATCCGTCTACTGCAAGCGCATCCGCAACTGAGGGCGCTGAATCACCCGTAGTTGTCGCACCAGAGGGAACGATTGCCCACGATCCGGCGACGGAGCACGAGGGCGCGAGCACCAGTCCGGCTGTCACCGCCGCCGGAGATCATTCTCCCGCACCGACTTCGACAAACTCGGAACAGCAAGCGTAAATAATGGATTCGTCCGACGAACAAACGGGGGGCGCGCCGCGCCCGCGCGGCTCGACGCCTGCCGGCGGCGGCCCGCTCGACAGAGCCAGGCGGCGGATCGGAGGCGGGGCGCCTCCGCCGCCACCACCCGGGGATGAAGAAGAAGGCATGCTGCGCATGTCCTTTCTCGAGCACCTCGAGGAACTGCGCAAGCGGATCATCTGGGCGCTGATCGGCGTCGGCGTGGCATTCTGTCTCAGCTTCCTGTTCTGCGACCAACTCTGGGACGTCATCAAGCAACCCGCCGTCGTCGCACTGAAGACGCTCGGCTACCAGCAGCGGCTGGTACAGATTACCCCAATGGAAACCATCACCATCATCTGGTTCAAGCTGCCTGTGGTGTGCTCCATCTTCATGGCGTCGCCCTGGGTGGTCTACCAGGTATGGGCCTTCATTTCTCCCGGGCTGTACCGCAGGGAGCGGCGATGGGCGGTGCCCTTTATTCTGTCTTCCGCGGGCCTGTTCATCCTAGGCGGCTTGTTCGCCTATTTTGTCGCTTTCCGATTCGCCCTCACCTTTTTGCTGGGTATGGGGCATGGCAAAGACATCGCGCCCTTCGTGTCGGTCAGCGAGTATTTCGACATGTTTGTCAACGTGGTGATGGGAATCGGCTTGGTATTCGAACTCCCGGTCGTGATATTTTTTCTTACCCTGCTGAGAATTGTCACTCCGTCATTTTTGATCAAGCATAGCCGTTACGCCATTCTGATCATCTTCATCATCGCCGCCGTTGTGACGCCGACGCCGGATGCGTTCAACATGATGCTGTTCGCTCTGCCCATGTGCGTGTTGTTTTACGTGGGAGTCTTCGCGGCGTACATACTGACACTTCACCGCGAGAATCGGCGATTCCCGTGGCGAACGGTCGGCCTCATCGTTCTGGCGGTACTATTGCTACTGGGAGTTGGACTCTATATAGCCATTACTCGTCATGCGCTTAAGGTAGTACCACACTGGCCTTTCCTGCTCCGTTAATAACCATCGGCTGTAGCGAAGTGCGCTGCCGCTAAGTTAACATCGAATGGTCGTTAAGGTTACCGCAGCCTGCGGCATTTAGCACGATGGACCTTACTAAGGCTCTTCAGGAGTTATACGCCGAAAAGGAAAAGTTGGAGCGCGCGATTGCCTCGTTGGAAGCGCTGCAGCGGGTCGGTGGCGAATTTCCCCGTCTTCCTGATGTCGGCAAACGGCGTGGCCGCAAGTCAATGAACTTGCAAGAGCGGGCGGAAGTCTCCGCGCGCATGAAAAAGTATTGGGCGGCCCGCCGCAAACAGAAGCCGTAGTCCAGGCACTCGGCAATGCGCGGTTCCCGACTCTCGATGCAGCCGCGCGCGCAGTTACGTGGCGCGGCGGTTTGGTATCATAGTGAGCGGATACCGAGGCCGTGGGCGGCTAGCTCAGTTGGGAGAGCACGGCGTTCGCAACGCCGGGGTCGTGGGTTCGAATCCCATGCCGTCCACCAGATTCTTCCCTTCATTTTCAATCGCTGGCGCAGCCGATTTCTTCGAGAGAAATGCCGCAGAATATCGGCCGCAACCTCGATGCTCGCGTCCAACACCCGAACCGCAAGGGTCGGCGTGTGCCGGAAAGCGGCGCGGCCGCAAGCGCGCACTGCAACTGGAAGCATGCGCGCAATCCCCAGGACGCGCCGGCCTGAGGCTCTCGGCAGTTTGTTCTAGAATCGTATCTATGTCCGGCGCGTCGAGTTGGCCGCCGGGCTCTCTTATGTCCCGAACTCTTCTGATCACATTTGCGATCGGCATCGTCATCATCGCGATCGCTGTGGCGGGCGTCGTCTACATGCAGCGTGGAGCGCACATCGAGCTGCCCGGCACGATTCTCAAGGTCCGCACCGCGCCGCTCGACGACCAGAGCGCGGCCGCGGTGATTGATTTTCGCGTTACCAACCCGTCGGATTATCCTTTCCAGGTGCGCGGCGTGACCGTGGTGCTGGAAAGCCAGAGCGGTGCTCAGACCGAGGGCGCCACGGCGTCGGAGATAGACGCGCAGCGCCTCATGGCCGGCGTGCCTCTGCTCGGCGAAAAGTACAACCCGAGTTTAATGGTGCGCGAGCGGGTGCCTGCGCATACGACACTCGACCGCATGATCGCGGCCCGTTTCGAGGTGCCCGATTCCCAACTGCAGGCGCGCAAGCGCTTCCTGGTGAAAATCGAGGAAGTGGATGGCGTCGTTCAAGTGCTCTCTGAAAAATAGCACGCTGCCGGCGCCATAAGCAGCGCCGCCTGTCGGCGGATCACGACTGCCGAGGCTTGCGCCTGAGGTAGAGGATCAGCACCACCACGGAATAGCTGCACAGCGCCAACGCCAGGAGCACATACAGCAACAGCGACAGAGAATTCACGGCCCCCCCGCCGCGGCGGAAGTGTGAGAACGATACCGCGGCTGGGATCACCACCAATAGCGGCGCGGCCGCGGCAATCCTCCAGCCGCCGCGCCAACGCAGCAGCGCGTAAATCGCCAGGCCCGGCGGCAGCAGCACGTCGGCCCAAATGCATAGCCCTACCAACCATGCCAACACGTTCATCGATGGGTAGTGTAGCAGGCCCCGCCGCGCGTGCGCTATCCGTCAGCGGCGATTCCGCGTTGCGGCTGTGGTGGCGTCCTGCTGCGCGGCTCGCGGCCGCGCGCCGCGGCCGATGCCGATGTAATCGAAGCCCGCGGCTGCCGCGGCTTCCGGCGCGTACAGGTTGCGGCCGTCCACCAGAATGGGCGAAACCATCCGGTGAGCCAGGTCCGCCAGGTCCAGGTCGCGGAATTCGTTCCACTCCGTCACCAGCACCAGCGCATCCGCGTCCTCGGCCAGTTCTGCGGCCGATGCGCAGTAGCGAATCCGCAGTTCCGGGTGCAGCGAGTGGCAAGCCTGCGCCGCCACCGGGTCATAGGCTTTCACTCGCGCGCCCATCTGTAGCAACCGGTCGGCGATGTGCAATGCGGGCGCGTCGCGCAGGTCGTCCGTGTCCGGCTTGAAGGCCAGACCGAGCAAGCCGATCGTCCGCCCCTTCAGGATGAACAGCTTCTCCTGCAGTTTCTGAATCACCGCATTCCGCTGCGCCACGTTCACTTCCAGCGAAGCCTCCAGCAGGCGCGCCTGGTAGCCGTACTCGCGCGCCGTGTGCATCAGCGCGTTGACGTCCTTGCCAAAGCAACTGCCGCCCCAGCCCACGCCCGGGTTCAAAAACCGGGCGCCGATGCGCGAATCCAGGCCAATGCCCGCCATCACTTCCGTGGCCTCCGCGCCCACCCGCTCGCAAATGTTGGCGATCTCGTTGGCGTAACCGATCTTCACCGTGAGAAACGCGTTGGCTGCGTACTTGATCATCTCCGCGCCGGTCAATGAGGTCACCAGCAGCGGAACCTGCCCCATCGAGGCCGGCCGCGGCAGCCCCGGCGGCGGCTCAAACGTCTGCGCCACCAGTGGCGCGTACAGTTCGCGCATGATCTCGATCACGCGTTCGTCGCCCGATCCCACCACGATGCGGTCCGGATAGAGCGAGTCGGCAATCGCCGAGCCCTCGCGCAGAAACTCCGGGTTGCTGGCCACGCCGAATCGAATGCTGCGGCGCTCGCCGGCGGTAGCCTCCGCCATCCCTTCCCGCACCAGCGTCTCCACCAGGTTGGCGCTGCCCACCGGAACGGTCGACTTGTTCACCACCACGCGAAAACGGGAGCTGTCCAAAGCCGCGCCCACGCCGCGCGCGGCGGTCTCCAGGTATTCCAGGTTGGCCTCGCCTGAGGGCAGCGGCGGCGTGCCCACGGCGATGAAAATGACGTCGCTATCTGCGGCGGCTCCCTCGAGCGACGTGCGGAAATCGATCCCGCCGCGCTGCGCCGCCAACGCCAGAATCTCCTGCAGCAGCGGCTCGTAGATGGGCGACTCGCCGCGTTGCAGCTTGGCAATCTTGCTCGCGTCGGTATCGACGCAAGTCACCCGGTGCCCCAGGTACGCCAGACAGGCGCCTGTCACCGTTCCCACATAACCAGTCCCAATTACAGTTACCCGCATAAACCTGTCTGAGTATAACAGTTCACCGGTTTTTCCGGCCGCGGCGGTACACGGCTCTGTGCAAAGTCGCCGGTCAGTGCTCATCTGCCATCGGCCGATAGAGTCCGCGCCTGCATAACATGGAAAACATGGCAAGGAACAGCAGCCGCTTGCCAGCCCACCCGTTACAGTGTTGGAGTAGAGAGGATGCATCGATTGCTCCTGATTGCCACCATCGCGGTTTCGGGCTCTGCCGCCCACGCCGCTGAGCCTCCGGCGCTGATGCCCATGCCGCTGAAGATGGAAGCTGGCGCGGGCGCGCTGGCGATCGACCAGACGTTCACCGTGACCGCAGGCCTGGCCGACGCCCGCCTGGAGAGCGCGTTGAACCGGCTGGTGGCGCGTCTCTCGCGCCAAACCGGCATGGCGATTGCGCGCGGCAAACCGGCGGCCAGTCGACGCGCCACCCTGCGCGTCGAGTGCGCGGCGCGCGGCCCGGCGTATCCAACCTTGGGCGAGGATGAATCTTACCAGTTGGAGGTGACGCCCGAAGGGGCGGTGCTGAAAAGCGCCACCGTGGATGGCGCGATGCATGGCCTGGAGACTTTCGCGCAGCTAGTCGAACCCGGAGCCAGCGGCTTCCAAGCGCCGGCGGTGCGCATCGACGACCGGCCGCGGTTCCCGTGGCGCGGGCTGATGCTGGACGTCTCGCGCCATTGGATGCCTGTGGAAGTGGTGAAACGCAACCTGGATGCCATGGCGGCGGTGAAGCTCAACGTCTTCCACTGGCACCTCTCCGACGACCAGGGCTTTCGCGTGGAGAGCAAACGATATTCGCGTTTGCAGCAGTTCGGTTCCGGCGGCCATTACTACACGCAGGCCGAAATCCGCGCCGTGGTGGCTTACGCGCGCGAGCGCGGGATACGGGTGGTGCCGGAATTCGATATGCCGGGCCACACGGTGAGCTGGTTCCCCGGCTATCCGCAACTGGCGAGCGGGCCGGGTCCATACGAAATCGGCGGCGACTTCGGTACGTTCGATCCAGTGATGGATCCGAGCCGCGAGGAAACTTACCGTTTCCTGGACGGCTTCATCGGCGAAATGGCGGCGCTGTTCCCCGATCCCTTCTTCCACGTGGGCGGCGACGAAGTCAACGGCAGGCAGTGGAGCCGGTCGGCGCGCGTTCAGGCGTTTGCCAGACAGCACCGGTTCAAGGACACGCGCCACATCCAGTTGTATTTCAGCCAGCGCATTCGCCGGATTCTGGCGCGGCACGGCAAAACCATGGTTGGCTGGGACGAAATTCTGCAACCGGGATTGGGCTCCGGCACCGTGATCGATACCTGGCGCGGCCGCGCGTCGCTGGCCGAATCGGTGCAGCAGGGCTATCGAGGCATTTTGTCGTGGGGATACTACCTCGATCACCTGAAACCGGCGAGCGATCACTACGGCGTCGATCCGCTGGCCGGCGACGCTGCCCAGTTAACGCCGGAACAGGCGCACCGCATTTTGGGCGGCGAGGCGTGCATGTGGTCCGAGCTGGTAAGCCCGGAGACGGTGGATTCGCGCATCTGGCCGCGGATGGCTGCGATTGCCGAGCGGTTCTGGTCGGCCGAGGACGTGACCGATGTGAACTCGATGTACCGGCGCCTGGAGGTGGTCAGCCGGAAGCTGGAGTGGACGGGCATCGAGCACCGGGCCAACTACGCGCCGATGCTCGACCGGCTGAGCGGCAACCAGCCCGCGCCGCCGGTGCGCGTTCTGGCCGACGCCTGCGAGGCCTTGGGGCTCGGGCCGCGGCAGGCCCATCGCAATACCACTCAGACGCCGCTCAACCGCATGGTGGACGCGGCCCGTCCGGAAAGCGAAAGCGTGCGCGCGCTCGAATTGGCGGCTGCCCGCGTGGCGGCAAACCCTGCTGCCGCCGTAGCAGATGTGGTGACCCTGCGCGCGCAGTTCACCCGCTGGGCCACCAATGACCGCGACTTTCAGCCGCTGGCCGAGGCCAATTCGCTCTTGGAGGAGCTGAAGCCGATCTCCAGAGATCTATCGTACGTGGGCTTGCTGGGGTTGCGGCTGCTCGATGTCGTTGGCGCCGGCCAACCGGCGCCGTCCGACTGGCTGGCGACCCAGGACGCCGAGCTCAAGCGCATGTTGGAGCCGGATGCCGATCTGCGCCTGGCGGCCGTGCGGCCCGTCAAGATTCTGTTGGATGCGGCCGCGGGCACGGCGAAATAGCCAGTTCCGCAGTGGTCACGGCACGGGTTGGCGGCGCCGCCGCCCGGTTGCGCGCGGCCGTGCGCCCTGCTCCCATGTGGACATGACGAGGAAGGTGTTGGCCCTCGCCGCCTCTGCAATCTTCCTGGTCATCGCCCCCGGCTTTGTCGCCGGGTTGGCGCCATGGTGGATTTCGCAGTGGCGCGTCGCGGCCCCTTTCTTCGGCACGCCGCTTTTCCGTTGGGTTGGGGGCATGCTGATCGTGCCGGGTATCGTTGGCCTGCTGGACTCTTTTGTCCGATTTGCCCTGTACGGCCTGGGTACGCCGGCGCCTGTCTTTCCGACCCGACACCTGGTCGTCACCGGACTGTACCGTTATGTCCGAAACCCTATGTACCTGGCGGTGGTGATGACCATTCTCGGCCAGGGCCTGGTTTTCGGCAGCGTCTCCCTACTCGAATATGGCGGCATTGTCTGGCTGCTGTTTCACCTGTTCGTGCTGCTTTACGAAGAGCCGACGCTGCGGCGAACCTTTGCCGGCGAATACGAGACTTTCTGCGCCGCGGTCCCCCGCTGGATTCCTCGCCTCACGGCATGGAGAGGCCAGAACAGCGGGTGATGCCGAGGGGAACCAGAAAGCTATTCAGACCGTAAGGAGGTATTGTGAAGAACAAAGCCAAGGTGACCGCGGCGTTCGCAGCTACCCTTCTCTGGGCCGCGCCGCCGGCCGCCGCTCAAGACACGAAGCCGTTGCGCATCGGCGTCTTCGACTCCCGGGCCATCGCGCTCGCCTATGGAAACTCGGACGAGTTCCAACGGACCACCCAAGGTCTGCGGAGCGATTACAACGACGCAAGGGCCGCGAACAACGACACTCGCGCAAAGGAACTGAACAAGGAAGGCCAGTGGTTGCAGGTCCGGCTGCACCAACAGGTGTTCTCGACTGGTCCTGTTTCCGGCATCCTCGCCAAAGTTGCGGATAAGCTTCCGGCGGTCGCCGCGCAGGCGGGCGTCGCACTGATCGTTTCGAAATGGGAGCTGCAGTTCAAGGGTCCTGGCGTCGAGCTCGTGGACGTGACCCTGCCGATCGTAAGGCTCTTCAACCCCAGCAACAAGGTTCTGCAGTGGATCGAAGAGATGAAAACCCAGGCCCCTGTTCCCTTCGAGAAACTGCCGCTCGACCCGAACATGTGACCGCGCCGGCCTGGACGCCGCCTGCGGCGGCTGGCGATCGTTACGGTCCCCAACAGCAAAGAACGGTCGGCGCCCTCACGGCGCTAGACTCTACAAGCCGGCAACGCCCATAGGTGCTATACTTTTGGCGGCATAATACTTGCAGCTCATACGGTTCGGACGCCGGATTTCCGGGGTCCTTGCCGAAGTTATAGGCTCACCCTAAAGGGGGTGTCATGGTGCTCGACCTTATTTTCGTTCGTGCATTTTTCATTCTGATTCTCTCCCTCTCCGCTTTTCTCCTCCATCCGGCTCAGGTGGCGCCGTGGTTTTCGGCTTTGGGCGGCCTGCTGCTGGGCGGCGGCATCATCTATTTCGAAATTCGTCTCGAAAGAGTCAGTCTCACTCGCCTGATTGGGGCCGCATTCGGCTCGGTGCTGGGGATTGCGGGCGCATTCCTCATGTCGCTGGTGCTGGGGAAGGCCCTGCCCGGCCAGCCCTTTCTGCCGGTCTGCCTGCTGCTGTGGATGACCTACGTAGGGCTGGTGGTGGGCGCCAAGAAGGGCGATATGCTCAACCTGGCGGCGCTGGGCGGCGTCTTTGGCGGAGAAAAGGGCTCGCAGAAGTCGTTCAAAATTCTCGATACCAGCGTGATCATCGACGGACGCATCGCCGACATCGCCGAAACCGGCTTTCTCGACGGCGTGCTGGTGATTCCGCAGTTCGTGCTGCGGGAATTGCAACTGGTGGCGGATTCGGCCGATTCCATGAAACGCAACCGCGGCCGCCGCGGCCTGGACATCCTGCAGCGCATCCAGAAGATGACGCACCTGACGGTGCAGATCGTGGAAGAAGACTTTCCGCACGTGCGCGACGTGGATATGAAGTTGATTGAACTCGCCAAGATCTACGACTGCAAGGTGGTCACCAACGATTTCAACCTCAACAAGGTGGCCCAACTGCACGGCGTGTCGGTGCTGAACATCAACGAGTTGGCGAATTCGCTGAAGCCGATCGTGCTGCCCGGCGAGACCATGCGGGTCTTCATCCTCAAGGAGGGCAAGGAATACAACCAGGGCGTGGCGTACCTCGACGACGGCACCATGGTGGTGGTGGATAACGCCAAGCGGCTGATCTCGAAGACCATCGACATCACTGTGACCAGCGTGTTGCAAACCACGGCTGGAAAGATGATCTTCGGCAAGTACGATGAGCGGCAGCACGGCACTGGCGCCGCGGGGCACGACCGGGCCGTTAAGAAAGGCGAGCCGCAACCGGTGGCCGGCGTCGCGGCCGAGAAAACCACGATAGAATCGTAGAGCACATGAGAGTCGCCGTCATATTGCCCGCGGCAGGGCTTGGCACGCGCATGGGCAAGGGTGCGGCCGAAAGGACCGGCACCAGCCGCAAGCAGTTCATGCTGCTGGAAGGGTCGCCTATCCTGCTGCACACGGTGCGCAAGTTTGCCGCCTCGGACCGCGTCAACGAGCTGGTAGTGGCCGTGCGCGCGGAAGACATGGAGTGGGTTGGCGCCATGCTGGCCGGCGAGCTGCACGGCCGAAAACTGCGCGTAGTGGAGGGCGGCAACAGCCGCCAGCAATCGGTCGAAAACGCGCTGCGCTCGCTGGGTCCGGAGACGGACCTGGTGGCCGTACACGATGCGGTACGGCCGTTCATCGACCTCGAGATCATCCACCGGGTTTTTGACGAAGCGGCCGAAAGCGGTGCTGCCATCGTCGGCCTTCCGGTGGCGGACACGGTGAAGCAGGTGAACCGCGGCACCGGCAAGACGCGCGTCCGCACCACCCTGCAACGCGACAAACTGGTGCTGGCGCAGACGCCGCAGGTTTTCCGCTATGAGCTGCTGACGCGCGCTTATGAGGCCGCGCACCGCGACGGGTTCATCGGCACCGATGAATCGAGCCTGGTGGAGCGGCTGGACGTGGAAGTGACGGTGGTGCTGGGCAGCGACCGCAATATCAAAATCACCCGGCCCGCCGACATGGACCTGGCGCGCTTGTTCCTGCACGAAGACGCCGCCAAGGAAGCGATCGGTTGAGCGAGATCCGCACCGGTCTGGGCTGGGATGTGCACCGGCTTGCCGCCGGCCGCGCGCTGATCTTGGGCGGCGTGACCGTTCCCAGCGAGATGGGCCTGGAGGGCCACTCCGATGCCGACGTGCTGGCCCACGCCATCACTGACGCTATCCTGGGCGCGGCAGCGCTGGGCGATATCGGCATGCACTTCCCGGACTCCGATCCGCGCTGGAAAGACGCCGATAGCCTGGTGTTTCTGCGCCACGCGCGGCAGATGGCGGGCGACGCCGGTTTCCGCATCGTCCACGTGGACTCGACAGTGATCCTGGAGCGCCCCAAGCTGAAAGACTACCGCGAGGCCATACGCAAGCGGCTGGCCTCCGCGCTCGGCCTGGAGTTGGACCGCGTTTCGGTCAAGTTCAAGACCGCCGAGAAGGTAGGCCCGGTGGGGGAAGGCAAATCCGCCGAGGCGCAAGCTGTCGTCACTCTTGAGCGGTGACTGGCGCGGCCGGCACCATCCACTTGACGTTGATGGCGATCTCGAGTGACAACCAGCGGCGCGGCTAACTGGCCAGCAGGCACATCCGGCGGGCTGCGCGGCGGGCCTTCAAGCGCTCATTGGCCTTCTTCTGCTTCTCCGCCGAAACGACGGTCTGGCATGCATCGCAGCGCTTCCGTATGCGCGACCGCGTCACGAATTCCGCGCCGCAGCGGCGGCACTGCTTCTTCATGGTCTCCTCGAGCGGGAGAATGCCCGGTTTCTTGGGCAGCAGGTGAGAATAATGGAAATCGCAATGATTCATTGCCGGAACCTCGCAATCTTAAGTGAAAAAGGGAATCGGGCGATGGACAAACTGGATGCGAGCGTTGTTGCGCTGGAGGGTGGCGCCATAACGCGAGCGAAAAAGTTGTCGGACCGCTTTTTTCCGAAACTGGGTGATACCGCGCAAACAGGCGTCGAGCTGGGGGAAAAGCCCACACCTGTCATGAAGCGAAAACTCCTCGAGCGAATCGTGAGGGTATGTGCAATATATTGAGCGGCAGGGACTTCAAAGGACGGGCAGGCTTCCCTGAGACCACCCTCGCCGACTGCCTCCAACCCGCGCTCGTCATCGATTCTATATAATGTGCACGCCACCGGCCAGTTCACGCCGCCGGGGCCGATTCGGGGCGGTACAGCTCTTCCGCCTTCAGCAGCTCCCAACGCAAATGATTAATGTAAAAAATCAACACTACTTCAGGCACCGTAGCCCGAAATTTTTCGAACACGCGCGCTTCCCACCCTTCTGTGAAGTGTGGTTTCGGGTCCATGTCTTTCGCAAAAAATCCATTCTCATGCGGCACGCCCAGGAAATCGAGCACGGCGATGATCAGATCCAGGTGAGAGACCAGCACGGCCTGCGCCAGATCCGCACCAAAAGCCGCATCGCCTTCCATCACCCGCGCCCAGAGGCGCGGAGCCGCTTTGCGCAACGTCTCGGTGTTCAACTTGTGCAGCCGCGCCCTTACTTTGAAGCCTTCGTAAATCTGGTAGGTCCTGAGCTTGCCGATTGAGATGCTGCGCAGCAGTTGCGCGAAGCCCTCCTCGCCTAACCCGCGATACAGGTCCGAAATCTCCATGAATTGTCAGCCTATCATGAACGGCCCGCTCGCGGAGGAGGGGGTCCGATAATCCAATACCCTCATTTGCGGGCGGCCCGACCGCACAGTAGCAAGTGTTACGTCGCCGAGAACGGCCGTGCGAAGATCGTTCAGCTCGCACTCCGCGCAGCGCGAATTGCACCCCGCGCAAATCGTGCGGCCGCGAAGGTCTGTCCGGTGTGAACACGATCCAGAGCTAGCCGGCCCGTTCGCTGCCCAGCAGCGCCAGCAGCATGGCACGCAGCGCCTGGCCGCGGTGGCTCACGGCGAACTTGCGCTCGCCTTCCACCTCGCCGAAAGTGCAGCCGAAGGGAGGGTAATAGAAAAGCGGATCGTATCCGAAACCGGCGCTGCCGCGCGGCGCGTCGAGGATGACGCCTTCCACGCTGCCCGAGTAAACGCCGACAAGTTGGCCGTTGTTCACCAGGGCTATGGCGCAGACGAACCGCGCGCGCCGGTCCGCAACGCCGCGCAGCTTTTCGAGCAGCAGGCGGTTGTTGGATTCGTCGGTGGCGCCGGGTCCGGAGAAGCGGGCCGATAACACACCGGGAGCCCCGCCCAGCGCATCTACCACGAGCCCGGAATCGTCGGCGAAGAGCAGGCCGGGCGCGTGGGCGCCGTAATGCCGCGCTTTGATGATGGCGTTCTCAGCGAAGGTTGCGCCGTCTTCCACGCAGGGCGCTATGGCGCGGAAATCGGGCAAGGGCTGGATGGCAACGCGGTCACCGGCGGCGAGAGCGAACTCGCGCGCTTTGCCCGGATTGCTGGTGGCGCAGAAGAGGTGCAACGGCGCCCCACCGGCCCTCAAAGCCGCACCGCGCGCTTCTGCAATTCCACCAACTGAGCGATGCCGCCGCGCGCCAGCGCCAGCAGTTCGGCCAACTGGGCATCGTCGAAAGGGCTATGTTCGGCGGTGGCCTGCACCTCGACGAAGCGGCCGCCGCCGGTCATGACGACGTTCATATCCACATCGGCCTGCGAGTCCTCTTCGTAGCAGAGATCGAGCATCGGCGAGCCGCCGACCAGGCCCACGCTGGTGGCGGCAACGTAGTCGCGCACCGGCATCGACTTGAGGACGCCGAAATCCACCAGGCGCCGCAGCGCCAGTGCCAGCGCCACAAAGGCTCCGGTGATGGATGCCGTGCGCGTGCCCCCATCGGCCTGGAGCACGTCGCAATCGAGCGTCACGGTGCGCTCGCCGAGCGCCGCCATATCCATCACCGAGCGCAGCGAGCGGCCGATGAGCCGCTGGATTTCGTGGGTCCTGCCGGAGGGCCGGCCCTTGACCACCTCGCGCGGCGTGCGCTTGGCGGTGGCGCGCGGCAGCATGGCATACTCGGCCGTCACCCAGCCCTTGCCGCTGTTGCGCAGAAACTGCGGCACGGAATCTTCCACCGTGGCGGCGCACAGCACCTGGGTGTGGCCAAGCTTCATCAGCACCGAGCCTTCCGCCGTCATCAGGTAACCGGTGACGATTTCCGCCGGGCGCATCGCGTCCGCTTTCCGGTTGTCGATTCGCATGATGTTATTGTCCCGAGCTTCTCAGGACGAAATACAGAAACAGCATGAGCAACAGAATTCCGCCGATGATGATAATCACGCAGGGAACAGCGCCTTCCGGGACGGCCTTGCTGGCCCGCTTGCCCTTAGGCGCCTTGAATTTCGCCATCAATGCGATGGTAGCACCGCGATTTCGCGCGCCCGAGGATGGGGAGTGGCTCGCGCGGCTGCGAGTGCGGCACAACAATGGCCGAAGCTCTTTCAGCCCCTGCCGGTTCAGGAAAGCCGCACTGGCCAAAGCCTTTTGACTGCCGACACTCTTGACTGCCGGCCTTGCGACACGGCTGAGGCCCTGCCATGGCACCAGGCGCCCAGTTCCCACTTCTATGCCGCACGTCGGGCGGCGCCGGCTGCTCACTGTTTCACAAATGAGGCCTTGCGGCGCTGAGGCGTTTCCCGATATTCCTGGCGCGGCTTCCGGCGAAGGCCTTGCGCGAATCGCCGCATCCAGTCGAAGCTGAGGCTGAACAGGAAACGCAACCCCCGCAGCAGGTATTTTCCCAGCCACAGCATGCCCAGCCCGCCGGCGGCAAATACGCTGGCGAAGAGGATCATCAACAGGCCCTGATAAAAAGGAGGGAAGTTGTCGAAGAACTCACCTACGGGACCGTTCATTTGGACGTAGCCGAGCACGACCAGTCTGTCAAATAACTGCGGCAGCAGAATTCGGGTCAGGCCCAACAACATGGTCAGCGCGCCGACCAGGAGAAAGCTTCCCGCGACCGAGTAATACGCGACCAGAACGCCTACCAATGCGCCCAGGAGGCCCACCGCTACCCCCATGCCTGCCGCGCCCAGGGGAAGCCCGAAAAGCGCGATGAGTATCCCGCCCACAATATACAGCGGCAGGTTTCGCTTGGTGCCGGAGCGCACCATCGCACCGGGCAACCTGTCGGACACTACTTCAGCGGGTTCGCCGAAGTTCCGCAACACCGCGAGTATTCTCGCAACGTCGTCTTCGCCCGGCGTGCGCTGGTAAGCCTCATAAAGGTGCGACTCGATCTCCCTCAGGAACTCGGCCTGCTCATGGGCCGGAACCAGGCGGAGCTGTGACTTCACGCGCTCAAGATAGTCACCCGCAATCTTCGCCACCACTTCGGGATAGTCGTTCATTTTGTCTTACCCCTTTCGGACCGCAATCTTCTTCCTGGCATGATCGGATTGCTCCGAGGCCTTCCACTTCTGCTGAACCAGGGAAACCAATACGTCGAGCTCCTGGCTCAGCGCATCGAAGAGCTGCCGGCCGGACAACGTCAGGCCGTAGTATTTGCGAGGCGGTCCCTGATCCGACTCCACCCATTCGGAGCGGACCAAGCCGTCCCGATCCAGCCGTGCGAGTATGGGATAGATGGTGCTTTCCTTGAGTGAGATGGAGCCGCTTTCAGAGAGAACCCGGACCAGCGAATAGCCGTAATGCCGCTCATCATAGAGAACCCCCATCACCGCCAATTCCAGGATGCCCTTCCGTAGCTGGGTGATCCGCCGCTCTCTGCCTTCGTCCGAGTACTCCACAATGCCAGGTATACGATAATGCCAGTTACCTGGTTCCAACTATTTATTGAGCAGCCTCCCGCGCCCATGTCAGAATCAAAGCTGATGACGCGGGGACTGAAGATTCTGGCGGCGGGCGCGTGCTGCGCGCTCGCCGGCTGCCAGCGCCCGGTGGCGATTCCTCCCAACCTGTTTCCGGCCAGCGCGGCAGGCGGGTGGCAGCGTGTGGTGGCACGAGAGGTTCCGGTGTCGGAAGCTCCCGATCCCGTGCCGCGCAACGAAATCGAGTGGCTGGAAGAGGGTTTGTACGAAGGCCCCGGCAAGGTCGATGCGCGCGTATACGCGCTCTCTTCCGCGACGGTGGGCCTGGAGCTGAGCCAACGCTGGCGGCCTTCGGCCGATACCGTGTTCTTCAGTCGCGGCCACTTTTTCGTGGTCATCAAATGGCAGGCGGCCCAGCGGCAAGCGCTCGAAAGCTTCATGCGCGAGCTGCAAGGGCGCCTCGGGCCGCCGGATTCTCTGCCGCGGAGCTGAAGGCGCCATTTCGCAATTATGATTGCGACCTATCGCGCGAATTGCGGGTGAGGTGCTGTAACGCCGGCGGTCATGCCGCCGGTTCTTTGCGGGCCGCGTGGGCATTCCCGTCGATGTAGGGCCGTGCACGCCGGGACCATGACCGGCGGCAAAGACCGCCGGCGCTACAACTCGCGCGCGTGTGCCGAGGAGCAACCTGGAGTATGTTCCCAAATTCTCGAAAGGGCCGTGCTGAACCCGCGAAGGCCGGCCCTCGGCCACTATAATGTAAGGAAATCATGCCTTCTTCCGCTGCCGAATTAGCGACCGCGGGCGCGATTGCGCGCTATGAAGCGGTGATTGGGCTGGAGGTTCATGTCCAACTCGCCACCGCGACGAAGATTTTTTGCGGGTGCCCGACCAGCTTCGGCGAGCCGCCGAACACCAATGTGTGCCCGGTGTGCCTGGGGCTGCCGGGCGCGCTGCCGGTGCTGAGCCGGCAAGCCGTGGACTTGGCGATCAAGGGCGCGCTGGCGCTGAACTGCCGCATCCGCCCGGTTTCGCGTTTCGCGCGCAAGAACTACTTTTACCCGGACCTGCCCAAGGGCTACCAGATCTCGCAATACGACGAGCCGTTCGCCGAAGGCGGCTACGTCGATATCGAAGTGGGCGGCGAGCGCAAGCGCATCGGCGTCACGCGCGTCCATATGGAGGACGACGCCGGCAAGAGCGTTCACGAAGGATTCAAGGACTCGGGCCGGGCGTCCTATGTGGATCTGAACCGCAGCGGCACGCCGTTGATCGAGATCGTCAGCGAGCCGGATATGCGCAGCTCGGAGGAAGCTTACGCTTACCTGACCGAGGTCAAGCAGGCGCTTCAGTTCATCGACGTCTCGAGCTGCGACATGGAGAAGGGCCATCTGCGCTGCGATGCCAACGTATCTGTGCGGCTGCGAGGCGCCGAGAAGCTGGGCACCAAGGCGGAGATCAAGAACCTCAACTCGTTCCGCTTTTTGAAGGAGGCTTTGGACTACGAGATCGCGCGCCAGGTGGCAGTGCTCGATGGCGGCGGCACGGTGCAGCAGGAAACACGCCTCTACGATCCGGATCTGGGCGAAACCGCCGGCATGCGCAGCAAGGAGCACGCCCACGATTACCGCTATTTCCCCGAGCCCGACCTGGTGCCGCTGCGGATTGGGGAAGCCTGGCTGGCGGAAGTCAAGGCCGCGATGCCGGAACTGCCGGCCGGGCGCCGGGCGCGCTTCATTTCCCGATATGGCCTGCGCGAATACGACGCCGGCGTGCTCACCCAGACGCGCGCCTTGAGCGAATACTACGAAACCGTGGCGCGCGTTTCCGGCGATCCCAAGACCGCCGCCAACTGGGTGATGGGCGACCTGATGGGCGCGCTCAAAGCCGAGGGCAAGGAGATCGAAGAATCGCCGGTGAGCGCGGAGAACCTGGGTGCATTGGCCAAGCTGATCGGCGCGGGTGAGCTGTCCGGCAAGCTTGCCAAGGAAGTCTTCGCCAAGATGTTTTCGACCGGCGACCCCGCGGCGGCAATCATCGAACGGGAAGGCTTAAAGCAGATCAGCGATACGGGTGCGCTCGAAAAAGTGATCGCCGATGTGATCGATGCCAGCGCCAAACAGGTGGAGCAGTATCGCGGCGGCAAGACCACGGTGATGAACTACCTGGTGGGCCAGGTGATGAAAGCCACTCGCGGGCAGGCTAGCGTCGCGGTGGTGACCGAGTTGTTGAAGCAGAAGCTGGGGTGACACATGCTGCAGGTTGGCGACAAGGCTCCCGATATCGCACTGCGCACCGATAGCGGCGCGGAATTCAAGCTCTCCGCTCTCAAGGGCAAACGCGTGGTGCTGTATTTCTATCCCAGGGCCGATACGCCGGGGTGCACCATCGAAGCCTGTGAATTCCGCGACGGCATCGGGAAGTTCGCCAAGAAGGGCGCGGCCGTGGTGGGCGTATCGCCCGATAAGCCGGCCGCGCAAGCCAAATTCAAGGGCAAGTACGATCTGCCGTTCACGCTGCTGGCCGATGAAGAAAAAGCGGCGGCCCAGGCGTATGGCGTGTGGCAGGAGAAGAACATGTACGGCAGGAAGGTGATGGGGATAGTGCGCAGCACCTTCGTGATCGGCCCGGATGGCAGGATCGAAAAGATCTATGCCAAGGTGAAAGCCAAAGGGCACGCCGCGGAGGTGCTGGCCGGGCTGTAGGAACCACGGGCTATCGGAGCCGCGACCGTCAGGAAGCGGTGTAAGGTCGATCGCCTTCTTTATTGCACTCTCCCCGCGGCGGCGTGTATCTCCTCGAGCATGGGTGTGGCGCGCAAGCTTTGCGGGGCAAAGCCGCAGGTCTCCAGCACACGCTCCACCTCGCCGACCCGGTCCTGGTACGCAGGGAACTCAACTACCGTCTCGGCCCCGTGATGGATCTGCGGGTTGATGGGGAACGACACCTGGGCCAAGGCTTCCAACAGGGCTTCGAGACGGCGCGGGTCCACCAGGATGGACACCGCCAGCAGCTCGCCTTGGCTGGTGGATAGATGGGAACCGGACGATGCCGGATTCAGCCAGACGCTCATGGGTAACTTCTCCCTTCACATCCGGCGATGGGGACGTCCGACAACAAAAAGCCCTGGAGCCTTGGGCGCCAGGGTCGAAGTTGTTTTCGAACCGACCGAATCGCCTTTAGCATTTTTTTCCGTGGTTGCAATTAGCCGGACGCCGAAACGCCCTAAATCATTCCACGTCGCCTCTAGCCTATCACGGCCCGCCCCGGAGATCAATGGCATGCGCCGCACAAGTGCAGCTAACGCCACCGGCTAAGGGCCAAGAGTTTACAAGTCCAGGGCGCACGGCCGGGTGCGATTGCGAGTCCATCGGCCGTCCACTTGGAATGACGAAGCGGACCGCGCGCGGGGCTTTGCCGGCGCTGCGGGCGGGTTCAACCCCGCGGGCCGGTCTGCTATTCTCATAGGGAGCGCACCTCCGTGTCCGCGCCCGCGGGAAAGTCGATGAACCATAAGTACCTTGTTTTTTCCATCGTGCTCTTGTCGTCCGCCGTGGCGGCCGAAGCACAATCCACCTCAGTTACCCTCAATGGGAGCCCGTCGCGTCAGATCGGACAGCCTCTGCTAATCCCGAAAACCTCCAACCCCAACCTCGTGGAAGGCCGCGAGCTTTGGAGGCCCAATGGCATCGCTCTCGATCCGTCCACCTCGCCGCCCATGGTGTATGTGGCCGACACCCTGAACAACCGCGTCCTGGCATGGAAGAACGCGACCAGTTTTACCAACGGGCAGGCGGCCGACCTGGTTATTGGGCAGCCGGACCAGTACACGACCACCCCATCCGGTCCGGGCACCACCTTCACCACCGGTTTGAGCGATCCCACCGGCCTTGCGGTTTACAAGGGCGACCTCTACGTCGCCGATAGCGGCAACAACCGCGTCTTGCGCTATAAGGCGCCCTTCACGCAGTACGCCCAAACGGGATCGTATCCCACGCCGGATTTGTACGTCGGCCAGCCGTCGCTGAAATCCAAAACAGCGAACTACCCAAGTGGCGCTCCCACCGCCCAAGGCCTGTCTTTTGCACCCAACAGCTCCACCGTGTTTCTCGCCTGTATCGCTTTCGATAGCGCTGGAAACATGTGGGTCACCGATCCCGGCAACCGCCGCGTGCTGGAATTCAATGCCGCCGATGTCGCCACTGGAGGCGGCCTGCTGACGGCGGCGGTCGAGTTGGGACAATTGGATTTCGTCAGCGTGCAGACCGCGCTCAACCCGGCCAGTGGCCAACTCATCGCCAACCAGTTCGCGGTGCCTTCGCAGTTGACTTTCGACGGGGCCGGGAACCTGTACGTGTCCGACGCCGACCCGAACTACCCGCAGTTTCTGAGCCGCGTGCTGGTCTTCACTCCCACGTCCGCCAGCGGGACTGCCGCGTTCACCAACGGGGAGGCTGCCGCGCGCATCATGGGCGTCGTTGAGTCGTCGCAGATCCAAAGCCTCACCGCCGCGCAGCAACTGGCGATTTACGACGAAACCGAATTCAACAACCCGGGCGGCATCTTCTTCCTCGCCGACGGCAGCGTGGGCGTAGTCGACACCAACGATAGCCGCATTCTGGTGTTTCCGCCGTATTCTTCCTGGCCCAGCGCGAACACCTATGTTTCCCCGCAGGCGACCGGCGTGCTCGGCCAGAAAGGATCGTTCCAGACTTTCGGCGCCAACGGCAACACTACTCTCACCGTGCTTACGCCGCCCGCCAGCGCGGCGGTATTCTCGGCCCCGATCACCGCGGCGTTCCTGTCATCCACCAGCGAATTGTTCGTGGTGGACACCGGCAACAATCGCGTGGTGGTGATGCCGAACCAGTCCGGCACTGTGCCCTTCGGCAACGCTTCGCGCGTGCTCGGACAAGATACGATGACCATGAATTCGCCCAACCTCATCGAAGGGCGCGAATTCCAGTTTTATAACGGCCAGAATGCGGATGCTGCAGTTGCGCTCGATACCACCGGCCCCGTGCCTCATCTCTATGCGGCCGATCCGTATAACCATCGTGTCCTCGGCTTTTACGATGCCCGTAAGCTGCAGTCGAGTGGAGTGCCACAGGGCCAGCACGCCGATATCGTCATCGGCGAGCCGGACTTCAATACCGCGCTCTGCAACTATCCGTCCGGCGATCCCACCCAGACCACCGCTTCCGGCCTTTGCTTCCCGCGCGGCGTGCTCACCGATTCCAACGGCAACCTATACGTAGCCGATACCTATAACGGCCGCGTGGTCCGTTTCCCGGCGCCCTTTGCCGCCTGGCCGAAGACGCAAGTGCTCGAATCCGCCGACCTGGTGCTGGGCCAGACCAGCCTCACCGGCGAGCCCATCACCGATCCCAGCGCGACCCACATGGCTTTGCCTTACGGCCTCGCATTTAGCGGCACTAACGGCCTGGTGGTTTCCGATCTTGCCGACAACCGCGTGCTCTATATTCCCTTTTCGAGCGGCCAGACCACCTTCATCGCCGGTGCGGACAATGGCAAACCTGCCAGTAAGGTGTTCGGCCAGCCGGATTTCGTCACGGTTGCCGCGGGTTCGGCCAGCAACCAGCTCAATTCGCCGCACCATATCTCCACCGATAGCAACGGCCAGGTCTATGTCACCGATTATGGCAACGGCCGGGTGCAGATTTTCGGCGATCCCAACAACCCGCTGACGCCGTTCGCTTCCGCTGATGCCATCCTTAGTGTGCCCAACCTGGGCCATCCGCAAGCCATTTTCGTTAACCAGTCTACCGGCGAGATCTGGGTCGGCACCGGCAGCACCGCCACCCGCTTTCCCAAGTACGACACTCTGGAACTGAATCCCGCGGCCACAGGCTCCGTGCAGGTGGCCGGCGCCGCACTGGCACTGGCCCAGGATCAATACGGAGATCTGTTCGTGGCCGACGTGTACAGCCGCGTCGCCGTTTACTACCAGGGCCTGGCGGGCGAGAACGCCCAAGCTAGTTATGCCGGCCAGCCGCTGGCGCCGGGCGTCGTCGCCAGTTTGTATCCGATCGCTTCCCAGACGCAGTTTGCGACCAGCTCGATGCCCACGGCGCCGCCGTTTCCGGCGCTGACCGGTTATCCGATGCCGACCATGCTCGCCGATGAGGAGGTGCTTTTTAATGGGGCCCCGGCGCCGCTGTATTTTGTGTCGCCCGGACAGGTCAATTTCTTCGTGCCCCAGGCTGCCCCTGTCACCGGCGCCGCCGATGTAGAAATCGTCCAGGTCTCCACCGGCCAGGTTCTGGGCGCTGCCTCCGTACCCATGGCCCAGGTCTCGCCAGCCATCTTCTGCGGCGCCTCCGGTGGATGTCTCGCGACTGGCAAGTATTATCAGGCGGCCGTGCTCAACCAGGACAACTCGGTGAACAGCGCCACCAATCCGGCTGCGCGCGGAAGCGTCATCCAGATCTTCTGCACCGGCCAGGGAGCGGTGAACAATGCGCCTGCCGATGGCGCCGCCGCCGGCATTTCGCCGCTCTCCGAAACGCCGCAAACGCCGCGCGTCGCCATCGGGACCTGTTTCGTTGACGACTGCGGGCCGCTTCTGGGCGGCGACCCGACCAATGGTCAGTGGGTCACCTATTCCGGGCTGGCGCCGGATTACGCCGGCCTCTGGCAAATCAACGTCTACGTACCCATGGCCACTGAGCCTTCTGCGCAGGTGCCTATCGGCATTCAGTACGATGGCGTCGGCAACGCCAACCCGAGCTCGCTCTTCCGTCTCAGCATCGCCGTGAAATAGACGGCCGCCGGTTCCGTTTCGCGCGCGGCATGGCGCCTGATTTTGGCGGTGCCGCGCGCGGGCCGGCATTGTTCCGGTGATATCATGGGTATCGGATGAGCTTCCTGTCGCCAAGACTGCAATTAAAGGTATCGCAGAAGCAGATCCTCACCCCGGGCCTCGTTCAGATGGTCACGGTTCTTCAGCTTAACCGGCTGGAACTGAAGGAGATGATCACCCAGGAGATCGTCAAGAACCCGGTGCTTGAAGAGGCCACCGAAGAGGCCGGCGAGGAGATCACGCCCGAGGAATTGTTGCCGCTGCTTGAGGCCGAGGCGACGGCCGACCCGGCCGACAGGCAGATCCTCGATGCTACGCCCGGCAACCAGACCGCGACCGTCGATGGCGGTCCAGCCAACGTCGCCATCAACGGCAACCTCTTCCCCGATCCCGAGGAAACCGCCGTCGTCGCCACCGCCGAGCCCGAAGCCGTCACTGCCGGCGATCCACCCGTCGAGCCGGCTGCGACCGATCCTTTCAACGAGATCGACTTCGGCACCTTCTTCGACGACTACCTCGATCCCGGTTACAAGAGCCCGGCCGCCGAACCGGTCGAAAAGCCCTCCTTCGAAACCTTCCTCTCCGCTCCCGTCACCCTTGGCGACTATCTGCGCTCGCAGTTGGCCGTGGTCGTCATTCCGGATGCAGTGCGCGACGCGGCCGAAGCCATCATCGGCAACCTCAACGAAGATGGTTATCTTTCGGCGTCGCTCGATGAAATCGCCCCCCTGGGCGAGCATCAGGCCGCAACTGTGGAAGCGGCCCTCGCCGCCGTGCAGTCGCTCGATCCGGCCGGCGTCGGCGCGCGCGATTTGCGCGAGTGCATGCTGTTGCAGATTGAAAGCGTCAACGGCAAAGGCGGCGTCGCCTGGCAGATCGTCTCCAACCACATGCACTTGCTCGAAACCCGGCAGTACAAGGAGATGGCGCGCCTGCTGGGACGGCCGCTCGAACACATCCAGACCGCCGTCGACATGATCCATCACCTCAATCCACGGCCGGGTTTGCGCTATTCCGGAGCCGGCGCGCGCGTGGTCGAGCCGGACGTCACCTTCATCAAGGACGGCGACGACTACATCATCCAGATGAACGACGAGGACGTGCCGCAGCTTCGCTTGAACGCCCAGTACCGCCGCATGCTCGACCGCGACCAGGGTGCCACCAAGGAAGTGCGCGATTATGTCCGCGAGCGCTACACCTCCGCCATTCAGTTGATGAAGAACATCGAGCAGCGCAAGCAGACCATCCTCAAGGTCTGCCAGGCCATCGTGCGCCGTCAGACCGAATTCCTGGATCGCGGCCTCGACTACCTCAAGCCGATGATGATCAAAGAAGTGGCTGAAGAAGTCGGCGTCCATCCCTCCACCGTCAGCCGCGCCGTGGCCAGCAAGTACGTGCACACCCCGCAGGGCGTTTTCGAGCTGCGCTATTTCTTCTCCGAGGCCGTGCAGGGCCCGTCCGGCAGCGGCACGCCGTTGCTACTGCTCAAGCGCAAGGTCAAAAAGATGATCGAGGCTGAGGATAAGACCAAGCCGCTCACCGACGAGCAGATCACCGCCATGCTGCAGGCCGAAGGCATCGACGTCACCCGCCGCACCGTCGCCAAGTACCGCGAAGACATGAAGATCCCCTCCACTCACCAGCGCCGCGTGCGCCCGTAGAGGCCGGTGTTGTAGGGGCCGGACCACCGACAATCCATTTCGCCTACGCGGGCTGCCAGTCCCCCGTATCGTGTATCCTTTACTACGGAGCACATTCATGTTTTGTGATCGCTGCGGTACTCAAGTGCGCCCGGACCAGCAGTTCTGTCCAAATTGCGGCCGATCGTTCGCGGAGGCTCCTGTCGCTTCCGGCGCTGCGCCGCCACCCCCGGCATGGACGCCTCCCACGGCCGTGCAAGTCGCCGCCGGCCACTGGATTGGAGCGGGCTGGGATCTGGTGAAGGCGGACATGGGCACCTACGCCCTGGCCGCACTGATTTTCTTCCTGCTCAACGGCGTGCCGTTTATTCAAGGGGCCCTCATCACCGGCTTCCACATCTACACCATGAAGAAGATGAAGGGCCGCCGCGCCGATTTCGGCGATTTGTTCAAGGGCTTCAATTATTTCATTCCAACGTTGGTGGCGACTTTGCTCATCGGCGTGTTCACGTTCATTGGGACGATTTTCTGTATCATCCCTGGGCTGGTGGTGGCGGCGTCACTCAAGTTCACTTACCTGTTCATCATGGATAAGCGGATGGATTTTTGGCCGGCCATGCAGGCCAGCCACGCCGTCGTGAAGCAAGACTATTTCGGCTTCACTATGTTCCTGATCCTAGCGGCCCTGGTGAACCTGCTGGGCCTGCTGTGCTGCGTCGTCGGGCTGCTGTTGACGGTGCCATTGACGATTGCGGCCATTACCGTGGCGTACAAAGAAATTGTCGGCTTCGAACAGCGAACCATCGACACGCTTTAGCAGGCTGGGCGCCTCTTCCGCCATGCGGCTGCTTGGCGCGGGACTCCTGCTCGCGCTTTTGTGCTGGGCCTCGCCACCGGCGGAGCCCACGTTTCGCGCTTGCCCTTTCTATTGGCTCACCGGGAGACCGTGCCCGCTGTGCGGGCTCACGCGCGGCCTGTGCGCGCTCGCCAAGGGACACTGGGGCCAGGCGATTCACTTCAATGCCCTCAGCCCGCTCGGCTTCGTCCTGCTGTTCTCTCTCTTTTGGAATGCCCCGTGGCGGCCGCGCCTGTGGACCTTCAGCGTGGCGGCATTCGCCATCTATGGCGTTTGCCGCATCGCCCTGGCGTGAACGGCGCTTACGATCAGGTTCAGTTCGCCTGCCGGATTCTGAGTGCCGTCACCTGCCGGACCCATCGCGCGTGTCGGTTCTCGCCCGGTACCACCAACTGGAATGGGCCGTCCTCTTCTGAAAGCGGCTTGCCATCTCGCTTCATGATCACGTATACCGGCTTGTCCATGAACCCCGGGTCCAGTTCCGCCCACGCGAATACCGCCCGGTAGCGGTCCCGCGCTTCCACCACCAGGTAGTACGACGCCGCCGTGCTGTGAAACTTGGCTCCGGTCGGCATGTCAGCCTTGGCGAGCACGTCCGTTAGCAGCACACCGCTAAATGAAACCGGGGTTCCGTGATCGGTGGTCTTCACGGTGTGCTGCGGCAGTTTTGAGAGGTCCGACAGGTAAACTATGACACTCTTGTCACCGACACCCGTCACCGTGATGCTGGCTTCCACGATCTCGGGAGGAGAGTTCTGCCCATGGAGTCCAACCGCTGCGGCAACGATCATCAAGCAAGTTGAAGCAGTCCGTTTCATAATTCCGTCCTGCCGGTAATTGTAGGCCTTCCTCCGGAGCGTGGCGAGCGCCTACAGTTCCAGCCGCTCTTTCAGTGCGCGCGCCCGATCTCGCGCCACCGGCAACTGCGTCCGCGCCGCATCCTTCAGGCACACCGCCATCTGTCCGCCGAAGCGCGAATTGACCTGCGCTACCCAGTCCAGATTCAGCAGGATCGATCGATGGATGCGCACGAAACGCTTCGGGTCGAGTTTCTGCTCGAGTTCCGCAATGGTGTGATCGACCGAGTGATGGCGGCCATCCACCACCGCGTAGGTGAGCTTTGCTTGGGCGACGAAATGCGTCACCGAAGCAAGCTCGACAACGTGGATTCGGTCGCCCACGCGCGACGCGATCCGCTCGGGATAGCCGCTGGCCGGCGACCGCAGCGTAGCCGCCAAGCCCTCCAGAAACGTGCGCAGCTCAGGCTGCCGCATCCAATCGGGTTTGACTCCGCCGCGAAGCCGTTCGAGCTTGCCTAGGGCGCGCCGCAGTTGCTCCGGGTCGATCGGCTTCAGCAGGTAGTCGATGGAATTTACTTCGAAGGCCTTCAAGGCATACTCGTCGTAGGCCGTCGTAAAGATCACCGCGGGTTGCTCCGGAAGCCGGGCCAGCAAATCGAAGCCGGTCATGCCGGGCATCTGAATATCGAGGAAGAGAACGTCGACCGCTTCGCGGCTCAGGAACTCGAGCGCTGCTGCCGGATCGGTGGCGCGGCCCGTGACAACCACGGACGGCTCTTCGCCGAGCAGCCGTTCGAGGCGCTCCACCGCCAGCGGTTCGTCATCCACCAGGTAGGCTCGCAGTGGCATGGCGATCACTGCGGGAAGGACATCCGCGTGGTAAAGAGCTTCCCATCGCGCGCGACTTCCAGCCGGGCAGCGCCGCCGAACAACAACGCCAGGCGCGCCGCCAGATTATCCAGCCCATGCCCGAGCGGAACCGAGTCCAGCGCGAAGCCGGGTCCATCGTCGCTCACCTCGAGGACGGCGCGCCCATCCGCCACGGCGGCGCGGACGCGGATTTCGCCGCCGGCGGGCCGCTGCGCGATCACATGTTTGATGCTGTTCTCCACCAGGGTTTCCAGCGAGAGCGGCGGGATGCGGAGGCTCTCCATCTCCGCTGGAACATCGATCGAATACCGCAGCCGGGCATCGAACCGGGTCTTTTCAATCTCCAGGTAATCGCGCACGATTTGCGTCTCCTGTGCCAACGAAGTCAGCCCCATTTGATTCGCGGCGAGCGAAAAGCGGAGCAGCGCCGCGAATTTCCCCAGCACGTCTTCGGCTCGCTTGGGGTCCTTGGGAATCAGGGACGACACGGAGTTTAGCGTGTTGAACAGGAAGTGCGGATGAATGCGGGATTCGAGAGACGATAGCCGAGCCTCGGCGGCCAGTTTGCGAACCCGCTCCTCTTCCAGCGTGGCCAAGTCCAGGCGCGAGCGCACGTGCTCGTAGAAATCCATGCCCAATCCAAAGGTGAGGGTGATCACCATGCCGAACAGCAGCGCGAAACGTAAACGAGGCCAATAGTGGTTCCAAGGGTCAAGTTGCAGGGCGGCCAGCACGACTCCGGTGAACAGGCAGCCAAGCGTGTTGGTGGCGGTCAGAACACCAATCGTTCTGAGCAAGCGGAGGCTCCTTCTGCGCACGAAGGTCCTGCATCCCAGAAAATACAACAGCACCGCCGAGGGCAAAGCGATCGAGTATGAGTAAACCAGCGGGATCTCGAAATCCCGAATTATCTCGGAGAAGCGCGAGGCGTGTTCGAAGCTGATCAGGATCAGCCCGCTGGCGATGGTGGCCGCGCCCGCAACCGCGCAGACGCGCGGGATGAATCCGGGCGGCAACCTGAACGGGCCGGCATCGCTCGCAACGGGCATCGTGTCATCGTTCATGCTTCTGGCCTCACATCTGAAATGTAACGCCGATCGAGACCAGCGCGGAGTAGGGGATAGCGCCGAATTCCGATCGGCCCGGTTTTCCGCCAGGCGTTTGCGCGTGCAGATACGCGTAGAAGCGGTTCCGGCAGCGGCGGCCAACGTCGAACACGCCGATGCGGCTGCCGTCGTCGAGATTGGAAATCAGGGACGCCGCGACGTCCCATTCCTTCCACCCCGGCAGTTCACGAAGCCGCGCCTTGCTGACGCGCAAGAAGCCGTAGTGCTGGCGGCCCACCGATGCCGGCATCCCGATGGGCCGGTAGTAAGCCGTGTTCGGAGGCGTGTAGAATTCCGCGATGGCCGAGATGCCCGACCGCAATGTGTATTTACCTCCCAGCAGAATGGCCGCCTGTTGCCGCCAGGCCAACTCGCCGTGCACCTCCAGCGCATCGCCGAACACGCGCGTGAAGTTCGCCCCGGCCAAGGTGGTGCCGCCGCCGTCATGGGCGACGATCACCGAAGTATCGAACCCATCGACCATCACGCCATAGCGAAACGCGGATGTGTCGCGCGCCCCGGGCAGACGCTTGTCTACCAGTCCGGCGCTCGCCCACACGAAGGTGAACTCCTGTTTCCCGGCGATCCAGTCCGCTTCCCCCATCTCACGGCCAGCGTTCAGGTTCAGGCGGTCCGTAGGGTCGGTCGCCACGCGCGGCGGATCGAGTACGCCGGTAGCGGTGAAGGCATACCCGGCCCCCCACCGCAGCAGACGCTTCCCGGCGGTCAGGTCCAGATCGCCTTCCGTGAAGCCCACGTACGTTTCCCGGACGCGAACCTGCTCGTGCGTTCCGCCCTGTGTCTTGGCCAGCCCCGCCAGGCTGGTGGAGAATCGCCACCGGTCGCCATACTTGTAGGCGAAGGAAGGTTCCAGCAGCAGCAGGTTGCCCGCATCGGCGCCGGGCACGCGGAGGCCGGCGGCGAATGAGCCTTCGTCCGTCAGCGAAAGCGAATATCTGGTCTCACTGGTTGGCTTGTCGGAAGCGGGGTCCGGGTCGTCCGCGAAGGACGATCCGTAGAGCAGCGGCACCAGAACCAGCGCCCGAAGGTTCATGCCACGCCTCCTAGAACCGGTCCAGCCTGCCCTGATGAAACAGTTTGTCGGGCAGTTCCCGCGGCTGGAAATCGGAAAACTGCAGCACGCTGTGCGATTGCTTGCGGATCTGATCGTAGAGGGTCATCCGCACCAGGCGCGTGGTCCCACCCACGGCGCGGTATTCGTCGAACGTCGCGGACTTGATGTGCTTGCCCGAAGTCAGATAAAACTCGGCCTTCAACGGCCGTGCATCCGCCACCCGGAGCCAATACTCGATCTTGTGATAGGTGGAAGCTTTCCGCTTGGCCGTCAGCTCGAGGACGTGGCACTCGGTATCGCCGCATTTTTCCCGCCGCAGATACAAGGCGTCATAGTCGTAGGCGTAATTGGTGCGCGCCACGTCGCCGTTCGATGTATCGCCCGTCAAGCGTTCGAGCGGCGCGATCCGCACCGGCCGGCTGGTGTCCGGCAAGTAGACCCACATGTCGTCGCCGAGCATCAGCAGGAAGGTGCCTTTTTCCCTAGGACTGAGAAACTCGACGTGCGTCTTATCCACCCCCTTCTGGGAAACTTGATAGAAGTGCTCCTCATCCGCTTTGCCGGATTCGTAGTTGGTGATCTTAACGCGGCCCACGTAGCTGGACCAGCCGTTGCGCATAGCGTCGGATTGCTTCAGCAGCGCCTGCGCATCGGTGTCCGACAGCGATGCCCCGGACAACGACGCCGCGCTGCAGACGCATCCGGCAAACAACCAAACGAGCCTGTTAGACATGACTGAGGGCCTCCACAATTCGCAAACGAGACGCGCGGACGGCCGGCATCAGGGACGCTGCCGCCAGCGTGATCAGCACCAGCACCGCCGCGCCAGCCATCAGTGCCGGCTCCTGTATGACCTTGAGCGGCATCCCCGCCGTGGTGCCCGGCGGCGGCGGCAACACAACGCCGGAGCGATTCAGTAGCGCTCCCATCCCAATCCCGGCCGCCACGCCGAGGGCCGCGGCCAGGATTCCCGTGAACACCGCTTCCGCCACGAAGAGCCCCATCATCCACGAGCGCGGTGTGCCCATCGCCAGCATGGTTCCAATCTCGCGCGTGCGTTCGAACATCGCCATCATCAGCGTGTTGGCGCTCGACATGACGACCATGAAGAAGACGATGACGCCGAGAAAAACGAAAATCCCGCTCATCATCAGGCGCACCTGTTTGTAATAGCCGGCCAGATCGATCCACTTCCGGACCGCAAACTGCTGGTGCAACCCCGCCAGTTGGGGAAGAAGCGCCGCGTAGACGGCGTCGGTGTTTTCAGTCTTATCCAGACCGACCACCAGTTTCGTGACGCGCGGGCTCTGCAATAGGCGCTGTGCCGCCGCCAGCGGTATGGTAAGCAGCCGGTCGTCCATCTCCTTGAAACCGGTGGTCACGATCCCGGCCACATCGATATCGATCCCGTTGAGCGCGCCATCGGAGGTGACCGAGAGCAGCGTGAGGCTGTCGCCAGGTTTCGCGCTCATGGAACGCGCCAACCCCACGCCCAGCAGCGCCTGGTTGGATTCGGTCGCGTTTCGATCCAGGTTGTGGCCGGCGATGATTCGAGGCTCGAAGCCCATGCTCTTTTCCTTGCCGGCATCCACGCCCGTGCCCATGAACACGGCCGATTTCATGCCGTTCGACACCATGCCGTAGAACTCGATGCGCGCCGTGACGCCTCGCACGTGTTCGTTTTGAGCGGCCAACCCGGCGACGCGCCGATAGTCGTCGAGTCCGTTGTCGAGCGCGTGCGCTTCATCGCGCCGGAAGTAATCGGCGCTGTAGATCTGCAGGTGTCCGAGCCCATTGCGGATCGTGCTCTCGCGCAGTCCCCAGAACATGAAGGAAAAGAAGCCGCCCACCAGCAGCAGGCCGGCCACGCCGCCCGACACAACCAGCAGCGTCATCACCGTGCGGCGCCGGTTGCGGAATACGTTTCGAAATGCCAGCAACAAAAACTCGCGCATCGTTCAGCTCCTTGAAGAAACTTGCGGGCCTGCCGGGCATCCAGCCCGGCGCACAAATTCAGGCGCCGGCAGCGGAAAGTTGCCCATCGCTCACCTCCTGCTCGCCCGTGTCTTCGATCACTTTCCCGTCGCATAGCCGGACCACGCGGTCCGACCGCTCCAGCAGCCGCTGGTCATGCGTGGAAAACAGAAACGTCAGGCCGAGTTTCCGGTTCAGACTTCGCATCAAATCGATCAGTTGTGTCGCCGTCTTCGTGTCCAGGTTGGCCGTGGGCTCGTCCGCGAGGATCAGCGCTGGCCGATGCACGATTGCCCGCGCCACCGCCACGCGCTGGCGTTCGCCTCCCGACAGGAGATCCGGCCGATGCCGGGAGCGCTCGGTCAATCCGACACTGGCGAGCGCCTCCGCCACCCTCCGCCGGCGGTCGCTCTCCGTCATCCGCCGCAGCAAGAGCGGGTAGGCGACGTTCTCCGCGGCGGTGAATACCGGAATCAGGTTGAAGGTCTGGAATACGAAGCCGATCTTCTCCCGGCGCAAGGCGGCCGCCGCCGCCGGCCGCAACGCGGTGGTCTCGGCGCCATCGATCAGAATCCGTCCGCTCGACGGGCTGTCGATACAGCCGATCAAATTCAGCAGCGTCGATTTGCCGCTTCCGCTCGGCCCTGCGATGGCGAGAAACTCTCCCCTCTCGATCCGCGCGGACACGTCGTCGAGCGCCGTCACCGAACTGTGATCCAGCACGTAACGCTTGCTCACGCGCTCGATACTGACCAATGGCTCCATCCGTTTCTCCTTCCAGACAGCAGAGTAAGGCACCACGCCGGAAAAGCATCCTGGTGATCTGGACGGAGGGCAGGGAAGACGGACGGAAGGTGGAAACAAGGCGACGAATCGCGCGCGAAGCCGCCCGAGATCCGCGCCAGGTGTCCGGGGATGATATCATTTCGGACGTTGCCGCCTTTTAGCCGCACAGCCACAATAGGGGAAGCAGCGGAAGGGGCCGTTCAGATGGAGTTCATACTCAAGGCACGAATCACCCGCTCAGACGGCCGCACCATCCGGCATGCTCTTGAACAGTTGGCTGCCAAGGGCGCCGTCAAAAAAGCGGCCGAAGATATCCTGGTGGAAGCCAGGATCGAGGGGGCGAGTGCGAGGGAACTGAATCGCGCGTTGCTTTCTCTTTTGAGAAAAGTGGAGAAGCGGACGACCCTCCGTGCGGAGTGGACCTCCGGCGACAACATCACCGACCGGTTCTTCGACTACGTCTTGAAGAAGACTACCAGGAACTGACCGGAACGGACAGAGTTTTCTCTCGAGAGGTGGTCGCGAATCCGGCGGAAGTTCAGGCCTCGGACTGCAAGCCCGCCCGCTTGTCCAAGCGGACCGCCAACACGCCCAGCACGTCCGCCATCTCGGCAAGCGCGCCCCGCGCCCGGTCCGGCGAGACGCGTCGCGTGACGCGGTACCACCACTGCATGACGCGATAATCCAGGACCAGCAGCCGGTCTTCGAGCGAGTTCAGATCCAACCCAACGGCATGCTCAATCAGATATGTGACCAAGCGGTAATCGCGCTCCAGCGCTTGCTCGAGCCGCTCCAATTGCGCACCGCTCCGCAACAACTCCCTGACCTGCCGGCAACTGAACTGGGAGTCGACACTCACCGCTGTGTCTGCCTCGAGACCGGAATTCCGCAACATCAAGATACAACTGTAACGGAACCAGTAGAGAACCAGCGCGAACGAAATAGCGATGATGATGAGGCTTGCCAGCATGCAAATCCGGAAATAGTTGATGTTGTACTGGGTACTAGTCTCTCCATAACTAGAATACTTAACTACGGTCCCACTTGCAAGCGATTTCTTGATCTTTCGGCGCGTTTTACAACCTCTCCGCGCCGGCGCCTCCGGGCAAACTGGGCAGGAGTCCGTGCAGTCGCATATATAATTGAACTGGTTGATCTTGTCGATCGCCCACCGAGACCGGAACAGTTGGCCACCTGCGGCTCACTGGGCTTGCGCATATGGGGACTGTAGAACCGCCCACCACACCGGGGAGGTGCGGCCGTGAAGAATTCCCGCTTTGAAGGCATGAAAAGTCTTCCCGGCAGGATCGTCTTGGGCATGGGACGGTCGGCGGCCGCCAAAGGAACAAGCGGCGGTTTGCCGCCGTATCGTATGCATAAGAGCTTATTGCACAGCCGGCAGCGCGCGTCTTCGCCGGCCGGTGCGAGGAGATGCCATGGTCGCGAAAAGCCTGCTGCTGTTCTGGACCGTACTGTGCCTGGCCGGTTGCGTCATCAACACCAGCGCCACCGGGCCGCTGCAGTACGATTCGTTTCATCTCGATCGGGATCGCTCCGAACTGGTCAAAGTTAACCTCAACATGGGCGCCGGCAAGCTGCAAGTGGGCAGCGGCACCGAAAAACTGCTGCAGGCCTACTTCAGCTACAACGTGCCGGCCTGGAAGCCGGTCGTCAAATACGATCCGGGTGTGCTGACGATTGACCAGGGCAAGACCGGTCACGTCAACTTCGACCCTGGCCGCATCACCTACACCTGGGATCTCCGCTTCGGCCGCGAGACGCCGCTCGACTTCGGCGTTAATTTCGGCGCCGGCGAAGCCCAGCTCGACCTGGGTTCGCTCAACCTGCGCGCCGTCAATGTGCAGATGGGCGTGGGCAGTCTCAACCTGGATCTTCGCGGGCGGCCGCAGCACGATTACGACGTGCATATTCAGGGCGGCATCGGCGAGGCCATTGTGCGCCTGCCCGCTGACGCCGGGGTTTATGCTAACGCCCACGGCGGCATCGGCGAAATCCAAACGCGCGGGCTCACCAAGCAAAACGACCACTGGGAGAACGAAGCCTACCCTACGGCCAAAGTCAAAGTGCGCGTCGATGTGCAGGGCGGCATCGGCTCTATCACCCTCATCGGCGATTCGGATTAATTCTTCGCCGCCATTCTCGTGGTGCCGCGGCCCAGCCGGATGAAGCCGAATTAACCGTAAGCGCGAGCAACTTTTGCCCTGCGCGCGGGCTTATCTGCACGTGAGGCCTGTGAGCCGAATGAAGAGCAGAGAGGAAAAGCAGATGACACGAGTTGCGATCATAACCTTGACGGCCGCGGTGTTTACCGCCGCCTGGGCCCAATCGAGTGAGGTGGGCCAGCGCGCCGAAAATCAGCAGGACCGAATTGCGCAAGGCGTCAAGTCCGGATCTCTCACCGCCGGTGAAACCGGCAATCTCGAAACCAAAGAGTCCGCCATCAACCAAGAGGTTCGCACCGACCGCACCCTGAACGGTGGCCACCTCACCGGCCAGGAAAAGAAGATCGTCAACCAGCAGCAGAATCAGGCGAGCCGGCAGATTTATGCCGACAAACATAACGCCGCCGTGCAGAAGTACGGCAACGACAAAGTAGACGCCCGGCGTGAAAACCAGCAGGACCGCATCGCCAATGGCATCGCTTCCGGCAAACTAAACGCGGCGAAGACAGCGCGTCTGGAAAAGAGCGAATCCTCCATTAACAAAGAAGTTCATGCCGACCGTTCCGCCAACGGCGGCAAACTCACCCCCGCCGAGAGGCAGCAGGTCAACCATCAGCAGAACCGCATGAGCCGGAGAATCTACAGGGCCAAGCACTAACTTCGTTCTTTCGGGGCGAGTCGCAGCCGGGCCCGGGCCCGTGGGGAGCCGGCTGCGCTCATCTCCCCCTGCTCAAGCCCAGCGCGCGGATGCGCTTGTTCAGGTTCGTCCGCCCCATGCCCAGCGCGCGCGCCCAAGACAGCGGAGTGCGCGCGGACTGCCGGCCGGCTGGCCGGAGATCGAAGTCACGCCGGACCTGACTGAGATTTCGCGCATGACTGCGGCCCGGGCCGCGAGGTTCTTCCAAACGCAGCGGCGGATCTCGCTGCTCACCGGATTACAGGAAATCGCCGGAACTTGATGCGTCGAGCAGCGCGAGCTAATCTAATGACAGAGGGCTTGATGGAATGACTCAGTTTACGGAGGCGGTCTACACAAATGGCGTTCTCAAACCCAAGGAAGAACTGGTGTTGCGTGAGGCGCAGCGTGTGCGACTGATCGTCGAGGCGCTTGACGACGATGCCGACCCCGGAGAAAGGCCTGCAGCCATGCGGCGGCTTCTGGCTGGGATCGAGGGGATGAGGTTCTTCTCCCGGGAACGTCTGCCCTCTCGGGACGACCTTCATGATCGCCCTTGACACCAATATTCTCATCTACGCCTGCGACAAAGCGGATCTTAAGCGACAGCAAGTAGCACTCGATCTCGTCTCAAACGCCATCGATGGCGTGTTGCTGTGGCAGGTCGCGTGTGAGTTCGTCGCGGCGTCGAGGAAGTTGAGAACCCAGGGCTTTACGATAGGTAACGCATGGGAGCGCCTGGCGGATTACCTGGCCCTGTTTCCACTCATCCTGCCGAGATCCGAGGCGCTGGAACGAGCTCGCATCCTCCACGCGGAGGACGGATGGTCATTCTGGGATGCGATGATTGTGGCCGCCTGCCTGGAATGCGGTGTTACGCGCCTCTACTCCGAGGACCTGCCAGGCCGCGCTGTCCGCTGGCCCCTTGAGATTGTGAACCCCTTCCTGCAAGCAGGATGAGTTGGCGTGGCCGGATTCCTGCGCCGCGCCGAGATCCTGCGGTTCCTGCACACGACGCGGTGGGCTATCAGTGAGATGGCAGGGAACGCCTCGCAACCCCACCTCACCAACTCCGCAGATTACGAAGGGTACGCAACGAGCCTGAACACGCAGATTGAGGAGTTCATTTGGAAGTCACCTTGATAGACACTTGGGAGCAGCAAACGCGCTGGCGACCGGCTGCGCTGTTGCAAGATGGACGAACGCCTTGTCCGAGAAGAGCCACAGCTGGCTGCGACAACACTGTCGCCAAGAGCCCTTCCGTCGGAGCGCGCTTCCGCTATCTCCCCCTGCTCAATCCCAGCGCGCGGATGCGCTTGTGCAGGTTGGTGCGCTCCATGCCGAGCGCGCGCGCCGCGCCCGAAACGTTCCAGTTGGTCTCTTCCAGCGCGCGCATGATGTGCTCGCGCTCGGCCGATTCGCGCGCTTCCTGGATGGTGGATTTGGCCGATGTCTCGCGCTGCACCCGCACCTCGACCGGAATCGATTCCCGCGGCAGTCTTTCGCCCGCCGTAAGAATCGCCATCCGCTCCACCACGTTGCGCAGCTCGCGCGCGTTGCCCGGCCAGGCGTAAGCTTCCAGCACCGGGAACACGGCATCGTCCATTTTCTTCGGCCGAAAGTTATTGCGCGCGCAGAATTCCTCCAGAAAATACTCGGCCAGCAGCCGGATGTCATGCGGCCGCTCGCGCAGCGAAGGCACGCGGATGGGCACGCCGTTCAGGCGGTAGTACAGGTCGTCGCGAAACTTTTCCTGCGCCACCAACCCTCCCAGGTCGCGATTGGTGGCCGAAATCACGCGCACGCTGACGCGAATGATCTGCTCGCCGCCCACCCGGTGAAACTCGCCTTCCTGCAAAACGCGCAGCAGCTTTGCCTGCGATGCGCCGTGCAGGTCGCCCACTTCGTCCAGAAAGATGCTGCCGCCGTCGGCCAGCTCGAACTTGCCGCGTCGCGCCCCGGTGGCGCCGGTGAACGAGCCTTTCTCGTGCCCGAACAGCTCGGTCTCGAGCAGCTCGGTGGGAATCGCCGCGCAGTTCACCTTGACAAACGGTCCATTCGCGAACGGGCTTAGGGCGTGGATGTGCGCCGCCAGCAATTCCTTGCCGGTGCCCGATTCGCCGATCAGCAACACCCGCGCATCGGAACGCGCGGCCAGCGTGGCCTGCTCCACGGCGCGCTGCCATGAGGGGCTCGAGCCGATCATCTTCGGGCTGCCGCCCACCAACTCGCGTAGCCGCTCGTTCTCCCGGCGCAGGCCCGCCTGCTCCAGCGCGTTTTTAACCGCCACCAGCACGCGGTCACGGCTAAGCGGCTTTTCCAGAAAATCGAACGCGCCGGCGCGCGTGGCTTCCACCGCGTCGGCAATGGTGCCGTGGCCGGAAATCATGATAGCCGGCGCGGAGGCGGCGTTCTGCCGCACCGCTTTCAACAACTCGATGCCGTTGCCATCGGGCAGTTTGATGTCGAACAGGTAGGCATCGGCCCGGTCCGCATCCGGATGCCGCCGGAATTCGGCCGCTGACCGGCATATGTTCACCGAATAGCCCTCGCGCTCCAGAATCATGCGCAGCGAGCGGCCTATATTCTCTTCGTCATCCACGATCAGCAAGCGTTTGGACGCCATTGGTCTCGATCGGCAGCAGCACGCGGAAGCCCGCGCCGCCGAGTTCTCCTTTCACTGCCACGATGTCCCCGCCCGATAGCAGCGCGCCTTTGCGCGCGATCGACAACCCCAGCCCCATGCCCCGCTTCTTAAACGAAATCGTCGGCAGGAACAGCGAAGCCCGCGCCTGCTCGCTCAAACCCGGCCCCGAGTCGTGCACCTCGATCGCCACCCGGCCGTTCTCCGCCGCCGTCACGCCCAGTATGCGGCCGCCCGCCCCGGCGGCTTCCGCCGCGTTCTCGAGCAGGTTCGTGAGGATGCCTTTCAGCAGGTCCTGATCCGCCGTCACGGGAGGCACGTCCGGCGCCAACCGGCAGTCGTACGCTACTTCCGGATGCGCCGTCTTGAGCAGCGCTACCCGCTCCTCTACCAGCGAGTTGATGTCCAACTCGCGCGGCTCGACCGGCGGCTCGGCGGCAAACTCGGAAAACGCGCGCACCCGCCGCTCCAGGGTTTCGATTTCGTCCACCACGATGTCAACGGCCTGCGCCATGAACCCGCGGTCGGCCCCCTGGTAGCGCGCCAGCATTTCTTCCACCGTCAACCGGATGGGCGTGAGCGAGTTCTTCACCTCATGGGCCATCTTGCGCGCCAGGGTTTGCCAGCTCGCCATCTGGCCGAGATAAACCAGCCGGTCCGTGCTCTGTTTCAACCGCGTGGCCATGTGGTTGAACGCCTGAATGGCGTGCCCCACCTCGTCGTCGCGATCGGTGAGCACGCGAGCGTTCAGATCGCCCGCCGCGAGCTGCGAAAGGCCCTCCGTCAACTGCTGAATCGGTCGGCTGACGTGGTGCGCCAGGAACACCAGCAGCGCCAGCGAGATCAGCCAGAACGAAGCGGCCAGCAGGATGTACGTCACCCGGAACCCGCGCCGCAGGTCGCGCTCCCGCGCGTCTTCCACCAGCCGCCGCGCGTCGCCGATTTGCCGGCTGAGCCGGTCCATCGGAACGCCCAAGTCCTCCGAGTACACCATCACGCCGTCACCGTGGCGCACCAGGTAGTCCAACCGGTCTCCTTGCGTGCCGGTGCGCACCCAGCGCTCGGTCTCGTTGCCGTCGGCAAAATTCTTCACCGCGTCCGGCCACTGCCGCCGCCCGGCTGCGCGATATTCCGCCGAAGGAGCCTCGCCGCGCGCCGCGCGCTGTTTCAGGTCCTCCATCGCGCGCTGGTAAAACTCGCGGCCGGTTTGCTCCAGCGATTGACTGAGTGTGTCCAGTTCTCCGGTGGTCGAAAAATCCAGCAGGTACTGGGAGCCGGCAGAGGTGATCCACAAAGTGGCCAGCAGCGGGAGCAGGCTGGCTGCGAGAAAAATCAGGATGAGCCTGTTGCGTAGCCGGTTCACCAGTTGCGCCGGGTCGGCGAGCGGTGCAGGTCCGCCAGCCGCAACCGCCTCTCCATCGTCCAGTGCGGTTCTCCGTCCGGCTTGCGGCTGAACAATTCGATCAGCGCGCTGATGCTGATGCCGGATTCGCTCACGATGCTCGCCATGTCCTTCGGATCGGCCGTGCGCAGATCGAGCCGCATCCAGAAATCCTGGTCCGGCGCCAGGCCCAACGCACTCACCGTCATGTTTTCCATGCACCAGGCTTCGGCCTGCGCCGCCGAGAGTCCCAGCCGCGATTCCGGTGTGACGCCCGGAATGGTGACTTTGAATCGCCCTTCCCAGATGTCATAGCTGACGTAAAATCGCTGCGGCGCACGGCGGAAGGGCGTAACGTGGTCGTCCCGCAGCAGCGTGATCTGCGACAGGAACACCACTGTGCGCGCGTCTTTCAGCCTTTCCAAGGCCCGCCCGGTGAGAAAATGCAGATCGGGCACCAGCGGACGAAGCGTGTCGCCGTCAAACGCGACGTCCATCGTGGCGGCGTGCCCGATGAGCATAGGTAGAGCCAGGCCGGCGGCAAGCCAGCTTCTTCGGCTCATCCTTGCTGGGCGCGACTGCGCCATCAATAGTTCATGCCCACCATAAAGACCGGATCGATCTTCCCGTCGCGCATCGGAAACGCCAGGGCCAGCGAAAAAATACCTTGGCGCAAACCGACTCCCAACGAGCTCCTGGCGACTGCGGCTTGGCCGCTGTCCCAGATCGCACCCGAGTCGCAGAAAACTTGGAAAATGCCGTACTGATACTCGACGGTGTTGTGAACTACGCGGTTTCCCCCCAGCGGGTCCAGATCGAATTTACTCCATCCCCGCAGACTGGTGCTGTTGCCCAGGACGAAGCGCTCAAACAGTGGCGCCTGTCCTAAAATCACGCCACCCCAACTATCATCCACCAATTCGTGCTTGCCGTGGGTGAGCCGGTAGCGGAATTCCCAGCGGTGGCGGCTGTAAGCGAAGTCGCTGGCCAGCGCGCGGCTGCCGGCGCGCAAATCGTAGTCCGCCTCCACCGCCTGCTCCGAAGATCCCTCCATCTCCTGGTGGTACCGCGCGCCGGCGACAAAAGCATCGGCCGCCAGCGGCGGCTCGCCCGCCACCTGCTGCCCAAGGCTTTCGAAGCTGGTGCCGAAACTCACTTCGAGCGGCCGCGCCACCCGCACCGACAGCACCGGTTGAAACTCCTGGCGCGTGCGGTAGAGTTGGGAGGCGTCCGCGGCAGCTACCGCCGACGGGTTCCACAATTCGTGATAGCTGCCGAATTCGAAGCGCAGCCGCGCCCGGTCGTTCACCAGCGGCTCGCTTTCATAGCGGGCCACCACCCCGGTGTAGCGCTCCACCAGCTCGTCGCCATCGCTCACCAGCCCCGCCGTGAACCCGTTATTATGCAGCGTGGCGGTTCCCTCCACAGCCCCGCTCCAGCCCTGCTCGCCCTGATAGAGGAACTTGGGCACCGAGGCGTCGAACCGTGTTGGCGGCAATTCCACCTGGAAAACCACCTGCACGTACTCCGGACTCTTGCCGCGCAACACGTGGTGTTCCACCGTGCGCGCGCGGAGCTCCCTGCGGAGACGCTTGGCCAGCTCGTCGAGCCTCGCCGGATTGAGTCTTTGCCCGACCAGTGCCGCCATCTCCCGGCGGAGCCCGGAACTGATCTTGCGATCGGGGTCCGCCGCCGGACTCGTACTCCATCCCTCGCCCGAGACCACTACCGTCTCCACTGTGTACCGGCTGTTCACATTGGTTTCCGAATCTTGTGTGCCCGATGCCAGCAGCCCTCCCACGAGCAGCAGGCTGAGCCAGACATATTTCATACCCGGCCCAAAAGCACTTAACACGCCACGAATAACTGCAAGAAAACAAGAGGAATAATGGAAAGCTGTTTGTGACTTCACGTCACAGGTGTGGGATGCGCGGGGGCGGCGCGCCGCCCGCCAGAGCGGCCCGGCGAAGTTAGAGGACCTTCGCCAGCTCGGCTGCGAACGCGCTGCGGGGCGTCTGTTCCCGGTCTCGGCCGCCCCGTTTCCTGCGGTCGGTTCTGACAATGCGAGTGGCATTGGGCGCTGCAATCGGCTGCGCTCCACGGCTCTCTTTGCCCTTGGGGGGCTGCGCCGGATTGGCTCGCAACAGACGGTCTTCCAAAGGTGCGCGATCGAAGCGGCGAATAATTGCCGCCATCTCGTCGGCGGTTGGAGCTTCGACAAATGCGAAGCCCTTCGATTCTTGCGTTTCGTGATTGCGGATCACTTTGACGCCGTCGGCCACTAAATCTTCGGCGGCCAGCCATTGCTTGATGTCATCGGCTGTGACCCATGACGGGAGATTGCCAAGAAAAACGGTAAAGCTCATTCAGTTGATTCAATAACTCCGTGGTTGGATTTCACACACACTGGCGGGATTCCGGTCTGCCTCATCGATAGTATCAGACCAGCGCCCCGGATTGCAAACACAGATCGTTCTACGCCGGTACTTGTAAGGGCCGGGCGTTCCTGCCTTGTCGCTCCCCGCAGCACGCGCTTAATTAAATCCATCCTGCGCCCGCCCGAGAATGAATCACCGCCGCAAATACGCATTTCCCACCCCGCTCGCCAACGAGCACACCACCGCCTGATCAGCACCCACCGTCGGTCCCCACCCCCCCGCGCCCGTAGGGGCCGGGCATGCCCGGCCCGCGGCCGGCGTTTCACGGCGGATTCAGGCGCCAGCAGATTGGTGAGAAAAACTGGCCTCGGGTACGACGTACCAATGTGCTCCCTCTTCCGCCGACGATCACCAGAACAGAGAAACCGCAGCGGCGCCGGTTGCGGCTTGCCGACTACGATTACAGTCAGGCCGACGCTTATTTCGTGACCATCTGCAGCCGCGCCCATGCTTGCCTTTTCGGTGATGTTGTGGAGGGGGAAATGTTGCGCAACGCGGCAGGAAACACGGTGGTGCTTTGCTGGGAAGAGATCCCGCAACATTTTCCCAAGGTGCAGCTCGATGCGTTTGTGGTCATGCCCAACCATGTTCATGGCGTGTTGCTGTTCGGCGAGAATCCCGAGCGGGCCGGGCATGCCCGGCCCCTACAAGTCGTGGTTGGGTCGTTTAAGGCGGCGGTTAGCAGGCGGTTGGGTTTGGTATGGCAACGCAGCTACTGGGAGCGGGTTGTCCGCAGTGGGGACGAGTTGGATCAGATACGGGCTTACATCGAGGACAATCCTCTTCGTTGGAGGGTCGATCACTGGGAGTCGCGCCACTGAAGTTGAGCGCTTCGCGGGATGGGGCTGCAAAACACGCAAGGCGGCGGAGGCGAAGGCGGACCTTGATCGGACGGGGCGGTGCCGACAGGTTTGGCGATGCCCTCGCGGGGCAGGCGTGCCCCGCGCGTGCCCAGCCCACCCGTCCCCGACACGCGCGGTTGAAAACCGGGCAGGCGTTGTTCGAGAATGAATCGGTCCGGGGACTGAGCTTCCGCGAGCGCATGCTCACGCCGCCCGAAGGGCGCCATGAAGCACATCATCGTCGGTACAGCCGGGCACATCGACCATGGCAAGACCGCGCTGGTCAAGGCGCTCACCGGCATCGACGCGGACCGGCTTGCGGAGGAGAAGCGCCGCGGCATCACCATCGATCTCGGCTTCGCCCACCTGCAGTTGACGGCCGATCTGCGCCTTGGATTCGTGGACGTGCCCGGCCACGAGCGGTTCGTCAAGAACATGCTGGCCGGCGTCGGCGGCATCGACCTGGTGATGCTGGTCGTGGCCGCCGACGAATCCGTCAAGCCGCAAACCCGCGAGCATTTCGATATCTGCCGCCTGCTCGAGATTCCGCGCGGGATCGTGGTGCTGACCAAGTCCGACTTGGTCGACGAAGACCTGCTGGGTCTGGCGCGGCTGGAAGTGACGGAACTGGTCGCTGGCTCATTCCTCGAGGGCGCTCCTGTGGTGGCCGTCAGCTCGACCACCGGCCAAGGCCTCGACGATCTGCGCCGCGAGCTGGCGCACGCCGCCGCGGCGGTGCCGGAGAAAAACTCTGCCGGCTACTTCCGGCTGCCCATCGACCGCGTGTTTTCGGTGAAAGGATTCGGCACCGTGGTTACCGGCACGCTGATTTCGGGCGCGGTCGAAAAGGAACAGGAGACCGAAGTCTACCCCTCCGGGCGCATCTTGCGCGTGCGCGGCGTTGAAGTGCACGGACTCCGCACCGGACGCGCGGTCGCCGGACAACGCACGGCCCTCAATCTGGCCGACATCGAATCCGCGGAGCTCGCACGTGGCGACGTGCTTTCCGAACCCGGCCGCTTTCACGCTGTCCGCCGCATCGAGTGCCGCCTGGAGATGTTGCCGTCCGCCAAGCCCCTCAGGCATCGCGCGCCGGTGCACTTCCACGCCGGAACGGCGGAAATCGAAGCCGAAGTGCGGCTTTTTGGCGCCGCCACGTTGCGGCCAGGCGAAACCGCTTATGCGCGTCTGATTCTGCGCCAGCCCGCCCTGCTGCTGCCCGGCGACCGCTTCATCATCCGCATGTTTTCGCCGGTGGTGACGATCGGCGGCGGGGTGGTGGTCGATACCGGCGAGCGCCGTTACGCGCGAGGATTCGACGTGCCCCATCGGCTCGCCGCGCTGGCCGGCCCGGATGCGTCCGCGCGCATCGCCCTGCTGGTGCGCGAAGCCGCTTTCGGCATGGGAATGCCGGACCTGGTGGCGCGCACCGGAATGGCCGCGTCCGCCATCGCTCAAGCCGCCGCTCGAGCCGGCGTGCTCATGCTGCCGCTCACGCCGCCCTGGTTCATCGACCGTGCATGGTTCCAGGCTGCCCGCAACCGAATGGAAGAGACCGTGCGAGAGTTTCACCGCCAAAGGCCGCTGCTGACCGGCATGGCGCGTCCGGAATTGCGCGCCAGCCTGGCCAAAGATCTCCCACCCTTCCTGCTCGATGCGCTGCTCGCATCTTCCGAAGAAGTGGTTGCCGAAGGCGAAATCGTGCGCCGGCGCGGCCATGCAACGGTGCTGCGCGAAGACGAGGAGCACGCGCGGCAAACCATCGAGCTTGCCTTCGAGCGGGCAGGGTTGGCCGTCCCCGCAGTGGCCGAGGTGCTCACGCAAGCGGGTGTGGAGGCCGCGCGGGCGCGTACCTTGCTCGAAATCCTGATCCATGAAAAACGCCTGGTTCGCATCAACCAGGAGCTGGTGTTCCATCATTCGGCCATGGAAAAGTTGCGGAGCCTGCTCGCCAAGCGGCGTTCCGTCCGTTTCACTGTTCCGACTTTCAAAGAGTGGACCGGGATCTCGCGCAAGTACGCCATCCCCCTGCTCGAATACCTGGATCGCGTGCGCGTCACTCGCCGCCAAGGCGACGAGCGTTTGATCCTCTAGCGCCAGTGGCGCAGGTCCCCGACTTGCCAACGCCGGGCGAAGCCCGGCCCGCGTTTCCGCGTCACCACCCGGTCACCACTCTTTCCTTCCCACTAACTCAATCACTTAGCCCCACACCCGCCGCTCCAATCCTTGACTTACCCCGTATCCTTAGATTGGGACGGTGGCGCAATGCTCCGCTGCTCGTCCTTTCTTGCTGGCCAGCAAGCGTTGCACTCAGGTGGTGCTGAACTTCCGGCGCCCGTGAACG
>JBAVEN010000025.1:0-9461 GCA_049587755.1 Bryobacteraceae bacterium | reverse complement strand
CTGAATGTCGGTAATCTGGAGATCGGGCAGGCCCAAAATCATCGCGGATTCGGTCAAAACGTTATCTCCCAAGATTGTTTTACCAATCCCGGGATTAGCGTCTGCCCCCGTTTTTGATCAAGAGCCATTCCGCCTCATTTTCGCCGGTGCTACAGTAGCTGCTACTGTCCACCCGTGGAAGCCCTCGCGACCGCCGCCAATGATCGCTCGCTACAGGTCGCCAAGAGTCTTTGGTTTCCGGGCTACTGCGGAACCAGACAAATCACGCGACGCGGAGTCTGGCCGCTGATCCCGACCTGGCCTTTCCCTTGACCGTAATTTCGATGTCGCGCCCGAGTACCAGCAGGAGCCGCATAAGGCGTTCGATCGAGAAGCCGGTCAGCTTTCCCTGCTTGAGCGCTGAGATCTTGGGCTGATCGATTCCGAGGATCTCCGCCGCTTGGCTCTGCGTGAGTCGTCTCCGCTGGATCTCCGCGATTATCTTTGCGGCCAACTCGGCTTTCGCCAGCAGATCATCAGCATGTGGAAGGTTCAGGTCCGCAAAGACGTTCCCGGAACTCGCTGTAAATTCTCGATTAGGCATCTTCCCTCTCCTCACTTCCCGACCAGCTTGCGCGCAAGCTGGAGGCGTTGTCGGATCAGATCTAATTCCCGTTTAGGAGTCGCGATTCCGGACGCTGACTTCTTCTGGAAGGCATGAAGAACGTAAATCGCTTCCCCGAGTTGTGCCACGTAGACCGCGCGATACGTCCCGCCCGGATCGTCGGCGCGCACCTGCCAGACGGTTTCCGCAAAGCCGTGCAACATCTTCGCGCTCTCATGTCGCTGACCGATCTGCGACTGGTACAGCGCGAATCCGAGCCTCTTCCGAACTATTGGTGGGAAGCCGGTCAGCCGAACGAGCGAGTCGACCAGCCAAATCAGCTTGCGCGGTTGTTCAGACTTTTCGGGCACAGCCTCCATTGTATGCCAGAACTAGCATAAATGGATTGGCGAAAACTGTAGCACGTACTGTAGCAGCTCGAAAAGTGGCGCCTCGCGACCCGCGCAACCAACTGAAAATGAAGCGAGATCTTCTCCATCGGCCGAGAAGCCTTCGGCCTGTCACGTCGGAGGTCGCGGGTTCGAGCCCCGTCGTCCCCGCCATTTTTTTCAGCGTTTTCCCCGCCCTTTCAACTCCGCGACTCCGGCCAACTGAGCAAAACGGCTGAGGGTCATCTCGCCCGGATACGATTGCCAACTCGTGTTGGTCATGAAACTGATCGCGATATTGAAGCCGAGGTCGGGTGTGATGGGAACACTGACAAATCTGAAGAGTGGCTCTCCGCCGACCAGGACTGACTTACAGCCCATTTAGGATTTGCGGGACTGAAACAATCGCTGGGTATACTCACAGGCATGATGTTTTGTCGGCCATGGTTCACGGTTGTGCTTCTTGCCATTCCCCTGTTGGGCTCGCCGGCCGCGCGCGCCGCCGACATCTGCGCCGCGCTGACCGAAGCGGAAGTATCCGCCGCCGTGGGCACCCCGCTGAAGCGGAGCCCCACCGACCAATGCCGGTTCGGCCACGGGATGCACTCCGTTTACATCACGATGCACGCCGGAGGCGGGAGCCAGTTTGACGCGTACGCGAGCCAGGCACGCCGCGAGTTCCCCGACGTGCAGACGGTGCCAGGGGTGGGTTCGAAGGCGATCTTTTTCGGATTCAATCTTGCCGTGCAATACAAACGCGATCTCTTCGTTATCAATATGATGCTCGGAAAGTCGGCCCCCGATAAGATCGCGTTGTCCAAAGCCGTCGCGGCACGAGTGATGTCCCACCTGTAGCGGTGGGGCCCAGACGCGCTAAGCCGTTCTTCGAGGCCCCGGGTTCCAACTGACCGCACCCACGGCCGTTCCAGGCGTGATACGCTCGGCTCTGTGAATATGCGCGCCTTGTCTATTGCCTGCCTGCTGTTTGCGCCGCTCGCCGCCGCACAGGACCGGCCGCTCACTTCCTTGCCCTACACGCCGAGCCTCGATCTGAAGTTTCTCGATCGCACAGCCGACCCCTGTGTGGATTTCTATCGGTTCTCCTGCGGCAACTGGAATAAGCTGAACCCGATTCCGCCCGACCAGCCGCGTTGGGACGTGTATGGAAAGCTGACGACCGAGAATATGCAGTACCTATGGGGACTGCTCGAGCAGTATGCCAAGCCGTCGCCGGGCCGCTCGCCCAACCAGCAGAAGATCGGCGACTACTTCGCCGCCTGCATGGATGAGGCGGGGATCGAAAGGGCCGGTATACGGCCGCTGGAGAAGGGCCTGAGCGAGATCGCGTCTCTCAAGAGCGCCGCGGATCTGGCGCCGGTGGTGGCGCGGCTGCACCTCGGTTCGGGCGCGTCGCGGGGCTTTCTGTTTGGCTTCGGATCGAACCAGGATTTTGCCAACTCCGAGCAGGTGATCGCGTTCGCCGGCGCCGGCGGACTGGGCTTGCCCGATCGCGATTACTATCTCAAGACCGACGCCAAATCGCAGGAGACGCGGCAGCGCTACGGGGAACACGTGGCCCGCATGTTGGAGCTACTCGGCGATGCGCCGGCTGCCGCGCGCGCAGAAGCCGCGACCGTGATGGCGATCGAAACCGACCTGGCCAAAGCGACCCTCACCCGCGTCGAACGCCGCGACCCGTATAACCTGTTCCACAGATTGTCGCGCAGCGATTTCGAGAAACTGACGCCGCATTTCGACTGGGCGCAATACTGGCAAACCATCGACGTGCCCGCGCCCGAGGTAATCAACGCTACCGAGCCCAAGTTCTTCGGCGAAGTCGAGACGCTGATCGAAGCCCGCCCCATCGGCGATTGGAAAACGTACCTGCGCTGGCACCTGGTGAACGCCCGCGCGCCCTATCTGGACAAAGCATTCGTGACCGCGGATTTCGATTTCTACAGCCAATACCTGCGCGGCGTGAAAGAGATGGAACCGCGCTGGAAGCGCTGCGTGCGGCGCGTGGATCGGGACCTCGGTGAAGCCCTGGGCCAGGTGTTCGTGGAGAGAACCTTCAGCCCCGAGACCAAGGCCAGCGCCGTCGCGATGACACGCGAGATCGAAATGGCCATGGAGGCGGACCTTCACCAGATCTCCTGGATGAGCGAGGCGACCAAACAAAAGGCGCTCGAAAAGCTGCACGGAGTGGTCAATAAGATCGGCTACCCCGACCGCTGGCGCGATTACAGTTCGGTCGTCATCGCGCCGGACGACTATGCGGGCGATGCCGCGCGCTGCGCCAGCTTCGAAAACCGCCGCCAGCTCACCAAGATCGGCAAGCCGGTGGATCGCGGCGAGTGGGGGATGACGCCGCCCACGGTCAACGCCTATTACGAGCCGCAGATGAACGACATCAACTTTCCAGCGGGCGTCCTGGAGCCGCCGCTCTACGATCCGAAGATGGACGATGCGCCCAATTACGGCAACACCGGCGCCACCATCGGCCACGAGCTGACACACGGGTTCGACGACGAAGGCCGCCAGTTCGACGCCAAAGGGAACCTCAAGGATTGGTGGACCAAACAGGATGCCGCCGCCTTCGTCGAGCGCGCTGCGTGCGTTTCCACCCAGTATTCGCAGTACACCGTAATCGACGACATCAAGATCAACGGCAAGCTGACGCTGGGCGAAGACGTAGCCGACCTGGGCGGCACGCTGCTGGCTTATATGGCGTGGAAGGACGCGACCAAAGATAAGACACTCGAAGCCGTCGACGGTTTCACGCCCGACCAGCGCTTCTTCATCGGCATGGCGCAGTGGGCCTGCGGCGACGAGCGCCCGGCCAGCAAACGCGTGCATGCTCTGACCGATCCGCACTCGCCCAACGAATACCGCATCAACGGCGTAGTCTCCAACATGCCCGAGTTCGCCAAAGCGTTTTCCTGCAAGCCGGGCCAGCCGATGGTGCGGACGAACGCTTGCAGAGTGTGGTGAGATGGAAAGCCGGGCGCGTTTGTCTGGGGCCGCAGGAGCTACATCGCCAAACCGGTGAGGGCGATCGCGATGCCTCCCAGGCCCGCGGCCAGACCGATCCATGGGAACATCATCTTGCGTGAGATGAAGTAAATCGAACTCAGCACCAGGGCGATTTCGAGCAACCCTTCGCCCAGGTCATAGCGCAGTGCGCGGTGCTCGGCCGCTTGGGAAGCCGCCTCATCGCGCTCGGCTTCCTGCTGGATCTCCTTGCCCTGGCCCTCGTACTTCTTCTTCTGCACTTCGTAATCGGCTTTCATCTTCTCCGCAGCGTCACCCTTGGCGCCGAGGACCACGAGCAGGTTTAACCCCAGCTCGACGTTGTGCGATTTCACGCGGGATGCCTGGTAATGCGACCAGGCGTCGTTCGCTTCGGACTTGGCAATAATCGCCTCCGTATGGGTGCGGTGCGACAGGATGGTAACTATCGCCAGTGCAACCGCGAGTACGGCGGCCAGGATGCCAACCATCTGGCCCCTCCCATCGGCCTCATGTCCTTCGTGGTGAATCTCGAGTTCTGCCATATCGGTTTTCGTATTATAAGGCACTCCGCACCAGAAGTGAGTTGCCCGTTGAGCTTTTTCTTTCGCTTGGATTGCGCGCTTCCGGCGGTTGATTTAGCGCGCTCCGCCGCCTGCTCTTGCGTGCGCTCCCGACGGCCTAACTTCAGTGGTCTCCAATGGTTAGCCATGCAACCCTAACCATCGGACGCCTTGTTTTGGCGCCTTCACTGGCGGATATAATAAGGCAGGTGTTGGCCACGGGTTCTTCGCCTTCTGCGCGGAAAGCGGAGTAGTGGACCGGTGGCCGACGAAGGACAGATCCGATTGGGATTTGTTCGGTTTGTTACGTTGTCGCGCGTTTTGATTCAGTAACCCCGGGGCTTGCGTTGCCTCAGGACCCCTGCAACGTGGACCAGGACGGTACCATGGAGAAGACGGGAAGCAAACTGAGGAGGATCCTCTCGATGCACAGAGAGCTTTCGGCAATTCTGGGTGTTGGGCTGTTGGCGTTAGCAATTCCGGCTTGGGCGCAGACCAACGCGTGTGATGTGGTAACCACCGGCGCGGCGCCAACCTCAAGTGACTATACTGAAGCGGTCAAGATGGCCATTGGGCAGGACACCTGCACCATCAACATCATGGGAGCGGCCGTCTGCAATGTCGTCGTCGTCCAGCGAATCGTAAATGCGATTTTGGACCCGAACCATGTGTGCATTGTGGGTACCCACAGCGTGGTGCTGACGTGGTCCGCCAGCACGGCGGGAACCTATCCCATACAGGGCTACAATGTCTATCGCTCGCCCACGAACAACCCATATCAGTGGACGCAAATCAACCCTGCCCTGATAACGACGGGGCTCACCTTCACCGATGCCGCCGTTTCGAACAGTGTGACCTACTACTACGCGGTCACAGCCGTAGACACGCAGAATAACCAGAGCGCGTATTCGACACCGGCTACGGCAAACATACCGTCCTCTTAAAGCACCGCACCTCGCGAGCCTGGTGTAGAATGGTCGGCACTATGCCGGCTTCGATTGGGCGGTCCAGATCAAGGCGCAGGTGGTACGCGGGAACTCGCTGGCTCTCTCCGGCCTGCGCGTGTTCCTTTCTGCTGCTTCCGCAACTCGTGCTATCCGGCCAGAGCCTGCGGATCTCGTCCTCCAAGGCCTCTCGCGGCGAGCGAGTGACGCTCCAGGTCTTTCTCACTTCGCCGGCTGGCAGTGAACCGCTTGCCTTGCAGTGGGAGACGACCTTCCCGGCGGATCAGTTGGTCCCTTTGGAAGGCGGCGCCTCGCTGGGCCCGGTGGCACGCGCGGCAGGCAAGACTGTGACGTGTGCTGCAATGCCCAAGGCGGGTGAGACCAACGGAACAAAATGCATCCTGATCGGGGGCCAACAGCGGATTCGCAACGGAGTGATTGCCCGGCTGCGGTTCAGAGTATTGCCGGAAGCACCGGGAGGTTCCGCGCGCGTCCAGGTCGGTCAGGGCATAGCGGTTTTCAAAGACTTGAAGCAAGCGCCGCTCAAGATGGCAGAGGCAGCGGTGAAGATCCGTTCTAAATAGTCGCCCGGGCCCTTCAGCAAGGAGGTCCGATGGCCAAGCGTCTACTGCACCGCCATCGTCACACCCGCCTGGCTGCTTCCGCCGACCATGATTGTCACCGGCACGGCTGCGCCGGGCGCAATTCCGAGGGGAATGCGCACATTGACTTGCAGCACTCCCGCAACCTCGTCGCCCGCCGAGCCCGCGTAGAGCACCTCCGCGCTTTGCCCGCCGATGGAGACCGTCACGGTTTGCACGGGCTGGTGTAAATCCGCCGCCGTCACGATGAGCCCATCCGTCCCCGGGGGCACAGTTTGTCCTTCGCCTGTACCGTAAATCGAAACTATGTCTCCGCGCGCAGCCGGATTGCCGGGGCCGTTGATGGAACCGTCCTGGTTGACGATGGCTCCCTGGCCTGTGCCGGACTGACTCAAAGTGAAGATTCCCGGAGAGGTTGGCGTTACAGCCACGATAAGTGGTGCGGACTGAACACCCTGGTACTCCACTTGGATGGACGCCTGCGCCTGCCCGCTTACTTCGTAAGGCACGATGGCGGACAGTTGGCTCATCGTCGTGTACAGAAGCGGCGCGGGGAAGCCGTTAAAGAAAACGGTGGTGCCGCCCAACGAACTGGCGACCAGTCCGTCGGAAGTGAGTTGCAGGCTGTTCATGGTGGATTCCGCCAAGGAATTTCCAAACAGGGCGACGATTTCGCCCGGCGCCACAGGACCGGCCGCATAACTCGCCGCGTTTTCGACGGCTATAATCGCCGGCGCGGGCACACCCGTTCCCGGTATCACCACACCACCATCGCTGGTGGACAAGGACACGGGGCCTCCGCGGGGATCGGAGGCTATCGCATTCGTCAATCCGAGCGGATACACGCCGGGAGAGGCGCCGCTGGTCACCTCCACTGGAAGGGTTGCCAGCACCCCATCCGCGATCACATTTTGATTCGTGCCCACGATCAGAATCCGCTCCAAGCCAGGCTGCAGATTCGCCGTCCCGACGCCTTTGCCGGCGCTGGCCAGAGCGCTCCCGGGAGAGACCGAGAACACCAGCGCCTGGCCCTCGTAAGCAATGTCAAACTGAATGGCGCTCAGCGCCTGTCCCCCGGAAGCGAGCGTAACGCTCACCAGAGCGCCACCCTGAGCGTCAGCCACCACCTCCGCGAGGGAGACGTTCGCCGTGCCCGGAGAGCCGGTGGCCGCCGGAAGGGCCGCTTGTTGGGGTTCGCCGTCAACGACTCCCGTCGCAGCCGCGAGCCACAGCAGAGCGGGCAAAACAAAACTGAAACCGCGACACCTCAAGTTTCTCCATTCTACATCCTGGCCACTAAACCAGCGCTCACCCGTTGGTACTATTTTCCCGTAAGTCTTTGTGGGTGCTTGGCTTTTCCCTTCTGTGGAAGGCCAGGCCAAGGTGTGTGCCCGGAGAATGGCCGGACGGATTGCCACTATCTAAGGTGATCCCCTTAGTACTAACATGGAACCGCAAAAGAAGCGATTCCCCCTCGCAAAGGTGATTACTGTACTATTATCATCAGTGACTGCCGATTAGTTAACAGGAGATGTCTGTGGGTAAGCTTCTATTGTTGATCCTGCCGGTGGCGCTGTTGCCCGCTCAATCGATTCAGCCGATGGACGGCGGCCCGGGCTTGATGGCAAGGCGCAATGCCTCACTCCGCTTGCCGAGAATCCCGGTGAAGCCCGTCGCCACCACCGTTGCCCACGATATGGTTTTTCCGAGAATCACATGCGGCAGCGGTTGGAGCACAACATTGGTCCTGGTGAATGCCGGATCCAGTTCGGCGGATTTCCAACTGGCATTCTCCGGAGCCGACGGCGAATCAAGCCAGTTCGTCGTGACCACGCAGCCCGACATTGGCACGCTGACCACATCCGGCCTGCAAGGAACTCTGGGACCGAGTTCCAGTTTAAGTCTCGCGCTGGCATCCGGTTCACAGCTTGAAGAGGGGTGGGGCCTGCTCAGTTCGAGCGGCAGCCCGAACACAATCGGAGGATATGCAATCATCCGCCATAGTGGGCTGGGCGGAGCGTTTAGCTTCGAAACCACCGTCCCGCTGAGCAATATGCAGGACTACTCCCTGTACGTCCCCTTTGACAACACACTTGGTTTCCAGACCCAACTCACGATCGTCAACCCCGCGTCCAATTTGGCTGCGCAGGTTGCGCTGACATACCGCACTCCGGAGGGTCAGGTGCTGCTCATCGATTCAGTGGACCTCGGCGCCGGGCAGCAGATGACGATCGTCTTGCCGAATGAGTATCCCGATTTGGCCAACACATCGGGAACAATCAATATCGAGGCGGACATCAACGTCCTGTCGGCGACAGCCGTCCGCTACAACCCGGCTTACGGTACGATTGCGGCCGTTCCCGGCATGAATTAACGCCCTCTGGTTACCGAGCGGCCTCGACTGCGATCGTGACCGTGTTGCTGCTGATTGCGTTCCCGTTGGAATCGGTTGCCTGCAAGATGACGGGTACGGCGTCACCTGGACTCATGCTGGCCGGCACGATCACATTGATCTGATAGACGCCGGCCATCCCCGGTACTGCCTGGATCTGCGTCGCCGTAGTGGACGCACCGCCAATCGAAAGGCGCACCAGGGACGGGCTGGTCTCGAGCCCCGCTCCGGTGGCGAGAATCGAGATCGTGTCGCCGGGTTCCGCTGGCTGACCGTTATTCAGGTAGCTGCGTGGCGTGGCCAGCAGAGAAGTGCCGGAGAGCGTCACCATCCCTTGCCCCTGCCCCGAGCCATCGGCGGAATAGAGGCCCAACGTCGCTTGCTGATCGGCCCGAATCACGTTGGAAACCGTGCCGCCGATCTCGGCCGAGATTTCCAGATCGCCTCCCGATACCGGGTCCGGGCAGAGGAAATCGACGCGCGTTGCCGAAGCGTAAACCACCAGCGCCAGGTTGCCGTTGACCATCACTTCGGCGCCTGCCAGTTGGGTGGAACTTCCCGTCGGATCCGAAGCGGGCTGGGTGCTCGAAGCGAGCCACCGGCCGATCAGGCTGGCCACCGAACCTGGAGCGCAACTCATCGTGGTTGGCTGGGTCGGAATCGTCACCTTGGGAGGAACGGCCTGCGGCGCCTGGCTCCCGGCATTGCGCAGGTCGGTGATCACCGGGTTGCCCGGATCGGCGAGGATCACCACGGAGCCGTTGGCAGACATCTGGGCGGAATCGGTCGCCGTGAACGTCACCTCGCGTCTCTCCAACGGGTATAGCTTCCCAACCTGGTAGATGAGTCCGGTGGGCGCTTGCGGCGTCCACAGGAAACCACCGGTGGCGGGATTGAATGAGGCACCAGGCGGCAGGTTCGCCGCTGCCAGAGTGAGCGGCAAGCCGCCCGGGTCCGTCGCCGAAACAGTGAAGGCCAG
>JBAVEN010000024.1:0-2398 GCA_049587755.1 Bryobacteraceae bacterium | reverse complement strand
CATACTCGATTCATGGCGGAAATCCTCTCGGTTGAGATCGGTTCTGGACAAACCCAGATCTGAACCTAGCAGGATTTCCGTCAAGTCTTACGAAATTGTCTTGGACAGATGTGGTTGATAACCTGCGGGCCGATTGGCAATCGGCCCAGCCGGGCGCCCGCTCGGCCGTCGCAATTCGCGCAACACCTCATGCTTCCGCGATGTGCGGTCCTGCTCCTTCTGCCCTGCGCCCCTCTGCTCGCTCAAACCAGTGAGCCCGCTCTTGCCACAGCTCCCCTGAAGCTCAGATCCGAATCGCGCCTGGTGCTGGTGGATGCTATCGTCACCGGCAAAAGGGGCGCGGCCATCCCCGGCCTGGCCGCAAGTGATTTCCACGTCTTCGAAGATGGCAAGGAGCAGCCCATCACCGCATTCCAATCTCACGCCGGACCCGCGGCGCCGGGAATGCCGCAACAGCACTTCCTTTTGTTATTCGATGGCAAGTCCAACGACAATCTGAAATCCATCCAGGAGCCCGCCGCCAGGTTCATCGCGGACAATGCCGGACCCAACCGGCTGATGGCCATCGCGTATTACAGCCCCGGCTGCATGACCGTTGCCACCCAATTCACCGCCGATGTCGGCGAGCTGCAGCACGCGCTGGGCGCGCTGCCGGGCCTCCTTCGCTGCGGCTTCGTCCCCGACCCTTACGGCGATCTTGAGGCGCTCTACTACGCCCAACTGGCGCGGGACCTCGCCCACGTGCCCGGCCACAAGGTGTTGGCCCTGTTCGTGCCTGGCGCTCCGCCGCGCCCGAGCGACGCCGAACGTTGGGTGAATTCCGGCACTGAAGGGATAGGCCGCAGCGTCGACCCGGTTATGGGTTCCGCCGATCCCGGCGCGCGCGCGTCTGAGCTATCCGGGCTGACGCCGGGTGCTGCCGCGGCGCCGAGAAACGCCGGCCGGGACCCTTTTGGCATGGAAGCCGAGTTTCGCAAGGCGGATGTCTCGGTCTATCCGGTCGAAGCGCAATCCGGCGCGCGGACTCCTGGCTGGGCGCTCCACCTGGCCGACGCAACCGGCGGTCGCGAACTCAACCGCGGCAACGACGTTCTGGCCGCTTTCGAACTGCTCGCTCGCGAACTGAACGAAGCCTACACGCTTGGCTACGTGCCGCAAGAGTCGCCGGAAGGAAGCTGCCATGCTCTCAGGGTCACCGTCGGCCGCCGCGACGCGAAAGTGCGCGGGCGCAATCTGTATTGCAACGTCCGCGAAGTGAGTCTGGCCGCGGCCAACCCGCTGGAGAAAGAACTGGAGACTCTGGCTGCCTCGCCGCACGCCGGTAATGCCGCGGCGTCGGCAGCCGTGCCCTTTTTCTATGAGCCCAACGGCGTGGCGCGAGTCAATCTGGCGGTCGAAATTCCCGCGCCCGTTCTTCATCCCGCCGAAGGGAACGGCAAACTGCATGCCGAAGTGGACGTGCTCGGCCTCGCCTACAATCTCGGAGACGAAGTGGCCGCGCGGTTCAGCGATACGGTGAGATTCGATTTCGGCAGCCGCCGGCAGTTCGATGATTTTCTGCGGCAACCTCTCCACTACGAGCGCCAGTTTAAGATTGCTCCGGGCAATTACCGGTTCAAGCTGATCTTCCGCTCCGCCAAGGATAGTTTCGGCGTGGTCGAAATACCGCTGGCCATCGGCCCCTTCGACGCCCGGAAGCTTAGCTTGAGCGCCATCGCACTCGGCCGGGACGTGCAGCCAATGTCGCCGGAGGACGCGCAGGAAGCGGCCCAGGAAGGGAAAAGGCCGCTGGTCTTTCGCGGCAACCGGATCGTCGTATCCGGCTCCGATATTCTGCCGAAAGCCGGCCTTGCCGAAGCCTACTTCGAAATCTATGAGCCTCTCGCGTCACCTGCCCAACCCGTGCATTTGACCATGCGCCTGCGCGTGATCGACGCGCAGAGCGCCGCGCAAAAGTGGGCTTCGGGCGATGTTGACTTGAGCGCCCTGGCCAAGTCCGGCGACAGAATCATTCCCGTCGCGCTCAAATTGCCGGTCGCAACGTTGCCGCCCGGCGCCTATCACGCCGAGCTCACGGTGAAAGATTCCGCCGGCGCCCAGGCCGCCCGTAGCGTCCAATTTCGCATCGAATGACGGCCAACGCCGGGCAAAGCCCGGCCGCGTTCGTTCCGTAGGGGCCGGGCATGCCCGGCCCGCTTTGCGGCCTCGGTGACAACGCGGTCACCATTTTTTCCTCCCCGCTAACTCAATCACTTAGCCCCACGCCCGCCACTCCAATCCTTGACTTACCCCGTATCCTTAGATTGGGACGGTGGCGCAATGCTCCGCTGCTCGTCCTTTCTTGCTGGCCAGCAAGCGTTGCACTCAGGTGGTGCTGAACTTCCGGCGCCCGTGAACG
>JBAVEN010000023.1:0-55726 GCA_049587755.1 Bryobacteraceae bacterium | reverse complement strand
GCTGTGCCGCCGGCGCCAGATGCTCTGGCGACTGCCGAGATCATGCAGCCAATGCTCTCGCCGGTGCCGCCCGCACCAACGCAGCGGCCGATTGCGCCGCCTGCTGCGCCCGCGCCGCCACCAGTTGCCGCAGCGCCACCTCCGCCCCCCGCCGCAGCGCAGCGGCCCGTAGCGCCGGCGCCTCCGCCAGCGACTTCGCAGCCGGGCGAGTTCACGCGACTGTTTCAGGCTCCAGCGCCTCCGGCGGCGGCTCCAGCACCGCCTGTTGCGACCGGCGAGATCACGCAGCCGATGCGCTCGCCGGCGCCCGCACCGCAGCGGCCCATTGCACCGCCGCCTGCTGCGCCCGCTCCTGGGCCAGTTGCCGCAAGGCCTGCTCCTCCACCGGTGGCCGCAAAACCAACTCCGCCGCCGTCGCCTCCGTTAGCACAATCGGAGCCCGGAGAATTCACCCGATTGTTTCAGGCTCCGGCCACGCCAATGGGTGCGCCAGTGGCACCTCCTCCGCCGCCGGCCGCTTCCGGTTCTCCCGGAGACTTCACACGGATGTTTCAATCCGCCATGCCATCGTCGCCGGCGCCAGGAGACTGGCCAGCCCCGCCGCCGGCTCCGGCGCAGCCCGGTGAGTTCACTCAAATGTTTCAGTCACCGTCGCCGGTGCCCGCCCCGGCGCCGGAGAGCCGTCCGCAGGGAGGCGAATTCACGCGGTTCTTCCAGGCTCCGCCCCCTGGAATGCAGGAACCGGTTTTGCCGGCGGCGTCCGCGTTTCCGTCCGCGCCGGGAACGCCGGTGGCTCCGCCGCCCCCGCCACAGTATGCCGCGCCGGCGGGCGCGACCCAGGCGTTCGCGATCCCCTCCGTGCCGCAGATGGAGGCGCCCGGTCAGCAGCAGGGACCGAGCGAGTACACCCGCATGATGGCGGCTGCTTCGATCCCCAGCGCCAGCGATCCCGCCGCGCCGGCAGCGCCCGGGTATCCGCACATGCCCCAGATGCCACAAGCGCACATACCTGGAATGCCGCAAGCGAACGTGCCCGGAATGCCGCATGCAAACATGCCTGCAATGCCGCACGCGTATGCGCCGCAGATGCCCGGCATGGCGCAACCGGCGATGCCGAGGCCGCCAGCTCCTCAGTTCCCCATGCCGCCGGCGCAGGTGCCACTCAAAGCCGCCTCTCCCAACCTCTTGCTATACGCAATTCTAGGGCTGCTGATGTTTCTGGTAGGCGGATTCATCGTGTACTTGCTGATGCGGCACTAGCGCCGGGGAGCAAACGGGGCCGGCGAAATTCGAGCCCGTCTCCGCTTGCAGCCCATTGCGGAGCTAGCTCTTGGCGGCTTGCGGCAGCAGAATAATCAGCTCCAATTGCGGATTGGGCAGATCTGCGGGGACATAGGCGGCCAGGTTGCGTGCGCGCTGCACAGCTTCCCATGCGGGGCCGGACTGGCTGAGGCTGAAATACTGGTGGTTCAATTTGACGGGAATTGCGCTCGGCGGCGACGCCACATACGTCAGCGGCACGCCGGGCAGCGCCTGCCGAACCAGGTGCTCGATGTGGCTGGCCGAGCAGACTTTGACCAGTTGCGGCGTCTTGCCCACGATCTCGGCCTGGCTGGTCTCAGCGTTTATCGCCAGGTACATTCGGGTGTTCACCAGGTACTTCTCGTTGTCGAGCGAGGTGGCGTAGATGGCCGGTTGGACCAGCTTCAGCGGCAACGACACGACGTTGGTGGGCACCACGGTTTCGAGCAAAGTTCGCAGCTTCTCGTCCAAGTCGGTGAAGCAGACGCCCAGGTTGTCGTGATCGTAAGTTGGCAGGTCGCGCGGGTGGATGGCAGTGGAAAACGTCGACAGGGCTCCGGCCAGCGAAAGCATCGCGTTATAGAGCGTTTCGGGATGCCCGTGGCGGGTCTCGAACAGGTGGCGGAAAACCGGGAAGGCCGTGTTGACCGTATAGAGCAGCCAGAAATTGGCGATATCGGCGGCGGTGAAATCCGCCAGGCTCTGATTCTTCTGGCGCCGCATGCCGGAGATGGCGCTGGAGCGCGCGGTCAGGATTTCCACCAGGCGGCGAGCGATCGAGACCAGGTGGTCGTTGGCGGCAAAATCCACCAGCGGCGGGACGAAAGTCGGGTCCAGTTGGAAGGTACCGGTTTCGGTGCGCTGCACGCGGGCCACGCGCAAAGCCGAGTAGCCGTCGCGATTCTCGCCTTCCGCCAGCAGCCGCAAATTCTTGCGCGCCACCTGCACCGGCTTTTCGGTGAGGCCTGTGTTTTCGTCGCGGAACACCTCAATTTCCGCGCGATACCTGGCGCCGCTATCGCGCGTGGAAGAGGCGACGTTGAGACCCCGCTCGCGGTATTGCGGAACGGCGAGGTACAGGTCGAGCGTGGTTTGATCCGGGTCGAAGCATTCCGCCAGCGCTTTGGGGGGCGGGGCACTGTCGGACCCCGGTATATCGAAGATCAGCCCGTCCGGCAGGAGCCCGGAGGCGCTGGCAATGCCGAATACTCCGCCGGTGAGGGCTTCGCGGCTGATTTGCAGGGCGGCGAAGCCCCAGGGACGGAAGGAGAGACTTTCCAGGTGGAACTCGAGCAGGTTCTCGAGAAAGCGATCCTGGAGTTGCAGGTGCTGGGGGGTCAGAAACGTGCCCTTCGTCCAGATCACCGGTTGCAGTCGCCGCATTCGCATTCACAGTACCAGAACTTGCCGGTTATGCCAACTAGTTTGCGAATAGCGCCAGCCACGGCGCGAGGGAGCCCGGCTTTGAGATCTCGCCTGCCGCGCATTCTGCGGTACAGTGTCGTGAGGAAGCACGATGCTCACTCCCCTCACCGCGGATCCAAAGCCGCTTCTCGAGTTTTTCAAGGAGGCCGGCTTCACTCACGAGCAGTTCAAGCAGAACCCGACGCTGCGCGATCTGCCTTCGCGCCGCCTCGGCAACCTGCCGGAGCTCGTGGAGCGCACTTCCGAACCCACCGCCCAGCACATCCTGTTGCGCTGGTTCTTCCTGGGCGTGCCGCTGGAAAACGAGTCCGTTGCCGGGCTTGTCCCGGCGCCGGTGGTTGAGTTGCTGCTGGAGACGGGAATGCTGGCTGGCGAAGGGGGCCGGTACGTTCCCAAGGTGATGCTGACGCCATGCGAAGGCTTTCTCTTCGCGGCCGATCCAGCCAGCACGCTGGAATCGCCGGAATCCTCAGGGATGGTTTTGTGGCCCAATCCCTCAACTCGCCTGTTGCAGATGTTCACCATCCGGCGGCCTTCGGGGGCAACGCTGGACCTGGGCGCCGGCTGCGGGATACTGGCGGTACTAGCCGCCGCTCACAGCCGCCAGGTGGTGGCGACGGACCTGAACCCGCGCGCCACCGAGTTTGCCCGCTTCAACGGGTGGCTCAACGGCGTAACCAACGTCGATTGCCTGACGGGCGACACCTTTGAACCCGTCCAGGGGCGGACGTTCGACCTAATCATGAGCAACCCGCCGTTCTTCGTAACCCCTTCCGCGGAGCAGATTTACTGCGAAAACAGCATGGAATTGGACGGTTACTGCCGGGAACTCATCCGGGCAGCGCCGCGCTACCTCAACGAAGGCGGATTCCTGCAGATCACCCTGGAGTGGGTCCAGGTAAAGGGGCAGTCCTGGCGGGACCGTCTGGCGGGTTGGCTGGAAGATACCGGCTGCGACGCCTGGGTGCTCCGCAGTTATGCACGCTCCGCCGCCGCTTATGCCTCGGAACGCATCGGCAGGATGATGCCATATTCGCCGCTGACTGCCAACCAGAGGTTCGATGCGTGGATGGCCTATTACCGCGACCGGGACGTCGAAGAGGTCCAGGGCGGGATTCTGGCCATGCGGCGGAGGTCCGGCAAAAACTGGATCCGCATCGAGGAGGTGCTCAAGCTGGACTTTACGGAGCCGTTCGGCGAATCCGTCGTGGAACTATTTGCCAACCAGGACAGGCTGGAAACGGATCGTTCGATGGACCAGATGATGGCCTGGAAGCCTAGGCTGCCGTCCGATACGCATATCGACCAGCAATTGCATCTGGAGGCCGGGGAGTGGAAGCCTTCCTCGATGCAACTCAGGCGGCCCGGCGGCCTTCCCAGCTCCCTGGCGCTTGATCCGTTGGTGGCCGATTTCCTGCGTAAATGTGATGGGAGCCGGACCCTGCACGACCTGGGACGGGACCTGGCAGCGGCGGTCAGCGTCGACCCGGAACAGGTGCGCCAGCAGTGTTGCGCCGTGATGCGGAAGCTGGTGGAACGCCGCCTGGTACTGGTGTGAGGTTTCGCACATGACCGTCTCGACCCACCGGGTCTGGTACCGCGATCACCCAAAAAACTTGACGTTCGGTCTCGCGTCGCATATAGTGTGTCTCACTGGAGGTTCCATGGCTAGAGAAAGTACGCAGCATAAGTTAGATCGGGTACGCTCCCCACGCGTCCAGATCACATACGACGTCGAAGTGGGCGGAGCGATCGAGTTAAAGGAGCTTCCTTTCGTGGTCGGAGTCCTGGGGGATTTCACCGGCCAGCCGGAGCAGCCGCTGCCCAGACTAAAAGATCGCAAGTTCGTGGAGGTGAATCCGGACAACTTCGACACCGTCCTGGAGGGAATGAAACCGCACCTCAACTTTTCTGTGGAAAACAAGCTGAGCGAAGAACCGGAGGCAGCTAACCTCAAGGTCGACTTGAAGTTCGCCAAATTAGAGGACTTCGAGCCCCAGAATGTGGCGCGCCAAGTCAAGCCCCTCAAGGAACTACTCGACTTGCGGACGCGGCTTTCCGATCTCCGTGGCAGCTTGCAGGGCAACGACAAGCTGGAGGAATTGCTGCTCGAGAGTGTCGGCAACACCGAGAAGCTGGACAAGCTGAAGGATGAAATTGGAAAGGGAAAGGGAGGCGGTTCCAATGGCTGAGAAAAAGGCGGCGCAGGCAGCGGTGGCTGCCAGCGAAGAGGTTCAGGAGAAGAGTCTGCTCGATCAGATCGTGGAAGAGGGCCGCTTCGGCACGGAACCGGCTTCCCGCGAGCGCGGCAAAAACCTGGTGAAAGAGTTTGTGGCGCAGGTCCTGGAGGGTTCCATGACCATTGCGCGCGATGCGGAGATGATGATCAACGCCCGCATTGCACAGATCGACCACCTGGTGTCCATCCAGTTGAACGAGATCATGCATAACCCCTCGTTCCAGAAGCTGGAAGGCACCTGGCGTGGGGTGAAATACCTGATGGACCAGAGCGAAACCGGCACCATGCTCAAGATCCGCGTCCTAAACTGCAGCAAGAAGGAGTTGCTCAAGGACCTGCAACGCGCGCCGGAATTCGACCAAAGCGCCCTGTTCAAGAAAGTCTACGAGGAAGAGTACGGCGTCTTCGGTGGCGCTCCTTTCGGCGCCATAGTGGGGGATTACGAATTCGGCAAGCACCCCGAGGACATTGAGTTATTGGACCAAGTCTCGCATGTGGCGGCTGCCGCTCACGCACCGTTCTGCACCGCCGCCAACTCCGACATGCTCAATATGCCTTCCTGGACCCAGCTTGACGCTCCGCGTGACTTGGCGAAGATCATGGACACCACCGAGTACGCCAAGTGGAAGGGCTTCCGCCAGTCGGAAGATTCCCGCTATGTGGCGCTCGCGCTGCCGCGCGTTCTCGGCCGCTTGCCTTACGGCAAGGACACCAAGCCGGTAGAAGACTTCAACTACGAAGAGCACGTGGACGGAAGCGATCATTCGAAGTACCTGTGGATGAATGCGGCTTACGCCCTCGCCTCGCGAATGACCCAATCCTTCTCGCAGTACGGCATGTGCGTTGCCATGCGGGGAGTGGAGGGCGGCGGCCTGGTGACCGGCTTGCCGGTCCACAACTTCTACACCGATGAGGGCGACCTGGCGATGAAGTGCCCCACCGAGATGACGATTACCGACCGGCGCGAAAAGGAGCTGGCGGATCTCGGCTTCGTGCCCCTGGTGCATTGCAAGGACACCGACTACGCCGCATTCTTCAGCGTGCAGTCCTGCCAGAAGCCGAAGCTGTACGATACCGATTCCGCTAACGCCAATGCCCGCCTGTCGACGCAAATTCCCTATATCATGGCCGTCTCGCGTTTCGCGCATTACCTCAAGGCCATGATGCGCGACAAGATCGGCAGTTTCATGTCGCGCACCGACGCCGAGATTTTCCTGAATCGCTGGATTACCCGGTATGTCGTTCCCGATGATACGGCGTCGCCGCAAATGAAGGCAAGGTGTCCTTTGCGCGAAGCCCGCGTGGATGTAACGGAAATTCCCGGGAAGCCTGGTTGCTACCGGGCTGTCGCTTTTCTGCGGCCGCACTTCCAGCTTGAGGAGTTGACGGTTTCGCTGCGTCTTGTGGCGGATCTGCCGGCGCCAGCCAAGTAAACTCGCGTGCCGCGGTTTTGTATGTAAAGAGTTCAACTTGGAAACGGAGGAAAGGAGAAAGCTGTGGCTGTAAACGCGTATTTGTACATTGACGGTGTCGAAGGACCCAGCACGAGCAAGACGGGGTTCGTCGACATCCTGTCGTTCAGTTGGGGCGTGTCCCAGACGTCCACTTATGGCGCCGGGGCATCCGGCAAGGAAGCCAAAGCCGGGAGAGCCGACTTTACACACCTGACCATCATGAAGGTCCTGGATAAGACCTCTCCGCTGCTGTGCGATCACTGCGCCAGCGGCGACATCCTGAAGGACGTCTACTTGCTGTACGACAAACCGGTCGGCGACAAGCAGGACGACTACTTCCGCATTTACCTAAAGGATGTGCTGGTCACCTCGGTGCAGTTGTCTGGCAGCAACGAGAACCCCACCGAGTCGGTCAGCTTCGCTTTCCAGGCGGTGGAAATAGCCTACAAGCCGGAGAAGGACGACGGATCGCTCGACGCGGCGATCAGCAAGGGCTACGATCTTGCTTCATTGAAGGCCGATTACGCGGCGCCCAAGGCCATCGGATCCTAGGCCGACATGAAAGCCAAGGAACTTCTCGATGCCGGGAAGGTCCGGGATGCGGAGAAGGCTCTCAGCGCCTTGCTCCGCGACAACCCTGCGGATACCGCGTTGCGGACGTTTCTTTTCGAGCTCCTCTGCTTCTCCGGGCAGTACAGCCGCGCGGAGAAGCAGTTGGGCATTTTGGCCAAGGGCAGCCCCGAAGCGGAAATGGGCGCGGTGCTGTACTATTCGGCTCTGCACGGCGAAAAGACCCGCAATTCGATGTTTCAGAAGCAGGAGTTTCCCCAGGCGCCGGCGCCAAAGTCTCCGCCAGGGACGCTGAATGGGAAGCCGTTCCAATCCATCAGCGACGCGGACCCGGCAGTCGGTCCGCGCCTGGAATTGTATGCAGCCGGAGCCTATCTGTGGATCCCGTTCGAGCACATCGCCTCCGTACAAATCGCGCCTCCTCGTGTCCTGCGCGACACCCTGTGGACTCCCGCTTTCGTCCTCACCGGTCCGAGTTTTAAGGGAACCGATATCGGGCAGGTGCTGATTCCCGCAATCTATCCGTTCTCGTGGAAGTCCGACAACGAGTCGGTTTGGCTGGGCCGCACCACCGAGTGGGTTGCCGACGATGAGGGCCACGAGTTTCCCGTAGGGCAAAAGATGTTCGTCGTGGATGGCGAGGAAGTTCCGCTGCTGGAGGTCCGGTCGCTGGAGTTCACTTCCGATGCCGCTGCGTGAAGACATTCTCAATCCCATTGCGGGTGACAATCCCGCCGGTCAGAGCCTCCGCTACGCTCCCATTTACGACAAGATCAAGGAAGCCCGCCGCGAAGACGACGAACTGAACCAGGGCGCCTGGCAAACTGAGCGCAAGGTTGCCGACTGGGTGCAGGTCTCGAAGCTTTGCCAGGACGCCATCGCCACCCAGAGCAAGGACCTGCAACTGGCCGTTTGGCTCGCCGAAGCTCTGCTCAAGCGGGAGGGCATTCGCGGCTTTCGCGAAGGGCTGAAATTGTGCCATGGCCTGCTGGACAAGTTTTGGGACACTCTCTATCCCGAGGTGGAGGACGGCGACCTCGAGCAACGCGCGGCTCCGTTGGACTGGCTTGGCTCCACGGGCGGTGCGATATCGTCCATCCAGCTGCCTATCATGGCCGTCAAGAGCGTTCCGCTGTGCAAGGACGGCTACAGTTTCATCCAGTACAAGGAGTCGCGGGTTGTCGGTTTCGAGGATCAGGCGCAGAGTAAGGAACAGAAAGCCGCCCGCGAGAAGGCCCTGAAAGAGGGAAAACCCGCGCCTGAGATTTTCGACAAATCGTTCGTCGAAACACCCAAGGCCTTTTACGTTGACCTGGAGAAGCAATTCGATGCCGCCGCCAAGACAGTCGCTGAGCTCGAAGAAATCTGCAAGCAGAAATTCGGCGATGCGGCGCCGGGGCTCGGCAGACTCAGCGAAGGGCTGACGGAAGTCCGCCAGTTGGTCCACAGCCTGCTGCAAAAGAAGCGCGAAACCGAGCCGGACCCGGTGGAAGAAGTTCCGGTGGAAGCCGCGGAAGGGGCGGCCGAAGGCGCGGCAGCAGCCGAGGGCGGTGGCGCCTCCATCGGGCTGGGCTCGCATGTTTCGGCGGAGCCCGCCGAACGCCGCGAAGCCATCGCCGCTGTGGTGGCGGCCGCGGGGGTGCTTCGCAAGCGCGATCCTTTCGGCCCCGCCGCTTATTTGATGCTGCGAGGGCTCCGCTGGGGCGAGTTACGCGGCTCCTCCGATCCCGTCGTACTGGAAGCGCCGCCCAGCGACCTGCGCCAGCAGGTGAAGTTTCTGGCGACGCGCAACCGTTGGGCCGATCTGCTGGAACTGGCGGAACAGATTATGGAGCTTCCGTGCAGCCGTGCCTGGCTCGACCTGCAGCGCTTCGTGGTGGAGGCCTGCACGGCGCTGGGCGACAACTACAACGCAATCGCGGTCGCCATCCGGTCGGAGCTGCGCACCCTGGTGCGCGATCTCCCGCACCTGCTTGAGGCGACGCTTAACGACGACACGCCAGCGGCCAATTCCGAAACGCAGAAATGGCTGCGCGAACTTCTCGCCGAGCCTTCCGACGCGCCGCCGCTTCCCAGCGCGCCACACGGCCCCGCCACCGAGGACTCGCGCGCGCCCGGCTGGCAGAAGCGGTTTGTCGATCCGCAGGCGCTGGCCCAGGAGGCAATGCGGGCGGGCCAGCAGCAGAAAGCCGTCGAGATTCTGCAACGCGAAGTGGAGCACGCCTCCAGCGGGCGCGCCCGCTTTCTGCGCAAAATGCAACTGGCGCAAATCTGTATCGCGGCCGGCAAGGACCCGATCGCCCAGCTCCTGCTGGACGATGTCGCGGCCGCCGTCGATACGCATAAGCTGGACGATTGGGAGGATCGCGAGACGATTGCGCATGCCCTGGTTTTCCTGCTGCAGAACAGCAAGAAGATCCAGGCAGACGCAAAAGCCAAGCAGGCGCTGTTCGAGAGAGTCTGCCGGCTGGATCCCGTTCAAGCGCTCTCCGTATAAGCCATGCCCCGACCCGGTGCCGATGCGGCAGTCACGTTGTCGGTGTTCGATCGGCTGATCGACGCCGACCCGCGAAGCTCGAGCGAAGCGCCGCTGACGCGTGCGCAGTCCGTCCGGGCGCTTCGCGACGCCGTGCGTCGCGACCTCGAATGGCTGCTCAATAGCCGGCAAGTGGCGTTCCCGCCCCACGAAGGGCTGCGCGAGCTCAACCGCTCGGTATACATCTACGGCCTGCCGGATTTCAGCGGGTACAACCTGGGGTCCGCCGCCGCCGAGGCCAAGCTGACCAAACAGTTGCAGTCGGCCTTGAAGTTCTTCGAGCCCCGGCTGGCCCGGGTGCGGGTGGTGCCGATTGAGCCGCTTGTCGCCAGGACCCGCACCTTCCGCTTTCGCATCGAAGCCCTGCTGATGATGGACCCGGCGCCGGAACATATCTCGTTCGATACCGTCCTGCAATTGACCACCAGCCAGTACGAGGTTCAGAATGCGGGATGACCTCCTGCTGTACTACGAACGCGAGCTGACTTACCTGCGCGAGACGGGAGCGCAGTTCGCCGAGAAGTACCCGAAAATCGCGGCGCGGCTGATGCTCGAGGAGTCCAAGGAATCCGAGGACCCCCACGTGGAGCGTTTGCTAGAGGCCTTCGCCTTTCTGGCTGCGCGGGTGCATTTGAAGCTGGACGACGATTTCCCCGAGATCACCGAAGCCTTCCTGGGAATCGTCTACCCGCATTTCATCCGGCCTATTCCGGCGATGTCGATCGTGGAGCTTCACCTGGACCCGGAACGCGGCAAGCTGACCACCGGCCTGAAACTCGATGGCGGCACGGTGCTCTACTCCCGCCCCGTCGGCGGCGTTCCCTGCAAGTTCCGCACCTGCTATGACTCCACCGTGTGGCCGGTGAGCGTGGCCGAGGCCCAATGGACAAGCCCCAGCCAGTTGCGGCCGCCCTTGCGCGCGCCCGACGCGGCCTACGCGCTTCGGCTGGTGGTGAATTCCCCGGCGGACGCCCCTCTGCCCAAGCTGGAACTCGATCATCTCCGCTTTCACCTCACCGGCGAAAACAACCTGGTGCACGCGCTGTACGAGCTGCTTTGCGCCAAGCTCACGCGGATTGTGGTGCGCAACCCAACCAATCCTAAAGTCCCGGCCGTGACGCTGCCGGCCTCCTCGCTGCGCCCGGTCGGATTCGCCGAAGACGAAGGCATGGCGCCCTATCCGCTGCGGTCGCACATCGGTTATCGAATCCTGCAGGAGTTCTTCGCCTTCCCCAGCAAGTTCCTTTTCGTGGACGTAACGGGCCTCGACGCGGTGTGGGTGGCGGGTTTCCAGAGCAGCGCCGAACTTGTCTTCCTGTTTTCCAGTGCCGGCGACGAGGAGAGCGTGCAGCGCCTGGAGATCGGAGTTTCGCCTAAAACATTTCGCCTCGGCTGCGTGCCCATCGTCAATCTGTACCCGCAGACCGCCGAGCCCATCCTGCTCGATCAGCGCAAGTACGAATACCAGATCAAACCCGATATCCGGCGCCCTGCCGCCACCGAGGTCTTCTCGGTCGACGAGGTCAGTTCCATCGATTCCGAAACCCGCGAGGTGGTTACTTACCGCCCGTTCTACTCCTATCGCCAAGAAAGCGCCGGCACCAGGAACGAGTGCTATTGGATCGCCAACCGGCGCGCTTCCAACCGCCTGAACGACGACGCGTCGGACATGTACATATCGCTGGTGGACCGCTCCGGGCGCACGGTTTTCCCCGACGTCGACACGCTGACGCTGCGCACCACGTGCACCAACCGGAACCTGCCCGCGCGCCTGCCATTCGGCAATGACGACGGCGATTTCGAGCTGGAAGGCAGCACCCCGATCAAGAGCATCGTGGCCCTCTCCAAACCCACTCTTCCGCTGCGGCCCCCCACTTCCAAGATGGCGCTGTGGCACCTGGTCTCGCATCTCTCGCTCAATCACCTGTCGCTGGTGGCAGACGGCCGCGACGCTCTCCAACAGATCCTGCGGCTTTACGACTTCACCGATTCCCCGTTTGCCCAGAAAATGATCGAAGGAATCACCGATTTGAAAAGCCGCCCGCACTTCGCCCCCATCGTCGCCGAAAACGGCGTGACCTTCGCGCGCGGCACCCGCGTCGAGATGGAACTCGATGAGGAACAGTTCGTGGGCAGCGGCGTCTACCTGTTTGCCAGCGTGATCGAGCACTTCCTGGCTCTCTACGCGACACTCAACAGCTTCACCCAGCTCACCGCCCGAACCCGGCAGAGAAAGGAGGTGATCCGCGAATGGCCCCCGAGAGCCGGACAGAAGATCCTGGTCTGATGCCGCCGGCCGCCTCCCTGGCCGAAATGCGGCGCGACATCGAGGAACATCCAGGCGGCTTCGAATTCTTCCAGGCAGTGCGCCTGCTGCTGCGGATTTTCAATCAGCGCGCGAGGCCCGGCGGTTTCGCCTCCGTCCGCGGCGAAGTGCTGCGCTTTCGCGCCAACCACACGCTCGCGTTTCCGCCCAGCCAGATCGATTCCATCGACTGGGGGGGCGGCGTGCCGGCCGTCACGGTGAATTTCATGGGCCTGACCGGCCCCATGGGCGTGCTGCCGCGCGTCTATTCGGAGCTGATCCTGGCGCGCGTTCGCGCTCGCGACCGGACGCTGGCCGATTTCTTCGACCTCTTCAACCACCGGATGATTTCCCTGTTCTACCTAGCATGGGAAAAATACCGCTCTTCGGTGGCCTACGAGCGCGACGGCGAAGACCGCGTCTCGAAGTACCTGATGGCGCTGATCGGTCTGGGCACGGCGGGCCTCGAGAACCGCATGGTGGTCCGCGACGATTCGCTGCTTTACTACGCCGGCCTGCTGTCCCTGCAGCCGCGTTCCGCGGTTGCGGTCCGCGGGGTGCTCCAGGATTATTTCGGCGTTCCCCTGGAGGTGGAACAGTTCGTGGGCGCCTGGCAGCCGCTTGGGCAAGACGACCAGTGCGATCTGGGCAGCGGCGCGACCTTAAGCTCGCAGCTTGGGGTGGGCACCGTGGTGGGCGACGAGATTTGGGATCAGCAGTCGCGGATCCGCCTGCAAGTGGGCCCGCTGACGCAGGAACAGTACCTGGGCTTTTTGCCGGGCGGGGCCGCATACGAACCCTTGCGCGAGCTGGCACGGTTCGTTTGCGGCGCCCATCTGGAGATCGAGGTTCAGCTCATCCTCGAGCGCGCCGTGGTGCCGCGCTGCAATTTGGGCGAAGATAGTTTGGCGGGGCCGCGATTGGGCTGGTTCACCTGGATGAGGTCCGGACCGGAGTTCGATCGCGCGCCCTCGGATACGGTGCTGCTGCTGGCATAGGGGAGGATGCATGGGACTCAATCTACGATCACTCATCGCGAAACTGAACGACTCGGCGCGTCTGGCGCTGGAGGCGTCCGCGGGCTTCTGCCTTTCGCGGACCCACTATGACGTCGAAATCGAGCATTACCTGATGAAGCTGCTCGATTCGAGCGATGGAGACTTGGCTTTCATCCTGAAGCAATTTGGCGTCGATAAGTCGCGCCTGTCCGCGGAGTTGACGCGCAGCCTGGACAAGCTCAAATCGGGCAACGCACGCACGCCGGCGCTGAGCCCGTCGCTGCTGAAGATGTTCACCGAGGCCTGGACCATCGGCTCGATCGACTTCGCGGCGACACACATTCGCACCGGTTTCACCATTCTCGCGCTGGTCTCCAATGACGAACTGGCACGGATTGTGCGGGAGGTCAGCAAAGAGCTCCAGAAGGTCCCGGCCGACGCCCTCAAGAAAGACTTCCTGGCGATCGTCGGCAATTCCGTGGAGAGCGAGGAAATGGCGGCTGCCGAAGCCGCCGCGCCGGAAGGCGCGAGGCCGCCCGGAGCCGGCGGCAAGACCCCCAATCTCGATCAATACACCGTCAACCTGACCGAGAACGCCCGCCAGGGCAAGGTGGACCCAGTGCTGGCGCGCGATTCCGAGATTCGCCAGGTGGTCGATATCCTCACCCGCCGGCGGCAGAACAACCCCATCCTGGTCGGCGAAGCCGGCGTCGGCAAAACCGCCGTGGTCGAGGGCTTCGCGATGCGCATCGCGCACGGCGATGTGCCGCCGGTGCTGAAGAACGTCACCGTGCGGACCCTGGACCTGGCGCTCCTGCAAGCCGGGGCCGGCGTCAAGGGCGAATTCGAAAATCGCCTCAAGGGACTGATCAACGAAGTCAAGTCTTCGCCTACGCCCATCATCCTGTTTATCGATGAAGCCCACACCATGATCGGCGCCGGCGGCCAGGCCGGCCAGAACGACGCCGCCAACCTGCTCAAGCCGGCCCTCGCCCGCGGCGAATTGCGCACGGTGGCCGCCACCACCTGGTCCGAGTATAAGAAGTACTTCGAAAAGGATCCCGCCCTGGCGCGCCGCTTCCAGTTGGTCAAGGTCGAGGAGCCCACCGAAACCCAATGTGCGCTGATGCTGCGGGGAACGGTCCCCACTCTCGAAAAACATCACAAGGTCCGCATCTTGGACGAAGGACTGCTGGCCGGCGTCAAGCTCTCGCACCGCTATCTGCCGGACCGCCAGTTGCCCGACAAGGCCATCGGCGTACTCGATACCGCCTGCGCCCGCCTGGCGTTGGGTCAAAACTCCACGCCCCCGCCCATCGAGGACGCCATTCGCACCCTCGAAGATCTCGCCGTGCAAGCCCGGATTTTAGAGCGGGAGACCGCTGCGGGCGCCGATCACGCCGAGCGGTTGGCCGCGATTGCCGAGAAAAAGGCCAAGACCGAAGCGCAGCTCAATGAGTTGACCGCCCGCTGGGAAAAGGAGCGCGACCTGGTCAACCGCATTCGGGAAATCCGTTCGCAACTGGAAACCGGCAACGCGCCTGCGCCGGCGCCTCCTGCCGCCGCGCCTGCCGACCCCGCCGCTGACCCTGCCACAGCGGCAGCCGCCGCGCCGCCTGCGCCGCCCCCGCCCGATCCCGAACAGTTGCGCGCCCAGCTTGCCGCACTGAACGACGAATTGAACGCCATGCAGGGCGAAACGCCGCTGCTGCGCGTCTGCGTGGATGCGCAGATCGTCGGCGAGGTGGTCTCCGCCTGGACGGGCATCCCGGTCGGCAAGATGCTCAAGGATGAAATCACCACCGTGCTCAAGCTCGAGCAGCACCTCGGCGCGCGTGTGATCGGCCAGGACCACGCCCTCGCCATGATCAGCCAGCGGGTGCGCACCGCGCGGGCCGGCCTGGACGATCCCGGCAAACCGGTCGGCGTGTTTCTGCTGGTCGGCCCCAGCGGCGTCGGCAAAACCGAGACCGCGCTGGCGCTTTCCGATCTCCTCTTCGGCGGCGAGCGTAATCTGATCGGCATCAACATGTCCGAGTTTCAGGAAGCACACACCATCTCCACCTTAAAGGGATCGCCTCCCGGTTATGTGGGCTATGGGGAAGGCGGCGTGCTCACCGAGGCCGTTCGCCGCCGCCCGTATTCCGTGGTGCTGCTCGATGAAGTCGAAAAGGCACACCCCGACGTGCTGGAGCTGTTCTTCCAGGTGTTCGACAAGGGAGAGATGGAGGATGGCGAAGGCCGTGAGATCGACTTCAAAAACACCATCATCATCCTGACTTCCAACGCCGCCACCGACAGCATCATGAAGCTCACCGCCGACCCGGAAACCATGCCCGAACCGCATGGGCTGGTCAAAGCCATCAAGCCGGAACTGGACAAGATTTTTAAGCCCGCGTTCCTGGGCCGCCTGGTGGTGATCCCCTACTTCCCCATTCGCGATGAAGCGATGAGGAAGATCATCGAACTCAAGCTCGCCAAGATCCAGCGGCGCCTCCAGGAAAGCCACCGTGTCGCGCTCACTTACGACGCCGCGCTGGTCGACGAGGTAGCCCGCCGCTGCACCGAAGTGGAAAGCGGCGCCCGAAACGTGGATAATATCTTGACCAATACGATGTTGCCCGAGATATCCACCCAAATCCTGGGGAAGATCGCCGAAGGCCTCAGGCCCGATTCCGTTCGCGTCACGGTCGGCGAAAACGGAGAGTTTGCCTATTCGTAAGCGGCGTCAGGCGCCGGCCCGCGGAGCCTGGCCGCATGGAGGACGATGACTTGCCCGCAACGCAAATTGAGCGTCCATTCCGCATCAAGACGACGCTGGGCGAAGATGCCCTGCTGCTGAACAGCTTCACCGGCAGCGAGCGCGTCTCCATGTTCTACCGCTTCACGCTGGAACTGCTCTCGCCGGACCCCAACGTCGACATGAAGGGCCTGCTGCGCAAGCCGGCCGTTATTTCCATCAAGCTGGACGATGAAAGCGAACGGCATATCCATGGGCTCTTCAACCGCATCGCGCTGCTGGAGTACGGCGAAGACGGCATGGCTATCTACCAGGCCGAGCTGGTGCCTTGGCTTTGGTTCCTCACCCTTTTCTCAAACTGCCGTATCTTCCAGAATAAGTCGGTGCCCGACATCGTCGAACAGGTTTTCAAAGACAGGGGCTTCACCGACTACCAGCTCAAGCTGCAGAGCTCCTATCAGCCTCGGGAATACTGTGTGCAGTACCGCGAGACTGATTTCAACTTTGTCTCGCGGCTGCTCGAAGACGAAGGCATTTTCTACTTCTTCCAGCAGAGCGAAGACAAGCACACGCTCGTGCTGGCCGACGACAAGTCCGCCTTCGAGAGCTGCCCGCACAAGGCATCGGCAGAGTATACCCCGTCCCTCGGCGCGGTTCTGGATGAAGACACCGTCTTCAGCATCGAAGAAGAACATAAGCTCAACACCGGCACGACCTCGCTAACGGATTACGACTTCGAGAAGCCCAATACCAGCTTGTACGCCACGATTTCCGGTCCGAGTGACATCAGCTCCTTTGAAGGTTACGATTATCCAGGAGATTACAAGACCAAGGACGACGGCGACCGCTATGCCAGGATCCGCATGGAAGAACGCGAAGTTCAGCTTGTCACTGTGCGCGGCAAGAGTAACTGCATGGGCTTCGAGTGCGGCTACAAGTTCACCCTGTCGGAACATTTCCGCGATTCGGCAAACCAGGACTACACGCTGATCGCGCTGCGTCACAAGGGACAAAACACCAGTTACCGGTCGGGCCACACCGATCCGTTCGAGTATTCCAACGAGTTCGAAGCCATTCCCAACTCCGTTCCCTTCCGCCCGCCCCGCCTGGGGCGCAAGCCCGTTATCTCGAGCACCCAAACCGCGGTCGTCGTCGGCAAGTCAGGCGAAGAGATCTGGACCGACAAGTACGGACGAGTCACCGTGCAATTCTACTGGGATCGGGAAGGAAAGGCCGACGAAAAAAGCTCCTGCTGGATTCGGGTCGCCCAAGGCTGGGCCGGGAGTCAGTGGGGCTCAATCTACATTCCGCGCATCGGCCAGGAAGTGGTGGTCAGCTTCCTCGAAGGCGACCCCGACCGCCCCCTGATCACCGGATCGGTCTACAATGCCGACCAGATGCCGCCCTATACGCTGCCCGACGAGCAGACCAAGAGCACCGTCAAATCGTATAGCTCCAAGGGCGGCGGCGGATTCAACGAGATCCGGCTGGAAGACAAGAAGGGCAGCGAGCAGGTCTTCATTCACAGTCAAAAAGACATCGACATACGCATCGAGAACGACCGCCGGGAATTCATCGGCGAAGACCGGCATTTGATTGTCACCCGCGACAAGATGGAGCAAATCAAGCGCGACAGTCATACCGATATTACCCGCGACCGGATTGAGAGCATCGGCCGCGATCACCACGTGACTATCAACGGAAAGGCCGCCGTCAAAATCGCCGGCTCGAACTCCCTGGCGGTGACCGGCGACGTGATCGAACAGTTTAGCGGCAACCACAGCAGCCAGGTGACGCAGAATCTCTACTTAAAGGCAATGCAGGTGGTGATTGAAGCGTCGGTCGGTCTTACGCTGAAGGTTGGCAGTAACTTCATCACCATCGACATGTCGGGCGTCGCCATCTCGGGGACGCCCATGGTGCAAATCAACAGCGCCGGCTCCGCGCTTTCCGGCACGGCGGGTTCGCTGGTGTCACCGCTCTCACCCACCGATCCCGCCGCGGCCGACACCGCGAGCCCAGGCCAAATGCCGCCTCCGACGGGCGCCGGATTTACACAATCCAGCGTGACCCTGGCAACGATCTCGCCGGCCAATGCCTCTCCCGCATCCAACGCGCCGACTCACGATCCAAACTCCCCGGAGAACAAGGATAAGACCCACTGGATCGAAGTCGAGCTGCTGGATGAATCTGGTAAGCCAGTGGCCGGGGAACCGTATAAGATTACGCTGCCCGATGGCAGCACGGTGGCGGACGGAACGCTCGATAACAAAGGCCACGCCCGCGTGGACCACATCGACCCGGGTAACTGTACGGTCAGTTTCCCGAATCTGGATAAAGATTCTTGGAAGAAGAAATGAAAGGCCGCGGTCAACAATCAGGCACTGACCAGCATGCTCCTCGAAGCGGTTGCGGGCATAAAGTTGCCTGAGATATTCTAGCAGGCGCGTATATGGGCGGAAAATATGTAGCGGTCGCACAGGGTGATTCTGCCGAAAGCATTGCTGCAAGCAGTGGCCTGTTGCTCGACAAGATATGGGGACATCCGAATAACCAAGCGCTAAGCCAGTTGCGCAAGGACCCTCATGTGCTGTTGCCGGGCGACCAGCTCTTTGTTCCCGACCCGGAACCAAAGGACATTACGGGAGCTGCCAATCAGGTGCATAGTTTCGTCCGAAAAGGAACCAGTTCCAAGCTGCATCTCGTTCTCTTAGGCGATGACCAATCTCCCGTGGTCGATCAACCTTACGTCCTCACAGTAGATGGGCAGGACTTTCGGGGGAACACCGGATCTTCTGGGATCATCCAGCAAAGCATTCCTCCTGGCGCGATGTCGGGTAAATTGATCGTGGGTACGGGCAAACACCAGCGGATCTACTCATTGCGGCTGGGAGGACTGGACCCCGTCACGGAAGTTAGCGGTGCGCAGGGGCGACTGAAGAACTTAGGCTACATGATTCCCGCAATCGATGGCCAACTTGGACCGGAGACGAAGGAAGCCCTCAGTCAATTCCAGCAGGCCAATGGCCTCGACGCCACCGGCGACTTGAACGATGAGACCCAGGCCAAGCTGAAAGAGGCCCATGGATGCTGAGATCTGCGTGGGGCAGGTTATTGCCGGCCGGCATGTTGTTGCTAGTCCTGACCCACAACATCACAGCGCAGGTGAAGAGTGCCGGGCCACGAGTTGCGGGGGTCGCAGCAGGCAAGAAACACACGATTTATTTGGAGGGTAAGCGAATGGCGCAGACAGCGGGAGCGGCAACCTTCGAACTGCCACCGAACTGGATTGATGAATCGACCTACCAGTACCAGTCGCCCGAGCACTTGTGGAAGGTGACGTTAATGTTCGATACCTCCGTAAAGGAGGAAAGTGCTCAGGCCGTAATCAGCGACCGGGTTGAAGAGTCGAAGTTAGTGTTACCGGGCTTCCGGCTGGAAGAGAGAAGTCCAATTGGACTAGGCGGGCGGACGGGTGAGACGGCGACTTTTGTGTCGCAAGATGCGGACCAGGTGACCCGCACCCGGATAGTGGTCGTCATGCTGGCGCCCGCAACAGCGCTGATTGTCATGGCGCAAGGGCCGGCGAGCCGATGGCGAGAATTCGAACCGCTATGGCAACATTTGATCTCATCGTTCCGGCTGGCTTGGTAGCAGGCCGGTCCTACATTAGCTGAGACGGAGAGTTACTCTGGAGAACGGCAGTCAAGATACGGTTGTCGCGCGTGGCGGCAATGTCAACACCATCACGAGTAAGACGGTGCCGATCATCTTTGTCCCCGGCGTTATGGGCTCGCGCCTGTTCAAGAACGGGTCCCCTTTTTGGGATCCTGACCAGCAAAGCTCGATGGCTCCGTTATTATGGGCGTCGGCCGGGAAAAGGGCTGATATGATCAGCGTCTCCTCGCCGGCCACGATCGCAACTACCGGGGTTGCCGCGGCCGGTTTGACGGCTGACCAAATTGCGCGGGGATGGGCGGGGCCGTGCTGGGATTTTTATGGCCAGGCGCTCAGGTTCCTCGACGATCAGAGCAATTGGGGAGGAAACTCCTGCAGGGTATACGCGTTCGGTTACGATTGGCGCAAGAGCAACGCGGTTACGGGCGCGCAACTCATCACCTACATCAGTTCGGTTTTGCAGAAGGAGCAGGACCAGGGAGCGAAGAAGGTAATTCTGGTAACACACAGCATGGGTGGGCTTGTTTCCCGATGGGCGCTCAAACACGGAGCCGGCGGACAGGTGAAAGGAGTGATCCATGCTGTTCAGCCAGCGGTAGGGGCGGTTGTCGCTTACCGACGCTACAAAAGCGGCGCGATTTGGTCGAGTCCTTATAACGACGCACCGCTCGGGCTGACGCGTATTCTAGGCCGCTCGCCCTACGACTACGCGGTAGTGTCCTACGGGCTCAGGGGGCCTCAAGAGCTCCTTCCGTCCAATTTGCACCCTGCCGCGCCCTATCACTCGCAGCACTGGTTGACATGGGATGCAAAAGTGCCGGTCTCGATCGCGCAGCCGCCGCCGAATATCTATGATGTGTATCGGGAATCGACCGGTTACCTGGGGCTGTTCGCTTCTTCAGATCCGGCTGAGGCAGCCCACCTGGCTGGCATCAGGACGTCGATAAACGGGGCGGAAGCCTTTCACGCCGATATGAAGGCTTGGGTCTTCGATCCGACATTTGTTGTTGCTATTGACGGACATGGCACCGATGCAGGTACGGATATGAGCTGGGTGGTAAACGTTTTTTCCGCGAACGGCACGGAAGTCAATGAGACTCTTCTAAAGCTCTCCAAGGACACTTATCCGCACGGAGATGGTACGGTTCCACTAGGTTCCCAAACAGCGCTGGCGGTTCCCGCGACGAACATGGCGGTTTTCAGCAGCGGCGCTCCCGAGCACGCCGACGCCTACAAGTATCAGCCGATTTTAGACAAGGTGAAGGACTTCGCGAATCGGATTGTGAATCTGCCATGAGCCATCGGCGCCCTCCTGAGTGCTTTCGATCAGGAACACACTCACCTATTTCTGCGCTCGGATGGGCGGCATAATCTGAATCAGGCCGCGCGAGCGAGGGCTCTACTCGCTCAACACGCCGAGCATGGCGTCCACGCCGAACGAAAAGGAAATCCTGTAGCGATGTCTCCATGAGCACGCTCGTGGTAATCTGTAAAGGCTGTGTCGCCCGCCGCGCCATCGTTGCCCAGCTCCTTGCCTCCGGCTACCGCCGAATACACGAGCGCGCTTCAGGTGTCCCGGCCGGGTGTTCCGCCGGTGCAATCGGCCTATCGATTTTCCCGCGCGAGCGACGGAAAGACGCGCGTCGATTCCGGCAGCACCTCGGTGATCTCGAGCCCCGCAGCCGGACAGACGATTGTGCTGGACCATGTGAAGAAGACGGCGCTGGTGAAGCCGATGCCTCCGCCCGTGCCTGGGATGCCGACGCCGCAGACGCCGCAGTTCAGCCCTCCGGGCCTCCCGGGCGCACCACCGCAAGCGCCTGGCATCCAGGTGCAGAACTTAGGCAAGAACGTTCTCCAAGGCCAAGAGGTCGAGGGCATGCGCTATGTGATTCCGCAGCCGCCGCGGCCGCAGGCGCCGGCGATGCCAAAGGCGCCGCAGATGCCCGGCATGCCAAAGGCGCCGCAAATGCCGGGAATGCCAAAGGCGCCGCAGATGCCGGGAATGCCAAAAGCCCCGGCGATGCCTGGGATGCCGGCGACGCCACAGGCCGCCCAAATGCCGGGGGCGCCAGCGCCGCCCAAAGCTCCGGGTGCACCGGGCGCGCCTTCCTCGCCGCAAGCTCCCGCCGCGCCTCAGATGCCGCAAGCGCCGACGACGGTGGAGACTTGGACCAGCACGAAACTACACCTGCCCATGCTGACCAAAATGGAGGGCCCCTTCGGCAAAGTAACCCAGGTGTGTCACAGTGCTGTTCCCGGCGAACCGCACCCGTCGGCCTTTCAGATTCCGCCCGGGTATAAGGTAATCACGCCGGATTCGCCAGCCCCGCCAGGGCATTGAGGCAGTCATCTGAGGTCCGAGCGCTACGGGATGTCGACCGTGAATTCGCCGGGCGTCACGAATTCAATCATTCCGCCCCAAACACACATGAGCTGGGAAACGTTGTCCAGAGCCGGGAAGTTGCCCAGCAGGTCCGTGAGCGCGCCTGGGACCCATGGCGACGGTGTGTTCGGAATGCAGGGCATGGGAGTCAGGACACCCATCGCCGCGGCGGTGGCGGAGGCCACCTCGGGGTTCGCCGGCGACATACACATTCCGAACGGCATGATATTGGTCATGGGAATGTGATCCATGATATTGGCGTCGGGTACCATGTTGGTGAAAACCTTATTGGTGGGAAGCACCACTAGGGAACTGGGCGCCATTCCAAAACTGCACATCATACTGGCTCCCATGCAAACTTGCATCGGCATCCGAATACCTCCTCTTCGCGTGCTCTACATTCTATCCAACTATTAGGTGCGTGGTGAGCAGGAGGCGCAACAACAGGCGGCGCGATCTGGGAATGGAGTGTGCTTGGCTTGTCTTAGGCATTGGCTGAGGCTGACAACGAGCAGGCTCAAGAGCATGCCCCACCCATGCGGGCCTCACTCCAACGACGCGCCGTCCCACTTGTGGTTCGGGTCCGGGTAAAACGTCACCCCGGTGCCACAAGTTACCAGCCATCCGCCCGGAACCTTGGCTCGCGCCGCAGCATAGCCGCCGGCATCCAGCCGCTCAAACTTGAGCTTGGCCTCTTTGGCGCCTGGCGCGGCGGATGGAGCCGGCTGCGCTGGCGCCGAAGCCAGTGGCGGCGCAGCGGCCGGCGGCGCGGCCGGCTCTTCTGCCCTGGTAGCCTCCAGGAAGACTTCGCGGCGCGCCGAATACAACTCGCCCAAGTAGCGAAACTTCTCCCGGTCACGCTCGGCTCCCACTGGCTCAACCAGCGCTCCGAAGGGTATCGTCACCTCCGGACCGGCCATTGGCGCTCCGGTCCGGTCATGGTGCTTGGTGGCTTCGATCCACTTGTTCAACGATATCTTCTTGGCCAACTTACCTCCTCGGTCACCGCTGGGGCGGACGTCGCCGGCTCCTCGCCTGCTTGCCGGCGCTGTCCGGCCGCCTTGCCCTATTTTGCACTTGTTCCTCCCATTCGGCAACGGTGTTCACGGGAAATGGGTGGGCGACGCAGCTCTTACGAAAGCGACCGGCGGGTCAATGCCCACGCGATCAACCCCGCGCAGCGACTTACCTCGCGTCTTTCGCGCAGCGAAATCCCACAGTTGCATCCTTCCAGCCCTCGGGGACTGCGGTCGAATCCCAGATCGCAGCGTCAACCAGGGACACCCAGGCAGACTGGCCCCGGATCATGTACCAGGCTTCGCCGGGCTGCGCCTTCAGCACCTTGAGCACTTCCTTATCGGTGGGAGGCGTTCGCGGCGTGTCAACTAACTCCCAGGCGTTGCCGACCATCTGCAGAGCGCCGTAGGGACTGGCGCCCGATGGGTAGCTGTCGACCGGGCGCAGTGCGGGAGTCCCTTCACCGGTCTTCGTGTTGGCTCGCGAGGTGTCCATCTCGTTGCCCCATGGAAAAGTGCGGCCGTCGGTGCCACGCGCGGCCTTCTCCCACTCCATGGCGGTTGGCAGCCGCTTGCCTGCCCACCTGGCAAATTCGCGCGCGTCGCGGATGGTCACGTTTACCACGGGATAGTTCGGCTGGTTGTCGGAGAAACCTTCGGGAAGCGGCTTATTCGTCGCCTGGCAGAACGGGGCATACGCGGCGTTGCTCACTTCGGTCTTGTCTATGTAAAAGGCGGGGAGCGAAGCAGCCTGCTTGAATTGCCCGAACCGGAACTCGCCGCCCGGCACCAACACCATTTCGCCGGCGGGAGTGGAAATGGTCTTGGGCAGTTCTACCACTTTAGGCGCCGGGGCGGGCGCGGGCTTGAAAACGAAATAGCCGCCAATGCCGATGGCCACCAGCAGCGTGGCCATGCCGGCCACGAGCACAGACCGGCGGATTCCCGGCGGCGGGGGCGTAGCGGGCCGGCGGTCCGCGACCTGTGTTTCCCCGGACAGGCCGGCGATCATGCTCTCCAGGTCGGCGATGATGGGAGCGAAGCCCTGCGGCCGCTCCGCGGCCACCTTGGCGTTGCACGCCGCCACCAGTTGGATCACCGGCTGGGGTACGCCGGCGCGCTGCAGCGGTTCCACGCTCAGGGGAACATTCAGAATGCTGTAGAAGATCTGGTCCACCGAGTCCGCCACGAAGACTTTCTGTCCGGTCAGCAGCTCGAACAGCATCACCCCGAAAGCGTAGACATCCACCAGGCCGGTGAGCGTCTCTCCGCGCACCTGTTCTGGCGCCATGTAGTGGGGCGTGCCGAGCACATAGCCCGGTTGCGTGCGCGAGAGATCTTCGCTCTTGGCAATTCCGAAATCCATCAGCTTGACCACGCCGGCGGCGTTGATGTGAACGTTCTCCGGCTTGATGTCGCGGTGGATGATCCTGTTTTTGTGAATGAACTCGAGAGCGCGGGCGATTTGCAGCGCAATCTCGAGTTTGTTGCGCAGGTCGCCGGTGTGGCCGTTCTTGATGGCGTGGCGCAGGTCTTCGCCCTGCAGGAACTCCATCACCATGAACAAGCCCTTCTCGGCATCGATGCCGAAATCGTAAATGCTGATGACGTTTTCGTGGGTTACCTTGGCCGCGGTGCGCGCTTCCGCTAGGAAGCGGTCACGAGCCTCGGGATCCTGCGATGCCGGTTCGACCAGGATCTTCACCGCTACCGTACGGCCGATGACCGTGTCGAAGGCCTTGTAGACGTGGGACATCCCACCGCCGAGGAACTCTTGCAGCTCGTACTTGCCGAGGCGGGCAGGCAGTTGCATCAAAGTGAGAGAACTCTTCAGCAGCTCCGATTGTTCGGGGCTTCCAGGCGTATGCGAATTTCGATACTATACCATAACAGCTTTCGGCCGCGGACGAGGCAGGATCGGGGCGGACGAAACGCGTTATGGAGAAGAAACGATGCGAAGCTTGCCGAGCCTGCTGACGGTGCTGGCGGCAACTGCATGCCTGGCGCAACAGGAACCGGCGCCGCCGGTGAAGGGCGCGCGCGAACTCTTTTTCGTCGGCGCAGCCCCGAAGGACGAATTGCCGCCGGTCCGCCGCTCCGCGCTGCCGGCCGCGTCGCAGGTGGAGCGCGCCGCGCCCGGTTCGGCGGCCGATCGGGAAGCGGCGCTGCGCGCGCTGCACCTGGGGCTTCGGTATACCCTGCTGCTGGTGAGATCGCGCGGCGACCGCGGCCAACCGGTGGATTCGGAGCGCAACTTCCGCAAAGGCGATTGCGTGGCCCTCGAGCTGGAGGCGAACCGGTCCGGCTATCTGTACGTGCTATCCAAACAGTCAAACGGCGACTGGGTTCCGCTTTTTCCCACATCCGAACTGGCGGACCAAAGTAACCGGATAGACCCCGGCCAAATCGTGCGGACGCCCAAGCGCGCCTGCTTTGAAATTGACGATCCTCCGGGGACCGAGACCTTGTTCGTGGTGCTTTCCAGGGACCCGCGCGACATTTACGAATTGTCCGAAGGCATCAAGGGCGCGTTGGGCCCGACCCAACTCGCCTCCGCCGGACGAATCAATTCGGCCATGGACCGGATTGCCGGGGAATATGGCACGCGCGATCTGCCGTTCACGGAAATTGCCAAGCCGAAAGCCAAACCGGCCTCGGCCCAGAAGGTCGCCGCGAAACCGGCGGACAATGGGGACGTGGAACCCGCGGTGTACGTCGTGAATGGCTCGCGCAAGCCGGCATCCACCTTGGTAACCAAGGTGGAGATCTCCCACCGCTAAGATCGCGTCGCTATTTATGCTCGTGCCTGCGGGCCGGCGGGGCGGCCGGTGGCGCAGGCCAGCCCGAAATCTTCGAAGGATCGGAAATCATCGTCAGTCCGAACGGGCTCTTGACGAAAGAATCGACTGTTCCTTCAAATTCCAAAACGGTTCCGACGTCGGCGTCGTTCGGAAGCTCGCTGGTCAGCTTGAGCACGATCTCCGCCTGGGCCGGATCGATGATTCCGATCGTCAGCTCGTTCGGCTTGCCGGGCGGGTCGGCCTTGATCAGCGCGCCCCTCAATCTGGGAAGCGGGTTGTTGTGCAGGGTTTCCGCGAAGTATTTGTCGCCATCGGGACCTTCCAGCTTTTGCCGCATGCGGACCCACTCCGCCAGTCGCGGATTGGTGCGGCTGAGCTCTTCGTTCTGCTTGCGCAAAGCGGCGGCTGCCACTGATTCAATGTCAAACCCCGCCGGCGGAAACGGCGCCGCGGCGGCGGCGCTCCGCAGTTGATCCAGGCCGCTGGTGTCGCCATGGTAAGAGGTGTAAAGGCGCTCCAGAACCGTGCTGAGCTGGCTCCGCCGCCCGTCGGGCAGGCAGCCGGTATCGCGGTACGCCGCGGCGCGCGCAAACTGCCAGAGCGCGGGCACCTGCTTCTCCGGTTGCTGCTCGAGCGCCAGTACGGTGCCCAGCCACGCCGAGATCTCGGCGGCGGCGGGATCCAGCCGCAGGCAAGTCTGGAATTGTTCTTCGGCTGGCGCGTATTCGTTGCGCTGCCAGTGAATCCAGCCGAGCGTGCGGTGGGCCATCAGTTCCACGCCGGCGGCGGGTTTCGGCGCCGCGAGCAATTGGCGACTGGTCCTCTCGCCGAGCGCCAGTTGCCCCGCTAAGGGCGCCTTCGCGTCCGGCAGCAACAGCGTGAACCAATACGCGCCCACCAGGTTGTCCGGCTGCGCCGCCAGCATTTCGCCGGCGACGCGCAGCATCTGCTGGCTGTCTCCTAGCGCTTGATAGGTTGAGAGGTACAATTCCAGGCGAACCTGCTGGAACTCGCTCTTGGGATATTGGCTCGTCCATTGGTCGAGCAGGCCCAGCCTCTTTTGCGGCGAAGGCTCGGCACGGAGGTTCAGAACCAGGTCGTATTCCTTGCGGTCGGTCCAGTTCGCCGCGGTGGCGCAAATCGCCAGCAGCGCGAGGGCGAGGTATCTCATGGCCGCTTCACCTTGAATGTCTGCGTGGAAAGTGGCGTCACCTCCAGGTCCTGCCGGTTGACCACTTTCCCAGCGTCCACGGTGCGGACTTCGTATTTTCCAGTGGGCAGTTTGAGCTTGGTGGGAAGCACCACCCGGGTGCCCTCAAACAACACCGGGGTTTCGCCCGCCGGTCCATCGAACTGCACATAGCCGAAGTCCTCCGGAGCGTCGGAGCGGAGTCGCAGGTTCCTGGTATCTCCGGTTGGAACCACTTCAACGTGAAAGATGGCGTTGTTCACGGCTGCGGCCTGCTCAGCGGTTGCCTGGTCCGGCGGCGTCGCCCCGGCGGGCGTCTGTGCCGCGGCCGCCGCGTCGGCCGGCGCCGGCGTTGCGGTAACCGTCGAAACGATCAGCGCTGGCATGGGAACCTCCATTTTCAGATCATTCGTCCACCGCGTGAGGTCAATCGCGGTGGCTTCAAGGTGCCGCTTGCCGGCGTCCCAGTCGGGAACTCCGAAGTGAGTGTCGCTGAAGACCTCCTCGATGGGAGGCGGCTGCGGCACGCTCGACTGAGCCTCTTTGGCGGCCTCGGGAGATACGGCGGCGAGCTGCGCCAGCATCTGGTCGGCTGTCTGGACCGCCGCGGAGGTTCCGCGGAGGCGCATCGTCTTGAGCAGCGCGACGGCTTCCGGCAAGTGGTCCTCCAGCAGGTAACTGTTGACGCCCTGCAAAGCGGCATCAATCGCGAAGGGATCGAGCTTCAGGGCTTGTTCGTAAAGGCCGGCCGCGGCCGCATAGTCGCCGGCATCGAAGCGTGCTTGGGCGCGTTTGCGGGCCTCCAGGTAGGGCAGTTTCTTCTGCGCCAGCGTTTCCAAGGCTCCGCCCGGTTTCTTCTCCAGCACCTGGTTGACCAGGTCGATGGCTTCGGCCCACTCCTCGCGGCGCTCGCGCGCCTGGGCGTCTTCCATCCATTTCTCGATCAGGCTGGCATCGATCTCGGAGCCGGCGTTCGGGGGCCGGTGGAAGTAGAATCTGCTGGTGAGATTGGATGTGGTCCAGGGCGTCTGCCGACCGCCGGTTGCGTCGGAGACCCGCTTCTTGACCCGCGTGAATATCTCGCTGATTTCCACCGTCAGCCCGGATTGCGAAATGTAGTCGGCCAGCGCTTCGGTGAACCAACTGTCGCGGCCGTCCGGATTATCCGTTGCGGTCTGGTCGGGACCTGTGGAGAAGGCGATGAACGTCTCCTTGGGAGCGTCCTGTGGATTCGCCAGGCCGGCCTCGAGAGAGTACTTGGCGGCCAGCGGATTGCTCCGGCAGGCGTCCAGAATCACGATGTTCCGCTTGGCCCGCTTGCGTTTCAACTCATCGAAAATCCGCGCCACCGACATGCAGGCGAACTTGGCGGCCGAGATGGTGGCGACCTGAGGGAAATCCACCGGCACCAGAAAGTTCTCATTCTCGATCTGCACCCCATGGCCGGCAAAAAAGAACAGGGCCGTATCGTCGGGCCCGAGCTTGTCCAGGAATTCGCCGATGGCGCGATCCATGTCCGCTTTTTTGGCGTTCTCCAGGGTGACGGTCTGGAAGCCGGCAGTCTTGAGCGCCATGTCCATGGCGTGCGCGTCGTTGACGGCGTTCTTCAGCGGGCTCATCGAATAGGCGTCGTTGCCGATGACCAGCGCTACTCGCTTACCGCTTTCCTGTGCCTGCAGAGCCGGCGCGGCGGCCGCGACAAACAGCAGGCTACAGCTCAGCCAGGCACCCCTGCGCCGCCCGGTCGATCGAACGATTCGCATTTATTTCACCAGTGTCGAAGGTGAGTTCGCTAGGAAAGTCACCTTGCGGTTACGGTTGTCCAGGGTCGCGTCAGCGGTCGCTTCCGCCGAGACCAGCCGGTCGCCTGCGTAGTTGTACCTGATGTGCGATGGCTTGCCCTGACCCTGAATCTCTTCCGATACGAGCCGCCCGTCCTGGTATTCCATCGTGCGCTCGTAATTCTTGGTTTTCCCCAGATAGCCGCGGATGGCGGTCAACTGCATCCCGTTCCATTCGAATTCGAGTACCTGGTCGGCGGGGCTGCCCTTCGAACCGCTCAATTCCCGGGCGCGGCTGACTCGCCCGCTGTCGTCGTAGGTGAGGCGGAAGTAGTGGAGCTTCTCCCACACGAACGGGTTGAAGAACGGGTTGCCTGCGATTGCCAGCGTCACATTCATTCCGGTGATGCGTTCGATGGCCATCGGATCCACCAGCGGGTTGTTGAGCAGCAGTACGCTGGCGCGTTTGTACGCTTCGTCCGGGTCGGCCGTTGACGCCGGACGGGCTTCGTCGCCATCGGAGGCCCACACCACTTGCGGCACGCGGTCTTCGTAGCCAAACGATATTCTTTTTTCACCGGTGGCATGTGCGGCGTTTTCGAAGGAAGGTGTCACGGATTTCAACCGTTCCCCGTCCCATTCGAACGTCTCGTGAAATTTGTTGGATGCCTCGATGTGGTCGATCCGCGGCTGGAAGGCGAGACTGATTGGGCAATAGAACACCCCCTGCGGCAGCCTCGCGCCGGAAAGCCAGTTGGGGTCGCCCGTCCCGGCGCCGGGAGAAGCCGCGAGCGAGCGCAGCAGCCGGCCGGCCAGCTCCCGCTGCTCGGCATTGGCATCGAGGGTGTCGGAAACTTCCAGGTAGCGCGTCAGCAGGTCGTGGCCCTGCTTCGCCTCCCGCCGGATCAGCGACGCCATGCCGGCGTAGTACAGAAGGTCGGCGTCATCGGCGCTCATCGCCAGGCCTTGGGCCGCCAGTTGGTGCGCCAGGCTGAAGTCCCCCGCGGACCAGGCCGCCTGCAGCCTGGTTTTCAAGCTTTTCAGCGAGACGCTCAGGTCGAATAACAGTTGGTTGCGCAGCTTTTCGGCCGGCGCGCGCTCCTCGTCCACGGCGTGCAGATCGTACGCATCGAGCGCCGCCAGGGCTTCGGCAACGCGATTCTGCGCCGCCAGGATATCGGCTTCGGCATACCACACCTTAAGGGTCGCGCTGCTGAAACTGCTGGCTGGCTGGGAGGTTCGCAGCACCGATTCGGCACCCTGCACGCTCTTGAGGGCTTCGTCGAGCTTCTTCTCGCGCTTGTTCTGGTCGGCGAAGTAGAGTTCGCGCTCGATGGCGCTTTGCGGACCGGCGCCGAGCTTGGTCCGTTTTCCCTCCAGGTCCATCGCGTTCCTGCGCGAATACTCAGTCCAGGCCTCCATCCCCCGTTCGCGCAGCTCGGAGTCGGAAGGTTTACGGAGACCGGCCAGGCGGAACTCGCGGTATGCCGCATCGTAGTCGCCCTCCCGCTCGCGCGCGGTGGCGACCTGCACGTGGAGTTCAAGGCTGCCTTGCAGGGCCCGCCTGTGATCGCTCGCAATCTCCGGAAAGGCCTGCTGATAACGTTCCAGGTCGCGATCGCCAAGCAGGAACTCATCCCACAGGGCAGCCGCGGCAAAGGCCTTCTCGACCGCGATCCTGCGGTCGAGCCATGCCTTGCGGTTGGTCAGGAGCTGCCGCAGTTCGTTCTGCTCCGGCGAATTGGGATATACCGACTGCGACAATTTGGCGAACTCGAGGCCCTGGTTCAGAACGTCGACACCGCCAGTGCCGTTTTCGAAGGCTTCATACCGGCTGCGCATCCCGTCTGCGACGTACTTTTCGAGCGGAGCCAGCGCCGGGTCCGCCGCGTAGATCTTCACCGCGGCGGACATCAATTCCACCTGAGTGGGGAAACCCTTGCCCTTTCCTCCGATCAACCGCAGCGCCTGCGCGTCCGTGCAGAGCGCCGTCAGATCCCGGGTGCCGGCCGGGAGGAAGGCCACGAAGCTGGTGACGGAAATCTCGGTTCCAGCCTTGTCGGAGGCGGACTGTTTGTAAACGATCCTCGCGGACTTCCAGATGCCCGCAGGGTCGTCCGGCGCATTCTTAGGCAGGCCTTGCGGAAGCAGATACTCCACTTGGCCGGGCGCGTATTCCAGCAGCACGCCCGAATCGGCGTCCTTCAGCAGCGTCCCTGCTAGGTGAACCGCCGGCAGTTTGGAGATAGTGCCGGAGATAGTGGGCTCGCTGCCCAGGCTGACGGCTTTGTCTTTGCCGTTGACCGAGACGGCTACCGCGTCAGTGAACCGAAGACCCTGTTCCGATCGGAAAACCAGTACGCCGGCGCGTGCGGATACGCACAGAACCAGGCACGCTATCACCCGTTGTAAAGGGAGCGTCTGAGTCGTATGTCCCTCCCCAAACTCACCACAGATCCCCGGCTTGCAGACCGCTGCAAGCGTTTCATTCGCAAATAATAGATCGAGTTTACATGCACCGGGAGCGGTTTGGCAAGCCGGTTGGCCGCAGGACAAGTAAGCTCAGTACTGAAGCCGTAAACCGCAGAGACCGGCGCTATTCATCGATTTAGTACTCTCTGTACTGGCACTGCCGATGAGCCGGACCAGCGCCTCACGGCGCAGCTTGCAGCCTACTTGCTCGCGCTGGCCATCAGCGTGTCTATCTTCGCGATGTACTTCTTGGCGCGTTCGGATTCCGGCATGTAAGGGTCGAGCGCGATGGTTTCGGCGAAGTGCTTGCGCGCCGGGATCAAGGGCTCGACGGTTCCGGTGGCCTGCGCCTTGCTGGTGTAGGACAGGCCAAGGCCGAAGTGGGCGAAGGGATCTGAGGGATCGTACGTGAGCGCCTTCTGGCAGTAGGCGATGGCGGTGTCGAACTGGTTCAGCAGGCGCTCGCTGTCGCAAAGCCCGAAGTAAGCCAGGCTGCGGAGATCCTGCCATACATCGCGCTGCGCCGCGCGCTTCTTCCTTCCGAAACCGACCAGATAGCCCAGCACGTAATAGTTCATCTTGCCCGACAGGCGGCTGTCGAAATCGCTCAGCTTGAGATATTGCTGATAGGAATCGATGGCCTCCTGGTACCTGCCGCTGAGCCGCAGGCTTTCCGCCAGCCAGAAGTGCGCCTCGGCATTATTGGGCGTGAGCCGAATGGCTTTGCGCGCCGCGTCGATCGAGTCCGGGTAAACCTCTTTCATGCGCAACGCCTCGGCGAGCAGGTACCAGGCGAGCGCGTCCTGCGGGTCGCGTTGCACTACGGTATTCAACTGGAGAATGGATTCATCGAGCGCGCCCTTGTCAAGCAGCATGCCTCCCAGCGTGGCGCGCGCTTCCAGGTAATCCGGGTCGATTTCGATGGCCCGCCGCAAATACTTCTCGGCTTCGTCTTCCTGAAAGAGATCGCGGTAGACGCGGCCCAGGTAGAGCGCCGCCTGGCTGTAATTGGGATCGGCTGCGAGCGCCGCCTGCAGGCAAGCGACGGCCTTGCGATAGCTCTCGGGTGTTCCTTTGTTGTAGAAATCGAGGCCCTTGTCGAACTGCTCGACGGCGGCGTGCGGGCGGCTGCGCACGATCAGGATCTTCAGCGTGACGGTGGATTCCTGCCCCGGGTACACGATTTGCTCCCGCGGGCCGTCCGGCTCGTAACCCATGTGCACGCCTCTGACCGTGTGGACGCCGGGCTGAAGGCCGGGCAGGCGCAGCGGCGTTCCCTTGTTGACCACCCCGGCGGACTTGCCATCCACGAAGACTTCCACGCCATCCATGTTGGTCTCGAAGATGAGCGTGCCGTCCTTGGGCGGCGGAGGCGTACCCGGTGTCGCGCCCGAGGGGAGGTAGGCGAGCAGCATGTTGGGGTCGTAGCTGCCGCGCTCCGAGGTGGGATTCTGCTGGCCGTTGGTGGCCTCGCGCACGTTGCTGTGAACGTAGTCGGCGAGTTCGTCGGCGGTCACGATGCCATCGTGCGACTCGTCCGCCGCGCCCTCCAGGCCCTTGACGACGTAGTAGGTGAAGATGCCGTGCCCGCCGCCCCAATCCGGGCTCTCGAAGGAACGCTCGCGGTCGCGGCTGGCGGTGAGCGAAAACAGCGAGCTGTTGAGGTCGAGCAGGCTGCGGCTCACCGCCGCGCGGTCGGCTTCCGGTGTGATGGCGCCGCTGTGGCAGGCGTCGGTGATCAAGACCTTCCATTTGGCCTGGATGCGCGCACCGATCACCGAGCCCAGCGTGTCCATGGAGTAACCGGTTCCGGCAATGTTGTGAGGGTCCAGATCGTATGGCGCCAGATAGGCGCGGCCATTGTAAAGGAACCCGTGGCCGGCGAAGTAGATCAGCACCCGGTCGTCGGCGTGCGCGGTGGTTGGCAGCCAGTCTTCCAGCTCGTGGCGCATGTTGGCCAGGGTGGCGCGCGAGCCGGTCAGCTTGTGCACGTTCTCCGCGTGAAAGTTGCCGCCTTCCGGGCTGATGAGAATGGAGTACATTGACTCCGCGTCGCGCTCGGAGAACTGCAACTGGTCTTTGGCGGACAGGTTCTTGTAATTGGCGATGCCGATCACCAGCGCGTACGAGCGCGGAATGGCGACGGCGGCCGGCGCCTGCGCCGCGGCGGGCGGGATGCTGTTTTCGTATTTCAGGTCGCGCTGTTGCTTTGGCTGCTGCGGCGGCGCCTGCGCGGCCAGCGCCGTTGCCGCGGCTGCCAGAATGGCGAGCGTGCGGGCAAGCTTCATAACCTTCACCTGTGGGCCAGCCGGAACTCGTAGATCACCGGTGCGGTGAGCGGCGCCGGCGATGCCACCACCGAAACATCCTGCTCGCGGATGAACATCAGCTCGCGCGAGCTTGCCCCGGGCACACCGCTCAGGTTGTCCGGCAGCTTGTCGGCGGGGCGCACTTCTTTAGCGCCGGCCGAGCCGTCCACGCATTCGCCGCGCGCCTTGAAGATGGTGTCGTCGCACCGCGGCATCAAGAACGGCGGCACGGCGCCGGGCTTCGGCGGCGGAGGCAGCGGCTGGTATCTCGGTTGCGCTCCCAGCGACAGCGGCGTAACCATCCAGTAAAGGATGTCGTGGCCCGGCGGTCCGCTAACGCGAAACCAGCCTTGGACGGCGGGCACCACGTATTCTTTTCCGGCCTCGATGCGGTTCTGCTCCCCGGTGTCCTCCCGCGGAAAGAGGGTCTCGTAATTGCCCGAGGTCGCCGCGTTCATGACGTAGAGATATCCGTCGAAGTTGGCGCGGAAACGGAAACGGACGCGGTCGCCTTGCGCAAATACCAGGCCGGGGTCCACCGCCCTCCAGGCGCCGCCCTCCAGGCGCTCCAGGGTGAGTTCCATGCGGTGCGCCCCATGCTCCAGGCTCTTCGTCTGGCCAGCCGCAGAGGCGGCCAGCGCCGCGGCGAATACCGCCGCCAGCATCGGAAACAGCGAGCTTCTCAGATTCATGGCGATCTCCGCCTCGCTCCGCGCCTGGCCTACTGATGCTTCAGAACGAAGTCGGCCACCAGGCGCGAGTCCGGGCTGCCGGTGCGGTTGAGAACGTAAACGGCATTCTCCTTCTTGTCGCCCGGCGTGCTGTCGTCCACCTTCTCGAAAACCAGGTCCCTTGCGTAGACCTCGCCGCGCAGACGGCCAACCAGAGGGTCGTCCAGCGGCCTGACTTCCGCCGACATAACCTTAGGTTCGTCTCCGGCCTCAGCCGGAGCGCTGGTGGGGGACGCGTGCCCGCTGCCGAGCGAGTAGACCAACTGTTCCAGGCTGGGCTCGGGCCGCCGCGAGAGCACGATGAAAAGCTGCTCCTCGCCCGGCTGCTGGTCGAACGCGAACCGGCCGGGCTCGGAAGGGATGGTGTACTGGCGGCCGCTTTCGACGCGATTGTTACCCTCGTCGATTTCCTTGGTCGGAAAGAGAATCTTCCAGGTGCCGCTGGCGCCCCGCATCGCGATGTACAGGTAGCCGGTATCGTTCACCTCGACGGCAACGCGGATCCGGTCGCCGGAGTGGAAGACGGAATCCGGCGCAACTTCGCGGTAATCGTCTCCGCCGCTGTCGCGCAGGATGCTGTAACGCAGCCCCAGAGGTTTCTCGGTGTACGCGGCCTGGATGACCGGCGCGCCCCCGGCGGCAGCCATCGCTGGAGCGGCACGCTCTACCGGCGCGGAAGGGGCAGCCGGTTCCGCGCTGGCCGCAGGCTTCGCCTCGGCGGCCGTCTGCGCCGTTTTCGGGGCAGCCCGCTTCACCGCACGGCCCGATGCTTTCTGCGCCGTCGGCGGCGCGGGGGCGTAGAACAATTCGCGGGCGCTCAGTTGCTTGCCGGATTCCGGCGCGCTCACCTGGGCGATCAGAGCGGTCACCCCCAAAACCGAACAAAGAACCATCTTTTCAACCGGCATACCGTACCTTTCCCCGGTCCCCCCGGCGATATGATATTATGCTTCCAATTTTGCCACAAAGCGACTATCATTTCGAGGGAGATGCAAGGCTATGAAGTCGAGGGAGATGTAAGGCTATGAAGGTAAAGCTGCGAATCGGAGGAGTGGCGCGCGTCCTATGCGTACTGCTCGCAGAGGTTATCGTGTTTCAGTCATTGCCTGTCCCGGCAGTTGCCCAGGAACAGCAACAACCCACCCAACTGAATATTTCGATTCTCGAAGGAGAAGGATCGATCAATAACATCCACCAGCGCGTGACGCGAGAAGCCATGGTGCAGGTGAGCGACGAAAACCACAAGCCGGTTGCCGGAGTGGCCGTCACGTTCTTCCTGCCCGAACACGGCGCCAGCGGCGTGTTCTCAAATGGCGGCCGTAGCTTCACCATAATGACCGATGACACAGGACGCGCCGTGGCGCGGGGAATCGTCCCGAACAAGGTCGTCGGCAAAGTGCAGATCCGCGTTGTGGCGAGATTCAGAGTCCTGCAAGCCGACACCGTCATCAGCCAGACGAACGTCGCGGCGGCAGCCGCGGCCGGCGCGGCTGCTGGTGGCGCGATCTCCGGGAAACTCCTGGCGATCATACTGATCGTGGCGGCGGCGGGCGCGGCGGGCGGCGCAGTGGCCGCCACTCGCGGCGGCGGTGCATCGCCAACGCCGGTGCCTACCGTGACAATCACCGTCGGGACGCCCACCGTGGGCGCCCCGCACTAGCCGGAAAAGGTGGTCAACATGACATCAACCTTGTTAGTGAGAACGTTGGCAGTGGTTTTCTCTTGCGGCGTGGCGTTTGCCGGGACTAACCCTGCAACCTCCCTGAGCGGCCCGCGACTGGGGTTGGTCTTCGATCGCGCGGCCGGTAATTTGCGTTCCATCAGCGGCATTCCGGGCGCTGCGATGACAGGCGCGCCTCTGAGCGTGGGCTTCCAGATTTCGCGTGCCGAAACCTCGCCCGCGCAGGATGCTGCCCTGGTGGTGAATGCGCGGGGTTCTTCGGTCGAGCTGGTCCGCGCGGCCGGCAGCGATTGGGTGACCGCCTCGCTCGACGGAGTGCAGCCTGGGCCGGCCCTGATGGCCTTCAGCCCCGGCGGAAGCGCCGCGGCCCTTTATTACGGATCGGGCCGTGTGCAGATCCTCACCGCCCTGCCCGCCGCCCCGGCCATTGCCGGAGAAATCGATGTGTCCAGCCTGCCGGTTCCGGTGGCGGCCATGGCTGTCGATGATGCCGGCAGCTTCTTGCTCGTTGCCGCTGGGCCGGCGGAATCGGTATCCCTGTATCGCGTTCCGTTGGGTTCGGCGCCCAGCCTGCTGGGTTCGTTTCGCAGCGTTTCGGCCGTGCGGCTTTTCAGCGCCGGCCAGCAAGCGCTGGTAACCGATACTCTCGCCGCTACCGTCTATCGGATTACCGGCCTGGCAGGAGCGGCGGCAATCCAGACAATCGCCTCGGCGCGCGATGGAATCCAGGGACTGGTTGCCGCGGCAGCCGATTCCGCCGGCCAGCGTGTATTCGCCGCCACCAATACCGGAGCCGTATTCGTCTTCGACCTTAGTGGCGGCCCGGTAACGACTCTCGATTGCGGCTGCAAGCCAACGGGGATGTTCCCGCTCGCGGGCGCGGCGACATTCCGCCTGACGGAACTTGCCGGCGGCCCGCTCCAGGTGCTCGACGCCAGCAGCACGCCGCGCATCGTCGTTGTGCCGCCGCCCGCCCGGGCGATGGCACTTCCGGAGGGCCGGCGATGAGACGCCCGATTCTTCTTTTTGTCTGCCTGTTCTTCTGCGGGCTCACGCTATGGGGACAGGGCAACCCGACAATCGCGCCTACCAGCCTTCCCAATGGGGTGGTCGGGACCGCGTATTCGCAGACCCTCACAGCCTCCGGTGGATATGGAGCGAATGGCATTTACACATTTTCGCTCGCCTCCGGGGCCCTGCCGCCCGGTCTCATTTTCTCGGGCGACGATTGTGACGACTGTCAAATCCTATCGGGCACGCCAACTACAGCCGGGACATTCACCTTCACGGTACAGATCTCCAGCACCCAGCCTACAGGGGGACCACCACTCACCGGAACACAGTTGTACACAATCGTCATCTATCCGAGTGTCGCGATCACTACGGTGGCCACGAATTCGGGCGTTGTGGGTGTCCCTTACTCCCAAACTTTCACAGCCACCGGGGGCGCAGGCCCATCCACTTACACATGGTCTATGACGGACGGCTTGCTGCCTCCAGGTCTGGCATTCTCTGCCACCGGCGTGCTCAGCGGGACCCCGACGGTTGCGTTGACAAACATCCCCAGTTTCACTATCCAGGTCTCCAGCCAGGTCCCTAATTTCGGGACGGCCACGGCGGCAGCCGTGTTCACCGTTGCGATAGCCCAAAATCCGCTCACCGTGACCAGCAGTGTGGGCGGCGGCGTGGTGGGTACTCCCTATGCGGCGGCGCTCAACCCCGCGGGCGGATTCGGATCTGGCACTTACACATTTTCGCTGCCCCCCGGGAGCCTGCCGCCGGGCATTACGTTGCTTTCCGACGGAACTCTGTCCGGGACGCCGACCACAGCAGGGACATCCACCTTCACGGTGCAGGTCGGCAGCATCCTCTATGGCTACCCTTACTGCCTCCCTCTCACTATCACGTTGCCTTTGCAGGTGGTAATCTACCCGAGCCTCGCAATCACCGGCATTCCTTCGGATTCGGCGACAGTGGGCGCTCCTTATTCCCAGGCTTTCACCGCCAGTGGAGGCGCGGGCTCTGCCAGTTACACGTGGTCCATAGTGACCGGTGCGCCGCCTCCAGGTCTGACGCTGTCCAGCGCCGGCGTGCTCGGCGGAACGCCGACGAATGTGGGGACTTACTCATTCAATGTCCAGGTTTCCAGCCAGATCCCCGGTAGCGGGGCGGCAACGGCAATCCAGGGGTTCAACATCACGATCAACGCTGCTACTTCCCTCGCGATTACCGGCAGCGCGGGCGGCGGTGTGGTGGGTAGTCCCTACTCGGCGGTGCTTGGCGCCTCGGGCGGGTATGGAGCAGGCACTTATGCATTCTCGGTGGTCTCCGGGGCTCTGCCGTCCGGCATTACCTTATCGACCGGGGGAACTCTGTCGGGCACGCCAACGGCCGCGGGGACATCCACCTTCACGGTGCAGGTCACCAGCTCCCAGATCAGCAGCTTAGCCGCTTTGCCGCCCTTGACCGCAACCCAGCCTTTCACGGTGATGGTGTACCCGAGCCTCGCCATCACCGGCGAGTCCGCCGCTTCGGCTACCGTGGGTGTCGCTTACTCCCAGGCTTTCACCGCCAGCGGAGGCGGAGGCCCTTCCACTTACACATGGTCTGTAGTGACCGGTGCGCTGCCTCCCGGTATGACATTCTCTGCTGCGGGCGTGCTCAGCGGGACGCCGACCACTCTGGGAACGTTTCCGTTTACGGTCCAGGTTTCCAGCCAGGTCCCGACTGTCGGAGCGGTGACGGCGAGCCAGGAGTTCAGCCTGGCGGTCACCACTGCTTCTGCTCTCACGATTACCGGCACCTTGGCGGGCGGCACGGTGGCTGTTCCCTATGCGGCCACGCTCGGCGCCACCGGCGGTTATGGAACCGGGACCTACGCCTTCTCGCTCGCCTCCGGGGCGCTGCCGTCCGGCCTTACATTGTCCGCCGGCGGAGCTCTGTCGGGCACGCCAACCGCAGCGGGGACATTCACCTTCACGGTGCAGGTCACCAGCACCCTGACCAGCAGTACGGCCAGCTTGCCGCCGCTTACCGCGACCCAGTCCTTCACGGTCGCGATCGCTAACGCCCTGACGATTGCCACCGCATCGCTGCCCGGAGGCATTGTAGGAACGGCCTATTCTCAGCAACTGAGTGCAACTGGCGGCTCTCCTCCCTACCAATGGACCATTGCCAGCGGCGCCCTTCCCGCCGGCATAACCTTCAACGGAACCTCCGGCGCTCTAAGCGGCACCCCGACCGCGCCCGGCTCGTTCCCTGTCACCATTGGGGTAACTGATGCGCGGCAGCAGACTGCCACGCAGCTTTTCACTATTGTGGTAGGCGTTCCGCCGGCGCCATCCATCACCATCTCGGGCCTGCCGGATACACCCTCGCCGGCCACCCAGCCAACTTTCACCGTGACGGCAGGCGGCATGTATCCGTTGGCCATTCAGGGCACCATCACGTTGACGTTCGCGCCCGACTCCGGTCCCGACGACCCCAACGTGCAGTTCACTACCGGCGGCCGCACTTCCACGTTCCAGCTCCCGGCCGGCTCCATGCAGGTGCAATTCAGCGGTGGCAGCGCTCCCGGCGTGCAAACCGGCACGGTAGCCGGCACCATCACTCTGACCTTGAAGCTGACCGCGGCCGGCATGGATATCACGCCGTCGCCGGCGCCTACTGTGGTTCTGCGCGTGAACGCGGGCGTGCCCGTGATCACCAGCGCAACCGTCACCACCACCAGCGGAGGTTTCAACCTGGTGGTGGTAGGTTACTCCACGCCGCGCGACATGACCTCCGCGGCGGTCACCTTTACGCCCGCTCCCGGCGTCACCCTGACCAGCAACACCGCAACCATCTCGTTGAGCCAGGTCTTCACCACGTGGTATCAGAGCGCCACGTCGGCTCAGTACGGCAGCATGTTCTCGCTCGAAATTCCGTTCACCATCGAGAACGGCACGAGTGCGCTCACCTCCGTATCGATCACGCTTACGAACTCGCAAGGCGTTTCGGCTGCGGCCACGGCCGCCTACTAGTTTCACGGCCGCGAGATTCGATGCCATCGCCAAGCCGCTTGCTGACGCGCGCGGGCCCGAAGGAGCTACGACCGTAAGGGAGTGCCGCCAGGGGTGCGAGGTCGCGCGGTCTGAGAACCACCGCTTTTTCACGGCCGCGCGCCCAACCGGCCGAGCCGGCAAAGGCCTGAAACGGAATACGGCGCCTTCGCTCGCTCAGTACGTCTTCAGGTATTCCAGTAATTCGGCCTTCTGGTCTTCCGCCAGGGTAGTTCCGAACTGCGCGCCGCTGTGGCCGATGTTACTGTTGCCCGGCTTGGTCGTGTCGTAGATCCAGACGTTCACCTTGGTGCCGGCGGTTTCGCTCTGGTAGCCGACCTTGGCCGGGTCGTATTCGCGAATGCCCACAATGAACTGCGCCGGCCGCTGGTCCGGGTGCAGCATGTGGTAGAGCGTTGGCACCGAACCGTTGTGCAGGTACGGAGCGGTTGCCCAAATCCCGTTCAGCTTCCGCGCCATGTACTTGCCGGTGGCGCGCCAAATCACCGGGTTGGCATCCATTCCGGCTTGATCGGCTGCGCTGACTCCATCGTCTTCGAAGGCGCGCTTTTTCAAGCCCGCCAGAATCGGCGCCACCGCTGCCGGGAATGGCCGATTGCCCACCGGTTGGCCGAAGCTGTTGGCGCGCATCGGGTCGGTCATTACGTCGGCGAGCGCATACAGTTTGTCCTGATGGCAACCCACGCACTTATCCTGGAAGATTGCTTCGCCTCTTTGTGCCTTGGCCTGGTCAATCGGGCCGAGAACGTCGCTGGGCCATACAGGCGGCTGTAACTTGTGGGTCAGTACCTCCAGACGGTGGAGGTTGCCGATTCGCAACGTCGATTCATAAGTCTTCGGGTCGAACACTGCGCCCATGCCCAGGGCCTGACCGATGTTTCGTTCCAGAATCGAGTTGGTGTTGCCGTCGTAATGAATCCAGCGCGGTTCCTCGTTGGCGGCGCGCTGCTGGGTGGTGTCCGGCACGCCCCACAGAAACGGAAAGCTGACCGGCGACTGCATCCTCATCGCCGATTTCGGAAACAGCAGGTTACGCGCGGCGCCGAAGGCGTCGATGCGGCCCGGCCCCGGTTCCGTTCCATCCAGCAGCAGCTTGCCGTTGCGGATGTGAGCCAGCCGCGCCTTCAGGAACGCCACACTGGTTCTCATCCGTTCCAGAAACCCCGCTGGGGGCGCGGCGGGCTCGGCCGTGTCGGCAGCCTGGGATGGCACGGAATGAAACGACGGGTCCGCATTGGGTACGGTCTTCACATCGGTGGCGTCCTGCAGCGCGGCGTCGCTGGCGTATTGTCCTGCGCCCTCGGCCGATGGCGTGTCCGCCATCTTCTCTTTCTGGTCCATTGCCACCACCAAAGCGAGCAGCGCCCGCGGGTCCTTCATGGCGGCGTCGAGCGACTCCTGAAACTCCACCTGATAAGCTTGCAAGTCGATCAGGCTGGGCCCGCCATCGATGCGCACCCGCTTGCCGCGGTACGTCAGCTCGCCCACATGACACGCCGCACAACTGAACCCAACCATTTCGACGCCTTTGGCGCTGGCATCGCGGGAACGCCCCACCGTCATCCCGACGGGCATTCCGTATGGATTCGTGCTGCTCTTGGCGTCAGGCAGGAACCCGAACCGTTCCATGCCTTGGAGGAACGGCTTCCCGGTCTTGACGCTTTTCAGGTTGGCCAGCAGCGCGTATGGCATCAGCTCGCTGCCTTCCGCGAGATGATAATACTCAGCCCGCTCTGCGCCCGACCAGCCATTCGGCAAGTAAGTGACAGCCGAGTCCGGAGATACCGATGGCGATGGCTCCGGCTTCCTGGAACAGCCGGCCAGCAGAACGAAACAGACAGCAGCGAAACATGAGCGCGGTGAAAGCATGTGGAAGATTATATCCCCGAAGCGGTCGCGCAACCGGCACGGCTGCGTGAGGGGGGGCGCGACACGAAAGTGGATGCGGACGGCGAATTACACGGGCGCGCAGGCAAACGAATCCATTGGCTACTCCATTCTCATGTCGAACGCCTGCGCGAGGAAGCCATGCGCGCCGCCACGCGCATCGCCTGCTTCATGCTGCGCGGATCGGCCTGGTTTTGGCCGGCGATATCGAACGCCGTACCATGATCCACCGATGTCCGTATGATCGGAATGCCGAGAGAAATGTTGACCGTCCCTTCGAAATCGATCAGCTTCATGGGGATGTGCCCCTGATCGTGGTACATTGCCACCACCAGGTCGTACGCGCCGCGGGATGCCTGGAGGAAAACCGTGTCGCCCGCATGCGGACCGCTACACAAGATGCCCTGGCGGCAGGCCGCCTCGACGGCCGGCGTGATCGAGCGTTCCTCTTCGTTGCCGAACAGCCCGTGCTCGCCGGCGTGAGGATTCAATCCGCACACCGCGATGCGCGGCCGCTCGAACCCGAGCAGCTTCATAGCTTCATTCCCCAGCTCGATGGTGCAGACGATGCGCGGTGTGTCCAGCTCGCACGCCTGGCGCAGCGCGACGTGCGTCGTCACGTGCACGGTGGAGAATCGTTCGCTCCAGAGCAACATGCGAGACTCCGTGGAGCCGCATAACTCCGCAATGTACCCGGTGTGGCCTGAAAACCGCCGGCCGGAGAGCGTCACGGCTTCCTTGTTGAGGGGCGCCGTGACCATGGCGCCGGCCTCTCCACGCAGACACATTTCCGTGGCGATACGGACATACTCCACCGCAGCCGCTCCGCAGCGCGCGTCCAGACGGCCGAACTGGAACTCGTCGATGCCGGCGAGCGCTCTCGCGTCGCGCAACTCCGCCGATTCGAGCTTCAGGCCGGTGAGCCGCTCCGCGCTTTCCAGGATGCGGGCATCTCCCACCACAATCCAGCGGGCCAGCGGCGCGAGTTGCGGGTCCGCCAGGGCCTTGATGACGATTTCGGGGCCGATGCCGGCCGGATCGCCCATGGTTAACGCAATGGCCGGCCGGTCCTTTACTGGGTCGGGCATGTAAAATAGTCCGCTATTTGAATTAGAGCATCCGCACCGCCAAATCCGCCGGATTTGGTGGCGACCGAAATCCCATCGAACGCGCCGCCGCGAATCACGCCACAAGGGACTCCGGGAACAATTTCATCCAAGAGGTCGATGCGCTGCGCTCCTGCGGCGCGGCAAAGTTGCGCAGCGGTATCGCCGCCGGAAAGCATCAGCGCGGCCGTGCGAGCGCAGACGGCCAGCTCCTGCAGCCATTTCGCGAAGACCTCATCGCGTGACACGCGCAACACCGCGTGCTGGCCGCGGCCCAGCGCGGCTGCAATGCACGCCACTCCGGTCTGTCCTGAGTCAACCAGCAGTGCCCGGCGCTCGCGCACAAGAGCGGCTTGCTGCGATACCGTGACCCGGTGTTCTGATCCGATACAGAACAGCACGGGAACTTTGGGTGACGGTTGCGGGCGCGATTGCGGCCCGAGCGGCAGCGTGCGTGCCAGGGCGGACGCGAGGCCTGCCGATCCCGCCCACAAGATGCGCTTATCGAGCGCCAGGCCCGCGGCGGCGATCCGGTCCAGATCGTCATCGCTAACCGCATCGAGCACCACGATCCTCGCGCCGGACGAGATTGCCTCCGGGAGCGCTTCGTGCCCGGTATGCACGCATCTCTCGGCTCCCTGCGCCCTAAAATGAGCGGCGACGTCGATCGGCGCAAAATCCGTCGCGCCGGCGATGCGTAGGAGTCCCGCTTCCACGATGCGATTCATTCGTGGAAAAGCAGGGCATGCCACGGCGGCATCGCAACCGAAGGCGGTGAGGGCCGCGGTGATTTCCACGCCCGATTGGCCGCGCAGCGTGGAATCGATCTTCTTGAAGAGAATCGACGGCGAACCGATTGGCAGACTCGCGGCCGCGCCTGAGACCGCGTCCCGGGCGGCCGCCGGCTCGAGGCGCCGGCTGTCCGTACTGGCGGCGATGACCGTCGAGTCGGCGAGCTGGGCGCCGGGCGCAATCCGCACCGTCGCCCGGCGCCCCCGCATCGCGAAGTGAACCGCGGCATCGCAGGCGCCCGTCAGGTCGTCCGCGATGAGAAAACAGTCGAGCGCCGCCGCTGGGTCCTGTGCCCTCATTGCGCGCCTCTATCGGGAGATTGTTTCACAACCTCACAGCCGCTGGTCCTAGTGCACTACCACTTTATCCACGGCTTGATTGGCGCAATCGTCTTCCACGCGGATGGCGATCGTGTGCTCGCCGGGACCGGCATCGAGCGCCAGGACGTAGTCGAGCTCCAGCGAATCCGAGAGCTTGGTTACGGGCGCGGCCAGCGTCCAATCGCCGCCATCGAGCGAGTATTCGGCCTTGGCAATGTTGCTGAGCGCGTCGGCGGCGTGCCAGCGCAGGTCGAGCTTGCCGCCATTGCGCGTCGCGCTCAACCCACTGATCCGCGGCGGCGTGTTATCGATAGTGAAAGTGTCGCTCACCAGTTGCCCTGTGAGGGCGTCGGCGGGCGGATTCGAGGGCGCGTCGGAGGCGATGATCCGAAGGCGATACTCGCCATCCGGGAAGGCCGTGGAATCCCACGAACAATACTTCTCGGCGACCTTCTGCTTGAGGGGCTTCCAATCGGTTTCGCCTTTGCCGCGGATCTCGACACTGTAGGTCATGGAATCGCCATTGGGGTCGGATGCCACCCAGCGCGCGCCCATCCATCCCTTGTCCCACTGCATGGCGGGTGTGCTGGTGGGTGGAGGCTCCAGGCTGGGCGCGGGCGCCGCCGGAGGTCTGTGTCCTCCTAGCGGCGGCAGCGTCAGCGCCTGCGGCTGCGAGCCGGCTGCCAGCAGCGTGACCACAGCGGGGAATTTGTAGTTGGCGGGCGTGATTTCGATCTGCTCCACGCGTGGCGCCAGGTTCTTTGGCAGGTAGGCCACGTCAACCGATTCCAGTTGCGGTGAGCGGCCTTCCGCGTTGGCGGTGAGCGTGGCTTTCCATTGCAGGAAACGCGCCGCGGGGGAAGCTACCGGCGCGCCCTTGGGATCGGCAAGGGCGGCCGACCACGGGCTCCAGTTCTGCTGCGGCTGGTCGAGGTTGCCGCTGCGCGTGGCCAGCGCCACGCGCCCGCCGTCCAGGCGCGCCTCGAAGGTGAGCCGTCCCCATTGCGAAAACAAAGCGGCGTCGAACACGTCGCTTTCGAGCGTGCCCTCGTGTTCCAGGCCCGGCCCGATTTCATACAGTTTGCCCACGTTGCCGGTGACGGCGTAGAGGCGCCCGCCGGGCCCGCTTGCGAACGCCGTCACCTGGGTGGAAGCCGTGGTCAGCAGAGCGCTGTAGAGAAACGGCGTTTCGACGCGATAGACACCGCCGTGGTTGCCGGTGCCTAAAATGGCGCGGCCTTCGTCATCGAAGCCGATGGCGTACACCACATCCCGCGAGTCCGTCCAGATGCGTTCCGGGTCGCCATCGGGTTCAATGCGATAGACGTCGCTGCCGCCGGTCACTCCCGTGGGTGGCGTTAGCGTCGCCGGCAAACCTGCTACCCGGCGCGGCGCGGGTTGCGGAGGCGCTCCCGGCGCCACCACTGAAACCGTGGCTGTGACGGCCGGCGTCAATTGGGGCGGCGGCGCCGGAGCGGGCGCGGCCGGCGCCGATTTTCCGCCCACCGCGGCGGCGTAAATCGCGCCATCAGCCGCTGCCGCCACCGCGGTTACTTCTGTCTTCGGCATCTGGTAAAGCACAAAGCCATCGCCGGCGGGCGAAACGCGCATCACCAGGCCGCGCGGCTCCGTGCCCACAATCAGATTGCCTTTCGCGTCCAGCGTCATCGAGCGCACGTGAGTCTCATCGGCGTGGAAGAAGACAGCGCCTTTGCCGTCAGGCGTGACACGGTAGACTTCGCCCGGGTCGCCCGTCGCCACGTAGAGGTTGCCCGCAGCGTCAAACGCGAGCCCCCAGATGTACTTCGTCTTGGGATCGAAAAAAACTTCCGGCTTGGCGCCGCCCGCGAGCCGGTAAACCTTGCCGTCGGGCGAAGTGGCGGCGTACACGCGGTCCTTGGCGTCGATGGCGATGGCTTGAACCGCCAGGCCTTCCAGTTCCGCCGCCAGCTCGCCTTTGTCGCCGGGCCGAACCCGGTACAGTTTGGCGTTGGGGCCGCCGCCGAGATAAAGCACACCCTTGGAATCGCGCGCGATCGCCCACAGGTATGCCAGCGAGGTGTCGAACAATTCGCGGGACTGGGGAGCCAGCGTAATCAGTCCGTCGCTGCGCAGCGAGAGTTTCTTGACGTCACCTTTTTCGAAATCGGCGTATTCATCCTGCGACCAGAAGCGGGTGTCACCTGCATGGAGCGCGGCGCAGGCAACAAAAACAGCCGCGGCGCGGGGGAGGGAAATCGATAGTCGGTTCATGAGGAAATTCGTGATGCGGACGGCCAATCGTGCCATGGATGCGGACGGCGCAAAGCGCGATCGAGGGCCTGTGCCGTCTTCATTTGACGTGGATCTGAAGCGAGAAGCTGCCGGTAACCACGTAATCGAACGGCAGCGCCATCTGCTCGACGGCGGTCTCGGGCGTGGTGATCAGCGAACGGCTCGGCGAGCGCCCGGCCTGCATCACGTTCAGCACCGATCCCGGCAGGCTGGGCATGGTCTTGTCGTCGTAGTACGCCGTGGGGCTGGCTTCCATCAGCGAAACATACAGCCGGTTGTTGGATCGCTCCTGGTTCAGCAGAGATACCGTTTCCGGGATGTCCAGAAAGTGGCTCATCATGCCCGCCATGTTCTGCAACCGGTCGGCGGTGTCGGCATCGCTCAGCAGGATGCGATGGTCGCCCTTGGCGAAGCTTTCGGGAATGCGGATGGTGAAATCGCGTTCGATGGGTTCGCCGCGGTACGGCCGCAGGAACACTTTGACCGGGACCTGCTGGCCGGCTTCCACATCGGTATCGGCCAGCCATGCATTTTCGATCGCGGCGATCCGCCGCTCCGGCAGCAGATCCACGGTGACGTTCACCCGCTTCACTTCCGGCGTTTTCACGTTGTTCAGGTACAGGCGGTTGAACTTCTCGCCGAACCAGCCAGCCAGCACCATCGACGCCGGCACCGGCATTTCGCCGGTGGTCTGCATGGTGGAAAGCGCAATGTTCCGGTTGCCGTTCATCTCCACCTGGCCGCTCAGCCGGTAAGTCGCTTCCTCGGCGAACTCATTCAGCTCGGAGACCGAGTTATAGAGCGTCAGCATCATCAGGTAAGGCGTCCACTTCTGCTGCACGAAGATGTGGAAGTGGAACTCCTTTTCGCGTGACACGCGGTTCTTATCGTCGAAAGCGCGCACCTGCACGTCAACCGGAATCATCCGGCTGACGCCGCCGAGCACGCCTTCGATGCCGCTGTGCCGGTCCTGATGGAGCGCGCCCACAATCCCGGTGGCGTTGGCCATCTTGTTCGGCTGGTAGGAAGAGGCGAGCGTCATCAGCACTTCGCCCTTGCTCATCGGCATATCCACCGGCCCTAGGTTGAAGAAAGGATGCCCGAAAGCGAGCACGCGCTTGCCGTCGTTGTAGGTCACCGTGCCGAGTCCGGTGACCGTCAGGTCGCCATCCACCAGCACGCCCGCCACCGCGTCGCCCGGATAGAGCGCCTGTTCCCAGCCCGGCGCCGGCTGGCTGCCGCGAAGATCCCCGCCCGCGCCTCCCTGTACCAGGTGGACGCCCATCTCGCGGAACAGCGGGCCGAACTCGCGCAAGGTGTCGTCGGTGAAGCCGGACAGCGCCAGCGGCGCCTCAATCGGCTCCATGATCGGTATATCGGATGGCAGCCCGCCGCTCACCGCGCCCGCCGCCACCAGTTGTCCCAGCAGATCGCCCGGCGCCGCGGCCTGGTTGTTGCGCGGCGCGGGCCGGCCTGGCGTGCGCGAGTCGCTCGGCCGCGATTGGTCGAAGTCCTGGATTTCCAGCATCGACTGAATCGGCGTGATGCCGCAAATGGCGTCCGGAGAAAACACGCTCAGCCGCAGCGCAACCGCGCCCACCAGCTTGCCATCGATATAGACCGGGCTGCCGCTCATGCCGGCGGCGACGTTGGTGCGCGCCGCCTTGCCGCCCATCTTGGCGATGATGACGTCCTGCTTCGGCCCCCACATATCCTTCCAGCGGCCGATGATTTCGATCGGGACCGGTTCCGGCTCCGTGCCCTGGAACACGGTCCAGGCCACGCCTTTCATGCCCGGCTTCACCTGGTCGAGCGGCAGGATCTCCACCTTGCCGGCCTTCGGGCGGGCCATGGGCGCGTCTTTGGCAAGCAGGGCGGGCGCAGCAACCGCGAACCCCAGCAGAATCGCGGCGGTGTGCAATTTCATGAAGGTCGACAACTCCAGTTGCTTCAATTGTACTATGGAGGACCGGTCCGCACCGCCGGAGGGCGGCGGGCCGACCTACGCTGTGGACGCACGGGTGCGCGACTTTGAAATTGGCGGTCATGCACTGCCTGGTGACTTGGGCAAGCTAAAGCACGCCCCACCAACGGCACGCAAGGCGTTGGTGGGGCATGCTTTAGCTTGCCCGTATGCCCCCGCCACCCGGCCGGCCCGGAACAATGCTACAAAGAACATAGAGCAGCTCTTCTCCGCATGTCCACGTCTTTGAACCCGCTCCGGGATATCGAAATGACTACGCTGGCTAACGGCCTGCGCGTCATCAGCGAGCGCATGCCGCACGTGCGCTCGGTTTCGGTGGGCATCTGGGTGTGCACCGGCTCGCGCCGCGAGCTCGCGGAGCGCAACGGCATCTCGCACTTCATCGAGCACATGTTGTTCAAGGGCACCACCAACCGCTCGGCGGAAGATATCGCCCGCTCGGTGGATTCGATCGGCGGCAATCTCGATGCCTTCACCGCCAAAGAGATGGTTTGCTTCAACACCAAGGTCCTCGACGAACACCTGTCGCGCGCCTTCGACGTGCTCGCCGACCTGGTGCTCCATCCGCTGTTTCGCGACGAAGATATCGAAAAGGAAAAGGGCGTCATCCTTGAAGAGATCAAGATGGAGGCCGATAGCCCCGATTACCTGGTGCAGGAAATCTTCTCTTCCAACTTCTGGAAGGATCACCCGCTGGGCAAGCCGATCCTGGGCACGCCTGAAACCGTCGGCAAGCTTGACCGGGCCGCCATTCGCGATTATTACGCCGCAGTCTACACGCCATCCAACCTGATCGTAACCGCGGCCGGCAATCTGGCGCACGAGACGCTGGTGGGCCTGGCCCGCCGATATTTTGACGAACTGCCGGCCAGCCCGCCGGCGCCCGCCGACCAGGCTCCACACACCCACGCGCGCATCGCGCTGCGCAACAAACGCGCGCTGGAGCAGGTGCATCTTTGCCTGGGCGTTCCGTCGCATCCGCTGCCGCACCGCGAGCGGTTCGCGTGTTACGTGCTCAACACCTTGCTCGGCGGCGGCATGAGCTCGCGCCTGTTTCAGAACATCCGCGAGCGCCAGGGGCTGGCATACGCGGTCTTCTCCGAACTCAGCCCCTATCGCGATACCGGCTGCCTTTCGGTCTACGCTGGCACTTCGCGCGAATCCGCGCGCCGCGTGGTCGAATCGATTCTCAAGGAATTCCGCGACCTGAAGGAGCAGCCGGTGGGCGAGGAAGAACTGCGCCGCGCTAAGGACTATCTCAAGGGTTCGCTCGTGCTCGGCCTGGAATCGACCTCGTCTCGCATGTCCGGCCTGGCGCGCAACGAGATCTACTTTGGCCGCTTCTTTTCGGTCGACGAGTTGCTGGAGAGCATCGAAGCCGTGGCCGCGGACGGTCTGCAAGAGCTGGCGCGAACCTTCTTCGACTCGCGCCACATTGCCCTCACCGTCCTCGGCAACCTGGAAGACTTGCACGTCGGGCGCGAAGACCTAGTCTGCTGACGCCGAAGTTAGGGCCTCGCTCTAAATAATCAGCCCAGCCGGTGCCACCCACTTCCGCTTCCCTGCGCAGATGGCGTAACCTGGAAGGCATGGCAACTGAGGAGACTGTAACACTGGGTGGGGGATGTTTCTGGTGCCTGGAAGCCGTGTACCAGCAGATGGAGGGTGTGCTCGCCGTCGCGTCCGGTTACATGGGCGGGAGCATCGCCAATCCGACTTACCAACAAGTGTGCACTGGCTCGACCGGCTACGTGGAAGTCGTCCAGGTGAAATTCGATCCAGCGACCTCCAGCTTCCGCGACATACTCGAAGTCTTCTTCGCGATTCACGACCCCACTTCTCGCGACCGCCAGGGCGACGATGTCGGTGTCCAATACCGGTCCGTCATTTTCTATCACAGCGAGGCGCAGCGCCAGGTGGCCGAGCAGACCATTCGCGGGTTGAATGCGGAACAGATTTGGTCCGCGCCCATCGTCACCGAGCTGCGCCCGGTCGAAACCTTCTACCGCGCCGAGAACTACCATCAGGACTATTTCCGCGGCCACTCGAGCCAGCCCTATTGCGCCTTCGTCGTCGCTCCCAAGGTACGCAAGTTCCGCGAGAAATTCGTAGCCAAACTGCGGAAAGAGGCTTGAACTATGAGCGTTTAGCGAGATAGCGGCGACGGCTCTGAGCCGCCACCGTTCTGAGCCGCGACCGTTAGGGAGCGGTTAGCACAGTAATAACGAAACGAGTCCCGAAGCATGCGCCTGGCGATTCTCTCCGATATTCACGACAACGTGTGGAAGCTGGCAGCCGCGCTCGACGCTGCGCACGGCACCGACACCATGATCTGCTGCGGCGACCTCTGTTCGCCCTTCATCGTTCACCAATTAGGCCGCGGATTTTCCGCCCCCATTCACGTCATCTTCGGCAATAACGATGGCGATCTGTTCCGCATCACCGCCAACGCCGCCCGCTATCCACAGATCAAGATCCACGGTGAGATGCTGCGCGGCGAATTCGGCGGCAAGCGCGTCGCCGCCAACCACTATGACAACATCGCACGCGCCATCGCCGCCTCGGGCGAATTCGACGTCGTCTGTTACGGCCACAACCACGTCTACGATGTAAGCCGCATCGGCCGCACGCTCGCCATCAATCCCGGCGCCATCATGGGCGTCGCCTTCGCCGCCGATGGCGCCCGCATCGATGTCCCCTCCACCTTCGTCATCTACGACACCGATACGGACCAGGCCCAGCGCTTCGAAGTAACATAGCAGGGCCAGTTACACGGCTCCGCGTCCAACACCTTTCGGCGCAATATTCTGATTTACCCGGAACAAATTCTCCGGATCATACTTGGCTTTGATCGCCTGCAGCCTGGAATAGTTGCTGCCATAAGTCGCCTCCACGCGCGCCGTACTTTCTTCCATCATGAAGTTGACATACGCCCCGGGCGCCGCAAACGGGTGCACGGCGTCCCAGTAAGCTCTTGCCCAATCCGTAATCCTTTCCTTATTTGCCGGATCGGGGTCCACGCCCACGATCACCGCGGCCCACTTCGACTTTCTGTAACTGAACGCAGTGTCGCTGCTCTTCACTCGGTGCACCGCACCGTTGATCGGGTACATGTGCATCGTCGAAAACATCGAAGGCAGGTGGGGACCATGCTTCACATGCACCGCAATGGCGTCGTCCGTCAGATGGTCGACGAAATCAGCCTTCCAGTACCACTGCAGACCGGGAGTGTACAACCCGTCGAACAGACTCTGCAACGCCGGAAACGGCACCGGTCCTACATGCGCCAGCAGAGGCTTGGCCCAACTCTCCGCCGGCTTAAGTAACTCGGCCGTCCGTTCATGGCTCGCGGTCGAGCACCAGATAACGCCGCAAACCGTCCGCATATGGAGGGCGGCCGGGAATAGGTCCACCGGTGGCACCGTCAGAAACGCAAAGAAGCCGTTAATCTCTTCCGGCGCGCCGGTGATGAACTGCTCGTACGCTCTCATCACCGCTGGCGCGTCCTCTATCGCATAGAAGATCGGCCCCGCCATCACCGTGCTCACTCGATGCAGGCGGAACGTAAACGAAGTTACCACTCCGAAATTGCCGCCGCCGCCGCGCACCGCCCAGAACAAGTCCTGGTTCTCGTTCTCATCGGCCGTCACGAAGCTTCCGTCGGCGAGAACCATGTCGACGGACAGCAAATTGTCGATCGTCAAACCGTATTTGCGCGACAGGTGGCCGATTCCACCGCCCAGAGTCAGGCCGCCCACGCCGGTGGTCGAAACAATTCCGCTCGGCACGGCCAGCCCGAACGCGTGCGTCGCGTGGTCCACATCGCCCCACACGCATCCGCCCGCCACCTGCGCCGTCTTGGCGGCCGGGTCCACCCGCACGCCCCGCATGCGCGACAGGTCGATCACCATGCCGCCGTCGCAGCTCCCCAGGCCCGGACCGTTGTGTCCGCCGCCGCGCACCGCCAGCAGGATCCCGTTTTCGCGCGCGTGGTTCACGCACGCCATCACGTCTGCGGCGTCGGCGCACCGGACGATCGCCGCCGGTTTCTTGTCGATCATCGCATTGTACAGTTTTCGGGCTTCATCGTAATTCGTGTCACCCGGTTGAATGAGGTCGCCGCGCACACGGGCCCTCAGGACGTCATATTCTGCCATCGTTTTCCCCTCGCTACGAAAGTTCGCCCGCGCCTTAGTGAATCCCCCCCCCGCGCAAGGGCGTACCGGTAGATCGAGCCTACTTTACTACAAGAAGGAAACCGCGGCAAGGCGAATTGCGTTTTCGCAGGGGGCCTTCCGTGGGGCGCGGCCGGGCGCCGTTTTTTTGCGCCCGGCGCTGCCCTCGATCCGTCTACCCCACGATCCGCGGCAGCTCTTCCATCGGCCCCATCCACTCCAGCTCGCGATCCATGTCAGGGTGAAGTCGATATTTCTTGCGCACCGCTTCCAGCTTCGCGCCGCGAACATCGATCTTACTCAGGTCGTATTGGCCGATGCCGAAATCGCCGCAGAAATTCAAATACCCGAGCCACTTCGGATTGATGCCCATCAGTTCCAGGCCCACCCGGTCGGCCGCGATGTAGTCGCGCGATGCAATCGCCAGGCGCGATGGCACCGGCGTCCCGGACGATGGGCCGTTGCCTTCCATCCCCTCGTACGCGTCAATCACCGCCGCGCCCCAGAACGGCTTCATCGCCTGCGCCGTCAGGAAAATGTTGTAGTGCGTCTGGCGCAGTCCGTTGTGCGTCACGCGCTTGTCGTTCCATTCCGGCGTCACGCCCGGGGCGCTGTGCAGCGGCGCGCCCAGCGCCATGTTCTTCACCGTTAGCGTCGCCACCACGGTATTGTGCGTTTTCATTACCGCGGCGCAGATGACGAACGCGTCCGGGTCCATCAGCCGCGCGCCCAGCCGCGCCGCCTTGGCGTGCAGATCGTAATCGATCAGTGGAACGGTGACGTACTTCGCCTCGCGATTCAAATCCACCAGCCCCACCCGCAGCGGCCGGTGCTCGCTCGCCATCTTCCGGTAGCCGAACTCCTCGAACGCCTCCATCGTGTCGCCCGCCGAAGCCTCGGCCACCATCACCGGCCCTTTGAATCGCGGCTCCAGGTAATCCAAAATGCCATGGATCGCGCCTGGGTGCGTGGCGGCAAGCTGGTTCGTGGTGGAGACCAAGTTGGGCTTGATCACCACGTACTTTTTCATCCGCAGTGCAGGGCGGATCTGATCGTTGATCGCCTCCAGCGCCGCGGCGATATTCTTGCGGCGGTCGTTACCCTGCACCACCGAAACCGTCGAGCGCGGCAGCGGCGGCGCCTGCCCGAACAGCGGCCGCAAAGCCGGGGAAAAAGCGGTGAGTTGCAGCATCGCGCGGCGAGTGAAACGCATCGGGGTCGACCTCCACTCTGAAATACAATAGGATATTAGCATCTCGTCATACTTGAATTGGAGCCGCACACATGAATCGCACCGCTTCGCGCCGCAGTTTTCTCGCCGCCGGGCTCGCCTTGCCCGCCGCCGCATCCGCCGCCCGCTCCTCCGATCAGGCGCCCGCGCCGCCCCGCGCCAGCTCCGCCGCACCGGCCCTCGAGTATCGCACCCTGGGCAAGACCGGACTTAAGGTGACCACCGTCGGCTTCGGCTGCATGATCACCTCCGACGGCAGCGTCATCGAGCGCGCCGCCGACATGGGCATCACTTATTTCGACACCGCCCGCGTTTACCAGGGCGGCAACAATGAGCGCATGGTCGGGGCCGCCCTCAAAAACAAACGCAAGAACATCGTGCTTTCCAGCAAGACCGGCGCCCATACCCGCGCCGACGCGCTCGAGCAGCTCGACATCAGCCTCAAGCAGCTCGGCACCGACTATCTCGATATCTGGTACCTGCACGGCAAGACGCGCCCGGAGGACGTCACCGACGAGCTGATCGATGCGCAGCAAACCGCCAAACAGGCGGGCAAGATCCGCTTTGCCGGCGTCAGCACGCACAGCGGCCAGCCCCAGCTCATCCCCTTTCTCGCCGCGCATCCCAAGATCGACGTGATTCTCTCCGCCTACAACTTCACCTTGGAGCCGGTCATGAACACCGTGATGGAACAGGCGGCCAAAGCGGGGAAGGGAACGGTGGCCATGAAGGTGATGGCGGGCGGTTTCCGCACCCTGAAGCCGGACAATCCCAACTATCAGAAGCTGCGACGGGAGGGCGCTATGTTATCGGCGCTCAAGTGGGTCACCCGCAATCGCAACGTCTGCACCACCGTCCCCAGCATGACAGATATCGATCAGCTCGAAGAAAACATCAAGGCCATGTCCGAGCCCTTCGGCGCCGACGACGAAAAGCGCCTGGCCGCCCACCTGGAGCGCATCGGCCCCCTTTACTGCCGCATGTGCGGCGCCTGCCAGGGCCAGTGCCGCCAGGGTCTGCCGGTCGAAGATATGCTGCGCTTCGTCACCTACGCCGATGGCTACGGCCAGTTCGCGCTCGGCCGCGAACACTTCCTTTCACTCGCCCCCGCCCACGTGGCGGCGAGTTGCGCCGATTGCGATTCCTGCACGGTGGAATGCCGCCACGGCGTCAAGGTGGCGGAGCGGCTGATGCGCGCGCAGGAGCTGTTCCGTTGCTAGGCACCTGTCCGATCCGCGTTCGACGCCCGGCCCAGAGGGCACCCTGTGAGGGAGCGGTTGCTGCATCGACTACGCGGCTACTCTTCAAGGCCTGTCTGGCGCTGCCTTTGGCGGCGCTCGCCTGGGCGGGCGACGCCCCAGCCCCGGCGCTATCCTGCGCGCTCGTGCCCGGCTGGTCGCAGAGCGGTCCGGCCCGCTCTTATGAAGCCACCAACCTCTTCGAGTACATGGATGGCAATGCCGAGGGCTATCTCATTTACGGCTTCCGCAGCATGAAAGGCGTCACCTGCCGGCAGGGCGAGATCAGTTTCGTCATCGATCTTTCCGATATGGGCGATGCCGATTCTGCCTATGGCATATTCTCCGCCGACCGCGATCCGCAACTGCCCACGGACAAGATCGGGATGGCGGGACAGGTGACACCGCGCCGTGCCATGTTCGTCAAGGGAAGCTACTTCGTCGAGATCGCCGCCAACCCGGAAGGCGATCACACCGCTGCATTGCGGGCGTGGCTCGCGGCGCTGGATGGCACCATCACCGGCAGCACCGTCTTGCCCGACGCGCTCGCTTGGTTTCCCGCCGCCGGCCGGCAGTCGCTGCGCCTGGTGCCCGAAAGCGTGCTCGGCATACGCCTGCTGAAACGCGGCTACGTGGCCCAGTACGATTTCGGCAAAGCCTTTGTGGCGTTTGAGACGTCATCCGATTCCGCCAACGCCGTCATGCAGAAACTGCGCGCCCGCTTTGGCCAGGTTACCGCCGCCAATCTGGCTGACGACGCGTTTCAGGCTACCGACCGCTATCTCGGCCGCCTGTTCATCTTTCGCAAGGGCCGCCTGATTGGCGGCTACTCGATCAAGGCCGAAGGCTACGACCCCGCCGCCTTGGCCGCCTCCCTGGCCGCCCAGGTCCGGTAACTTCCTTGTGAGGCACGTCCCCGACCACATCTGTCCAAGACAATTTCGTAAGACTTGACGGAAATCCTGCTAGGTTCAGATCTGGGTTTGTCCAGAACCGATCTCAACCGAGAGGATTTCCGCCATGAATCGAGTATGCAGCATTTTTG
>JBAVEN010000022.1:0-5344 GCA_049587755.1 Bryobacteraceae bacterium | reverse complement strand
GCGAGGCGCTTGCCGGTTTCGCGCGCGCGGGTGGCGAGTTCGCTGACTTCACGGACGACACGGGCCGCCAGCGCGATCAGATAGCCCGCCGACAGGCGGTCGCGGCTGCGCCCAGGGTCGGACGCCGTGGGGCCCATGGCGGCGGGAGACACTACGTATGACGACGCGGTGGCTTCCACCAGGCGTTCTGTGATGCCGCCCCACTTGCGTTCGCTGGTAGGGCGCACGAGGTGGTGGTTCTCCAGGGCGCGCAGGTGATAGTTCACTTTTTGGCGTGGAAGGGAGAGGCGCGCAGCAAGGGTGGCCGCCGACGCGGGCTCCGACAATTCGGCCAGGAGCCGCGCGCGGACCGGGTCGAGCGCGGCGGCGGCGGCCTGCGGAGACTGTATGACCTCGACATCCAGCACGAGAATATTAGAACATTGACAAATTAAGTTGTCAAGAGAGAAACCGCGACGCCGTGGGCCGACTGCGGTGCTCGAAGGGGCCCGGCCCGGATCGACTCCGACCGTTACCAGATCAGCGCGAAGGCGGGAGATGCCGTCACAAGGAGATGATGAACGGGCCCATGCTGCGAGAGCTCCTTGAAGAGCGGGTTCGGCTGAAGTTCCATCGCAAAACTAGAGAAGTCCCGATATACTTGCTGACTGTCGCCAAGAGCGGCCTCAAACTCCAACCGCCGGACGTGCCTCGGCCGCAATGGCTTTGCCCACAGTGCTGCGGCGCCATGGCAATCCTCGAACGGTTCACCGCCGTTGAGGCGCGCTTCCGCTCTCCCCCGCATCGGACAAGTAGCACGACCATGACCTGCTCTTTCTCATCTCGAACCTTGCCAGCGCGGGAGCGCCAGCAGGTGAGGACTGCCCGCTCCTTGTTGGATCGCACTACCGAGCATCGCAGCATCCTGCAACCGCGCCTTCCTACTCTCTCGACATATCCTTCAGCGCCGATCTCATCGTCTTCTGCCACCACCAACACAGTTCAAAACGCATAACACCGTAGCGCCAAACTGTCTCACTTCAAGTCGCTCTATCGAAAACGCTCCGGCATCGACGAACCGCGTCTTCCCCGAGCTGATCCTGCCGGAGCGTTTCCGATACAGCCCTAGGACTTGCCGGAAGCTTATCGGGCGCGGGGCTTTTGCCCTTGCCCCGGTGCTTCGGCAGCAACGTACACAGTGTCAACAGTAGCTTGGCCCAACTGGCAAGGATGCCCGCGACGCGGGCGAATGCGAGCACTAAGATGCCTAAGCCCCAAATGATCGTGAGCGATTTGGCAGCGATGCTATCAGGCCACTTTGAGAATACCGGCAGCCAGACGAATGTCACGGCTAACCAAACAAGCATCCACTTTAGAAGCCACCAGCCCGTCCACCATCTTGGTTTTTTCATTCGAACGTCGCGGAAACTCTAAACTAGGCCCCTACGGGGCGGTGCCACGCGTCAGACTTCAGGTCGGCAGTGCGCTGCGGCCTCCCGGACTGAGTGTACCACCGCGATCTGATCGCGGAGATGTGAGATCAAAAGGCGCTCCGGGTGCCGAGGGTATTCCTCGGCGATTGCTGCCGATATTGACGAATTGGCCACAAGCTGATCTCAATCCGGCGCTAGACGTTTTGGCCGATCTGGACGGTCTGTACAATGGGTCAGAATGCGTTGTACACCTCTCATCACCCGATCATCGGTTTTGATGATCGCTGCAATCGCAGTTTGGGGATTCCAGTCGCCGTCGCGCCAGCCGCTGTCATTCGCGCTCGTATGCGCGAATCCGCCGCAGCCGATGCTTTTCACAGGATTGAAGTCCGGCTCTCCCCGGAGAGCCGCTTGGCGCATCCCGATAGCACGGTCCGCACCAGGATTGGCTATTATTCCGAGCCGTAGGCCACGCCTGTCCCCCTCCTTCCGGTTAACTCCCTGAAACCCTGAAATTTGCCGCGTCGAACTGGGCCTGACTGTTGTTGACCTTGACGGTGTACCTGCCCGCAAACAGGCCGAGCGCTTTGCCCACATGACTGCTGGCGAGCTGTCTCGCTCCGACGTCGAACACGTAGTAGTACTCGTCGGTACTGGCCTCCACATCGACTGTTCCAGGCTTCAGTTCGGTGGTCGAACCGACCTGCACATTTGCCGTGGTGTCGGAGTTGTTCAATCGCACTCGGTAACTTGTGGGAAACACCGAGAGGGCGCTGCCTAGGTGCGCCGATGCCAACTGGGTACCGGCGTTGTCGAAAACGTAGTAGTACTCATCCGTGTTCGCGCTCGAAAGGACGGCACCCGTTGAGCATTTGGTGAGCATCTTCTCCTGCATGACAACCGGGTGCACCGAGTTGTTCAATTTCAAGTGGTAATCGCCGGGTTTCACGGGTAGAAGTCCATTGACGGCATGGCTTCCAATCTGCTTTCCCGTGCTGTCGAAGACGTAAAAGTAGGTATCCGTCGACGCCAGCACCTGTATGGCGCCTTGGCCGGAGGGAACTTCAGCGGTGGCTGGAAGCGGTTCGTAGGTACACAGGCTGTCCGACGGTCCGGCTTTCTTGCAGCAGAGCAGGGTCAGAACAGCAAATGCGGCGATCCAGAGCGGGCCGTGACGATATTTCATTTTCGTGAACTCCTAAGGCATTGGTATGCCGTAGCATCATAATGACGGCCCACAACCCGGTTCAAGCCCGCCGAGCCTGAAGGGCGGCGGAATCCCCTGGTTGCCGGAATGTTCATTCTCGATCGCAGGTTCTGGCCAGTATACACCCAGACGCGATACTTTTGATCCCGCAATGCCACAATGCCGCTTGCGTGGCAGATTAATTTGATATACTAGCCTCCCTTACGTGGAGGTGCGACCATGATCTGCGGTTCTTGCGGGGCTTCGAATGCAGATGCCGCTCGTTTCTGCATGGGCTGCGGCGCGCAACTTCCAGCGCCGCCGCCTGTCCAAGCGGCCCCGCCCGGCACTCTCATCCCACCCTCCTCTCCTCCGCGTTCTGCTCAGGTCCCGGCCGCACCCGCAGGCCCGGTTCCCCTGGTCGGCAGCTTTGGAGTGGCCCGGATGGGCGACCGCCTGATCGCGACCATCCTCGATTCGATCTTCCTCGGAGCAGTATTTGCCGTCATCGGGATGTATATCGCGGCGCGGATGGGCGGAGTGACCGACAGCGGGTTCTCGCTGAATGGCACTCCGGCGGCGCTGGCCATGGGAGCCACGCTCCTGGTTGGGCTTCTTTACTACATTTTGGGAGAAGCGATGGCCGGCTCCACATTGGGCAAGAGCATCGCCGGGATTCAGGTGCGAGAGAAAACCGGCGCGCGCTGCGGTATGAGGAGGTCGCTGATTCGCAACCTCCTCAGGATCGTAGATGCGCTTGGTGTATATTTGGTTGGGTTTCTCGTCGCGATTTTCTCGAAGACGCGGCAGCGTTTGGGCGACCATGCTGCCGGCACGGTCGTAGTGGAGAGAAACACTTCGAAGGCCATACGCGTCGTTCTTGTCGTTGTGTGGTTGGCGATGATCGGGGGCGGCTTGACTGGAGCTTACGTCATTCACAGAGGCGCTCCGGAAACGCTAAGTAACGAATTTGTCGCGCTCCCGACCACAATCCTGGCAACCTCGACGGGACGCCTCAGGGCGGGAAACTTTGCATTCGTCGAGGGCAATGGCGGACCAGTTCGCCCGAATGCAGTCTTTAAGCCGGGCGACCGGGTGTTTCTCAAATACGACATAGCGGGATTTGCGAGAGATGCGCAAAAAGCTCCGCACCTGCGGTTCCAGTTGACTGCGGCCGATCCCGCCGGCGTGGCGATCCACCAGCCCTGGACGACCCGCTTCGATGGGCCGCTGCCGCGCGGAGCAACCGTGAACGGAAGCCTGGGGTTGGAACTGCCATCGTTTGCTCCTTCGGGATCTTACAAGATCAACGTAAAGGTTCATGACGAGGTCGACAATACCAATCTCGAGATGACGCCGGTTTTTCAAGTGAATGCTCCGGCTGTCACGGTCCCGCAAGGCCCGGAAATCCGCGATTTGCAGCTCTCGCGCTCAAAAAATGGGCCCGCGGAAACAGGATTCGAGGCCGGCGCCACCGTCTATATGACGTGCAGCGTATTTGGCCTGCACTTTCAAAACGATCGCACCAGCGCGCGGATGAGCCACAAGGTTCTGGGGCCGCAGGGCCAGGTTCTTGTGGACAGCCCGGATTTCCTCGACCTCAGCAAACAGGAGTATTATCGGCCGGCCATCTACTCGGTGCCCGTTTGGGGCGAGCTGACGATCCCATCCGAGATGAAGAAAGGAATTTACACGGATCAGTACTCGGTGGTTGATAACCTGACCAATCAGACCATCACCCAGGAAGTGAAATTTGAAGTCAGGTGAGTCCGTGTTTGACTGTAACGAAACTCACTTTTGGCCGTTATCCTGGCTGAGCACTGGCTTGGTCAGGACTGGAGGTGTCATCGATTCTCATGAGGACAACCGACAAGCGGATTTTCTTGGATGCCGCCTGCCACTTTCAAGCATGGATTCTGGTCCGCCGTACCAATCGCGAATCCCTCGAATACATCGGCAAACCGGGTTTCGTTCCCAAGCCGATCAACTGCAAAGCCAAGACCGCCGATAGGAACCTCGGCAGGAATATCTTGGCCGGCCTGGTGATTGATCCCACCGGCCGCGAAGCGGCCTTCAAACCGGAACGGTATCAGGATGCCGTGAAATGCTGGAAGGAGACGCAGCAACTATTGGGCAAGGTCTTTACTGTGGATCAGGATGTTTCGTCGGTCCACCGTGGCTGTCTGATGTTGCAGGGGAACTACATTCACGGCGACTACGATCTTTACGACATCATCGACATCACTCAGGCGCACCGGAACCTGGCGGCGGTGGAGGTCCTGCTGGGCCAGCCACACAGGCGCGGACCGAAGGTCCTGGCGGTTCAGGAATTCGTCAATTCGCGGATCGGGTCACCGATGTTACAGCATGGCGCCGACGCGCAGTTTCTCGGCGAGCATCGCTCGGAGCCGATTGACGCCTTCGGGCCCAAGGGCGAAGACGTGACCATCCTCAACCAGCTCAGCATCAAGGCCTGGTACAGGGACCGCTTCGGTGGCCGCAAAGTCCTGGGCTGATATTCATTTCGCCGCTATACCGGACTTTCTTCGCGAGGCGTGCTTCATTGGATCAACGGGCTCGTAGTGGAATTCATTGGTGAGCACCTTCACCGACTTCGCCCGTTATTTCGGGTTATCGGTAGCTATCTCCCATGCAGGTTTCCGAGTTCCTCCGACACTTTTGGGAATGCCCGCCTGGGACTTAGATTGTTTTGCGCCTAGAATGGAAAGTCGGTGCTCCCTGGCGT
>JBAVEN010000021.1:0-10856 GCA_049587755.1 Bryobacteraceae bacterium | reverse complement strand
ACGCCAGGGAGCACCGACTTTCCATTCTAGGCGCAAAACAATCTAAGTCCCAGGCGGGCATTCCCAAAAGTGTCGGAGGAACTCGGAAACCTGCATGGGAGATAGCTACCGATAACCCGAAATAACGTCCCGCATTCCGCTCGGCCGGCCTCCACCCAACTGACGGTGAAAAGTCGAACAGCGTGGCCGCAAGAAAGCCGCCACCCTCGCAGGCAGGGCCTCAACCCGGACCCCGATCCGGAGTCCCTACTTCTTGATCTGGTAGACCCGATCGCCAGCCTCGGTCTTCGTGGACTCGATCTTGAGGCCGTGCTTCTTCGCGGCCGTCGAGAGAAAGGCCCGCACGCTGTGCGCCTGCCCAATCCGCGGCCTTCCTGGTCTCGTCCAGGGTCGCGCCCTTGGGCCGTCCGATCAGTTCCACAGGAGTTTTTGTGCCGGATACACCTTCATCAACGAATTCACCGGCAACTTCCGAGGATGGTAAGATCTCCCTAAGCCCCATTTGAACTGTCCGGGCAGCAACGGCCGGGTTTCCCCCCCGGCTCGGTGTGGTTCAGTGTGGCCATACGCAAGAGGTGAAGCGGGAATGCCGCAAGCGCGCCGTAATATCGTTTTTTGGATTTTCGGCGGCGGTTTCATCGGTTCGCTGATCTCGTTTCTTTATCCGGTCATCCGGTTCCTGAATCCTCCGGCAGTTTCAGAGGCCTCGGTGAATGAGGTGGTCGACGGCAAGGGGCAGGATCTCGCCCCCAACGTCGGCAAGATCGTCAAATTCGGCACCCAGCCCGTGCTGCTCATCCGGGTTACGCAAACCGAGTGGCGCGCCTTCTCAGCGGTTTGCACCCATCTGAGCTGCATCGTGCAATACGACGCGTCGCGAAGGCTGATCTGGTGCGCGTGTCACAATGGCCAGTATGATCTGAGCGGCAAAGTGATTTCGGGTCCACCACCCGCCCCATTAAAGGAATATGCGGTTCATTTGCGCGGGGAAGACGTGGTGATCTCCCGTAGTTGAGGCGAATCAGCGGCCATGCTCCCCATCCAGCCAAGCCATCCCAGGAAAGCAATCACGGCATGGTTTCAGGACCGGCTGGCGTGGGATTCCGTCCGCGAGTTCATCGCGCATAAAACCGTGCCGGTCCACTCGGGAACCATCTGGTACGCTTTTGGCGGTATCACGCTGTTCCTGTTTGTGATCCAGGTCATCACCGGCATTCTGCTGCTCGTGTACTACCGTCCCACCCCCGCGGAGGCTTACGAGAGCGTCCAGTTCATCATGACCCGTGTGGCGTTCGGCTGGCTGATCCGGTCGGTCCACATTTGGTCGGCAAACCTGATGATCCTGTCGGCCTTCGTCCACATGTTTAGCGTGGCGTTTCTGCACGCCTACCGGAAACCACGCGAGCTGGTATGGCTCAGCGGCATCGTGCTGCTGGCCCTCGCGCTGGGCTTCGGATTCAGTGGCTACCTCCTGCCCTGGAATACCATCTCGTTTTTTGCCACCAAAGTCGGAACCGATAGCGCCACGTTTATTCCGTGGATCGGCGCCACCGTGGGCCGCTATTTGCGCGGAGGTGATGCTGTAGGCGGCGCCACGCTGACCCGGTTCTTCGGATTCCACGTGGCTGTGCTGCCCGCCCTCACTTCGCTATTCCTGCTCTTCCACCTGGGGTTAGTCCAGAAGTTCGGCATCAGTACGCCTCCCTGGGTGGAAAGGCGGTCTCGTGGCGCCGGCACGAACCGGCCGCAGATGCCGTTCTTCCCTGATTTTTTCCTGCATGAGCTCATGGTCTGGTACGGCGCTCTCGCACTCTTGGGAATATTAGCGGCTCTGTTTCCATGGGGATTAGGCGAGAAGGCCGATGCGTTTGCCTCCGCTCCCGCGGGGATTCGGCCGGAGTGGTATTTTCTGGCGCCGTTCTACACCCTGAAGTTGATACCCGGCCACGTGGCGGGCATAGAAGGGGAGGTCGTCGGGCTGCTGGGATTCGGCCTGCTGGCATTTTGGTGGGCAGCACTCCCATTTTGGGGAGCGCGCCCGGATGGGACTGTGCGATCCAAACTGGTGACCGGTGGCGCAGTGGCGTTCCTGGCCTATCTCTCGACATTTTCCCTGCTGGGGTATCTGCGATGAAGTACGCACTCCTCCTCCTGCTGGCGGCCGCCCGGTTGCCCGGAAAGGACTCCTGTTTGGAGTGCCACTCCCAAATGGCGGGCGATCTCCAGGCGCCGGCGGCTGCATTTGGAAGTAGCGTGCACCTCCAGCATGGATTCACATGCGCCGCTTGCCACGGCGGCGACCCCAATTCAGACGATCCGGAGGCCGCCATGAGCAAGGCCCACGGATTCGTCGGTGTGCCCCCACGGACGGCAGTCCCGAAACTCTGCGCCCGGTGCCACAGCGATCCAAACTTCATGCGGAAATATAACCCCTCGGAGCGAGTGGACCAGGATGCCGAATATGAGACCAGCGTCCACGGCCAGCGCTTGGCCAAGGGCGACGTCAGGGTGGCCATCTGCACCGATTGCCACGGCGTTCATGATATTCGCGCCGCCCGCGACGCCTTGTCACCGGTGTACCCGCTGAACCTCCCCAAGACCTGCGCGCAGTGCCATGCGGACGCGGCCCACATGGCCCCGTACAAAATCCCGACTGATCAGTACGCCAATTATCTGAAGAGCGTGCATTGGGAGGAGTTGTCCAAGCGCGGCGATCTCTCCGCGCCTAACTGCGCCACTTGCCACGGCAATCACGGCGCTAAACCGCCGGCGGTCTCTTCGGTCGCCGCGGTGTGCGGGACGTGTCACGTTTTTGAGGAGCAGCTCTTCGACAAGAGTCCCCACGAGCCCGTGTTTTCGGCTATGTCCGCCGGCGCCTGCGTCGTCTGCCATAGCAACCACGCCATCCTGAAGACCTCCGATCAGTTGCTGGGAGGCAAAAACGCGGTGTGCCGCGAATGCCACGACCCTGACTCGGCCGGCGGCAAAACCGCCGCCCAAGCGGCCGGTCTGATACAGGATCTCCAGAACAGGATCGTCGTCGCCGATGCGATTCTCGAGCAGGCCCGGACTTCTGGGATGGAGGTTTCGGAGGCGATCCTTCGCCAAACGGATGCGCGCCAGAACCTGGTGAAGGCCCGCGCGCATGTGCACGCCTTTGCGATCCAGGCGGTGAGCCAGCCGGTTCAGGCTGGCCTGGCCATCGCCGCCGAGGATTACCGGGCCGGAGAGGCCGCGCTGAAAGAGAAGAATATCCGGCGCATGGGCCTAGCCGTTTCTTTGGCGGCCATACTCGTCACCATGGCAGGCCTCTGGCTGATCATCCGGTGGCTCCACAGCACTAAGACTTAACGGCCTGCTCCGGTCGGATTGCTCTACCGGAAACTTGGCGGATCCCGCCGCGCATCCCTGCTGTCCCTGGTTTGCAGCCTACTCGGAAACTGGAGCAGGCTTGAGGGCGACTCGTACGTATGTCAGCCACCCAATCCTTGGATGGCGGCCCAATCGGAAGTTGGGTCTGGCGCCCGACGGGCAGCGAGGGCCGGCGAAATTCCGCAAGGGCCCAGCACTGTGTTTCTCGGATGTTGCCGTCTCGGCGGGTTGTTGCGACAGCCCGACACGAAAGAGACCGATATCACCACATATCGTACTTTGTCCAGTCGGTGCCCATCGTGGGAAGCCGGTCCGGCGTGTTCGACGAAGCAACCCCGCTTCGACCTCATTCTGGTCATTTGTATTCAGCCGCTCACCCGTGAGCGGATCAGCATTATAAGTCCTTTGATTTTAATGCGGGATTTCCGATTTCCGCTCATCGTGAGCGCAAGGTCTTACTTGGCCGCCAGCCGCTCGCGCCATTGGGCCGCCTGCTCGGGCTTGCCCCAGGCGTCGTATAGCGCCGCGATCCGTGCCCCAGTCTCGGCCACCTTCGGCCGGTCGTGCGCCGGCAGACGCGCTTCCCTCTGTTTCAACCCGTCGTACGCGGACAGGAGCAGCGGCTCCGCATCCGCATACTTGCGCTGCTCCATTAGGCTCGCGCCAACCAGCGCCTCGGTCAGAAACCTCCGGAAACCCTCCGGCGCAGTTTCTTTTCGAATCTGCAGGCACTCGCGCGCGAGGGCCTCGGCCTCGGCGTAGCGTCCTTCCGCGAGGCGCGCTTCTCCCATCGCCGACAGTGTATCCGCGGTGGCAGCGTGCTTTGCGCCCAGCGCCTGCCGGCGGCCTTCCAAGGTCTGCTCGAATAAACTATCGGCCGCGGGATACTTTCGCTCCGCGGCATAGACTCTCGCCAGAATGAACATCGAATCCAACGTGTCGGGATTCTGCGCGCCCAGCACCCGGCGGCGGGCTTCCAGTACGCCGGTTTCCTCGCTCTCGGCTTCCGCGTACTTCCCCTCAAAAAGGTACTGCAAGGCGAGATTCGAACGCACGGTCAGGGTCCGCGGATGCTCGGCGCCGAGCTGCGTGCGCCACGCCGCCAGCACCTTGAGATACAGAGCCTCGGCTTCCGGGTACTTGCCCCGGTCGGTATCGAGCGCCGCCAGATTGTTGGTGGCGTTGAGGGTTTCGGGATGGTCCGGACCCGAAACCCGCTCGAAGGTGGCGAGCACCGTCGAGTACAGCGCCTCCGCTTCGTCGAATCGCGACTGGCTTTGATCGAGCACCGCCAGGTTGCTGAGCAACTGCAAGACGCCCGGATTCTCGGGTCCGAGCCGGCGCCGGCGGATCTCCAAAGCGCCCTGGAGCATGCGCTCGGCGCCGGGCGCATCACCCTGCATGAAATCCAGGCGCGCCAGGGTCGCCATGGTATTCGCCGCGGCCAAATCGTCTGGTCCCGGCGCGCGCCGCTGGCCCTCGAGCACTTCGCCCAGCAGCGGCCGGGCCTGGGCGTATTTCCCCTCCTGCACGTATACGTCGGCAAGGCCCGTCATGGCCGTGAGAGTTTCGCCTTGCCGCACGCCTTGGGTACGGCGGAGGGCTTCCACCGTGGCCTGGAGCAGCGACTCTGCTTGCGCATAGCGGCCCATCGTCCGCTCCAGCTCGCCCAGCGTTTCCGCGGCCGCCAGAGTTTCCGGCTGCTCGGGCCCCACGCTGCGGCGATAGGAATCCAGCGCGCGCTGGAGGTGCGGCTCCGACTCGGAATACAGGCCGAGGCCCCGATAGGCCTTGCCGATGGTTTCCTCGATGGAAGCTTCCACCCGCGGCTGCCCGGCGAACCTGCCAGCCACTTGCGCTGCGGCGCGGTCCAGCAGCACCCGGACTTTGATATCCGGATCGGGCTTGTCGCCTCCGGTCTGGGTGTTGGTGTCGGCTTGCGCCAGCAGATCGGTCTCCAGAAAATCGTTCACCGCGGTGGCCCGGTCGCGCTCCAGGCGCGCGGTCTGTTCCGCCCGCACGGCTCGAATCGCTTGCCAGGTGCTGGCCACCACGCCGCCCACCAGCGCCAGAAAAACTGCCGCCACGCCCGAGACCAGCGCGCGGTGCCGCCGCGCGAACTTTCGGATCTGGTAGGTTGTGGTCGCCGGCCGCGCCACAATCGGCTCGTCGGTCAAATGCCGGCGAATATCCGCCGCCAAATCGGCCGCCGACGCGTATCGCCGCGCTTTATCCTTCTCCAATGCCTTGGCGACAATGGTCTCGATATCGCCGCGATATTTCCGGTCCACGGAGCCGAGCGTGGCCGGCTCCTCTTCCCGGATCGCCTGCAGCGCTTCGTGGATTCGCATGCGCTCCATGCGGTGCGGCAGCCGGCCAGTCAACAATTCGTAGAGAATCACGCCCAAGGCATACACATCGCTGCGGGTGTCGATCTCCAGCGGATCCGCCAGCACCTGCTCCGGGCTCATATAGGCCAGCGTCCCGACGACCTGCCCCACGTCGGTCTGCAGGGTCGCCTGCGCGTCCGAATCGGTGACCCGCGCCACGCCGAAATCCAGCACCTTCGGCTGGCCGCTGGCGTCCACCAGGATGTTGGCCGGCTTGAGGTCGCGGTGAACGATGCCTCGCTGGTGCGCGTGGTGCACCGCGTCGCAGATTTTGGCCACCAGTTCCAGCCGCCCGCGGGTGTTCAGGCCGCGCTCCTCGGCGAAGCCGGTCAACGGCCGGCCGTGCACCAGTTCCATAGCGAAGAAGGGCTGCGGGCCGGTTTCCGTGGGCGCCGTCCCCGCCTCGTAAATCTGCGCGATTCCCGGGTGTTGCAGGCGTCCCAGCGCTTCGGCTTCCTGCTCGAAGCGCCGCAGCGTGGCGCGCGTGACCATGCCCGCTTTGATCACTTTCAGCGCCACCATCCGCTGGGGATGTTGCTGTTCGGCCTCGTAGACCGCGCCCATCCCGCCTTGCCCGATCAGCCGCAGCACCCGGTATTGGCCGACAGTCAACGCTGGGAGCTGCGCGGGCGCCGCGCCCGCCGCGGCCTTACCGGCGGCGGACGTGTAGACAGTATTAAGCTGCGAGCCACCGTCGGGCTGACCACTCGGCTCCGGAGGTGGATGGTCGTCCATCGGAAACATTCCTGGCCTTAGCCCTGCCGACTCGCGGTCCAACCGTCCGCGACCTGCGGCGTCGCGGTCCAATTGTCGGAGCTCACAATGCCTATGCCGCTATCGTCGTCGTCGCAGGTGCCGCGATAGGCCCCGTTCGAAAACGTCCCTTTCCGGTAATTGGCATGATGCGCATGCGCGTCGGCTGGAGTATCGATCGTCATATACTTGCCCGTATCGTCCCCCGAGCAAGCGACCGAGGGACCGTCATAATATCCGTCGTCCCTGGTGAAGCGCCAGCTTCCGTCGCTCTGCCGGAACCATGTTTCCGTTCCACTTCGGATGAGCGTCAGTCTGAACTCGGCATGCATTCTCCGGGCAGTCCATGTGATTCCTCTCGGTACCCTGAATTGAAACCAGTATTATTTCGCAAGCCGCCATCGCCCGCAACTGCCTGTTGCGTCTCGTCCAACCCATGGGCGGAGATGGAAGGGTCCGCGCGGAAATCACGAAATCCACCGGTCACTTCCTGGCCGGCATCGAGCTCAACCTCTTTCGATCCGATGGGGTCTGGACCCATTCCCACGGAAGTGGTGGCGGTGCCGGCCGCATAGATTTGGGCGATCCCCGGATGCTGCAAAAGCGCCAGGGCCTGCGATTCGATTTCAAATCGCTGCCGGTAGAAATCACTTGCCGGGCCGAGCTTGATGACCTTGAGCGCTACCGTTCGTCGGGGCTTGGCCTGTTCGGCCTCGTAAACCGCGCCCATGCCGCCCTCGCCGATCAGGCGCACGATTCGATACTGATCGATCACCTCCGGCATCCACTCCAGCGACGAAGGAGAGGGCCGACGCGAGGGATCGGGATCGTTGGGACGCATCGTCCCGGTAGGGTTGGAGTCCATCGATCTGGTGAATAATATCACTTGCCGCAGCGATTCGCAGCCCCGCTTTCTGACGCTTTCTGACTAAACGGTGCTTGGTTGGCGCCGCGTGCTCACACTGCCGCAGCCAACAAGCTGAGCAAGGGCCGAATGCTCGCGCCTCGCTTGATGTTCCCAGCCACCCCGAGGTAAGGTCCAAATGGCTACCGATAATGCCCATTATCGACTCGAACTCCAGCCGACGAATTCCGCTCGGTGTGGCGGTGTGACAGCATGCACAGCTGAGGACTGAAGCGTCATGGGGGCCGGCACTTATAGAATTCACTCGACGGGCAAGGAAGCTCGGTGACAGGACCGGCCTAGAATTCCCCTGTTAACCGACTGGACCATCGTCCTGCAAGTGAAAGAGGTTGGCTCCGGTGCGTCCGAGCGGCAACAGCGAGAGAGTTTGCTTGACGCGGAGCGCCGTCGCGAAATCGACCTGGTGCCGGTTTTGCGGCTGGACCGTTAGAGCCGATCCGTGGTGGACCTGAGGGCTAGTCTCCACGAACTGGACCAACTGCGAGCCGGTTTCGTCGCGTAGACGCAAGCCCTCGATCTCAAGAAGCTTCAGCCTGTTTCACGACCAAGTGTGTGAAATCCGATGCCTTCTACCCGCCGCTCGCCCGTTTCAAGTACTTCAACGGAGCTGCTCCTGCTCGCATGGCTGCCAAAACGAGTCTGCATGCGACCGCGGCCCCAAGTTTCGTCGAAGTGATTGTTACAGCTCGGACGCAAAATCTGGTTTCTTGTTGCATTCAAGAGTTTAATACCTTATGATGTCCCCACATGATACTGGCCGTCACGGAACGTACAGGCCGGCCAATGGCTTACTGCAGGAGTCGTCATGATGAATTTATCAACAGATGCACGATATCTAGATAACAGGATGCAGCATCATTTCTGGTTTCGGGTGATCGCCTCGTGCCTGCTCCTCACAGGCGCGTCATCCGCTCTCGATGCCCAAGGTTGCTCGGATTTTTGGACCTGCGATTGCGGCACAACAATCAATCCAGGCTACTGCGGCACGTGTTGGTATGGCGCCGAAGGAGCAGGGCTGGCGTGCGCGCTCGGCGGACAGTGCCCAGGCGGTAGTCCGCAGAACACCTGTAGCGTGGTGTTCGCCCAATGCATGACAAACATCACACCCACGCCGCCAGCGCCGCCAACCCCAGTCAGCCAGCCTCTCCAGTGCGGGCCTCAGGCAGAGGTAGTACCGGCACCTAAACTTGCGCCGCAATTGAGGTTCTCGCCGACAAGCATGCGGCCTGCAGCCGCGTCAAGTCCGTGCACGATAACGTTTCTCGACCCGGTTGCGCTCAATGCTGGCGATGCCGACCTGATGAACGGCAACGCTATTACCACAAGCACCGCCAGATTAGCAAGCTATGGCCGATCGGTTAGTGGAATCGCGGCAGACAATGCGGCGCGGGTTGTCCTCCGGATTGGCGCTAACGAAGACGGTGAGACCCTTACGATCACTTTGTCCGACGACCTGACGAGCGTCCCCGGCTATAGCTCTTGGGGAAACCTTGGGGGACTGTATGACATCAACGACACCAATCCGGACAACGCGAAGGCACAACAGACCTTGGATGTGAAGGCAACTACAGGACCGGATGGGGCAGCTATGGCGTTTGCCGTATACCGGGCGCCCCCCGACTACGTTCGGACCGCTTCGAATGGTTCGGTGGTGAACAAGGACTTCGTCGACCCCAATAACCCAGGCGCGGCTGACATAACTCCTCGTTATGTTTCGTTTCAGGTGACTTCAAAGACGTACCCAAACGCCGTCATGCCTGTCGGCTACTTGAATGTATGGCGGCCACCCGTTGTGATGGTGCATGGTCTTTGGGACGATGACAGCCTGTTCAAACACTTTTTCGATTTCGACGCACGTTACCGCCGCTTTGAGGGCGTCTTAGCCTCTTGGGCTCAGGGGCTAGCGGGTAAGATTTCGTCTTCTAACACGGACACGAACCTGATTGGCTTTGGCCCGAACGACTTGGACCAAAGCTTCCGGCAATCAGTGCTACGCAATGCCAACTCCAATCAACTGGGCATTGCCTGCAACGCCCCCAGGGTAAGCAAGAAGCTGGTCGATGCGGTGCGCGATATCCGCCGTTCCAACGGAATTGCGGCGGCCCAGGCTGACGTGGTGGCGCACAGCATGGGTGGACTGATGATCCGCAAAGTGGAAAACCTGCCCGGGTTTCAGGGCCCAGACTCTTTCGGCGTGGGCCGGATACACAAGCTGATCACCGCGGGAACGCCCTACCTGGGGAGTCCCTTCGCATCTGCCGTCTTCAACATACCGATTCTCGGGGATGTCCTTGGTTGGAACGGTAGGCTGGCATTTGGCCAGAGCGTCACCCTGACAGACTCAACCGTTTGTGGTGGCCCAACCTTAACTACCGGGGCGATATACGACCTGCAGGGCGACTCACAAGGAATCGGCGGCGGTCTGACGGACGGCCTCAAGAACCTGATGACGAGCAGCGGTCATGCGGTGCCAACGCACGTGATGGCCGGCAAGATGGATGCAACCAATTTCGTCTTCGCCCCGCAGTTCGCTGCGCCAGGAACGGCATTGACGACGTACAACGCCATTTTCGGCGGCCACAACAGCGACGGGATAGTCTCGGTCACCAGCCAGCTAGCCGTCCCGGTCGAACCGGCAGTACCTAATGACCCCCCCGGGGGTGACGTCACACCCGGTCTCTTCCATTCGTCTGTCCTTATAGGATTGAAGATCCCTCTTCCCAGTCCCTCGTTCCCGTTTCCGCCGCTGGCGAAAGTTATCTTCCAGGGGCTCGCTGAGTTCAGTCCACAGAGTCAGATCGTTACAAGCGTATTAAACCTGCTTCAATGGCCACAAGCGTTTTACCAGACGTTCGGCTCCAATCCGTTTGTCGAGTTGAAGCCGCCAATACAATGAAGGGAGGCCTGCCCATGAAATTGGGGGTGAGATTTGCGGCTAAACTCCCTTGCCTACCACACACGGCAGCGTCTGTACTCTGTCTTTTCGGTGCGTGTGGCGGCTTGCTCGGCCAGACGCTCCAGATTACATCGCCTGCTGGTGGCACCCTGGTCAACTCCGGCCAAACCTTGACTGTCACAGTGAATGCTGATCCCTCCGCGTTCCAATCCGTAACGGTTAGCGCGGCGTGTTTCTCCTCGCCCCCGCCAGAGCTGACCCAGCCTCCCTACCAGTTCAGCGTTTCGATACCGCCCGACGCGTCGTCCGGCTCGTGCGCCATCGCGGTAACGGGCACTCCAAAGACCGGTCGGAGTTTCGTATCGAACGGAATTGGCGTCCGGATTGAGCGGCCTGACAGCCCACAACTCCTGACCCCCACACTCCCTTCGCTCTATTTCTCTTACGTTGGAGAGAGCATGGACGAGGGCCTGCTGGGCACATTTCCCGACGGCTCAAAGGTCCTGCTCACCAATTCTAC
>JBAVEN010000020.1:0-92740 GCA_049587755.1 Bryobacteraceae bacterium | reverse complement strand
TGTCGCGCCCCGCGCGGGGCGCGTGGATTGAAACCAGTAACCGCCGCCACCGTTTACGCCTCCGCAACCGTCGCGCCCCGCGCGGGGCTCGTGGATTGAAACAGGGGTGCTCGCTTCCGCACAGAGCGAACGGCTTGTCGCGCCCCGCGCGGGGCGCGTGGATTGAAACAAGCGGACGACGATGCACCATGTGCAGCAGTATGTCGCGCCCCTCGCGGGGCGGATGGGTTGCCCGTGCCTTGTGCCAACTCCTCTGAGGTACAGTGAATGCGTTAACCTGAAGAGGGAAGAGCTCCAATTATGACTGTCACGCTCAATGTACCCCCGGAAAAGGAAGCAGCGTTCAAGGCCGAAGCGCAGGCCCGCGGCCTGAGCCTTGAGCAGTGGATACTGGACCTTGCTGAACAGCAAGTCCAGCCAGCCTCCATCACCCACTTGCAGAAAACGAATCCCAAGGAGTGGGCGCGGCAATTTCGCGCCTGGGCTGACAGCCATAGTCCCAACATCCCGGTTCTCTCCGACGACGCCATGAGCCGGGAGAGCATCTACCCGGACCTGATATAGGGCGTCCTCTTGCTCATCGATACCAGCACACTCGTTCGAACGCTACAGGTTCGGCACCCGCAATACGAAACGGTGGCGCGCGCTTTTGAAACCCTAACCGCGCGGGGCCGCGCACTTCACATCGTTCCGCAGAACCTCACGGAGTTGTGGGTCGTGGCGACGCGGCCGGCTTCCCAAAATGGCTTGGGGCTATCGACGACGGAGGCGGCGGCGGAATTACTGCGCCTGAAGAGCATGTTTCCTCTGTTGCCCGATCCTCCGGCGATTTATCCGGTCTGGGAGAGCCTGGTCATTCAATATCGGGTTGCCGGGAAGCCTGCACACGATGCCCGGTTGGTCGCCGCCATGCTCGTGCACGGCCTCACCACCATTCTCACCTTCGACAGGACAGGGTTTTCCCGTTACGCTGGCATCGAAGTTCTGCATCCCGCCGACGCCGCCACTTAAGCGAGCCGTGGCGGCAAAGTGTTCCTTGCTTGCGCGACCATCAGACGCGAATCGGACCGACTGGCCACACGCCCCTTCCCGGCTGAGCGTCGCGGCTCACTGGGTTGGTGCATCAAGACTGTATCAAAACCACAACCTATTCCGATCATTGGGGCTACCGAATGAGCGAGCCGGAAGCCCGGAGTGTGCTGCCGCTTGACCCGAATTGATCGATCTGTCGTCAGCGAAACTTCCCTGCTGTCATCAGGCTTAGGCTAGATCTCGCTGTGCCAAACGGTGACAGTTTACGTGGCAAAGTACTTTTATGCCGGGTGTCACCATTTTGGCACCAAACTTGGGTAAAACCGGATGAAAAGGAAGGGAAACCAGTGAAATCAGATTCGGTGCAAACTGTTGATCGGCAAGCGGATTTGATTGATTTTGTTCAGCTTGCAAGAAGTGCAGAGTCGGTTTTCGAGACCGCCCGATTCAACCGCTCTCGCACCTCACCGTATCGTCGAAGAGGGTGGCAAGGCAATTATACCAGAGCCTGCCGGCCCGCTTCGGGGCCGCAGCTCCGAAGCTCCCGTCGCTTCCGGCATCGCCTGAAGCCGATGAACGCCTTATGGGGGCTGGCATCTCGTGCGAAAGGAGGGGACGGGCCAGCCCGTTTTGTTCCCCTATACAGAGTCTTTCCCGATCCGCCGATAAGGGATGCGAGCGAGATCTGCGACCGATGGCATTGGTGAGCATCAAGCCGTTCCTGGCACTATCAGAAGAGGAAGCCGCCTACCGGAAAGCGTTGTCCATGCTGCTGGATGGAGTCGCCGCCTACGCGCTGGAACTCGATCGCGACGCCCGCCAGAGTTTCCGCGAACGGATTGGCGAAATTCGCCAGGGAATGGGCGCGGAGGACAGCGTCGAGACCGTGCTGGCGAACGCCGAATCGGCCGTGCAGGCGATCGGGGATTACGCGCGACAGGGAACCCGCATGTTGCAGACCCAGGGCGCCGAGATGCAAAACACCATTGCGTTGCTGTCCCGTACGGCAGTCGATATGGGAGGGCTCGGCGCACGGGCAGTGGCGCGGCTGCGCAAGATCGGCGATGACGTTGAGCGGGCCGCCACGGCGCAAGGCGTCTCCAACCTCAAGGCGCAACTGCGGAGGTGTCTGGGGGACATCCAGGAGGAAGCCAAACAGCAAAAGGCCGAGTCGGACCGGATGACGCAGGCCCTGCAGCGGGAACTCATCCGCAAACAGGAAGCCTGGCGCAGCGTCGGTCTCGATCCGATTACCGACCTGCCGTGCGAGCTGGTGGCGCAGGCGCAGTTTCTGTCCGCGCTCCGCAGCGGGGGCCAGAAGCACGTGGCCGTGTTCGTGCTGAGCGAGGCCCGCCGCATCAACCTGCGTTTCGGCCGCGCAGCCGGCGATGAAGTCGTTCGCGCGCTCAAACAGTACATCGCCGGGCACCTGGCGTCTACCGACCGTTTGTTCCGCTGGTCCGGCCCGGCCATTGTCGCGTCGCTGGCGAGCGCCGAATCATCCGAGTTGGTCCGGGCCCGATTGAAACGCTTTCTGGAGATGCCCATTGAGCGGACCTTCGAAGTCAACGGCCGCCCAGCGTCAATTTCTCTTTCCATCGCGTGGTCCATCTTTGCGCTGTCCCCGCACCTGGCGGACCTGAACCGCCAGATTAACGATTTCATCGCCAGCCAGGGCTGCCGTGACGAGGACCCCATTCCCGCCTGATTCGCCGGACCGGGCACGAGAAACTCTTGGCTTCGGGCCGGCGCGGGGCTTGTGCGCGCCGAGGTGATGTTCCATCACGGCGTGGAACGAATTGCCACGTTTCGGCCAGGGGTTCGGCCGGATCCGGTGTATACGCCGGATGCGTTTGCCGCAGGCCGCGATTTTGCGCTGGTGGTGCACGCGGGGCCGCGCTCCGCTTTGTGCACCGCCTCAGCGCAGCCCTACAATGAAGTGCGGGTTCCGGATTGTGCTTCAACGCGTGGCCCAAACCATTGAACGGTACGGCATGTTCCGTCCCCATCAGCGAGCCGGCGTGGCTGTCTCGGGCGGCGCGGATTCGGTCTGCCTGCTCGAAGTGCTGCGGGAACTTGCCGCCCGCTGGAATCTGCGCCTCACCGTGCTGCACCTGGACCACGGGTTGCGCGGCGAAGAGGCGCGGCAGGATGCGGAGTTCGTGCGTGCGCTGGCGGCCGGGATGGAGCTGCCATTCATCCTGGCGCGGGCCGAGCTTGGGTCCGCAGGCGGCAACCTGGAAGAGGCAGCGCGAGAGGCGCGTCTGCGGTTCTTTCGCGGGCAAATCGCGGCCGGTGCGGTGGACCGCGTTGCGCTCGGCCACACCCGGAGCGACCAGGCGGAAACCGTGCTGTTTCGTTTTCTGCGCGGCGCTGGCACGGCCGGCCTGGCGGGCATCCGTCCGCTGACGGACGACGGCATGGTGCGTCCGCTGCTCGAAGTCACGCGCGCCGAAACCGAGGCTTTTCTGCGCGCGCGCGGCATCGCCTGGCGGGAGGACTCGACCAATGCGAGCACCCGGTTTGCGCGGAACCGCATCCGCCATAGCCTTCTGCCGCAGCTTGCCCGGGAGTGGAATCCAGCGCTTGAGGAAACCCTGGCCAAGACGGCCGAGTGGGCGCTGGCCGAGGAGACATATTGGAAAGAGGAAACCGCGCGCCTCGCCGCCGTGTGCCTGCGCGACGATGGCGCCGCCGTACTGGCGCCAGCGGAGGAGTTGGCGCGCTTGCCTCTGGCCGCCGCCCGCCGGCTGGTGCGGCACGCCATCGAGCGCGCCAAGGGCGATCTGCGCGCGATCGGCCTGCATCACGTGGACCGCGCGCTCGAGATGGCACGCGCCACCCAAGGCCACGGCCGGTTGCAGGCACCGGGGATCGGCATCACGCGTTCGTTCGACTGGATCCGGTTTGCGCGGCCCCAACCCCCTCCGCTGGCCTGGCAGGTTCCGGCGCCCGTCCCCGGTCGCATCCGCGCGCCGGGCGCCGGCCGCGATCTCCAACTGGAACTGATTGAAAACCAGGGAACTGATCCCGCGTCGGGATACGTATATAATGGTGACGTGGGTTGTGTGGACGGGCACTTAGTGTCCGGCGGCTTGGTATTTCGCAACTGGCGTCCCGGCGACCGCTACCAGCCCAACGGACACTCCAACGAGGCGAAAATCAAGACTCTCTTCCACCAGGCCCGGATTCCGATTTGGGAGCGCGCGCAGTGGCCGGTGCTGGCCTGCGGCGCCTCCATCGTCTGGACGCGGCGGTTTGGGCCGGCGCACGGCGTAGCTGCGGGTCCGGCGAGCACCCGGATTCTCCAAATCCGTGAAGTCGATCAAGATGAGAAGGTGGAATCGCAGGGGCGCGCGGCGGCGTCTATTAGTCAGGAGTCGAAAGCGCCTTCGAGGGAGGATCAGTGAGTTCCAACATCAAGCAGATTCTGTTTTGGGTGATTATATTCCTGGTGGTGGCCATGCTGTTCATGGTGGTCCGCACCACCCAGGCGCCCAAGGAACAAAATCTGACCTTCACCGAATTTGTTTCAAAAGTGGATGCCGGCGCCGTGGACAAAGTCACCATCACCGGCAATGAGGTGCACGGAACCTACAAGTCCAACCCGAACGCAGGACTGCACACCTTCATTCCCGTGAACTACCCCGACATCATCAAAGACATGGAGCAACACGGGGTCAACGTGGATATCAAGGACACCAGCTCCTCCAGTTGGGTCTCGATCCTGATTAACGCTTCACCCTTCATCGTGGTGATTGCGTTCTGGATTTTCATGATGCGGCAAATGCAGAGCGGCGGCAACAAGGCGTTGAGCTTTGGCAAGAGCCGCGCGCGGCTGCATTCCACGCAGCAGAAGAAGGTCACTTTCAAGGACGTGGCGGGAGTAGAAGAGGCCAAGGAAGAGTTGCAGGAGATTATCGAATTCCTGCGCGAGCCGCAAAAATTCCAGAAACTGGGCGGACGCATTCCCAAGGGCGTGCTGCTGGTCGGGCCTCCCGGCACCGGCAAGACTTTGCTGGCACGCGCGATCGCCGGCGAAGCCAGCGTGCCGTTCTTTTCCATCTCTGGATCGGACTTCGTGGAAATGTTTGTGGGCGTAGGCGCCAGCCGCGTGCGCGACCTGTTCGAGCAGGGTAAGAAGAATGCACCGTGCATCATTTTCATCGATGAGATCGATGCCGTGGGACGGCATCGCGGGGCGGGCTTGGGCGGAGGGCACGATGAGCGCGAGCAGACCCTGAACCAGTTGCTGGTGGAGATGGACGGCTTCGAATCGAATGAAGGCGTGATCCTGGTGGCAGCCACCAACCGGCCCGACGTGCTGGACCCGGCGTTGCTGCGGCCCGGCCGTTTCGACCGCCGCGTAGTGGTGGGCCGTCCGGACGTGGGGGGGCGCGAGGCCATCCTGCGCGTGCATACCAAGAAGATTCCGCTGGGCGACAATGTCGATCTTTCCGTGCTGGGGCGCGGCACGCCGGGCCTGGCCGGAGCCGACTTGGCCAACCTGGTGAACGAAGCCGCCCTCAACGCCGCGCGGCAAAACCGCAAGGTCGTGATGATGGTCGATTTCGAGCTGGCCAAGGACAAGATCCTGATGGGCGCGGAGCGAAAATCGCTGATCCTCTCCGACGCGGAAAAGCGCAATACCGCTTATCACGAAGCCGGGCACGCCCTGGTGGCGGCCGTGCTGCCCGAAGCCGATCCGCTGCACAAGGTGACCATCATCCCGCGCGGCATGGCGCTGGGCGTCACCATGCAGTTGCCGATCGACGACAAGCATTCCTACAGCAAGGACTACCTGCTGGCACAGCTTGCCATCCTGATGGGCGGGCGCATCGCCGAAGAGAATTACATGCATCACATGACCACCGGCGCCGGCAACGATATCGAGCGCGCCACCGACCTGGCCCGCAAGATGGTCTGCGAGTGGGGAATGAGCGAATTGGGGCCGCTCAGCTTCGGCAAGAAGGAAGAGCAGATCTTTCTCGGCCGCGAGATTGCCCAGCACCGCGACTACAGCGAAGAGACCGCCATCCGCATCGATGCGCAGGTCAAGAAAATCGTGCAGGGCTCTTATGACACCGCGGAGGCCATCATCAAAGAACACTCCGACGCGCTGGTGAAGATTGCCGAAACGCTGCTCGAGCGGGAAATCCTGGACGGAAACGAAGTGATGCAGATCGTCAAGGGACAGTCCATCGAACCGATCAAGCCGGGCGGCATGGACGCCGAGGACCATACCCAGCAGGTGTTGCGGCCGGAGAGTGGCCGCCGCGTTCCCGGACTCAACGAAGGCGAGCATCCCCAACCGGCGTGATCCGGACAATGGACGGATCCGTCCGGACAAAGCGCAAACAAGTCCCGCCCTTTTCGGTCTATCTTTTCGATATCGACGGCACGGTGCTCGATTCGGCGCGCGATATCTGTGCCGCCGTCGAGCAGGTGCTCGCCGCGGCGGGCGCTCCCGCGGTCTCGTTCGACTTTCTGAAAGGCTATGTCGGCCTCCACCTGGTAGCGGTGTTCGGCGACGTGTTCCCCAATCACACACCGGAGCAGATGGAGGAATGGATCCGCCAATACCGCGCCATCTACCTGGCGCGCGGCCACCGCGAAACCAGCGTGTATCCCGGCGTGGCGGAGGCGCTGGCGGCGCTGGGCGGGCGCAAAGGCACCGCCACTACCAAGGGCACGCCCACCACGCGGATGATTCTGGAGCAATTCGGACTGCTGCGCTACTTCGACCACGTGCAAGGCACCGATGGCTTCCCTTGTAAGCCGGCGCCGGACGTGATTCTGAAGTCCATGCAGGCGCTGGGCGCGGAGCCGGGCGAGTGCCTGATGGTGGGCGATTCGGCCGCCGATATGGAAGCCGGCCGCCAGGCCGGAATCAAAACCTGCGCGGTGCTTTACGGGTACGGGAAGCGCGAGGACCTGGCGCGGTACCAGCCCGATTTTTGGATCGATGACCTGCGCGAGCTGGTGACGAGCTTCACGTAAGGGCCGCGCATGCCCGGCCCGCCACCGTTCGTCCGGCTCCCAATCCCCGCGTGACGTTTCGGTCCGCCATACGTCCATTCCAGTGAGACCACTTGCGGGGTGCACTCCTCACAAGCGGCGCATTCAGCAGACAAAGAATCTGGAGGTTACATGAGTTTCAAACGCATTTGGAGCGGTCCGCGCGCGGCGGCGGCGGCGGCGGCGATGGCAACGCTAATGGCGGCGGGTTTGGGCGCCCTGGCAGTGGCCGGCGTCGAGCATATGAGCAATGCCAATCCGCCGGCCACGTTCCGTTACGCCAACCCGGATGAGGCGCCCAGCCGCGACACGTTCGCCCCGGTGGTGAAGAAGGTGCTGCCGGCGGTGGTCAATGTCTCGTCCGCCAAGATGGTGAAGACCCCAGCGGGGATGATACCGGGTAACATGGACCCGTTTTTCCGCCAGTTCTTCGGCGACGACAACGGCGCGCCGTTCGGTTTCAACGGCCAGATGCCGCGGGAGCAGCGGGAACAGGGTGTGGGATCGGGCGTGATCGTCAGCCCCGACGGCTACATCCTCACCAATAATCACGTGGTCGATGGCGCCACTGACGTACGCGTCACGCTGGCCGACAAGCGCGAATTCAAAGCGCGCGTGGTGGGCACCGATCCGAAGACGGACCTGGCGGTGCTTAAAATCGATGCCACCGATCTGCCCACGGTGGTGATTGGCAATTCGGACAAGGTGCAGGTTGGCGATTACGCGCTGGCTGTCGGCGACCCGTTCGGTCTGGGCAGCACGGTAACCATGGGGATTATCAGCGCCAAAGGCCGCGGCAACCTGGGCATCGAGGACTACGAGGATTTCATCCAGACCGATGCGCCCATTAACCCGGGCAACTCGGGCGGCGCGCTGGTAAACGACCGCGGCGAGCTGATCGGCATCAACACAGCGATTTTGACGCACTCCGACGGCAACCAGGGAATCGGCTTCGCCATTCCCGTCAACGTGGTGCGCAACGTAACCGACCAGATTCTGCGCAACGGCAGGGTGATCCGAGCGTACCTGGGGGTGATGTCGGAGGAAGTGACTCCGGAGCTGGCCAAGGCGTTTCACGAGAAGGAAGTGGGCGGCGCGCTGGTGGCGGATGTCACGCCCGACAGTCCGGCCTCCCGCGCGGGCATCGAGAAGGGCGACATCATTCTTGCCGTGAACGGCAAGCCGGTGGCCGACAGCGCGCAACTGCGTATGACGGTTTCGCTGATGCAGCCGGGCACGGAAGTGAGCGTGAAGCTGCTGCGTGACGGCGCAGACCGCGAGGTTTCGGCGCGGCTGGCCGAACTGCCCACCGAGACCGCCAAAGCCGGCAGCCAGCCGGGCGCCCCGCAAACCGGCATGGAGGGAGTTTCGGTTGAAGACATGACCGCGCAAACCGCCCACCAACTCGGTCTGGCGCCGGGCACGACCGGCGTGGTGGTTACGGCCGTCGACCCATCCAGCCAGGCCGCGGTCAACGGCCTGCGGCGCGGCGACGTCATTGTGGAAGTCAACCGCAAGCCGGTACGGAACAGCGCCGAGTACGAGCAGGCGCTCAAGCACTCCACCTCTGAGACTCTTTTGCTGGTGAACCGCCAGGGCAGTACCTTGTACCTGGCGGTTTAATGAACCAAGCCCGGCACGAGTGAGCCGGTACAGTATCCCGCGCGGCGCAAGGGCTGGCGCCGCGCGGGCTTCTTTCTGCGTCCCGCCAAAACTCAGCCTTCCGCGCAAATCGCGGGCAGGAAGCCCGCCACCAAGCAGCCACCCTTGCGAACAAATCTCTTTCTCTGAGGATCCCACCGTCGACATTCCCGCCAACGTGGCTCGTAAAGGACCGGCGGCAAAGACCGCTGGCGCCACCGCGAAAATGTAGAAACTTCAGGGGCGAGGCTGCCGGCGCCGTTACGACGCTCGGCGCGAGCCTCTAGGCCACACCGTTTTTAATGGAGATGACCTTGGCGAGCGGCGCACGTTCGGCGAATTGCAGGATTCCGGCCAGCTCCGCCTCCTGGATCGGCTTGGGGAGTACGAAACAGTTTTCGCCTTCGAAATCGGCCGCGAGCTCGGCGTCATAGCGGTCCGGCAGCAGAACGAATGCGCCCACGCGGGGCCGCATGCGTTCGGACAGCTCCACCCAGTTCAAGCCGGGCGCGTGCACGGAACAGAAAGCCGCGTCGACGGAGGCGCGAAACGCCAGCTCGAGCGCGGTGTCGGCATTACTCAGCGGTATCGCGCGCGACCCGTTCCGCTCCAGCATGGCCACCAACTGGCGCTGCACCACTTCATCGGGTTCCACCACCAGGGAGGTCAAGTGCCGCGGAGTTTCAGGCGGCCCGGCTGCGTCCGGGGCGGACGCGGCGCGGTCGCGCACCAGCGGCAATTCCACCTCGAAGCGCGGCTCGGTGTTGTCCTTTTCGATCAGGCGCACTTCGCCGCCGTGACCGGCCACCACTCCGTGCGTGACCCCGAGCAAGGCTGCAGTCTCCTCGGCGTTGCGCCACTCCGGCGGCGCCGAAAACGAAATCTCCACCAGCAGGCGCTTGGCGAGAACGCTGGTGCGAATGGTCAGCGTCTTCTCCTGAGCGGCGGCCAGGGCTTGTTCGGCGTGCACCAGCAGGTTCAGAAACACCTGCTCCAGTTGTCCGTGGGACCCCAGCACCTTCAACGGCTCGCGGAAAACCAGGTCGCGCACCCGGATGCCCGATGCTTTCCAGTCGCCTTCGCGGAAATCGATCAGGTTCCGCAGCAGGTCGCCCACGGCGACCGGGCGCGCCTCCGCTTGCTCGGACGAGGCGAAGGTGACCAACCGCGCCATCACCGAGGAGGCCTTTTGCACCTCGGCCGCAATCGCCGCCACTTCGCGCTCCCCGGGCGCCTGGCGCACGCGCTGCCGCGCCTGGTCGGCCAGTTCCTGGATGGACGCCAGCGGCGCTTCGAGCTCGTTCACGATGCTGGAAATCAAGCGGCCTACCGCCGCCAGTTTCTCGGTGCGGGAAAGCTGCTCCTGCACCGAACGCTGATCCAGCAGCCGCAGCGCCACGCCGATCTGATTGCCCAGGTGCTGTCCCAAGGACTGCTCCGCGGCGGAGAAATCGCGCACCCGGTCGTCCTGGTCCAACTCCAATACGCCCACCACCTCGCCCTGCGCAATCATGGGGACAAACAGAAGCGACTTGGGATTCGCCCGTCCGGCGCCCGCCGCAACCGGGAAAGGACTACGGCCGACGTCCGGAATCACTAGCAGGCTGCGGTAGTGGAAGCAGGCTACCGCCCCCGCGTGCGGACCGTCGGTCGGAGCGGAGAGCGAAATCGCCGCCGGCTCACCGGGCCCGGCGCTGATTGCGTCGAGCTGCTTGGAACTCCGGTTGTACAGGTACAGACGCACCCTGGTAACTCCCAGCACCGCCGGCAGGGAATCGTCCAGCCGTTTCAGAATCTGCTCGGTGGATGTGGCGCCAAAAATCTCCTCTCCCAGTTGATACGTCTTACGCAACAGCTCCCGCTGGCGGCGCAACCGCCGCTCGCGGGCGCCCATCAGCAACGCCGCGCCCGCAAACAGGAGCATGGTCCCCAACACGACCAGCGGCGATAACCACCAACGGGAGACGGCTGGGGCAACCACCGGCAGCCCAGTCGCCAGCAGTTCGTAACCCCGGTTGTAGGGAGGCCTGCCGGCTGCGTATTGGAAAGCGACGCCAACAGCCTCGATTTCGTCTCCCGGCGCCATCGGAGGCAGCGCCGGGCTGAGGCCCGCCTCCTTGCTAGGGAAGAGAATCTTGTAGTGGTCGCGGTCCGATCCGATCAGCAGGTAGGGGCCACCCGTAGTGGAGCCGCTTTCGATCAGCCGCCCCTCTGCCCGCACCAGCCTGCCCAAGGTTGCGAACTGCCGGAGGTCGGCAAGGCTTGCCGTTGCCGCCTGGAATCCGGCTGTGCGGTCCAACTTCGCCACCCGGCCGACATCCACCATCACCATGCCCCCGAGGGTGATCACGCTTCCGCTGGCTTCCACCACATCCCCCGGAAGGAAAGCGTCCAGCAGGGTGGAGGTTACCGGTGTGTGCAGCGCCGCTCCCGAGGCGCCCTCCTGGATGGTCAGCACCGTGTACTCGGGAAAATGGAAAGGCGGCGCATTCACTGTGCCCCGGACCGACACGTCCTGCCGTGCATGGACCGCGCGGTAGTCTTGTGGGCTGCGGGCATTCAACTCTCCCAGCGTTAGCGTAGTTTGGGCTAAGCCGCTCCGGAATGCCGGCAAGGCGAGCAATAGCAGTGCTAAGCCTTTCAGGACACGCATCTTTGGGCAGCGAGCCATGTGCGCAAATTCCCGCTTAAAAAATTATCGGCACAAATGTTAACATCCAACAAGTTATCTTCTGTAGTTAACAGTCCTACTATCCTCATCCCCGCAGCCCGGGCAGCCTGGACCCCGGAAGTCGAGTCCTCGAAGACGATGCAGTTCGCCTCGGCAGCCCCCAGCCGCCGAGCCGCCAGCCGGTAGATCTCCGGGTCCGGTTTCGGCTTCCGCACCTGATGGCCGTCCACAATCGCCCGAAAATACTGGCGTATGCCGCCCTGGTCCAGCACCAGCGCCACGTTTTCCGGTTCCGCATTGGTTGCCACTGCCATCGCGGCGCCGTTGTGCTCCTGCAAGAATGCTCTCAGGCCTGGCACCAGCATCTGCTCGACCCGGCCCGCAATCGTTTCGCGATACAGCCTTTCTTTGGCGGCGCCGCGCCGCGCCACTTCCTGGCTCGAAAGGTGGTCGCCGAAGAAATCGCGGACAATCTCATCGTTGCGCTTGCCGTACATCCGCTGCTGCATCGCCTCGGTGGTCTCCAGGCCGTAACGGCGATTGAACTTCGCCCAGACCTCCCGGTGCGCCGGGTTGGAATCGATCACCACGCCATCCATATCGAAGATCAGCGCGAGGCATTGGTCAAGCCCGCCGGACGGGCCAGCGGCCATCACCGGGAAGCGTCCTCCCTCTTGCCGCCGAGGCTTGTCTCGAGCCAGGCAAGGTAGCGCGCCGCGCCCGCCACCACCGGCATCGCCAGCACTTCCGGCACTTCATAGGCATGCGCCCGCTCCAGGGCGGCGCAGAGGGCCGCAAACTGACGGCGCGCCGATTTGATGATCAGCAGGCACTCGCCGGCCGTCTCCACCGTTCCCCGCCAACGGTAGTAGCTGCGCACGTTGGGCACAATGCTGGCGCACGCCGCATGGCCCTGCTCCACCGCCAGCCGGGCCAGCTTTTCCGCTTCTTCCTGGGAAGCGCAAGTGCTGAATACCACGATCTTGTCAGTCATGAAAAAAGTGCGTTGAAGAATTTCACCGTGGTGTTACCATTATCTTCCAGGGCAAAGTTCGATGAAAGCGCCGTTGGCCCGCACTGCATATATTGTGATCTTTGCGATGGCCGCAACTTACGCCGTAGCGACACTCAGCGGGCCCAAGGGTATACCCGCCGTGCTGGCCCGGCAAAAGCAAATCCAGCGCCTCGAAGAACGCAACGCGCAGTTGGCGCGCGAGATCGAACGCAAGCGCGACCATATCCGCCGCCTTCAGAACGACCCGTCAGAGCAGGAGCTCGAGATCCGCGACCGCTACAAACTGGTCCACCCGGGCGATACCGTCTTCATCACCGGCCAGCCGGACAGGAAGTAGGCCAGATGGGTCCGGCGTCGAAGGCGCCCAGCGAAACCCGACTATCGATGGGGAAACGAATCATGATCGCCGTGGTGGGCGCGGGGCTGGGTTCACTGGCTGGCCTGCTGGCTTCCTTCCTCGGCGCCGGCAACGCGGCGCTCGTCGTCGGCGCCGTCTTGGGCGCGGTCGTCCCACTGGCCGTACTGGGCGCTCCCGACCGCTGATTTTTCTTCCCTCAAGGCCGCAAAAGCGGTAATGTAAATCCTCAGTAAGTAAAAAATATGTTCTGCTCAAATTGCGGCTCGTCTATGGCCGATGGCACGGCCTACTGTCCTACTTGTGGCGCGGCGCAGCCGCGTGCCGCGGCGCCGGTGCCGCAGGGTCCGCCGGCTGCGGCTGCCGCCGGTTCATACCCGGCCGTTTTCGCCGCGGGATATGCCAGTTGGGGGAACCGCGCGGTCGGCTTCCTCATTGACGGCCTCCTGGTAGGAGTCGGCATGGCAATTCTCTATTTTCTTGCCGCGACGGTGCTGGCCAGCATCGCCGGATTGGCTGGCCACGGCGCCTTTGCCGGCATGTGCTGCATGTTCCTCCTCCTTTTCCCGGCCGCCACCCTTCTGGTTGGCCTGTACAACGGCGTGTACCTGATTGCGCAGCGCGGCTACTCCATCGGGCAGGGGGTGGTGCACGTCAAGACCGTGGATGCTTCCGGCAACCTGCTCAGTCAGGGGACGGCATTCCTCCGTCTGGTGGTGCGCGCGGTGATGGGATTTGTGCCGTTCCTGCCGGCGCTCGATCTGCTCTGGCCTTTGTGGGACGAACGCGGCCAGACGCTGCACGACAAGGCCGTGAACTGCTACGTGGTCAACAATCCGCAGGGGATCTGATGGATCCGGCTGGCTCGCAGTCTCCTCTGGCGACAGTTGTTGGCGCAACCATTCTGTTTGATGCCGTGCTGGCGCGCATGCTGCTGGCCGCCGACACTCAGAGGGTTTACTTTTTAGGCAAACCGATCCTGATCGCCTGCGCGTTTCACCGCGCCACGGGACTGCCTTGCCCCACCTGCGGCCTCACCCGCAGCACGGTGCTGACGCTCTATGGGAAGCTAGGCGCGGCCTGGCACGTGATGCCGGCCGGGCCGGTGTTCGTCTTGGGCGGGCTCGCCTTTGCCGTGGCTTTGCTCGGGTATGCCGCGGTGGCCCGAAGCAGGCGGCCGGCCTCGCGGCTGGCGGCACGGCGGTGGATTGTGCGCGCCGGTCTGGCATACGGCGCGGCGGCTGTGGTAACGTGGCTTGGCGGGTGGGCCGTGCAGTTTCTGGACGCCATGCACGGCGGGTTGAGAAGTTAGGCTGCTCCGATTCGGGCAGATTTGCTGCGAGTTCGTAAGGAGGAGGTTCTATGCCGTTTTGTGCAAGCTGTGGTGCTCAAGCTGAGGGAGCATTCTGTCCCAAGTGTGGCGCGCCGGTGGGCGCCAGCGCGGCGCCGCCGCCGGGAGCGGGCGCGCCGCCGCCTGTGGTGGGTGCTGCGCCGATGGCGGATAACGTGGCGGGGACGCTCTGCTATGTCCTCGGTCTCATCACGGGGATTATTTTCCTGGTGTTGGCACCGTATAACCAAAACCGGACGATTCGGTTCCACGCTTTTCAGTCGATCTTCATGCACGTGGGTGTCATCGCTCTGTGGATCGTTCTCCACATCGTGATCGGCATTTTCGGCTACGTCCCGGGTTTTGGGTTCATCTATCTATTGTTTGGGCTGCTCTGGCTTGTGTTTGGGCTGGCCTGTTTTGGCCTCTGGGTATATATGCTCATCCAAACCTACCAGGGTAAAACCGTGGTCCTGCCGATCATCGGTCCCCTCGCCCAAAAGCAGGCGTAGGCTTCGTTCGACGGACGCCAGGCAATGCAGGGCGCGGGCGCTCCGGCTCGGCGACCTTCGTGAGGATGCCGGCGAAGACCGCCGCATACCGGCTACGCGGCCAAGTGCTTCGCCAGGAACGGCAGGCCGAGTTTGCCCGAGAAGCCGTGCGGGCCATCGAAGATTTCCAGGCCAGCGCGGTCGGCGGCGCCGAACGCCTGGTAGACTTTTTTCACGCGGTCGAAGCTCGCGCGCGTGGCGGCGACGGGGAAGATGGTGTCGCGCAGCCCGCCTTCGGCGAACAGCGCGCGCGGCGCCACCAGGCCGGCCACGTCGTACATCTCTGCCCAATTGAGAATGCCCGGCACGTAATTATCGATGCAATGCGACACGCTCATGATGCTGGCGCGGAACGTGTTGAGGTATGAGCTCACCAGGGCCGCGCGAACCCGGGTATCGAGCGCGGCGGTGAACAGCGTGCAGGTGCCGCCGCCTGAGCAACCCAGGCAGCCTACGCGCGCGGCGTCCAGTTCCGGGCGGGTGGCGATCCAGTCGATGGTGCGCATCGTATCGTAAACGCGCCAGCCGATCATGGTCTGGCCCAGCAGCAGAGCCGAGCCGGCGACGGGCTGACAGGCGGTGGCTGTCAGGCCTTTGGCCTTGGTGATGGCGTCGCGGCGGCAGCCGAAGGCCATCGGTTCGACGGCAACCGCAGCCATGCCGTGTTCGACGACCTGGATGGCGAAATCGTATTCGTAAGGGCCTCTCACCGTGCGGTCGCGGCCATGTTCGTCGATGCCGACAATGTCGTCCACCCCGCGGCCGTGGCCGGGAAGCGCGATCACCGCCGCGAAAGGCCTGCGCGCCTTCGGCGTCAGCAGGTAGCCGAGGACCCAGACGCCGGGCCGGCTCTCAAAAACGAACTTCTCGCGCCGGTAGGCGGGATACTCGCGGGCCTCGAGCGTCTGGGCATGGAGCGGTGTGCGCTCGCCGGGGAAGCCGCCCACCAACTCGGCCACCTTAGCGCGCAACGCGTGCTGCCAGGCTTCGGCCTCGGCGAGCGTGGTGGCGCGGAAGGTCATTTGGAGCGGGGCAGCGTCATGCAGTTCCTTGGTGTAGAGCACGGGGTCGAAGCCGGCCGCGTCCACTTTGTCTTCAAGACCGTCGAGGGCGCCGGTGTACTGGGACGGTTTGTCCTGGGCGGGGAGCTTGTCCAGCAGGGCGGCGCCAGCCAGGGCGATTTTACCGAGATCGCGTCGTGTCATGGACCAATCATATCGCCCGCGGAATATCGCTCGCGGAACTTGGAGCCTCGATTCCAGGCGTTTCGTAGACAGCGGTCTATGACTTCGGTTGGAACAGCAGGACCTGCGGCTGAATGGTCAGCAAATGATCGTGGCAACTCGAAAAGCGCAGGCTGTAGCCGCTCCAGATCGCGTTTACGGTCTGCGGAATCGCCGTCGCATCATCGGGAAGGTGCTCCGAGGAGATCGCCATTCTCGGATGATACTTGAGAATGGTCTGCGCCGCGCCCCGCAGCGCATCCTTTTCCGAACCCTCGATATCCATCTTGATGAAGTCTACCCGCGGCAGCGCTAATTCACTCGCCAGAATATCGATGGTCGTCAGCGGCACTTTGATCTTGTTCTGCCGGTTCCGGCCGAACACGAAACTGTCGCCGGTGGTGTTGCCGGCGTCGCCTTGCGCCAATTCCAGCACGTCCGGATGGCTCCAGACGCCCTTCGGCACCACGATCACACGCCCCGCAGCGATTTCCTTTTCGTAGTTGCGCCGCAAGCATATCACCGTGTTCGGCGCAGGCTCAATCGCAACCACCAGCTTTGCGCCGCGATCCAGCGCCGTCCGCGTGAAGACGCCCACATTGGCGCCGCAATCCAGCACTACGTCTCCCGACTTCACGGAGACCGCATCGCGATCGTAGATTTCCAGCTTCTCCTCGCCGAGCGTGAACTTCAGGAACCGGTCATGGGGCACGGTCCAATACCGCCCCATGGGCGTCTCCACAAGCTCGAAGCCGTCCGGGTCGGTCTGGATGACTTTACTGGCGGCGCCAATCTCCTCACCGGCACGCTTCGTGTTCACCATCAGGGCATGGCTGTTGACGGAATCCTGAAAAGAGCAGCCCTGGCAGCGGCCCACCGCCCAGACTGCGGCGAGCCGGGCCGGCGGCCATACCGTCATCACTAAGGCCACGATCGCGATCGCCAACAGAAACGTCTTCAATATTCTATGAACGGTGGGCATCTGCACCTCGCGCAACGCTGTGCGTGATTCATATTTTAAGGTCGATTCATCCACAGAGAGAATACTCCCAATGGTGGACCAAACGCATCTGCCGAAAGACCATGGCGCTGGCTCCAGAGGTTCCGGGAATCCGAACACCCTGCAGCACCGTGCCAGTCAGGGCGAGATTAGCGGGACCGCGCCCGCCATATTTCCAGTCGTATCGCCTGAAGGGGCTTGCGGGGCTTGTTTCCCGTGTTTCGAAACAGTGGTTAAGATAGGTGGGGAGACCAGATTGAAGAAGCTCGCCGTGCTGTTGCTGGCGGTGGCGGCCGCCATAATCGTGTGGGGAATCTTGCGCAAGAGCCGGCCGCCGGCAGTCGGCTTCGTGCGCGTCCAGCGGGAAACACTGGTAAGCACGCTACCCACCAATGGAAAGGTGGAGCCGTACGAATGGCGGCCGGTGCGCGCCCAGACTGCCGGCTTGCTGGCCTCCATAGCGGTGCATAATGGCGAGCGGGTGGCGCAAGGGGAAGAGCTGGCCGAAATCAGCGACCCCACACGCGCCGCGGATCTCGAAGCCGCTCAAGCGCTGGTGGATGAGGCGCGTGCTCACCTAGCGTCGCTGGAGCAGGGCGGCAGGCCGGCGGAACTCGCGGAGATCGACAACAAACTCGCGCAGACGCACTTCGAGCTCGCGACGGAAGAGAAGGATTACGAAGCTCTGCAGCGTCTACAGAAAAAGGAGGCCGCCACGGCCCACCAGGTGGAAGAGGCAGCCGACAAGGTGCAGCAATCGCAGATCGAAATCCAGGGCCTGGAGAAACGGCGGAAGGCGCTGGTGGGCGCAACCGAGGTGGATGCGGCGCGGGCTCGACTAGCGGATGCGCAAGCAGCGCTGAAGGCGGTTCGCGCACGCGATGCCGCGGAAGTGCTGCGCGCGCCGCTGGCAGGCGAAGTGTACGGGTTGGTGGTGCGGCCGGGCACCTATTTGGCGGCGGGCGATCTGCTGGCTAACGTCGGGCGCCTCGACCGGGTGCGGGTCTGGGTGTATGTCGATGAGCCGTTGCTGGGCCGCGTGGCGCCCGGCCAGCCGGTCACCATCACCTGGGAAGCGCTGCCCGGAAAACAGTGGCACGGCACGGTGGAGAAAATGCCGGCCTCGGTTCAGCCGCTCGGCTCGCGCCAGGTGGGCGAAGTGGTCACGGTGATCGACAACCCGGGACGCGAGTTGATACCCGGCACCAACGTGGATGCCGAGATCCGCACCGCCGTCGCCGAGGGAGCGCTCGTTATTCCCAAGGAGGCGCTGCACCACGATGCCTCGGGCGATTGGGTATTCCGGCTGGAGGGCGACCACGTAGAGCGCCGGCCGGTAAAGACAGGCAACTCCACAGTGACGCGGATCCAAGTGACCGCGGGCCTGGAAGAGGGCGATGCGGTGGCCCTGCCCACCGACGTGACGCTGAAGGACGGCGTACGGGTGACGCCGGCCATGTAGCTCGCGCCGCGGCCGTCACGCCGGGCGTGCGGTATCGGTGAATCGCCGAACGCAGGCAAGACATCATCTGAGTGTTGGCCATTTAGACGGACTTCACCAGATGTCTCAACGCTCACTGATTCTTGTGCCGGCGTTGTGCGCAGCGGTTCTGTACGCCGGCTTCGTGTACGCGGCCTTGCCTGCGGACACTAAAGTCGATGAAGGGCGGGCGGCGTTCACGGACTATCGCCACGAACAGCCAGGCACCGTGCGGAAGATCACGATTGCGGATCTGCCGCAAGCGTACGCTACCCGGGCGGTGGACAATGGCGCACACCTGGTGCCGCGTCCTGCCAACGCCTGGCCGCAGGCGCTGCCGGGCTTCACTGTGACCGAGTATGCCACGGGCCTGACGAATCCGCGGCTGGTGCGCACGGCGCCGAACGGCGATCTGTTTGTGGTGGAGAGCGAGCCCGGCCGGATCCGCGTGCTGCGCGGCATCGACGCTTATGGACACGCGGAGAAAATGGAGGTCTACGCCACCGGATTGACGCAGCCGTTCGGGCTTGCCTTTTATCCGCCGGGACCGAATCCCGCGTATTTATATGTGGGCAACACCAACTCCGTGGTGCGTTTTCCGTATCACAACGGCGACATGAAGGCCAGCGGCAAGCCGGAGATGTTGGTGGCAATCCCCGGTGGCGGGCGCCTTCGGGGAGGCGGCCACTGGACGCGCGATTTGGCTTTTTCCCGGGACGGCGCCAAGCTGTTCATCTCGGTCGGATCGCACTCCAACGATGACGATACGGACAATAACCCAGCGGAATTTCACCGCGCGGACATTCTGGTGGCGAAGCCCGATGGGTCCAGGCTCGAAGTCTACGCCTGGGGAATCCGCAATGCGGTGGGGATTGCGATCCAACCTGAGACCGGCGAATTGTGGGCCTCGGTGAACGAGCGTGACAGTCTGGGCGACAACCTGGTGCCGGACTATATCACTCATATCGTACCCGGCGGATTTTATGGGTGGCCCTGGTTCTATATGGGCGGCCATTGGGATCCGCGTCAACAGGGGAAGCATCCGGAGCTGAAGTCCAAGGTGCTGACGCCGGATGTGCTGTTGCAGCCGCACAACGCGTCGCTCGAGATGACGTTCTACGAAGGGACTCAGTTCCCCGCCGAATATCGTGGCGACATTTTCGCGGCGGAGCACGGGTCGTGGAACAAGGCGGTGCGGACCGGTTACGAAGTGATCCGGGTACCGCTCGAGAAGGGCCACGCTACCGGAGAGTACGAAGATCTTCTAACGGGTTTCGTGACACCGTCCGGCGACGTGTGGGGCCGGCCGGTGGGAGTGGCGCTGGCCAAAGACGGATCGCTGATCGTCACCGACGACGGATCGAACACGGTGTGGCGCGTGGCTTACGGGGGACGGTAGCCAAGGTGGGGCAGGTCTTAACCTGGCAACAGGCGCTTGCGGGCGCGTTGTCTTACGCCACCATCGCGGCCCGCGCGTCCAGATAGTTCGAACGCACCGCGAAATCGTAAAGCTGGTCGCGGAAGCGGGGATCGGCAATGCCGATCAGGGCTTCGGCTCGCTGCCGCAGCGTTTTTCCGTGCAGATTGACCGCCCCGAATTCAGTGACAACATAATGAACGTCGGCACGCGAGGTCACGACGCCGGCGCCGGAGTCGAGCACCGGCACGATGCGCGAGACGGTTCCCTTGCAGGCAGTGGCCGGCAGCGCAATGATCGGCTTGCCGCCCTTGGAACGGGCGGCACCGCGCACGAAGTCAAGCTGCCCGCCGAATCCGCTGTAAGGCCGCGTGCCGATCGAATCGGCGCAAACCTGGCCCGTCAGATCCACCTGAATCGCGGAGTTAATCGAAACCATATTGTCGTTCTGCGCAATCACGAATGGATCATTGACGTAGCTGGTGGGATGAAACTCGAACATGGGATTGTTGTCCACGAAGTCAAACAGCACCTGCGATCCAAAAATGAATCCCGCCACCACCTTGCCCGGATGAAGCGTTTTGCGCGCGCCGTTGATAACGCCCGCTTCGATCAGCGGCACAACACAGTCAGGGCACATCTCGCTGTGAACGCCCAGATCCTTGTGGCCAGTGAGACGGGCCACCACCGCATTGGGAATGCCGCCGATTCCCATCTGCAGCGTGGCGCCATCGGGCACCAGCGCCGCCACGTGCTCCGCGATGCGCGCGTGCGCCTCCGTCGGCGGTTCCGGATGGAGTTCCACCAGCGGCCGGGAGGTGGGGACCAGGGCCGTAATCTGGCTGAGATGCAGGAACGCGTCTCCCAGTGTGCGCGGCGCGCGCTCGTTCATCTCCGCCACCACAATGCGTGCCCGCCGCGCCGCCGTCAAGGTGCAGTCCGCGCCCACACACAGGCTGACGAAACCGTGCTCATCGGGCGGGCACACTTGCACAAATGCGACGTCGATCGGCAACTGGTGTTCGAAAAGGCCTTCAATCTCGCTCAGACAGATCGGCGTGTAGTCGCCGCGGCCCTCCGCCACCGCTTCCCTTACATTGCCGCCCAGGAACAGGCCGTTGTGCCGGAAGTGGCCGGCGAATTCCAGCCGGGTGTAAGCCAGGGTACTCAGAGTCAACATATGGCACATCTCGACATCCCGCAGCTCATCGGCGCGTTCCACCAGTGCGTCGAGCAGCGTGACCGGGACGCCACACCCTTGCTGCACCCAGATCCGGTCGCCAGAGTGGACCAATTCGACCGCATGTTCCGCTGTGGTAATCCTTTGTTTATAATCAGATAGCTGGTTCATACTATGCACCACCTAGAGGAGGTGTCTACAAGCTCACAATCATTATAAATCCAGTGAAAGAGACCTTCAACACTTTTTATATCGGTATAAGAGCGGGTTATGAAGAGAGTGGGAGGGTTTCCGAATGCTATATTGGTCGTTCTCCCATGGCAAATCCGAAATACACCCCTTCCGACAAGCCGGCACCGGTAGCCGAACTGGTGGACACGCTCAGCGACGGGACCAAGGTGAAGCTCCGCCTTCCCCGTATGCGCGCCTGCGGCGAGAAGGACGCCAAAGGCAAGCTTTGCGCCGGGCACCTCAAGCGCTGGTATTTCTTTGGGGACGAAGTCAAGCGGAAGTTCGGCGCCGACGCGGAAATCTACCGCTGCGAGCACTGCAAAACGCTCTACCTGCCCAACCCGGAAGAGGAACCGCGCAGCGGCACGCTCAGCTATTAGATCTAAGGGGTGAGACCAATCGAAGCGCACGAAACCCGCGAGCAACGCGACACTTGACCTTTGGGTATAATTGAAATAGATGGTTTTCGTGCCGCCCGCAGAATTGGGCCGTCGAAAGTCCGAGCAGTTTCCATCGGAATCTCTCTTCTTGTCCTTGTTTTTCCCATGGAGGTACCAGTCACCCACCGCATGAAAGCTAGCGTGTGCATTCAAAAAGGCGTCGAGGATCTGTTCGGCACCCGCGATGAGAACATCCGGTTGATCGAAGCCGGGTTGAGCGTCCACACCCAGTTGGTCGACAACAACATCGAAATCGAAGGCGCGGCGGAGAACGTCAGCCGCGCGGAGAACATCCTGGAGGATTACAACGCGCTGGTGCGAGAAGGCCATATTTTCAATAACGGCGACCTGAACAGCTACCTGCGAGTGGTGACGATCGACTCCGAGGTGTCCCTGCGGGCTTTGGTCCGCAGCGGCAAGCAGCGCAGTTTCGGCAAGAAGATGCTGGCGCCGAAATCGGTGAACCAGCGGCGATACCTGGAAGCCATCGAGCGCAACGACCTGGTGTTCGGGATCGGTCCAGCCGGCACCGGGAAGACCTACCTCGCGGTGGCGATGGGCATTTCGGCGCTGATGAACAAATCCGTGGCGCGCATCATCCTCACGCGGCCGGCGGTGGAAGCCGGCGAGCGCCTGGGATTCCTGCCGGGCACGCTGCAGGAAAAGGTGGACCCCTATTTGCGTCCCCTCTACGACGCGCTCTACGACATGCTCGACAGTGAGCGCGTCGAAAAGCTGCTGGAGCGCAACGTGATTGAAGTCGCGCCCATTGCGTTCATGCGCGGCCGCACGCTGAATGACAGCTTCATCATTCTGGACGAGGCGCAGAACAGCACTTCGGAACAGATGAAGATGGTGCTGACGCGTCAGGGATTCAATTCCAAGATGGTGGTGAACGGCGACATCACCCAAATCGATTTGCCGAACGGCCGCCGCAGCGGGTTGATCGACGCCATGGAAGTGCTTAGGGGAGTCGAAGGCATCAGCTTCGTGCCGTTCGACGAGCGCGACGTGGTCAGGCACGCGCTGGTGCAGCGCATCGTCAGGGCCTACGAACGCTACAACGAGACCATCGGCGCCGGCCGGCAGCTCACTTTGAAGCTCTCCGAACCTGCCGCGGAGGCCACGCCTGCTCCGGAAGGCGCGCTCGCTCCAAACGAGACCGCGCCACGCGCCTGAGCGCCCCCATGTCCGCTTCCGAAGGCAGTACGGTTAGTTTCTCAAGTCGGCAGACCGAGGTACGCCTGGGCAGCTTGCTCCGATTCGCGCGCAAGCTGCAGGCCCAGGTCGCGCGTGGCCGCGCGTTCGACTGCCTCATCATCGGAGATGCCCACATGCGGCGGCTGAACCTTAGGTTTCGCGGCAAGGACTCGACCACCGACGTGCTGTCGTTTCCGGCCGATCATAGCGCGGCCAACGCCGGCGCCGATTCGCGCGGCGCCGGCGACATCGCCATTTCGCTGGCTCGCGCCCGCTCGCAAGCCCGGCGGTTCGGACATTCGACGGAGCGGGAGATCCGCATCCTGATGCTGCACGGGCTGCTGCACCTTCTGGGCGGGGATCACTCGAGCGACGGCGGGCGGATGGCGCGCGCAGAGAAACGCTGGCGCGCGCGCCTCGGTCTGCCTGCCGGCCTGATCGAGCGGGTGCGGCCGTGATTCTGGCGGTGATTCTGGCGGCGCTGGTTGCCACCCCCGTGCTGGGGCTGGTGACGTTCGTGCAGCTTCTCTATCTCGAGAGCATGCGGCTGCGCACGCGCGACCTGCCTGCGCTCAAATTCTTCAAAGACACGCTGGAGGACAAGCTCGGCCTGAAGACCGAAGATGGCGCGGGCGCCTTTTCGGTCATCAAACACACTCTACTGGTGCTGCTGGGCATCTTCTATTTCGCGTGGTTCGCCGATGGCGAGCCGTGGAATGCGGCCGTCTTCTGGCAGGCGGTGCTGGCCGTGTGGCTGGTGATGATAGCCGTCGCCTACGCGCTGCCGCAACTGCTCTACCGCCGCACTTCCGGCCGCTGGCTGCTGCCGCTCGTCTCGCTGCTGCGCGGCCTTGCCTGGGTGGCGCGGCCGTGCGTGGCGCTGCTGAGCTTTTTCCAATCGCTGATTGACCTGGCGGACGATTCTCAGACCGACGAGGAGCAGCCCACCCCCGCAGAGAATATCGAGGCGCTGATTTCCGCCGGCCAGGAGGAAGGACTGATCGAGGAGCAGGACCGCAAGCTGATTCAGTCCGTGGTCGAGTTCGGCGACAAGGTGGTGCGCGAAGTGATGACGCCGCGGCCCAGGATCATCGCCATCCCGGCCGATGGCACCCTCGAAGAGCTCCGTCAACTGGTGATCCACGAACAGTACTCGCGGATCCCCGTTTTCGAGAAGAACATCGACCAGATCACCGGCTTCGTTCACGTGCGCGATATGTTCGAGCTGGAAGAGGAAGAGCGCACCAAGCGCCTGGTGCGGGAACTGGTGCGCCCCATTCCCTTCGTGCCCGAGACCAAGCCAGTGAGCGACCTGATGCGCCACATGCAGCAGGAGAACACGCACATGGTGATCGTGGTCGACGAATACGGCAACACCGCGGGCCTGGCGACCATGGAGGATCTGCTCGAAGTGATCATCGGCGAGATCCGCGACGAGCACGAGCCGAGCACGGACGTGCTGGAGGACGGGCACGGCGGTTTCATCGTGGCCGGCAATTTCGATCTGGACCGCGTGGCCGACTTGTTCGAATCGTTCCACCGCGAGGAGGACGTCGAATCGACCACCGTGGGCGGCCTGGTGAGCGAGTGGCTGGGGCGGGTGCCGAAGGCCGGCGAGCTGGTGGACCGCGACGGCATTCGCGTGGAAGTGCTGGCCTCCGACGAGTGGCGCGTGGAGCAGGTTCGCATCAGCAAATCGCAGGCGGTGACGCATGAGTGACCCGTTCCGGTCCGGATTCGTTTCCCTGATCGGGCGGCCCAACGTCGGCAAATCGACGCTGCTCAACGCCCTGGTGGGGCAGAAGTTGGCGATTGTCGCCGACAAGCCGCAAACCACGCGCACGTCGATTCAGGGCGTGCTCACCATGCCAGGGGCGCAAATTGTGTTTCTGGACACGCCGGGCATTCACCGCGCCGATACACCCCTCAACAAGCGCCTCATGGACGAGGTGCGGGCAGCGGTGGAGGAACGCGACCTGCTGTTGCTGCTGGCCGATGCGGCGCGCCCCAATTTTAGAGACGACCGCCAGGCGCTGGATCTGGCCCGTAAGAGCCGCGCGCCGGTGGTGCTGGTGCTCAACAAGATCGACCTGGTTAGGGACAAGTCGCTCCTGCTGCCGCTGATCGACGAGTATCGCGCCGCCTTCGAATTCGCCGATTACATGCCGGTTTCAGCCGCCAGGGGCCAGGGCCTCGACGAGTTGAAGAAAGTGATTCTGCAACACCTGCCGGAAGGTCCGGCCTATTTCCCCGAGGACCACATCACCGATCAGCCGGAGCGGTTTCTGGCCGCTGAGCTGATTCGCGAAAAGATTCTCGATGCCACGCGCCAGGAGGTGCCACATTCCATTGCGGTCCTCGTGGACCGGTGGGAAGAAGCCGGGCGGCTCACGCGCATCTACGCCACCATCCGCGTGGAGAGGGACGGGCAAAAGGCCATTGTCATTGGAACCAAGGGCGCCATGCTGAAGAGAATCGGCACGCGGGCGCGGCAGGAGATGGAGCGGCTGTTCGGTGTGAAGATCTACCTCGACTTGCACGTGCGCGTGCAGCCGGGATGGCGCGAGAAGGCTGCATTCTTGAATGCACTCGACTGGCGTACAATGGCCGGAGACGATGATGCTTAAACTACTCGCTATTTCAATGGCTCTGATTCTGTTGGCCGCCGCCTGCTTTGCTGCCGACAAGGCGGTGAGCGACGATAAGATATGGGACCAGGTGAGCATCAAACTCACCGGCGATCCGGTTGCCAAGGGAGGAGCTTTCAAGGTAGATGTGCACGAGGGCGTGGTGACCCTCAGCGGTCCGGCCGAGTCAGAGCGGCAGAAAGATCGGGCCGGCAAACTGGCGAAAAAAGTGAACGGTGTCAAGCAGGTAATCAACAACATCACCGTCGCCAAAGTCCCCAAATGAGCCTCGCCGAAGGCGGCAAATGAAACGCCTCGCGCATTGGAGCGCGCTGGCCTCGGTTTTCGCGCAACTCCTGCTGGCGCAGGATTCGGGCCGCTTTCCGGTAGAAGTGCTGGCGGAGGGTTACACCTACACCGACGGCCCGGCCTGGTCCAAGGACGGCTTCCTGGTTTTCAGCGATACGCCATCGGACCAATTGCTCCAGTGGGTTCCGGGGCAGCCTCCCGCGGTCTTTCGGGAAAACGTGCAGGGGCCGGCCGGCAACGCGTTCGACAGCCAGGGCCGCCTGTACACCTGCGAAACCAGGGCCCGGCGGGTGACCCGCACGGACAAGAAGGGCGCCATCGAAGTGCTCGCCGACCGCTGGGAAGGCAAGCGCCTGAACGCGCCGAACGACATCGTGGTGGGCCGCAACGGCCATGCCTACTTCACCGACCCCGCTTTTGGCAGCCAGGCCGATCATCGCGAGCTGGATTTCTACGGCGTGTACCACATCCCACCTAAGGGGCCGCTCGAAATCGTCGCCAAACTTGACGGCAGGCCAAACGGTATCGCGCTTTCGCCCAATGGCCGGGTGCTGTACGTTTCGGATTCGGACAACCGCAGCATCCTGGCGTTTGACCTGGATCATAACGGCCAACCCGCAAAACAGCGCACGCTGGTCGAGAACACCGGCGCCGTGCCCGACGGCATTCGGGTGGATGAGAAGGGCAATCTATACGTGGCCGCGCGCGGGATTGCGGTGTACAACAACGACGGACGGTTGCTCGATACGATCCCGGTGAGCGACGCGCCTTCTAACTGCGTCTTCGGTGAAGCCGACGGCCAATCGCTCTTCATCACCGCACGGCACAAAGTGTATCGAGTGCGGATGCGGGCGAAGGGAGCGGGTTTCGATGAGCGGCGCTAGCTGGAGGAAGACCGACGACCGCCGCTATCCCAAGCGGCCGCTGATCGGCGTCGGCGCGCTGATCTTCCGCCGCGGCCGTATTCTGATGGCGCAGCGAGGCAAGCAACCGCTGAAGGGTGCTTGGTCGCTGCCCGGCGGTGCGGTGGAAACCGGAGAGTCGCTCGATGCCGCCGTGCGCCGCGAAGTGCGCGAGGAGACCGGCCTGGAAGTGAAGCCGGTGAAGGTGTTCGAGATCTTCGAGCGCATCATGCGCGATTCGCGCGGCGCTACGGAATATCATTACGTATTGATCGATTACATTTGCCGCGTGACGGGCGGCGAGCTGCGCGCGGGCGACGATGCCTGCCGTGTGGAATGGGTACGCCAGCGCGACCTGAAGGAGCTGGAAATCACGGAAGGCACACTGGGAGTGATTGAAAGAGCATTCAAAGAGGCAGGGGCCGGGCATGCCCGCCCAGGCAGGGCATAATCCGACAAGGCAAGGATTCCACTATTGAAAACCAGCGCCGAAGTGCTTGAATTCGAACTCCTGCGCCAACTCGTGGGCCGTTACGTGGCGAGCCCGATGGGACGCCGCGAACTGGAGAAGGCTGCGCCGCACACCGGCCGCGAGCGGCTGATCGAGGACCTGTCCGAAGCCGGAGAAGCTATCGAATACGTGCGCTCCGCGGCGCGCCCGCAGCAGGCCACCCGCGGCGCGGCCATCCGCATCGACTTCGGCGGTCTGGCGGACGTGGAGCCGGCGGCGCAGAAACTACATATCGAGGGCGCCGGGCTTGAACCCAAAGAGATCTTCGACCTGTTTTCGCTGCTGGATCGCGCGGCGGACGCCAAGTCCGTGCTCACAGCAGCAGCCGGACGCTTTCCGCGCTTGGGGCTGCGGGGGCAATCGATCGGCGATTTTCGCGCTCTCCTGCAGGACCTGGAAGGCAAGATCTTGCCCGATGGCACGGTGGCCGATCACGCCAGTGTCGCGCTGGCGCGCCTGCGCCGCGATATGGAGCGGCAGAAGAAAGCGATCCAGGAATCGCTGGAGCGTTTTCTCAAGGCGCACCGCGAAGAAGGCATCCTGCAGGAGGAATTCGTCACCATCCGCAATGAGCGTTTCGTAGTGCCGGTGATCGCCGGGCAGCGGCGCAAACTGGATGGGGTAATTCACGGCGCCAGCTCGAGCGGCCACACGTTGTTCGTCGAGCCGCTGGAAACCATCGATCTGAACAACGAACTGGTGCGGCTTGCCGAAGAGGAAGCCCGCGAAGTGCACCGCATCCTGCTGGAGATGACGGACCGGCTGCGCGGCCACGCGGATTCCATCCGGCAGACGCTGGTCTTAATGGCGCAGCTCGATCTGGTCTTCGCCAAGGCGCGGTTCGCCATCGAGTTCGATTGCGCCATTCCACGCTTTGGCGAGCGGCTGCTGTTGCGCGAGGCGCGCCATCCGCTGCTCGAAGACGTGCTTCGGCGGCACCAGCGCAAGCCCGTGCCGATCAGCCTGGAACTGGCGCGCGAGCGCCGCACGCTGCTCATCAGCGGTCCCAACACGGGCGGCAAAACGGTGACGCTCAAAACCGTAGGACTGCTCAGCCTGATGGCGCAAGCCGCGATGCCGGTGCCTGCCGCCGAAGCCGAATTCCCGGTCTTCGAGCAGGTGCTGGCCGATATTGGCGACTACCAATCGATCCAGGAAAACCTCAGCACGTTTTCGGCGCACGTGTCGAACATCCGCGCAATGGCGCTCGACGTGACGCCTGGCACGCTGGTGCTGCTCGACGAACTGGGCGCAGCGACCGATCCGGAGGAGGGCGGCGCTCTGGGCGTGGCGGTGGTGGACCATTTCCGCACCGCCGGCGCGTTCACGTTGGTTTCCACCCATCTGATGGCGCTCAAGATCTACGGCGCGTCCACGGAAGGCGTCGTCAATGGGTCCATGGGCTTCGACGAGAATACCTTCGAGCCGACGTTCCACCTGCAACTGGGGCTGCCCGGCAAGTCGGCGGGTCTGGAAATCGCCACCCGCCTGGGGCTGCCGGAAGACATCATGCGTCGCGCCCGGCTGGCGCTGAGCGACCGCGAGCGCGATGTGACGCGATTCCTGAGCGAGTTGGATCGCCGGGTGCACGAAACTCAGGCTCTGGAACAAAGCCTGCGCGAGAAACTGGCCGCCCAGGAACGCAATGAAAAAGAGATCGCCCGCGAGTGGGAACGGCGTGAATCCGTCAAGCTGAAAGAGCTGGAGCGCCGCACCGAGGAAGCGCTGGCCCGTTTCGAAGAGCACGCGCGGGAGACAATCGAGAAGATCGCGCAAGCGGGTGAGCGCCGCAAGGCCGAGCAGGACGCGCAGCGGCGGGTAGCCAAAGCCAAGCGCGAGTTGCGCGACGATTTTGAAACCACCGTTCTCGCCACCGAGGATGACTCGCGGCAGGACCGCATCCAGCCGTTGCGGATCGCCGAGGGCGCGCGCGTGCGGCTGAAGGATGTGCGGGAGCCGGCTCGCGTGACGCGTTTTCTGGCGAACGATCGCATCGAAGTGGAGGCCGGATTTCTGCGCTTGCAGGTTCCGCGGGACGACGTGATCGAAGTGCTCCCGGAAACGGGTGGCACGGCGGGCAAACTGCCGCAAGGGGTGACGTACAAGCCGGCTCCGCAGTTGGCGCCGGCATACCAGGAAATCAACGTCATCGGACGCCACGCCGAGGAAGCGCGCGATGCGGTGGACGAATTCCTGGACCGCGCCGTGATGGCCACCGCTTCCCGAGTGCGCATCGTTCACGGCCACGGCATGGGAGTGCTGCGCAAGACCATTCAGGAGCTGCTCAGCAGCCATCCACACGTGGCGAGGTTCTACCCGGCGCCACAGCAGGAAGGCGGCGCCGGAGCCACCATCGTGGAGCTGCGGGAGTAGGCCAGTAGCTGCCGCGCAGAAATCCCGGTGGCTGGAGCGATCCGTCGAGCTACTGCTTCGATGGTGTGATATCGGTCACCGGAAGATCCCAGTGTGCCAGCAAAATCTCGAACCGCCGTCTCTCTTCGCGTTGGTAAGTCTCCTGGTCAGGCCAGAGTTGCTTGATCAGGAGCTCTTCGTCGGGATTGGCGGTGGTCGCCACCGTCGAGTTCTTGAACCGAATCGTAACGCGGTAATCCCAGCGCGCATCCTCGGTCATGTGGTTGGCAGGCGTCTCAATTTTCACCGAGATCATGCGGCCACTCTCGACGATTTTCCGGAGCAGTGGGTAGTGATTCTTCAGGAAGAGCTGCAGAAATTCCTGCTGATGCCCCCATTGCGTCTTGTAGTAATACTCCACCGTGTAGGGTTGGTCAGGTGTGACGTGCGGCGGAGCGCCTTGAGCAAGCACTGGCCGCGCAAGAACTGAAAGTAACAGTGTAAGGAGTATGTTTCTCATCTATCCTCCAACTACTGAGTAACTCGGATTCTAACAAGTTGCGGAGCACCACGGGATGAACCCGGAACGCAAAACAGCGCGAACCTCAGATCACTCGTGGTAGTCCATCTCGGTATTCACTTCCCATAGCTTGTTCTTACTTGTGTCGCCTGCGATGATGTTGTCCACGGCGATCATCGCGGTGAGCATCGAGTGGTCCTGGTTATTATAGCGGTGCATGCCGTTGCGGCCGATCAGAAACAGGTTCTCGTACCGGTCGATGTGTTCCCGGATCTCGGCAAAACGATAGTAGGTGCCGAAATAGGCGGGATAAGCTTTCTCCATGCGCAGAACCGTCCAATCGAGCACCTCGGCTGTGTCGATAATGCCGATCCTCGAGAGTTCTTCCTTCGCCAGCGCGGCCATCTGCTCGTCGGGCAGCTTCCAGATCTCGTCGGATGTGTTGCAAAAGTATTCCAGCCCAAGCCAGACTTGAGAGGCATCGGCCACCAGGAAGGGGCTCCAGTTGTTGAAGATCTGGAGCCGGCCGAGACGCACACCAGGTTCCTGAATGTAAATCCAGTTATCGCTGATTAGCTTCTTACCTTGCTCAGTGGCATCGTGAATCTTGAGCGAGCGTACTAGCAGGCCGACGGTGGCGAAGTCACGATAAATCAGGCCATCGGACACTTCCAGCACATTGGGCGGCGGCGGCACGTCTAAAGAACGCATCAGTTCCTGGATCGGCGCGGTCGAGAAGAAGTAATCGCCCTCGAATGCCACCTTCAGCCCCGTCGCCACGCTGGTGGCTTCGACCGACTTGATCCGCCAGCCTTCGGTGGTCAGCCGGTCGCAACTATATCCCGTAACAACCTGGCCGCCCATTTCCAGGACGCGGCGAGCCACTTCTTCCCACATCTGTCCGGGGCCGAACTTCGGATATAGAAACCGCTCAATCAGCGAAGTCTCGGTCTCCTTTTGCGCCAAGCTGCCGTCGCCGATGCGGAAGGCCTTTTTCAACGCGTGCTCCAATGCCGCCCGGATTGACAGGCCCTTCATGCGTTGGGCGCCCCACTCCGCGCTGATCTGGGCGCAGGGCACACCCCACACTTTCTCGGTGTAAGACTTGAAGAAGGTCTTGTATAGCTCCGCGCCGAACCGGTTAATGAAGAACTGCTCCAGCGTCGTCTCCTGCTTGAGCGGAAATAGGACGCTGCGGAGATAGCTTGCGCCGATCCTGCAGGCACGCCACGTACCGAGTTTCATCAATGTGTCCACGCTCAGCGTAATCGGATAGTCGAAGAAGCGGCGCAGATAGTAGCAGCGGGATTTGCGGCGCCGCAGCAGCATTACGCGATCCTCGGTGGCCGGGTCCGGGCCAGCGCTGGCGGGAATCGTGCGCTCGTTGCCGTGGTATCGGATGGCCGCAGAATCGGTCGTAGCCTGCAAGGGAAGCATGCGCAGCCACCACTCCATTACGCGATCCGACTTGGAGAAGAAACGGTGGCCACCCATGTCCATCCGGTTCCCCTTGTAATTAACGGTGCGGCAAATGCCGCCGACGCGGTCGGTCTTCTCGAGCACGATCGGCTTGATCGAGGTGCGGCTGAGCAACTCGTAAGCCGCCGTCAAGCCGGCGGGACCCGCTCCGATGATGATGGCGCGTTTCGGATTCATAGCATGCGCTCGGCGCCCCTCAAGCGCCGCGTGATTCGCCTTCGCCGTTGACCTCGCGCCGCCGCCCGGGAAATCGTCCGCCGGAGCTCCCTAAAATCGAAAGCCGTTTTCGCGGCGGGAGGTGCGATGGAACGCCCTGTGCGGCGGTAGGCGCCGGCGCCGCCCCGGATTTCGCTACGGTTCGAGCGTGAGGGTGGCTTTTCCGGCGGAGCCGGTGTAAATCAGCTCGATGGTATGGATCTTCTCGGTCTTGCCCCCGTACCGGAAGAAAACCAGTCCTGCCACGGGAACAGCGCGGTCGCCTTCCGGGAGAGCGGCTTTTTGAACGCGCAGGTTCAACGCGCGCTGTACCTCCAGCGGAACCTTGACTGGAAACGGCGGCTCTTTGTCCGCACCTCGCGTCTGCTGTCCCTCCTCATCTCCGCCAATGCTGAGGTTCTTCTCCTTCGGCTTTGGCGGCTCAGGCGGTACCCACTCGGGATCTTTGACGTTCCCCAGCACCACCCCGTATGGCTGGCTGGGCATCACCTTCTTCTGGTTGATGCGCAGCGTAAAGTCGTCGGGGGATAGTGTGATCCGCGTACCTGGCGGGCCGAAGAATCCGGTTTCGACCACCACATAGTCTTCCGTGGTCAGATTTCCTTGCTCCGTGGGAACCGCGTGTCCCTGGAACTCGGCCCCAATCGTCACCTTGCCCGCCTGTCCCTGGTCCGGATAATCGGCCAGAGTCGGTCTGGGCGGGAGACCTCTGATTTCGATTTGCGGGGCCTTGGCGGGGGAGCTTTGGCCTGGCGGATTTTGGCCCTGTGCGCCGAGACAGATGGCGGCAATCGGCGCCGCGATCTTCAATACTGGAAAAAGTCGCATTCCTTCTAAGAAACTAGCATAGTCGAGGGTGGTCGCGGACGCGGGTTCAGAGCCCGCTCAATTCTCCACCGGGACTTTCTCGGAGTGATCGACGACGAGCATATCGAGCGGTCCCTTTTTCTGTTCCAGCTTCAACCCGAGCTGCTCCTGCAGTGCGGTGAAGAGGCCCGCTGCTTCCGTCTCGGGCGGATTGGCTGCTGGTCCGTCCCCACCGCCTCCCGGCGGCGGACCTTCGGGCATTCTCATCATCATGCCGCCACGTCCTCCCATCGAGCCCTCCGGGTCGAAGTCCAGGGTGAAATCGTACGCGCCGGTCAGCCCGGTCTTATCTGTTACCGGACGGCCCAACTGGCGCGCCAACGCGTCGGCGAGTTTAGAAATGGGCTGGCCGTTGCCGATCATGCGGGCGCGACCCGGCATCATCATCAGGATCACTCCGCCACGTCCCGCGCCCGGCGGCAACTGGGGAAAACCATCTTTGCCCATTTGCGGGCGAGGCATGCCGCCTTCGCCGGGTGGCGGGCCCGGCGGTGGACCGAGCCCGGCACCCGGAGGCGGACCGCCGTAACCGGCCCCAGGGCCATCCTTGGGCGCCCCACCATCAGGCGCCGGAGGCGGCGGCGCCGATTCCTTCAGCTTCGGCCCATTCTTCGCCACCACCAGCACGTATCGCGGCAGATCCTTGGTTTCATGATGCAGGGTCAGCTTGAAGCGGTCCGCCAGCAGGTTTTGCAGCATCACCTTGAACTGCTCTTCGGTGGTGCCTTTCGGGACTTTGGCGGCAATCTCGTATCGTTCGCTATCAAGCCAGCCGGGGCCTGAAATCTGGTAGTCCTGCATGCCGTAGGCTTTGGCCAGCAGCATGCGCTGTGTAACGTTCGAAAACGTCGCTTGCCCGGGATCGGAGGTCCCAGGCCCGCCATGCATCGTTATCATCATCCTGCCGGGCGTTAGCGGCGCGGCGGGCTTCACCGAAGCCACTTCAAACGTCAGCTTGTCCGGGGTGGTCTGCGCCAGGACAGTGGCGGCCGGCAACACCGCGAGGCCGATTCGGATTATGGCTTTCAGCATGCTGGCAATCTTCTCCAATTGAAACGCGGGCCCTCTACTGGGCCAGGCCCTTCTGTGTTGGACGATTGAAGCGCAATTTCGTTTATAAGCCTGGGCGCAACATCAGCCCCCCCGGCCTTCGGTCCCCGCCGTGCCGCTTTGCGAACTCGGGCGCGCTACAATGATCGCTCGGGGAGCACACATCCGTGCCTGATATTATCATTCGTCCCACCATGAAGTTCCTGAAGGCCGGCACCATCGCCGCTGCCATCGTGTTTCTCGGCTTGGAAATCGTCTATCTGGCTTTGTGGGAGGGCCAGTTTCCCCACCACTGGATCATGATTCTTCCGCCGCTGGTATTGCTCTGGCCGGCCGCGCGCTGGGTCCGCCGGCAAGCCACGCGGGCAGTGGTGACGGGGGACCGGCTGCGTTACGAAACCGGGCTCGTGTCCAAATTCACGCGCACCATTCAGCTTGCCAAAGTCCAGGATGTGCGCGTGCAACAACGGCTGGTGCAGCGCGTGGTTGATGTAGGCGATCTGTCCATTGAAACCGCCGGCGAAGCCAGCCGGCTGACGCTGGTCAACGTGGACGAACCGCACAAACTGGCCGACGAGATCATGAACCGCTCGCAAGCCGGGCAGGCCGCCGGCCCGGTTTAGCCCTGGCCGTAAATTGAATTTGCCGGGCGCCAGACCCGCCGGGCGCCCCGGATTCTCAGGCCGGCCGTTTGGGGCTACAATACCGGCAGGAGGCTACTCATGTCCAGCATGTGGGCTGTCCTGGCATTCGCCGCAGCAATCCTAGTTCCCGCTTGGCTGCTGCATCACTTTGGCACCTTCCGGTGGTACTGGCACCTCCTGGCGATCGCGGTGGCGCTAGCTATCGGTTTGGCGCCCACTCCGCCGTCCCTGGTCAACCCCGTCAGCGAGCTGATCACCGGCGTGGTGTTCGTATTCCTGGTGGTATGGGGCATTGGAGGAGTGCTGCTCTTCCGCCCGCACCAGGCGAAGCATCGCGAACGGCATGCCTGAGAGCCGCTGAAGTTTGAAGAATGGGTTGTAGCCGAGAGCGGTTCGAATTCCGGTGCTCCCGGCTACAAAGCACAAATCCGCGTCTGGCGTGAGCCGCCGGTCAGTATTCCGTTCACGCGCTCATCGATGGTTGCGAATCGGCGCGCGCGAGGAAGATGTGCATTACGATAGGGGGGTGGCTGGGCCATCCGAAAGCCCGGCCCTTCGAGTTGTACTCCATCATCATGGCTTCCTCGGTGCTCGGCAATGCCGTGAAGCAGGCCGGGTTGAAGGCCGCGCTAGGCAAGGCGCCGGCCTATCTTTACTGGTTCACGTGGCAGACGCCGGTGCTTGACGGGAGACCGATGGCATTCCACTGCGCGGAGCTGAGTTTCTGTTTCGACAACACCGATCGTTGCGAAGCGATGACCGGAGGAGGCGAACGGGCCCGCGCGCTGGGAGCGAGGATGAGCGATGCCTGGATCGCTTTTGCGCGCAAGGGAGACCCGAATCATCCGAGTCTTCCCAGGTGGGCTCCCTACGCCGCCCGGAGCGGGCAGACCATGATATTCGACGATCGATGCGAGCTGAAGAACGATCCCGACGGCGCGGAGCGAAGAGTTCTGGAGTCACTCGGCTAGTTGGACGCCAACATCGCACTTTACCTTATCCCGCGGCGCTATCGATAACACCACGTAAAAGACGCCAACGGAAATTCCAGCCGCTGCATGGTCGCGGCTATAACCCGAAGGCCTCGCGGATCTTCTCCAGGAAGGCCGCCACCTTCGCCCGTGGATCGCCGGCGCCCAGGGCCTCAAACGGGACGTAGCCGCGGTAGCCGGAGCGGTCTATGATCGCTTTGATCCTCGCCAGGTCTACCGGCTCCTCTTTGCCGCCGTGGCCGACGTTCTCCTTGATCTGCCACGACACCGCATAGGGCACCAGCTTTTCGATCTCGGTGTATGGGTCACCCGAGCGCAGGCTGCCAATATCCAGAATGCAGCCGAACCAGTCGGATCCCACTGCGTCAATGACGCGGATGGTCTCGGCTGCCGTCTTGAGAAAGTCGTTGTGCTGCTGGACCGCGACCGTTACGCCGTGCTGTTTGCCGAACGCTGTGCATTCTTTGAAATCGGCCACCATCCATTCGAGCGCTTGGTCAAAGCTATACCCCGGGGGGCGCGCCTTGCCGGAAAAGACGCGGATCACCGGCGCGCCAAGTTTGCTCGCCACCACGATCCAGTCCTTCACCATCTGCACGTCGTTCCTGCGCGCAGCTTCGTCCGCCACGGCGAAGTCATTGCGGACCCCGGTGCCGCTGATGGCGACGCCATTCAAGAAGGCAGTCCGCTTCAGGTTGTAAATGTACTCGTCGGCCGGCACGTTGGGGTAGCCGGGGAAGTAGTATCCGGTCGCGTCCAGCGCGTCAACGCCGTGCTGCGCGCAGAAATGGACCGCATCGGTGAGGGTCATGCTTCCCTGGCGCAGGGGTCCGTCAAAGGAGTAGGCGTTCAGTCCGAGTTTGAGTTTCACGCCCGGTTCCCGCGCGACCGCGGCCCGTACCGCAATGGCTGTCGCTGGAATGGCGGCTGCTGCTGCCAGGCCGGCGGACCGGGTCAGGAATGTACGGCGATCAATCGTCATCATCAAGATACTTTCCTAGTACCGGCGGGCCCCTCAATACTGCAGCTTTGACAGGTACCCAAAGCTCTGCCGCAGGCTGTCGAGCGGGTCGCCGGGAGTCTGGTCCTGCTCCACAAAATAATGCTGGACGCCGGCTGACGCGGCTGCGCGCAAGACGGCTGGCCAATCGATTACTCCGCTGCCAACTTCCTTGAAGGCACCGCGGTCCACCGATTCCTTAAACATCACGGGCGTGCCGGGTGCTTTGTCCTTCAGGTGCAGCAGCGGCACGCGGCCGGAAAGCTTCTGCAGCAACGCTGCCGGATCGTGGCCGGCGACGCTCACCCAGAAGCAGTCCACTTCGAACCCGCAAAGGTTCCGGTCGAGGCGGTCCATCAGCACTTGGAAGCCCGTGGTAGCCTCCATCGGCTCAAACTCGAAAGCGTGGTTGTGATAGCAGAAGCCGAGGCCCGCGGCGCGACACTTCTCGCCCGCCCGGTTCAGCTTGTCGGCGAGCGCGCGGAACTTATCAAGGCCGCCGCGCTCGGCCGGCGGCAGGTAGGGAAAGACGGCGTAGGCGAAGCCCCATTTCTCCACCTGGTCGATAACCCGCGCCAGTTCGTCTTCCTTGCCAGGGTTCATCAGGGTGTTATCCAGGTGGACGCTCACCGCTTTCAAGCTAGTGGACTGGATGGCCGGCCAGAGCCGGTCGAGGCCGCCGTAAGTCGGCTCGATCTTGCGGAAGCCGATGGCTTCGATAACGCGCAGCGTCTCAACGGGTTTTTGGGGCAGTTCGTTTCGAACCGTGTAGAGCTGTGCTCCGATCGTCTGGAGTTGCCGCGCCGCCAGCCTGGCCGCGGGCAAGGCGGCGACAAGGGATACGGACTTGAGAAGTTCGCGCCGGTTGAACATAGGCCATTGTAAACACGATTGACGCGAGCTTCGCTCGAATGCGTCGGATGCCGCCTCGGTGAAAGGCCTGCACGACCGCATAGACCGACGGTTCGTTAGTCTGTCTGGAGGCCGTATGGAGAACTGCGATGTTAGGATGTTGCAGGCCGGCGTGAACTTTGATTTCGCGCAGAAAGCGGTCGGCAAGCTCAGCGTTTTCATCGAGATCGGGGAGGATGACCTTCATTGCCTCCTCGCGGTCCGAAACCAGGTTGCGCACCCGGAAAACCTTACCCATGCCGCCGCGGCCCAGAACGCCGGTAACCCGATAATGGCCGAGGATATCGCCGATCTGAATGGACATCAGTTTGTATGTAACGCGAACTGCGGGCGACGCGGTGGCCCTCAGCCGGATGGAGGCAAAAGCGAGCCTCTTCTGCGAGGCCCAGGGCGCTTTCATCAAGGTCCGGTAGTTGAGAAGCGCCACCGTACGCTGCCCGAAACTGGGCGGCGCAGCTCTTGCGCCATCTCTTGTCGCCGTCGGCGTGATAGACTTCGAAAAGCTTACCCTGACTGACATACGCCGCAATTTGATTGACACGAACCACGCATCGGGCACATAATGTTTCGGACAAACCGTGAGTGCCGCGTTTTTGGTTTTGAAAGTGCCGGTTTCGCCAGATGAAGCTGACAATGCGCTAATCTCGGAGGCCGTTACCAGGTTTTAGTTACTATGCCGTTTGCGTCCTTAGCCAGGAGGAACTGGCCTTTGTTCGTTTCTGCCGCGCTCGCGCTTTTGGGCGCGACCATCTTCCGGCTGTTCTTGAACTGGAATGCCCTGGGTTTGACAGTTAAACTAACGGAACTGAGCGGCTTACTGGCGCCTCTCGCTTTTGCCGCGGCCGTCATCGAACGGGCGGTGGAGATATTGGTGAGCCCCTGGCGCGATGCCGAAGCAAGCAAGCTTGAGAAAGCCGTGGCCGCCATTAAGTCCAGACCTGCCGATCCTGCGGCGGACGCTCAAAATGCCGCCGACCTGAGGGTCGCCTCGGACGCACTCGACGAGTACCGAGGGGATACCCAACGGTACGCGTTTGCTGTCTCGCTCGCGTTATCTGTCCTGGTGAGCATTGCTGGCGTCCGTGCGCTTGGGCCATTTGTCGATGCGAACAAGCTCAAAGACCCCATGTTTACCCATGGAGCGCAGTACCTGTTCTTTCTCTGTGTCGATGTAGTACTTTCGGCGGCGCTCCTGGCGGGTGGAGCGGATGGCATACACTCAGTGGTCAACGCAGTCACGAGTTTCTTTGACGGGGTAACAACCAAGTCAAGGGCATAACCCGGTCCCGCGAAGAATCCGACGGCGAAGATCGCCAATGAGCGCTCGATCAGCGGTGCAGCAGCCGGTGGCTCACACCGGAGATCTGGCGGTGGCAGCGAGTACATCCTGGCTGCTGCGAGCGAAGGCAAAACGGCTCCCGGCTATCTGCACCCTGGCTGTAGCGCGGCAGCCGGAAACCCGGTCCATGGCTACCAGGCCCCAGGGCTGCCCGAATTCCTCCCTGGTGTTGCTGGTAACATCCGCCAGCGTCTTGGCAAGGTTCGCGCGCAATGCCAGGAATTGCGTGGAACCCGGATCGGAACCTGCCGCCAGCGCGCTGTGCATGGCGGCCACGCTTTTCGCGCACGCGCTCATCGCCTCGGCCCACCAGACGATGACGGAGTAGTCGGAGGCAATCACCGAAATCTGAGTTTGCGTCAGATCTGGAAACAGGGGCGCAAGGTTGAATTGCCCGGCGGCGCGCATCTGGGCCCACAACTGGTCGTTTCCGACACCACGCAAACGGAAGGCGTCAGCGGCATCAGGGCGCACCAGCAAGCGGATTGCTTCGCGCCCGGCACTTTCGAATTCACCCTGTGGCTTGGCATCGGCGCCGTTCAGGAACAGTGCCGGGGTGGTGTCTGCGCTATACGAAGTCTCGGCGTAAACCATGGTCCGGCCGAAATCCACTATCCCGGCGAGCAGCGTCTCCGGCGCGCCGGCATCCAGCAGGCCGAGAGCAGTGGCGGTGCTCAGGTCCGTCCGCATCGCGTCCGCGCTGGTGGAGGCCTGCAACTGGAAGTACGAGTGCGAGCATTCGATCTCCGGGGCGGACACCAGGGACTTGCTTCCACGGTACACGGCGGTTATCAGGAAGCTGTCAGCCAGAAGATGCCGCAGCTTGTCAGGGTCCGCACCAAAGTTGATGGCGCTGACGCCGATTTGCTGCGCGGTAGCTTTATCGGTAATGACCAGGTCTCCAGTGACTGGCTCAAAAGCGACCGTGCCCTGGCGCACCAGTTCGGTGGTGGAACTGTAGTTATAGACCCCCAGCAGATTGACCTTCCAGGTGATTCCGGTTCGCTCGAAATCTGTTGCGATGCTCCGAACCATTAGCACGCCCGCAGGCAGGGAGGCGTCAGTGAGACGGGAGAGGTCGCCATGCAGTGCGGCCGCCAGCGCGGCGTTTCCAACGGCATCCAGGCCGGCAAGGTCGAACTCATACAGGAAGGCGGCGCCGCGCGACTCGCCGGCTGTGAGCGCGGCCAATAGCGAGACCTCCAGTTTACGCTGCGCCGCGTTCTTCACTGCTTCCGCGATCGCGCTCAACTGCTCATCCGGCAGGCCGAGCGCCTGGATAGCGCCGGAATCTGCGGCCGCGCTCCTGCTGACGGCGGAGATGATGCTGGAGAAGAGATCGGTGCTGCTGGTTCCCGCTGAAATGCCCATACTAGGGTTTACTGAGACAGTGGTCTCAGACCCATTCTTGCGGTAAAAGCCCAGGCTGATCCGGCTGGCATCCAGTTTGCGAATGCGAAGCTGGTAATCCCAGGTAACCGAGCAGCACGCTGCGACGATCACCGATCCGCCTGCCGACACATCGAGCGTGGGGAGTGGCGACGGCAGAGTCACAGTGGCCAGCGGATTGGCCGCGGCGAAAAGGTTGGCTTGGGCGCAGAACGTAACGGTGCCGACGCCTTCCAGCGTAATGATGGCATCCCTGGACAGCGCACGAACGTCGTCCGGACTGCCGGGGATGCAGAAGTCCGCCACCGTGGTCTGAACGGCTTCGAGAATAGTAGGTGCTTCCGGCTGCGTTTCGAACTTCTGGTAATTGGCAATGGATACTTCGACGCCTGGCTGGAAACCGAAGGTGAGTTGGTTGATGGTGGCACTGATGTCGGGACCCGCGGAGGCGCAGAGAGCAATCGAGACGTATCGCTCCGCTGCATCCACCGGGATGGTCTCGCCGTAAAGGTCGGACTCGAACAGGCACCCGCCACCCTGCGGAGGCACGTAGATATCCATGGATCCGCTGACGCCGGCATCTAGCTGAAGGGTTACGCCCCCAGCACCGATGTTAACTGGCTGATCGATACTTAGGCCGGCGTGGAGGCTGGTAATGGATGGGTTCGCCAGCGTCAGGTCGGCGATCGATTGGAGATTCAGGTTCGTAAGCGAAAGCTTGGATAAGTTGGCAGCGTATTTCTGCAGCGATGAGAGGAGGTCGGTCTTGACGTCCACGTCGAGCCCGAATTGATCGGTAAGTTGGATGGTTGGCATATAACTTCCTCTTGCTCTCAGGCGATTGCATAAGGCGGGTTGAATTCCGGCACGCCCGCGTGGTTCCACTGCGCCGCAGCGAAGTTGAAACCGGCGTTTTTCTTGAGCAGCATGATGTCGAGCATCTGATGGACGGTGGGCAAGCAAGCGATGGGTGTGAAGCCAGCCTGTTCGTAGCCGTCGGCGAAGGCCAGAACAGCATAGTTATCGCCGAAGTTGTTATAGAACGGCACGTCGAAGACGGTGCCCGGCGGATACTCCTTGCGAATTACGCACTTGTTGTTCCCGTCGGTAACGGTGTACAGAATCCGGACGCCTCCGGAGATTGCTTGCCGTGCGCCGTCAAGGATGTTGATTTGCAACTGAGACGTCTGCGGGGCAGTCGCGAGTGTTGCCATAAATCACCTCTATTGCTGGGCCCCGGCGGCCATCAGCGCTTTCTGTTTCTTCACAAAACCCAGGAAGATGAAAAACGTGATCGCAAAGGTGTAGTCGGTGCATACCGTTATCCAGAAGATTTTGGCTACGCCGGTCTTGAACACCAGGTAATAGAGGTCGGGCGATGCGGACGCAATCTTTCCGACAATACCGGCTTTCACAAGGTTCTCGTTGTTGTAGAGGTCCTTGTACACCATGTAATAGATGTACGCAAACACCAGAATCAGGAGCATCCAGCGAAGGTAATTCACGCCAGGCACGGGCGGATGCAGGCCTTCAGTAGTGTAGACCCAGTCGCCCAAGAAAAGAAGGCCTACGCCGCCGATGACATTGTGCCAGACGGCGACGGCCCAGTGAATCTTCCAGAATCGTTCCGTTCCCATCACTTATCCTCCTCGAAGTTACTTGTTGACGGCGTGCTCTCTCTTTCCCCACGCCGACCAGTCGCCGCTCTCGCCGATCAGCGGCGTGGGATTGTACAGGGACGCCTCTCCGGTGGGTTCGTCGCTCATCTGTGCCTTATAGCCCAGGCTGGTGACGTAGCGATCCATCATCCAGGGAAAGAGAATACTCAATGTGACAAAAGCCTTCCCAATCAGGCCGACCCAGACTTCGCGGCGGGCGCGCACCGCGCACTTTACAACGTCCCGCGCCACACGGTCCGCCGAGAGCACAATGGGCAGCGGCTTCGAACAGTGGCCCATTTTCGACAGCGCATTGTCGTAGAAGGGCGTGTCCACTGACGGCGGACAGATGGCGCACAGAGCGATGTTCTCCCTCTCGGTCTCCAGTTCCACGCGCACTGCTTCGGTGAGGCCGATAATAGCGAACTTGGTCGCGCTGTAAAAGTTCTGCAGCGGCAAGCCGCGCTTGCCTACCACTGATGCCAGGTTGATGATGGTGCCGCCGCCATTCTTGCGCAGCAACGGAAGTGCGGTCCACATGCCGTACATCTGGCCCATGAAGTTGACATCGAACAGACGGCGGACTTCCTCCTCGGTTACGTCTTCGAAGCGGCTGTAGATCGACACTCCGGCGTTATTCACCCAGGTGTCGACTCGTCCGTAGGTGTCGATGGCCAAGGCTGCCAGCGCTTCCACCTGGTCACGACGTGAAACATCCATCTCCATACCGGTCGCCTGACCGCCGGCGCCCTTGATGTCTTGAAGAATGGCCGCGATTCCGGCAGCGCTGCGCCCTCCCACCACCACGCGCGCGCCCCCCGCGGCGAACCTTTTGGCGGAAGCGCGTCCGATTCCCGAAGCGGCCCCGCTGATAACTACCACTTGTTGGTTTAATGGCTTTCCCATGCCACCGTCTCCTTCAGAGAGTCTTCAGATACTCAATCAAAGCCTGTTTGTCGGCGGCGGTGAGGTCGCTGCCGTAAGTGTGCCCCTGGTTCGAATTGCCTGTGATTGAAGTGTCGTAGCGGAAACCCTCCAGCTCCGCTTGCGGGCCGAACGGGACAAAGCCCATGTTGGTCTGGTCGTAGACGTCGTAGCCGCGGTAGAAGATCTTGGAGCGCGCTCCGGGAGGTGAAAGCAACTCGCGCATGTTTGGCACGGACCCGTTGTGCAGATACGGCGCGCGCAACCAGACGCCATCCAACGGGAGAGACACGTAGCCCTCGGAACTGCGGAAGTGGTGGAAGGCCCAGGGATAGCCGATGGCCCACTTATTGAAGGCATCGGCCGAAGATTGCGGCCAGTGCTTGTTACGGTTGGGGTCCGTTCCCACTTCAGAGAGCGAGACCACTGTGCCGGTGCGCGCACCGCCGAAAGCGTGGCACCCGGCGCAATGCTGGTTGAAGATGGGCTGGCCCTTGGCGGCCAAAGCCTGGTCGATAGCAAACGCATATTTCGGTGCGGGAAGGTCTAAGAGCCAAGCCTCCACGCGGTCGATGGCGTGGATATCAATGGAACTCTTGGTGGCGCCGGCCGCCAGCGCCGCTGCACGGGCGGATTCCGTGAGTGTGGTATTCAGTCCGTCCGAATGGTGCAGCATGCCTAAGTGCGCGCGCTCGTTCCAGATGGCCATGACATCGGTGCTGCCAATGGTGTGATCATCCGGGAGTCGCATGACCTGCCGCTGAAACGGGTTCATATCGGTCCGTCCGGGGCCCCAGTCCGGCCGTTCGGCCATCCAGTAGTAATCGACCTTTTCGCTCTTCAGCAGGGCGCTTTTGGTTGCGGGGATGATGAGATAGCGATAGAGTGCGCGGTCCACCATAGGCATGTCATAGATAGCGAGGATGGCTTTCATGATGTTGGCGGACGTGAAGCGGTCGTCGTGGGCGCAGGCGAAGAGGAAACGCACATACGCCTGTGGTTGAAACCGGCTGGTGGGGCCGCCAAAGTAGAATTGTGGCGCTTCGTTCGGACCCGAACGCACCGACGTGGTGTGGCACCCGGCGCAATTGACGCCCACCCGCGGGATGCCGACAATCTCCTTGGTGAAGCCAATGGGCATCTCCTTGCCCATCTCCCAAGAGACACCTAGCGCGACGTAACCGCCGGGGCCGGGTAGCTTGTCGGCGAAGATGCGTGGCAGCACCACCCAAATCCAATACGGTAGGCCCGCCGGCACTTCGACACCAATGGAACCGTACTTGAAATGTTCCACCGGATCGGCGTAAACCGTGATCACGGTGCGGTATAGCTTGTACCAGAAGAAGGTTCCGGCGAGGGCGATGAGAACCAGGCTGATCAGCAGCCGCCTGTGGAAACGCCGGGACCTGAAATAGGAGAACTGGTTCATAGTCGGCTCCTAGAGTTTCTTCATGTACTCCACCAGCGCGTCTTTTTCCGCTGGCGAAAGCTGTGTGCCGTAGAGATGCCCGCCGTTACCGTTGCCCGGAAGGGCGGTGTCGTATAGGAAGTACTTCTTGCCCTTTTCCGCGGCGACGTCGGACACGAAGCCGGCCTTCTTGCGGTCGTACACATCGTAGCCGCGATAGAACGTCTTGGGACGAGCCGCCGGCGCCTCCAGCAGGTCGCGCAGCGTGGGGACCGAGCCATTGTGCAGATACGGTGCACGCAGCCAGACGCCATCGAGAGGCATGTTGGCATACCCATCGGTCTTCCGGAAATGCGTGAAGCGCCACGGATATCCGGTGTAAAGCAGGTTCATGTTGGAGGCGAATGGATAGGTGTAGGAATCGAGACGGCCACGGTCGGTGCCAATCTCGCCGATGGGCGTAACCTTGCCGACATATGCAGATCCGAAATCATGACAACTGGCGCAATGACTTTTATAGATGGGAGCGCCCAGAGTGGCCAGGTTCTCGTCGATGGCGTAGGGATACTTAGGCGCGTAAAGGCCGTTGAGCAGCCAATCTTCGACGCGCTGCACGGATTTGAGGTCGATGGTGACGGGAGTGACTCCGGCGCCGAGGGCGGCGCTCTTATCGCGCTCCTCCAGGAGATCGTTATTACCGTCCCAGTGAAGCTGCATTCCAACGCGCGGCTTCTGGTTCCAGATGGAAGGCAGGTCGGTGGCGCCGACGGTGTGGTCGTTATCCATGGGGAAGTTGAACTGCACGGTCTTGTAGGGGTTGAAGGTGTCGACGCGCCCAGGCCCCCAATCGGGACGCGAACTCATGAAGGAGGTCTGCAGGTTACGCTGCAACAGAACCTCGCGCGTTTGGTAGACGGCCTGCTGATACACTAGGGTCTCCAGCGGATCAAGGTGTTTCCTGGCTTTGATGGCCCGCACAACGTTGTCCGCGGTAAAGCGGCCATCCGCCGCGCAGGCCATGAGAAAGCGGAGATACGACTGCAAGTCGAAGGTGTTGGCGGGCATCCCAAGATAAATGCGCGGCGTGGAATCGGGCGTGTCGCGGACGGTGCCGGTGTGGCAGATGGCGCAGTTCATGCCGAGACGGTCGATGAGGACACGCCTTCTCGCCAGTCCGATTGGAATTTCATGCCCCGGCTCGAACACGAATCCGAAGGAAGCATAGCCGTTACCGGAAAGCTTATCCGGAAACATGTCAGGCAGCACTTTCCAGATCCAATAGGGGATTCCATTCGCCGCTTCACTGCCGATGGAGCCATATTTGAAGTGATCTTCGATGGGCGTATAGACTATGGGGAAGTTCGGATTGAAGCGGCGGTAAAGAAAGAGGCTGAGGACGTAGATCACCATGATGACAACGGTCACGACGCGCGCCGCCATGCTCCGGGTGGTTTGCTCGATAGGTGTAAGTGGCTCGGCCATGGCTAGTCTCCTCCCGGAGTCGCTACCGGATCGAAGGGCGAGGGATGGAAGACACTCATCACCTCCTGGATCATGCGGTCGTAATCGCCATCGAAGCGTGATAGTTCGTAACAGCCCAGCGGATTCTTAATGGCGTTGACCAGGCACTTATTGCAGTGTGTGCAGGGGCGGTCGGGAATGTCCTTACCTGATGCGAAGATCTTGACCAGGTCATTGTTCGCAACCAGCGCGCGCGCAATGCTGACAGCGTCGCAGTAGCCCTCCTCGATATAACGGCGGATGATGGACGCGGTTTGGAATCCGCCGGTGACGAGGACCGGAATCTTGAGGTGGCTCTTGATCTGGCGAGCGGCATCTGCGTTGATACCTTCGACGATATCGGGCTTGTTGCGATTCCAGAAGAAGTTGAACAACGGGCGCAGCGGCCGGTAACGGAAAAACAGGTAGCGTTGGAAGGTGAACGCGCCGCTGGAAAGCATCACATCGAAGGTGCGCAGGGCCCAGTCGATGGGGAATCCGCCGGGGGGGTTGAAGGGATGCGGAAAAGAACTACCGCCGGAAATGTGCACGGCATCCACGCCGGCCTCTTCCAGCCAGCGGCAGATCTGAATTGTGTCCTCGACGGTATTGCCTTTGCCTTCCCACGGAAAGACGGCGTTTCCGTAGTCATTGCCGTTGATCTTCGCCTGGACGTGGAAATCGCCGCCCACTTGTTTGCGGATTTCGGCGATCGCCTCCAACAGGAAGCGAGCGCGGTTTTGCAGCGGACCGCCGTATTCGTCTTTGCGATTGTTGATGCCGGAACTGAGGAACTGAGTAAAGAGGTAGCCGTTGGCGCTGTGGGTTTCGACGCCGTCAAGACCAGCTTCGCGCGCGCGGCGAGCGCCCTGGCCGAAATCGCGAACCGTCTGCCGGATGTCCTCGCGCGTCATCATCTGGGGAACGAAACCATCGAAGGTCTCGATGCGGTCGGTCGCGCTGAGGGGCTTGCGGAACTGGTTCTCGACACCAGGGACATCCTGCTGGCGGCCGGAGTGGCTGAGTTGGAGGATGAAGCGGCAATCGTGTGCGTGAACGCGCTCGCCGACCTCGCGCCAGAAGGGAATCTTGTCGTCGGCATCAATGGTGGCGTAGTTAGGCATGATGCGGCCACGAATGGATACCGCGACGAACGACGAGAGAATCGCGCCCACGCCGCCGCGAGCGAATTTCTCTTCCCAGTTGAGCCGCGTGTTGCTGCCGGAGCCGTCGAAGTTATCGAAGCGGCCGGAAATGTTGGAGCGAAAGACGCGGTTCTTCACCGTCAGGTTTCTGAAGTGCAAGGGCTGAAAGATTATGTCATCCGCCATATCCTCTCCCGGTTTCATGCTGCAGTGCTCAATTTTTCACCTCGAGCAGGCAGTTCCGTTCCGCCACGAAGGTCTCGCCTGCGGAAACAACAGTTGCCCGGCAAGTGCCAAACAGGGTGGTATGAATTTCCGTCTCGCCCTCGGCATCCAGGCGTGCGAATTGATCGATGGGCCCGCGCGCCTCCACGTCCAGGTGCAGGCCCCGCGCGCGGATGGACGCCGTGAAAACGCGTTCCCCTGATCCCACGTCATCGGCGCGGCCGATGCGCAGACGCAAGAGGCTGTCGAGTGCAGAGTTCAAGTGATATTCGCGCCCTGCATGGAAGACCCGCGCGGCAGGCATCCACCGGCCCAACAGGCGCGCAGCGCTGATTTCGAGAGCCAGGTCGGTGCCCGCGAACCGCGGCGCTGAGATCAGCACCCAGCGGGCGCGGGCGAGCGAGTCCAATGAATAAGTGGAACAGGTGACCGGAGCATTCTCATATACGGCTCCGTCGCAGGTGGCCCGCTCGATGACGCCATAGCGGGAGCAAAAATCGGGAACACTGTCGAACCACCAGGTAACGAACCTGGGCGCGAATCGCACGCTGGGGCCGCTCAGCGCGAAGCGGGCGTCGAGGTTCATACCGGGCAAAGTGCTGCGGCAGCCCAGAGCGTCGAGAGCGATGCCGCCGAGGTTCACGCCCAAAGTGCCCGGAACGCCGTTTAGTCCGGCGGATGGGAAGCCGTGGCGCACGAGACGCGGAGGATGGCCTTGCTTGTAAGTCACCATTCGCGCCAGTGACTCGCCGGGCCGCCGAATGAGATCCAGCAGGAATCCGTCAGAGCCGTTGCTCGCGAATACGTACCAAAAGGCGAAGCTGGGGCGCGCATCAGCTTGCCTGGTTGCATTGCGGTCCTTAAGAACAATGTTACCACCCATCTCAGTTCCCTACCTTGATCAAGTTCTTCACGTTTTCGGCGACGATTGGAGGGTTGTTGTCGACGGTCACCTTGGTATTGCGCGCGATCTCTTCCGCTCTCTCCGAAGCCTCTCTCTTAGACACGTCGCCGGTCAACACAGCCAGCAGGCCGGCGACACGGATCTGCACTTTCCCGGCGGTCAAAGTGTCGGCATCGAGCTTAGTGCGAATCGCGGTCTGTAGCATGACATCATCCGAGCTCGAAGACTCGGGGTGGATATATACGTCGACAGCCACTGTTCCCAGTTTGGGGTTCTTCTTGCACGCGGGGAGCGCGATGGCCAGTAACATCATGACTATCAGTGAGTATCTCGACATAGAATTAGCGCTCCATCACTCTTTGAACGGTATAAATAAGATCGCGCAGCCGCGGAGCAGGCTCCTGGCCATGACCGCCCCACAAAATGCGCACTTTGGAGTCCAGCGTGAAGCCTGCGATGCCGAATACCTGAACGCCATTGAGAGTCAGCAGCACAGGCTCTGTCTGTACCTGGCCCTGTTGGACCCGAAAATCGAGCGCCATATGTTGGTACTGCAAGGCGCGCGGCGGAAGTGTGAGGTCGAGGCCGCTGGTCAGAAGCTGCACGAATTGATTAGCAGGCTTCAAAGTGATGCCGCTGGCCGCCTGCAGAATGCCTGGCAGGTGAGCGCCATCAGCGGCGCTGCGGACCTGCAGCGAGAGATCAACCCCGTCTAACTGGCGCACGCGGGAAGCGTCGGCGAGCAACTGCGGCGCCAGCAGGCGGTCCGCGAGAAACCCCCTTGTGCTAAAGCGAACGTCGCCATCCAGGCGATCTTCTAAGTAGGGAGATGGAAAAGCGATGGTCCCGGCTTCGAGGCCTCGGAAAGTGAAAGTGCCGAAACTGTCGATGCTGGCTGCGCCAGGCTGCCAGCGGATGGCTGCTTGCGCCAGGGCGCCGATCCTTCCCGAAGTGAACGGCTGCTGGAACGCGGCGTGAACCTGGAGAGAGTCTCCGTAACCGACCGCAAGACGCAACGGGTCGGCGCCAGGCTTCGCGATGCAGCCAATGCGGCTGTAGAACGCGCTATCGAAAAGTTCGCCGCTAGTTCCCGGCAGCAGGTCCTTTCGCAGTGCGATCACGATGGGCGTGTTGAGCTGCCAGCGGCGGCCGAAGGCGCCGATGTCGGTTGGCGCGTTCACGTCCAACAGCAGATGGTCCTCGGCGGAGCATGCGACGGCGTGGAGATCCACCGAGCCATCGATAGTCTCCTGCCCAATATCGACGCGATGAAGCAACGTGTTCATGTTTATCGCGATGCGATCGGGAGTGAGCGAAAAGGCAGGGCTTCCACTGGTGACTTCAACATCCCAACGGAGCGGGAAGGCGGAAGTGTTTTCCGCTCTAAAAACCTGCACGGCCTTTTGGACATGATCGCCCAAGCCAGTGGCGGCATCGCGGAGCTGCATGAAAAGCGGCGACGATGGCGAATCAGCGAGCGTCAGGTTCAGGGAGACACTGGCCCCCACGGAAGCCCGTAGCTTGCCGCCGTTCAAGGTAACCGCGACTCCGGGCGCGGCGGCGGACACAGTGACTTTGGGAAGTTGCGGCGCGGAGACATGAAACATCGTGGGAGCCTGCTGCGAAACCCCGAACTGGTCGCCGACGGCGAGCGGACCGGCGGCAATAGTGCCGGCCGCATCCAGTCCAGCCAGTTTCTGGCCGGCGAAGCGTGCGTTGGCCTGGAGATCCGTAAGCGTGGCTTGCGGCTGAATGCCATTCAGCGAGAGGCCGACTTCATTGAGTAGCTTTTCGGTGTCGAGAGGCTGGTTGAGAGTGAAATGCAGCGCTTGCGGCTCGAGCGAAAGCTCTGCGCCGAGCGGCGCTCGGAGCACGGTGTCGACGGACGCATCGGTGAGATGGGTGTGGCCTGAGAATGGGAAAAGCGCGTGACCGCGTTTCACTTGCGCGCTGGTGTCCACGTCGAGCGAGGCGAGCTTGAACTCGGGCAGAGAGGCCGTGAGGTTACCCGTCTCGATGTTGTCTAGCGTGAATTGTTCACCGCCGTCGATGGCGATGGTGATGGTTTGCGGCGTTCCTTGCAGGCGGAAGCGGATTTCGTGCGGAATTGAGGGAATCGCGACTTGCGGGACTTCGAACTTCGGCGCTTCGAGTGCTTCGCCATGCGTCGACAACTGAAGGGTCGAGACCTCGTTGAGTTGGAAACCGCTGGGAAAGCCGGTAAGCGTCGCGATGTTCCAGCCGGTCGAAACATGGGCCGGCGTGAGACCAGTTGCGGCGTCCCAGGCGCCATCGACGCGCAAATCGTTGAGCTCGATACTGGTGGGGCCGGTATCCGGAATGAGCTGGGGAATGCGCACCTGCGCACGCGCGCTGGCTTCGAGCGGACTCGCCAGAGATACGACTCCGCCGGACGCCTGCAATTCCAGTGCGATCGCCGGAGGAATCCGCGAAGTGATCTGCTGGCGGAGGGTAAGAGACTGATGCGGCAACTGCCATTGGCCGTTCCATAGATTGGCGGTGAGACGAATAGGGGTGGAGAAGCCAATGCTAGCGGCATCGAACGCGGCTTGTGCGGTCAGAATCCGCGGAATCGATTCATGCGAAGTAGCTCCTTCAAGCCGGAAGTCGGATTCGGGGATGCTGGCTTCAATCGGGCCGCTCAAGCTCAGCCGCGCGGTTTGCGCTCTGGCTGAAAAGCTGCTGGAATTGGGGCGAGCGAAAGCTAAGGTCGCGCCATCGAGTTGGACAGTGTTGCCGCCAAACGAGTATCGAGTCTTGCCGAGGTCGGCGGTCACGCTGGTGGAGCCCGTAGCGCACGGCATTGGAGTGCGCGCGGTCAACACAATCCGGGCAACGCTGACGCCGCTTGCTTCTATGCCTTCGATTTGCGCGTTGGCGGTGATCCATTTCTCCCATGCGACGCGCGCGGATGCTCTGCCAATGTGCACCGGTGCACCGGGCTTGGTGTGCAAATCGTCCACCTTCGCGCCTTCGAGATTAGCCGAGCCGGCCACGGCGACCGGAGCGGGCGCGCCATCCCAGTCGGCGGCGAAGCGCGCTTCTTGGCCCGTATAGTCCACGGCGGCGCGGGCGATTACAGCGGGAGCCTTCACGCCGCTCGGACACGCGGCATCCGGCAGATCCGAGGGCCCGCTGTTGCGCAGCGTGACGGCAGCACAGAAGGCGAGGGGCGGCGTCTTCTGCCACGCCGGCGGTAGGAACCGGATGCGTTGCAGGTCGGCCAGCGCTCCGGTCTGCACGGTACCGTTAGCGGTAGCCCGTTGGATGTCGATGCTCTCCAGGGCCGATCCGTTCAACCCGACACGGAGATTAGTGACCCCGGCTTGAGGTACCGCGATGTGAACCGCGCCGGAAGCGCCGCAAGCGGGTTGATGAACGGTAGCGGTGATGTTGCTGACATCCACCTGCGCCACATTGACCTGATTAATGACCGGTAACTGCGGTGTGGCAATCACCGGCCAGTTCCTTAGCACAAGCAGGAGCAGCGCGAGCAGCACGGCGGGAACATCGACTGCGGCCGGTTCCCAACGCTGGTGCCAATACTCGGCATGACGGTAAGCCAAGGCCCAAAGAGCGATGGCGATTACCGACGCCGCAATCACGATAGCCAGCCGGGAATCGGTGAGCGCAAGCAAGGGGAACGCCGCGAAAGGTGCGAGAATCGCGCCGATGCGCGAGGCGATGGAGGCCGGTGCGCGCGTCACCAGAACCTTCAGAGCGAACAGGAAGATCGCCGTACCAATCAGGAACCCGACCAGCAGCCTACGCGCGGTAGCGCTCCACTGCGCCGGAAGCGGCAGCGCCGCGGCGCCCATGGTTTGCAGAGCGCTGGCAGCAGCCTGCAAACGAACCGGCGCCAGCGCGATGCTTGCGGGATCGACATCCAGCTTGATGCCGCCGGCGGCGGCGCTCTTGACAGTGATGGCCGAGCCGGCCAGTGGCTCAAGCGCAGCGGACGCGGAATCAACACTTGCGATGGTGAGCAGGCGGAGGTTCCGCACTGAACCCGAAATATCGTTGAGCGAGGCGGAAAATGCAGTGGCCGACCCAATCTCGCCATCCCGATCGCTCCAGGAGAGCCCCGAACCCGAGATGAATTTGGGCCAATCGAACTGCGCCGCTTGGAGCGCGACCATCTTGTTGCCAATGCGGATACCACGGAGTTCCCCGCTGCCCGACACGCAGACCTTCGCTTCGTCGAGACTGCCTGAAGCGACGCCGGCCACTTCGACACTCACCCCGCGAACATCGATCTGGAAGCCGCATTGCGGGGCCAGCGCCACGGCGTCGACCGAGTAGCGAATATGAAACTCGCGATCCACCCAATCGCGCAGCAGCGGCGCCCGCGCGGCTCGCGTGAGAAGCGCGTTCCGCTCGCCTCGCAGGATGCCGCGCGCCGTCACCCCAGTCCACACCGCGCCGGCTACGACGAGCGCATAGACAGCGCATCTGACCGGGTGTTGGCGGATCCAATCGAGTGCCTTTCGGAGCATAAATCAGATTCCTTTGGCGATAATGTGGTCGCCGACGCGCTCCGAAACCGCGCCAATGGTCTTGGACGGATTCGGCCCGAGGGCCGTGGGGATGATGGATCCGTCGGTGATATACAAGCCCGGGTAGTTGAAGACCTCGCCGGCCGGGCTCACCACGCCCATGGTTTCGTCGTCGCCCATGGGGCAACCGCCCAGAGGGTGCAAGGTGAGCAGATGTTTGTTGAAACTCCACGCCGGGTTGAGCATCAGGTTGGCGGCGATACCGGGGCCGTTGCTGCCGGGGACGGGCGTCTCCGAGATGGCGCGCAAAGTTCCCTCCACCTCGCGTAGGTAGCGCATGCTCTGGGTATGTTCCCAATGGATCTGCAACCGGCCCTCCTGATCGATGGACATGACGCCATCGGCGGCATCGATGCCCATCGTGAGGTAGACCAGCGCGTTGCGCACGCCTTCGAGATCGAGTAAATCGAAGACCTGCTCGGCGAGACTGGCGGGTGTCCGCTTGGAGACCAGGCCGCGCAGCCAGTGCATCACGCGTTGGCCGGTGGAAAGTCCGCCCGGATAGAGCCGCAAGTTGGCGCGCAGAATTTCGGGAATGCCGCCATCTTCGATGTAGAATCCGTGCCCGTCCAGGAGGTCGCGGCAATCGACAGCGGCGGTGATGGTGGGGCCGACGCCGGGCTCGGTCACGCGCCGCGACTGGAACGCCACCGCGCCGAAATCGCCGTTGCCGGAGAAGTAGCGGCCCAGCATGTCGCTGATCCGCGGCATGGTTGGGGCGAACCGCTTGCGTCCGTTGCGGTACCCGTACTTGCACTTGAGCATCAGCTCCGTGCTGCCGGTGGTGCCGGCCGAAACCACTACGTTGCGGGCGGCCACGGAGCCGGACGATTGCGCCGCGAGGTCGTCGAAATAAACCGTATATCCGCCGCCCGGCCGCGGTTCGACGCGGGTGACACGATGTTGGGCAAAGACCTCCGCGCCGGCACGCTCCGCAAACCAAAGATAGTTGAGGTCGAGTGTGTTCTTGGAGTGCGTGTTGCAGCCAAGAAAACACTCTCCGCACATCTGGCAGGCGCCTTGCGGAGGACCGTCGCGCTCGTAGGGGTCATGGAACACCACGCCGCGCTCTCCGCCGTGCCGGCCCCAGAAAACGGCAAGGTCGACCAGCTTAAAGCGCTCCGGCATCCCGGCGCCGTGTGCGGCCTCGCGCAAAGCAATGGTCTTGAGCGCCGGGTCGGGAATCGGCGAGGGTCGCAGCATGGCTTCCATGCGCGCGTAGTATCCCGGCATCTCGGCATGCCAGTTCACGCTGGAAGGCCAGCGCTTGCGGCCTTCCGGGCCGACGATGTCGAAGGTGGAAGCGAAGGCATCTACTTGCACATCGAGATATACCAGCGAGCCCCCGCCGACGCCATTGCCGCATAGGACACTGATGTTGTCGCCGCTGCGCCAGTCGAAGATGCCGTGCCAGCCGTCGCGGCCTTCGTCTCGGAATAGAAAATCCTTGGGCCGGCCGACATCGCGCGGGAATTGCCCGCGCAGGTAACGCTTGCCGCGTTCCATCACGCACACCGAGGCAGGCCTGCCGAGGCGCCTCTGCTCCGCGGTCAGACGGTATGCGGAGACCGAACCGCCAAAGCCGGAACCGATAATGACGAAATCATAGGCGGGCTTCATAGGCGGCTTCTATAAGTGGATGTACTCCCCAAAGCCGCGGCCGGAGATCGGCTCGCCGCACCAAATGCCCTGGAAGGTGAAGTGATATTGATTCGTGTTGGGAGCGACCATGGCCGGTGGATGAGTGCGCGTGGCGGCGTATGCCAGTTCACCGGCGTCGGTCGTCGCGCGCACATCCCATGTGCCATACACCGGCGTCAGCGTACCTATCCCGCCACAATTGTCGACGGAGTCCGATGCGCCATAGCTCACCGAAACGTGTTTGACCTGGCGATACATGCCGCCGTCGAACAAGCCGCCGCTGTTCCGGAAATCCGCGCCGAAAGCGCGGGCGTGCAGGAAGCCGCCTTCCAAGCCGTCGGCGATGATGACCTCGTGGTGATAGAGGATGGGCTTCAGCGATGGGAACCAACGGCCCAAGTAGCGCATTGGCAGCCACAGCCAATCAAAAGCGAATGGCTCGATGGCGGCGATGTGCTCCACGGTTCCACGTGCCTGAAACCGCAACCTCCGAGGGTTGGGCACAGGGCGGTGCGGATCGGCGATGGTGGTGCCGCGCGCATATTCGACGGTGGCGTCAAACGTGCCAAACGCGGAGAAATGCATATAGCGGCCGGGCAGATCGGTCCACCAGACGATGCGCTCGCCGTGGTAAGCGAGCGTGACGCGAATCTCGGCTTCGGGATTCAAGAAGGAGATTCTGTAATTGGGCCACGTGCCTTCGATGTGGCCGTAGGGTTCTTCTGTGGTGAGGTTACCGGTCCGCGAGCCGAGGATGGTGACGTCCAACTCGGCATCGGCCAGTTTGAGATCGGTCTCTTTGGCGAGGTAGTTCTGTGAAAGATTGGTCAGGACGAGTGGCGCACTCTCAGGGAGCGAGTAAGTAGTGGGGACAAGGCACAGGTGCTCAACGGCCTGGTAAGTGGACAGCCGGTACAGCAGCTTCTCGTAGTTATCCACGCCCTCAAGGCCGTAAAGGCCGGTCATCAGCGTGCCGCGAATCAACTGTGGCGGCAGGTTGGCCTCGGCTGGGATTACGGAGGCAATCCAGGCATCCCAACCGGGCCAGCGCGCGGAGGTATCCACTCGTCCCGACGCATCGCGCGTGAAATAGCGCGGCAGTTCATCGCTATAAGTCAGCAATGCGTGGTCATTGGCCGGTGCGCGGTCGCGCCAGCGAATCCACAGCGCAGCCAGCCGCGGCGCGAGAAACACCGCCAACGCCAGCCCGAGGATGGCCCAAATCACAATCATCTTTCAGCCTTCCGGAGACTTAGTGCAGGCCCCATACCCCGTAGTGCCTTGCCTGCCTGTGATAGAGATTCGGTTGAAAGAACTTTTCGTAGTATTCGAGCTCGAGGTGCGACACCTGCAACCAGACGCCCGGGACGTGGAACGAGTTCACATGCGCCGGGAATCGGCCATAGGTGTCGTAGATATAATTGCAGATGTCTTTGATGTATTGGATGGTTTCTTTAGACGGTCGTTCCGCATTGCGCATGAAATCCGCGGCGTCGTCGCTACGGCGGTAGGGTTTCTCGAAGACGACCTTATCGCCATACACTCCGTCGGGTCCGAACTTTTCTTCGTACACCTGGTCGACAGCGTCATTCATTGAAGAGATGTAAGGCGGACAGAGCGCTTGGAGGATTCCGTCGAGGCCCACCGGGTTGGGCAGCGGCGCCGGAAGCGGCGGCCAGCGGTTCCACTTCTTCGGCTGCTGCATGCGGAAGCCCAGGCCAAAGCTGCCCTTCGGAGGGTCTCGTTCAAATACATACGGTGCACTGACGGCTGCGTGGATCCATCCGCCCAGCCCCATGGCGTGCGTCACCAGCATCAAGTTCTGGAGATGGAAAAAGGCTTCGTAGTCCGTGCGCATGGCACCCGCGAATCCCAACGGCAACGGGGAATCCGATTGCAGCCATTTCTTTTGCACGCGCTCAATGCCGGCCACCGGCTGATAGGGAATTTTCGGCACCACGCCGATTAAACTGCCGGCCCAAGCGGCCCATTCGATCAGTTTCTTAGGTTTGAACTTCGACCAATCATCCAACACCAAGGGACGCTGGCCATCGGGTTCGGAAAGCATGATGAACAGCACATTGATCATCTGCCGCGTGGTATCGACCACGGGCATGAACACGCTGGTGCCGGGACGGTTGGAGATGATCTTGTTCCAAGTGAAGTAGTAAGGCCAGCGCCGAGGGAAGTCGAGGCGTTCAGGGTAGACCTTGCGCTTCACGCCGGCGGCCGCGCCGATCCAATGTTGCTCCGTCCATATGGAGCGGTCGGGTGGGAACTCACGCAACCAGGCGACGGCATCGCGCCCGCTCTTCTGCTCAAGCAGCCACGTGCCTTCGTCGTTTATGAGGAAGAAGTGCGTAGCCTGCGCGTTATCGGCGCTGCTGGCGGCGCGTGCCGGGATGCCCATCTGCGTGGTAGCGAGAACCGGCTCGCCATCAGGGTGTTTCAGTGGCACGTCGTGCAGGCTGAAACCGGCCAGGCCAGTGGAGACGATGAGGATGGCTTCTTCGAGCGGGGTAAGCGGAGCGGGATGGTTCGTGCTGGTGTACGAGAGCGCACCGGCATTGAGCGATGTCCCCTGGCAAATCCGGCGCGTGCGGCGATCACTGATTGCCGACAGCAGTGGGTATTGGAGCAGATCCGCCAGGCCTCGCGCTGGCGATCCCTGGCCTCCACTAACAGAACGAGCATCCTGCATCCGCCGCCACCTCCGAGTCGGCGCGCCTGTCGAGTCAGGCGGACTCCATTGTTTATGTACTTTATCGTGTTAATCCGCCCGAGTCCAACTATTTTTTGCAAGAAAGACAGAGATTTTCTCGGACGATTTGAACGCGATTATTGCCGATTACCCGACGCGGTAACGTGAGTGCCTCCTGCTTGTAAGTCGCTATCGACGATTTGTACGAATCATCACGTCTAGAAGGCAGCAGTTTGTAACAGTCGTTACGCTCACGAACTAGCTGTCGCCGCCGCGTCAAGGGTTTCGGTGTATTGTGGCGTCGTCTCATCCGTGTCCTGATAGTACGACAGGGTAGCGGTGTTGCCCGCCAGATCCATGATGACGTAGCCGTGGTTGTAAAAGATCCCGTTATTGCCGAGGCGCACCGGTGCCATCGGAACCTCGGGAAACTTCGGAGTGGCGGGGATCTCGTTGACGCCGATCGGAAACGCGCCGTGACCGATGCACCGCGCCAGAACGCCCAGGTACTTTTGGTAGATTACAAGGTTGTGCTCGTGCCCCCACAACCACAAGTCCACGCTTGGCAGCAGCGGCGACAGTTGCTGGTTTAGATGATCGTTGACCGATTTTCCGCAGATGTCTTCGTTGGCGGCGAATAGCTGGTGGTGTGAGAGCAACACAGTGCGCCGCTTGCCGCGGTTCTGGATCTTGTCGGCAACCCATGCCAACTCGGTGTCTTCGAGGTATGTGGGAACGTCGCCCTCGGGCTTGTTGTCGTGGAGCCCGGTGTCCATGGTGAGGAACTGCCAGTTATCGTTGCGCAGGCAGAAATAGCTGGCTGGTTGACCTAGTTGGTCGATCAGCTTGTAGTACGGCGCGCCGCCGCAGAACATATCATGGTTGCCGGAAAGCGTGAAGGTGGTGATCTTGGTAAGGTCCAGGCTCTCCTTCCAGATGTTGTAGAAGTAATTCTGCATCTCGAAATCGGTGCCGGAGTAGTAGACATCGCCCATGTGAATCACCACATCGGGATTCTTTCGGGCAATCTGCGCGAGGACTGTTTTCGCGGTGTCCTGCCCGGTTCCCCAATCGCCCACAATGGCCACGCGGGCGTTGGGGGGAAGCTTGCCGTCGATTACAAAATCGGTCATGCTCTTGTAAACCCGATACGGGATCGTTCCCTTGGAGACAAGGAACTCCTCGTACTTGAGGGACGCCTCGGCCCAACCGGGGTCGCAATCCCCGTCCTTCGCGGTGAGCAACGCCTGATAGCGGTTGGCATCATCGGTGTGCCCGAGAAGCTTGGCCACGGCGTAGTTGCGCGCCAGTGATGCGCAGTAGGCGACCTGATCGCCGAAGTCCTCGGTGGCGGCTGGGGCCGGCGTAGGAGAAGCCGCCGGCGGAGCGGCACCACCTTGAGTGGCAGCGGTGGCTTCGGCAGTCGCCATCTTTACCATATCGTGGCTGGGATCGGGGCGCGTAATGGCGGCTGGGCCGCCGGTGTTCTGCGACTGCGCGACGGCCGTCTTCCGCGCGACTACTTCATCGACGGCCGATTGAAATAGCGAGAGGTCTGGATTACGAAACTGAGCCAGCTTTAACATTGGTTCTCCTCTTTAACTTGGCTGCCGGCTGCGACATGGGCTATTGCGTTTTCAGGAATTCGATCAGGTCCCACTTTTCACCGTCTTTCAGGCTGGTGCCATAGACGTGGCCCTGATTTCCATTGCCGGGTACACTAGCATCCACCATGAATCCCACGCGCTGCGCTTCCGGGCCCTCGGAAATGAATCCGACATTCTTTGGATCGTATACGTCATAGCCGCGATAGAAAACTTTCGGCCGGGCGGCTTCTGTCTGGAGAAGCGCCCACAAGTTGGGAATCGCACCGTTGTGCAAGTAGGGCGCGCGCGCCCAGATGCCGTCGATCGGCACGTTGGCGTATCCATTGGTCTTGTGATAGGCATCGAAGACGAATGGCGGATTGTTGATGGAGTGAAACTTCTCCACCAGTTCGGCGGTGAAGGAATCCAGACGATGACGATCGGTGCCTATGGTGTCGATAGGCTCCACTTGTCCCGTATCAGCGCCGCCGAATGCATGACACCGGGCGCATTCCTGGTCGAAAATCTTCTTACCTCGATCGGCTGCATCCTTCTGGATGGGGAAGGGGTACGGGGGCGGCTTTAAGCCCAGCAGAAAATCGGTGACGCGCTTAAAGCTAGCCATGATTACCGTTTTGGGCGTGGCGCCGATGGCCATGGCAGCGGCGAAGTTGCGCTCGGTAATGTTGTTGTTATTGCCGTCCCAGTGGAGGTTCATTCCCACGCGTGGCTGCTGGTTCCAGACCTGCGGCAGATCCACCGTCCCGATGGTGTGGTCTTCAGGCAAATGGAAAACGTTGAACTTGGTGGGATTGAAGGTGTCCGTGCGGCCCCTGCCTTGCGGAGGCCGCGATTGCTGCCAGGTGTAGGCAGCCTTCTGCGCGGCGAGGCCCTTCTTAACGCCGGGAATGACGAGATAGCGGTAAACGAGCGCCTCCGTCCAGGAGAATTGGTGCACTTTGGCGATGGCGGCCATCACGTTATCGGGCGTGAATCGCGGGTCGGCGGCGCAGTCGTAAAGGAAGTTCTGGAATGCCTGTAGGTCCAGCGTGTTGGCTGGGCCTCCGAGGATCGCTTCCGGTTGGCTGCCGGCGGTGCGGCGGAATTCGCCGGTGTGGCATAGAGCGCAATTCGCCTCTACCGAGTCGTATCCGATATGGCGTTTGGCAAAGCCGATGGGTAAGTCATGGCCCTGCTCATAAATCAGCCCCAGCGAAGCCCAACCACCCGGGCCCGGCAGCTTTTCAGGGAACATGCCGTGAAGCACTTTCCAAATCCAATAAGGCACGCGGCTGTCCGAACCCAGGCCGATAGCGCCGTACTTATAGTGGTCTTCCACGGATGCGTAGCTGGTATCTGGCTCGGCGCGCATGAGATTGTCCCACAGGATGTACCCGGCAAAAGCCGCAAGGACGATCACGATTCCGAGGCCGGCCCACACCGCCGGCTTGCGGAAACAGCCGGCCACCCAGGCGAAGAAACTCGAGAACAGCCGGGCGAGCGTCGCGCCAAGCCGATTCCCGCTGGGGACGGCCGTTTGGAGGAGAATCCCCTGCACCGCGCCAAACGCGCCGTCAACGATCAGATACGAAAGGAAGGCTGGATTGGAGCGCCAGATGAACACCCAAAAGACGGCGGCGAGAAACCGCGACAACACGAGCAACCACGAATAGTCCGGGTCGCGCAGCGGATCGAGTGCAGCCGGTATATAGAAAATGCTGAGGGCCAGCACCATCACGGCGTGCGCCTGATTCCAGACCGTCGGCAGACCCACCGGCAGTCCCAAGCCGGAGTTCACCGAATCCGGCAGGAAAAGCTCTTGCACGATGAACAGCACGTTGCATGCGATACCCAACCAGACCACAAAGCTGAACCACTTGGCAGAGGGATTCGATGTCGCTGACATCACATTTCCTGTTCAGCGGGCCGCCTGCAGCGCAGCAGGGGCGTCGCAAGTCGCGTCCAGATGGCTCAACATCAACGGGAATATGTCATTGACGGCGTTCCTGCCGTAGATGCAATCGATATGGCCGTAGTTAGGAATCACATGGCGGCTGTACAGTTTGTCGCCGTTCGTCTGGCACAGCAGATTGTAAGTAATCTCGGTGCTCTGCGGCAGGAAACAGCGGTTAGCGGCGCCGTGGATGAATGTAATCGGAATTGCCAGGCGTTCCAGGTGCGGCATGTAGGTGTCGGAGCCGTCAAAGGCCACCAAATGTCCCTTCCGCGCAAGCAGGGCGATGTGTTCGAAAGAACGGATGTTGGCGACACCGAAAAGCTCGTGCAGGGTGTCGTGCGTGAGCTGGTTGAGTTGCTCGTGCTGATAGAGCGGAGCATACATGAAGGAAATGCGGTGGCATACCGGGCTGTCGCATTCTTCCTTCAGTTCCACGGGATAGAGTTTCAAGGCTGCGTCATACAGGTGCTCGCGCCAGTCGGCGTGGGTGTCCACATAGGCGGTGAGTGACTTCACGCCCAAGGCGTCGAGAAACGAAGGCAGATGCAGCCCGGTTTTGATTTTGGTCATGGTGGGCGTCACTATGTGGGTCGCGATCTGCGAACAGACAGCGGAGCGCACGCCCTGAAGGCCCGCCAGCATAGCCATGAAGAACGTAGTGGAGCCCCAGCAGTGGACCACCATCTGCACGCTGGGCGCGCCGGTAAGCTCGCGAACCTTAGCCACGGCAGCCGGGTAATCCTTGGTGGCGACGTCGTCACCGCTGGACAGGCTTGCCGATGCTGGCAGCGCGATACTGTCGCGGTAATCCAGAAGCCACACGTCGTAGCCGTGCGCGAACAGGTACTCGGTGAGGTTGGTGTCGATGGTGTCGGTAGAGAAAATCAGGCTGGAGACACCCAGACCGTGCGAAAGGATCACCGGGCCCTTGGTTCCACCCTGGTAGCGTGTCAGGCGCAGCGTCACGCCATCGGGCGCGTCGAACCAGTAAACCTCCGGTGCGGCAACTCGCAGTTCGCGTTTCTTGCGCGGCGGCGCGTCCGGATTGAACGCCACGGAGCCGGCCACCGCGCCGCCGTAAGTCTGGTAGAGAACTCCCGCAAAGAACTCACCGAACCGCACCAAGCCGCGCAACCGCTCTTCGGCGTTGGGCGCGTTGGTCACCTTCATGGTAGTCATCTGCCTGGCGAAGTCGCTCGGAAGAATGTGCAAGATGCCGGTGCCGAGCACGGGAGCCGATTCGTCGGCGCCGTCGCGCACCGTGATGTAGAGCGTGCTGGTATCGTGCCAGATATCGAGCACCGAGTTCGGCCGCACGATTTTGTATCCGTGGAAGTAGTAGACCTTGCCTTCCTCGGACCTCATCTTCATCCGGTAAACCATGTTCCGTGTTTCCACGTTGGTGGGATCGACGACGAACAAGTTGAATACACCGTCCTCCACGGACAGCGGCCTTGCGGAAAGCGCCGGCGCCACCACGCTGCCTAGCATGCGAGCGTTGTGCAGCGGGTTCTTCAGCATGTCATTGAGATCTTCGGAAATAATGGTGAGCGTGAACGCCAGGGAAGACCCAGCTGCTTCTCCTGCGGCGGCGCCCGCGACGTAGTCGCCCTTCGCCTCGCTCGAAAAGAAGCCGCGCATGGTTTCGGTGAACTGCAGACCCATGGCCGCACTCTGCGCCACCACGGCTGGCTTGGAAGGCAGGGCGTAGTCGATCTTCCAACCGCGATCCTGCGCTGCGATGGCGCACGTCCTTTCCGCCATGGCCGAAATGGTAAGTAGTGGGTTCACGCCCAGAGGAACAGGGATTACCGACCCGTCGCATACGTAAAGACTCTCATAAGTCTCGCTCCCCGACACGCCGGCATACACCTGTCCTTTATGGTTGACCACGCCGCTTGAAGCATCGTCCGCCATCACGCAACCACCCAGCGGGTGGACCGTCACCAGGTCTTTCTTGAACAGCTTCGTCCACAACGGATCGATGACGTAGGTGCCCTCGAGAGGCTTAGTGGCATTCAGCAGCGTCTCATTGACCTTGTCGAAGATAGGCTCCTTGCCCACTCCCGGCCATTCGAGTTTCAGGTGGTCGTTTTCCAGGCGCATCTTGCCGTCGCCGGAATCGTGTGTCATCACCAGGTAAGTCTGGGTGTTGTGAACAGCGCCTCGGTGCGCCCCGCCAACCAGGCTTTCCAACTCTCTCTTCTTCTGCTCGATGAGGTCGCCCAAGCTGGTGTCGGTGTTCTTGCCGGCGGTCCTGGCGGCGGTCTCCAGCGCGCCGGGCATAAGGCCCGCCAGCGCGCCCGGCACGGAGCCTTCTTCCACAATCATGCCGTCCTCAAGCTTGGGTTGATTGCGAATGTCGATGACACCGGTGATGCAGGGACCCACCGGTGGAATTTCGCCGGGTTTGCGGTGGCCGAAGCCGATGCCGTTCACCTCCTGGTCGCCGTTGTAGCTGAAGCCCAGTACGTCGCCGTTGCCGGAAAAGCGCTCGCCCACGCACTCGGAGAGCGGCAGCCCTTCCGCTTTCGAACGCAGCAGAATTTCCGTAGATCCCAGCGTGCCTGCGCCCAGCATCACGATATCGGCGGTAACGAACATGTCGGGGGCATTGAAATCTTCGCGGCCCTCATGGAGTGCCTGGTAGTGCACGAACCACTTGCCCTCGCGCCGTTCGATGTACCGCACCGGGACCTGCGTGAAGATTTCCGCGCCGAAGTTCCTGGAGTCGGGCAGATAGTTCATCAGCGTAGTATTCTTGGCGCCGTAGTTGCACCCGGTCACACAATCGCCGCACATCGTGCAGGCGTTCTGCGGCACACCCACATGATTGACCTTGGTTTCGAACGTCACGTTAATAGGAGTTCGGTAAAACTTCTGCTCCAGATACTGCGCCGATTTCTCCAGCGCGCCCATTTTCGGCAGCGGCGGGAACGACCCGGGAAAGGGCGTGGGCTTCAGCATCTCTCGCGCGCGGTCGTATCCCTGCTGCACCAGGGTCGGAAGATCCTGCCGGACTTGCGCCGGCCACCGCGCAGCCTGGAACACGCGCGGCTCTGCTTCCAGCGAGACATTGGCATTCACCAGGGATGTGCCACCCAGCCCGCATCCCAGGAACACATTGATGCCGTCGCCCACCACGAAATCGTAGAGGCCGGTCTTGGAGCCCACCGTGCCCTCCGGCGTCCGGACCTGCGTTTCGAGCAGCGCTTCGCCTTCGGTGTCCGGATACTCGCCGGGTTGGAATTCCTTCCCCCGTTCCAGCACGCAGACGCTCTGACCGGCGCGCGCCATTCTGGACGCGGCGATACCGCCTCCGTAGCCGGAACCGATCACCACCACCGTGTAGTGGTCTTGAATATCTTCTATTGGAGATGACAAGCGCGGCATGTTTCCCCTCTTGTGCTGGTAATACTATGCCTGTTCCCAGCGCACGTCAAGCGGAGATTGAGTCCGGCAGGAGCGACTTACCGATGTTATAAGCGTCGGTAAATCGGTCAATACCGTTGGAACCGCCGTTGACCAGGCGGCGCGCTGTGGCCAAGTCCCCTCTGGCCAGCGCTGCCGTGATACCCTGTTCGCGGCTCTTCAGAAAACTGGCGAGCAGTTGGGCCGCAACCGCAGGATCGTTGGCGAGGTCGGGGTTCTCGATCAGTTGATTGCCCAGCCCGATGGCGTTTCCATGGACCTGGTAGTTGGTGCGGCCAGTGAGCTGGATGAACCCGCGTCCTTTGAACTGCTCGCCGTCCGGTGGCCCCTGGTTTCCTAGGTCCGCCCTGGAATCGTACAGGTCGAACGGATGTCCGCCCGGTGACGTGTTGTACGGAGATTGACCCTCGCTGATGGGTAGGAACGACTCAGTCTCTGCACGGATCGTGCCCAGCGCCATCAGGATCATCGCCTTGTTGGCCAGTTGAGGCGCCACCAGAGCGTTCAGCACGACCGGCAGGTTATCTTGTATGTTGAGGGCCGGCGTATTCGGAAACATCTGGCATACCATCGCAACCGTGACCGCGGGAATTGCGGAAACAACCGGGGCTGGCGCCACAAGGGCCAGTGCAGCCGCCGTTTGAGGACCCACCACGCCGTCGGCGGGCAGCCCGGCGCTGCGTTGGAAAGCCGCCACAGCCGCCGCAGTTCCCGGACCGAAAGAGCCATCGGATGCTCCCGGATTGAAGCCGCGTGCGCGCAGCTTGTTTTGCAGATTGGCAACCTCGGGGCCACTGCTTCCCTGTTGTAGAACCGGCATCTAATTTCCTCCTTGCGGCTGTCGCAATTCCGTGGTCGTCTGCATCGAGCAACGGGGGGTCAAGCAGAGCGAGCCCTGAGCGCATCCTACTCCTGTTGCCAGCAGTGCGACAGACAAATGCCGGAACACAGCAGCCCCTTTTTCCCCTCGTCCGCAAAAGACTATCCGAGTTGCCCCACTGCCGTCAATAGGGCTGGCACCAATGTGCGATTTCTCGCATTCCGATCCAGTGCCTCCCTGAGCCTCGCGCATCGCCCTAGCGACACTAATCTGCCCAGCGCCGGTCAGGCGTCGTCGACTCGTCTGTTTTGGTTTGGCGTCCCCAGGGGGATTCGAACCCCCGTTACCGCCGTGAAAGGGCGATGTCCTAGGCCGGGCTAGACGATGGGGACTGGCGGGATCGAGCGGAAAAGGACACTCTCACTGTAGCGTCGCGAGCGCGTACGAGTCAACTCCGAGTCGGGGCGGAGAATCTCGCCCATTTCATGCCGCACACCGCTCCGAGCCTCACATTCCTGGTCTTGAAATGAAATCCCGGCTCAATTCATGGCGGAGAGGGGGGGATTCGAACCCCCGGTAGAGCTTATGACCCTACGACGGTTTAGCAAACCGCTGCTTTCGACCACTCAGCCACCTCTCCGGCGCGATGCAAGGGCCTGCATCCAAAATGGTACCATAGCGAACTGGATTTGCCTGGCTTTCATTAACGCCCAAACCGCTCAGTCGCGCCTGTGGCTCGCCGCCAACGCCGGTGACTGACCCGCGCCGGTCTCGTGGTTGCGCCGGCAGCGGCATTTCGCGAACGGCTAAGCTAGAAAGAAGCGGCGCCCCGCCGTCGCCGCCACTTGGTTCCGCATGGACACCTATCGAGCACTCGAACGCTACATCAGTCTCAAACTCGCGGCATTGGGCCGATCCACTCCCCGCACCACCTCGGACCCGTACTTCCTCCAGCTTGCCGGCCCCCTCCTCCGGAATATCCACCAGAAAGAACAACTGCTGCGAGACCTTCTCTGTCCGGTGGATGCGCGAATCCAAAGTTTCCTTGATCGTTATCTGAAGGATGTTTGCCCGCAGGGAGCGCCACGCCTCGCATCCCGCACGCTGACCCTCGATCTGCCCGGGATGGCGCGCGCCCTCTCGTTTCCGCCCGGCGCGGAGCATTTTCACTCGCCGTATCTCGATTCCTACCGCGTGGCGCAAGGCGTCCTGCACAATCCCAAGAACGACCGCCGCACCACGCAAGGCGCCTTCCATGTCGCGGAAGGTGGTTTGCCCATCGCTGCCGACAAGATCGCCGTCCCCAAGCCCGTTTTCGCCGCCCTGCTGCAGATGGCCCTCGATCCCCCACAGGACGTGCTGGCGCTGCCGTATACCGCTGCCGAAGCTGAGGCGATCGGCTTGTTCGTTTCGCTGCTCCTGCGGCCGGTGGTTTGCCCCGCCACCAGTCGGGAGCCGGAACTAAGCATGGAGATCCGCTTCTTCGCTCCCGGAACGCTGGTTGCCAACCTGGATTTCGTGGAGTGCCTCTTCGGCAACGGCGGCGATCCGTACTTGCCGGAAAATGACGCGGCTCTCGACGTCCTCCATTGGACCGGCCATTCCGGCTGCGTCATTCTGGCTCCTCACCTTGCCTCGGTCCGCAAGGCGGATCTGGGCCTGCCACACGCCGGCCTGGCGACCGAACGGCAGAAACGCGACGGCATGTGCTGGAGCCAGCCGGATGAGCTCTACAACGGCGGCAGGCCTTTCAAGGTCGCCTGCCGCGACCAGTCCGGCGTCATGGTAACCATCATCGCCGACAATTACTTCGGCTATTGCAAGAAGGAAGTCAAAACCCAAATCAGCTTCGCAGCCAATCTGTATGGGCTATGCGAGGAGGAGCACGCCGGCGGCGCCATCGCCTTCCCTTCCTACATCCTCGGTCAGGATTTCATCGCCAATCGCACCGTGCGCCTGAAAAGCACCACGTTTGAAGCGGCTATGCGCCTGCTGGGCAACCGTGCCGAGGTCCAACCGGAAGGTCACGCCGTGGACCGCCGCTTCCCCAGCATCCTATACGTTCCCGAGTCCTCGACGTTCGGCGTTCGCGAAGGGATCGTCTGCTGGGAATCGCAGGGCCAGCGCCGGCAGATCCCACTGCGTGCCGAAGAGGTTTACGTGCTTCCTTCGGGCTTCCGGCTTCGGCTCGAAAAGCAGCTTACCGGTACCGCCTGGCGGCTGGTCGGCTCGCGCCCGGATGGCACCCTCTGTCACAAACCTTCCACCGTTTCCGGCGGCGGCAAGAGCGAAATCTCTAAATCCATCGCCTCCCTTCTGCTCAAGGGTCCGGTGTTCGTCAAGGACTACCGCAACGACATGGATCAGGTGGCGGCCATACTCAATAAAGATCATTCGCACATCTTCCGCGACGGCCGCCCCGGACACCGCGCGAACCGGCCGATTCTCAGCCTCGAGCGGTCGCTCGGCTCGGTGATCAAGCTGCTCACCGCCTCCGGCGATTACACCGACGAACACAACCAGTGGGTGCGCAGCCTGCCCCAAACCATCCGCCAGCTTGTTTGCACCGTCAAGCGCTACTACCGGCCCGAATGGGGCGATCGGTGGCGCGAGCACTTCACCGTGGACCGCATCAACGGCTTCCTCGGCCACGAGCTTAAGTTTGACGGCGAAAGACTGGTCAGCAATTACCTCCGGGTGGGTTACGACCCGGACGGCTCCTGGCGCATTTACAAGCTCCGCCCGGATTTTCATCCGGCCGACAAGGTGCAGATGGAAGACGATATCACGGCGTCTGTTCTGCTGCCGCGCGATGCGCTTTCCTATCTGGACGCGAAGTACCGCAACCTCAGCGTCAAACTGGTGGCCAATTGCGAAGCCATGCTGTTTCAGCGGCCGGACGAAGGCATTCACCGCGGCGCCGATCAGCAAGCCGAAGCCGATATCGCCAGCCCGGAGACTTTCCTCTCCAACTTCCAGCCTCTCACCCGCGAGGACGCCCAGCGCCTGGTCGATCACGTCGTCGAGTTCGACCGCTTCAGCCCGCCCATGAAGCAACTGATTTCGAGCTTCGCGGCTTCGGAAAACGGCGCTTACGTGGTGTCCTCCGCGCATCCGCGGCTGGTGGATGGCAAGCCATCGAAGAACCCCCGGTATCTGCAGAAGCGGCCGGACCTCGTGCATGCCCGCGAGACCTACCTGGCCGAAATCACTGCCCGCCTGGACCGCGGCATTCCCGAGAATCAGGCTGTGTTTTTTCCGGTCAACGCCGTTTTGCCCGGCCGCCGCAACAACCAGCCGGAACCGAAGCTGGGTATCGCGCCATTGGCGGTCTACAGTCCAATCCACTACCAGGAAACGCCGGAGCTGTTCATGGAGTTTATCTCCAGCCTCACCGGCAAGTCGCCTTCCACTACCGGCTTTGGCAGCGAGGGAGCCCTCACCAAGGGGCCGTTCAACGCCCTGCTGCCGGTGATCGACGTGAACAATGCGCTGGTTTCCATGATCCTGGCCGAGTATGCGGTGGTTACCACCTCGGCCGGCTACGTCGGCCCGCACTACCGCGTCGAGCACGATATCAGCATGCTGGTTCCGGAGCTTTGGTGCAGGATGAGGGTGGAAGAGCGCGACCCCCGCTTCCTGATCGAAAACGGCTACCTCGAAAAGGTAGAGGATTTCTGCATGGACGGCCGCGTCGTGCTGGCCAGCAGGCTCGGCTACCGCATCACGCGGCGTTTTGCCGATGTCTTCCTGGGACGCATTTTCGAAACGCCCGATGCGGTGTTCCCGGAAGAGCTGTTGCGCCCGGAGACACAAGATCTGGCCATGTTCGCTTCCGGGGTGGACGCCATCGTGGAAAGCCAACGCCGTGTGGCGCAGGCGTATTTCGAAGATGGGAGCGTGGAAGATGCCTGCCCGCCGCTCCGTGCATTGCTCGAGATCATGGTGCACGGCTGCTACCAGGGGATGACGCTCCAGGATCCGCGCTTGCGCGCGCAATTCACCCGCGAGGCCGTTCTGGCTAGCGATTGGTACCGTGAGCGCTTGTGCACGCGGCAGCGCAAAGAAATCGAATTGTGGCAGCGTCACGTGCGGGCGCTGGAGGAATTCCGCGCTTCGCAGTTGGAAATCCCGCCGCAACTCGATTTGGAAGCGCGCTTGCGGGTTGCCCAGGATACGCTGGCGCGGGTCAACTCGCCGGCTTACCTGAATGAGTTGACAGGCACCATCGGCGCAGATCCGCTATTTGGCGACGCTAGCAGCGAAAGCTAAACCAGCGGCCAGAACCATCTCGCGCGCGCCGGTCAAGCCGCTATCGAACCGTGACGGGCGTCTTGCCGGTTGCTTCGATTACAGCTTGCTCGATAGCCCGCGCTACCTGCTCCGGCGGCTGCGCGCCATCCACCGTGTGGACGCGCGCCGGCCCGTACCAGTCGAGAATCGGGCCGGTGAGCTGGCTGTAGGCATGCAGCCGGTCGCGAATCACGGATTCCTGATCGTCCTCGCGCGTCAGCAACCCTGTGCCGTCTTCGTCGCAATAACCCGCAATCCGCGGCGGCTGCGACTGCAGATTGTAAATCTTCAGGCACTTGGGGCACTGGCGGCGGGCGGTCAAACGCGCCACCAAAACGCGGTCCGGCACGTCGAGGTGGATCACCACCGGCTCCGGCAGGCCGCGTTCGGCTAGCAGCCGTGCGAAGTTCTGCGCCTGCGGCACGGTGCGCGGGTAGCCATCCAACAGGAAGCCTCTGGCGCAGTCCCGCCGCGAAATGCGGCTTGCAACGATGCCGTTGACAATGTCATCGCCCACCAGGCCGCCAGCCTGCATGATGACGCTGGCCTGCTTGCCCAGTTCCGTTCCCGCTTTGCATTCGGCGCGAAACACTTCACCCGTGGAGATGGCCGGTATGTGGAATTTCTCGGCAAGGGAAGTCGCTTGCGTACCTTTACCACAGCCCGGCGGCCCAAACAACAACAGGATCACTACAGCCTCCAGACCGTAAGTTTAACATAATTAGGTCTGAAACTGCTTAAATGGGCTGAATCCTCCCGTCCGGGCGAAGCCGCAGTGTAAGGCCGCGCCATTCGACCGTGGTACCGAAAAGTCCCGCGAGCCAGACCGCGAACCCGAGCAGATCGCGGACAGGAATCAGCGCCGCACAGCGGGCCGCGTTGTGGTCGTCCAAAACCTCGGTGGCGATCCAAGCGCCGGCGGCGATGCGCAGCGCCAGGACCGGAATGGCTACCCACCACGCTCCAGCCAACAGCGCCACCAGGCTCCACAAAGTGGCATGGGTGACAATCGAGCCGCAGTACCCGGAAAACCGCGAGACGCGTATGGTGCGCGCCCAGCGCAACTGGTGGCGCCAGACGTCGCGCCAGGAGCCCGCCCCCAGATTGGTTTCCACCACCAACTCCGCGAAGGCGATGTGAAACCCGAGCTGGTGGATGCGGCGCCCAAGCTGGTAATCGTCAGCCAGGTAGTCGAAGATGGTTTCGAAACCGCCGATGGTGCGCAGCGTGTCGGCGCGGAAGGCCATGGTCGAGCCGAGCGCGAATTCCGCCACTCCCAGCAGCCGGGCAACGAGCACGCTGGGAGCGAAATCGGTGGCGATGCCGAGCGCCTCCAGACGCGTCGCTGCCGAGCCGCCGTGCGCACGATAGAGGCACGTGACCAGGCCGGTTCCGGTCTCCGCCAGAGTCGCCGCCACGGCGTCAAGATAGTCCGGCGGAACGAAAATGTCACCGTCGTTCACCAGTAGAACCGGGTGACGGGCGTGGCGCGCCAGTTCGGCCAATACCCCGGCCTTTGCGTTGGGCGCGGTGGTGGATACGACGTGAAGGGAGATCGGCAGTTGGGGAAATTCCCGCTGCAAGCTCTCGATGTCTTCTACTGCCGGGTCGCCCGCATCGCTAACGCCGAACAGGATTTCGAACTCGGGATAGCGCTGCGCGGCGTGGGAGCGGATGCAGGCGTAGAAGCCGGGATCGCGGCCATGAATGGGCTTGAGGATGGAGATGGCAGGCTGATTCGGGTTCGACGTCGCCGGTTGCCTTCCCCACCGCACCGCCGCGATGAGCGCCAGGAGGTAGTACACGGCCGCCGCCACCGCCGGCACTGCCAGCACCAGCGTCACAGTGAAACCAGCGCCACGCCGCAGAGAACAATCGCCGCGCCCGCCCAGCGCAGCCAGTTGACGCGCTCTTTCAAAACGTATTTGGCCAAAACCGTTTCCACCACGTACGTGACCGCGGTCACCGGAACCGCGAAGCTCAGGTCCGTGAACGATAGCAGTCCCAGGTAAGCGAAGAACGAAACCGCCATCGCCACCACGGAGCCGATCACGACGCCGTTGCATACCAGTCTGCTCGCTGCCCGGCCGAGAGCGCCGGGACGGAAGTCGCAGATCTCACCATGCCGCCTCATGCCGATGGCCTGCAGCACTTCGCCCACGCTGGTGGAGGCGACTATGATGGCAATCAGCAACCACTTCACGATGGTTCCCCCGATTGCCCGCGCCATGTCCGCGGCGCGCTGCCGCCGCCTACCAGCGCCACCCCGGTCACGATCAATAGAATGCCGGCCCAGCGCTGGCGGGTAATCCGTTCATCCAGCAGCCAGCGGCCGACGAACGCCACCAGCACGTAGCCGAGCGAGGTCACCGGCAGCACGTAGCTCAAATCCGCCCAGCTCAGCAGCGTCATCCGCGAAAGCAACCACACTACCAGCAACGACACGCCCACCGTCACCCACGGCCGGAACAGCACGGTGATGTACGCAAGCGGCGACGCAAGCTCGGCAGGCATGCCCCGTTTAAGAAAGAAATTGCCGAAGACCTGGGTCAGCACTACGATCAAGGCGCAGGCCCAGGTCTTGCTGCGCAGCCGCGCGGCTTCCGATGTCATCGAAGGGGTCAATCGCCGGAAGAAACCGGCGCCGGGGTCGCAGCGGCCTTGTGGCCCGCCACGAACTTCTTGCGCTTGGAGCGCAGCGACATATACTCGCGCGCCTCCTTGGCCAGACGCCGCCGCTCGCTCGAATTGAAGATGGCCTTTCTGACGATGCGCCAGATCACGCGCGGGCGGAAGAAATACTCGCCGTAGAAGCGTTCTACCCAATCCACCAGCTCGGCGCGATCCAGGCCCGGGTAGATCACCACCGGCAACTGGTGGCCGGTTTCATCGGTCAGCGCATCGATGGTGAGCAGGTCGTTCTTCTTGGCGTAATCGTAAAACTCGGTGCCGGGATACGGGTGGGCGATCGAGACCTGGATGGTTTCCGTGTCCATCCGCTTGGCGAAATCGATCGTCTTGCGAATCGTCTCCCGCGTTTCGCCGGGCAGGCCGATGATGTAATCGCCATGCACCGTCAAGTCCAGCTTCTTGCAGTTGGCCGTGAAGCGCTCGGCCATTTCGATGGTGGCGCCCTTCTTGATGTTCTTCAGGATCTGCTGGTCGCCCGATTCGTAGCCCACAATCAGCAGCCGGCAGCCGGCCTCCTTCATCGCCTTCAGCGTTTCGTAATCGGTGGTGACGCGCGACGTGCAGGACCAGGTGAACTTCAGCGGCTTGAGCTTCTTGCACAACTCGATGGTGCGGTCCTTGCGGTAGTTGAAGGTGTCGTCGTCGAAGAAGATTTCCTTGATGTTCGGAAACTGTTCGAGCGCGTAGCGGGCTTCCGCCGCCACGTCATCGGCCGAGCGCAGCCGCCAGCGGTGGCCGGAGTGCGTCTGCGGCCAGAGGCAGAACGTGCACAGCGCCGGGCAGCCGCGGGTAGTGTAGAAAGAAATGTACGGGTTGAGCAGAAACGGGACGTTGTAACGCGTGATGTCGAGATCGCGCTTGTAGGTCCTGGTCACCCAGGGCAGCGCGTCCAGATCCTCGATGGCGGGGGCCTCGGGGTTGTGGATCACGTCGCCGTTGCGGCGGAAGCTCACGCCGGGCAACTCGGCTAGAGGTTTTCCCGTGGCGTAATCCGCGATCTGGTAGTCGAACTCGCGGCGCACCACGAAATCGATCGCGCTGGTCGACCGCAGTGTTTTTTCCGGCTCGATGGTGACCGGCGGGCCGACAAACGCCACCCGCAGCTTAGGGTTCGCGTCCTTCATCATCTCCGCCATCTTCACATCCACCTGGAAGCCAGGTGAGGAAGTGTAGAGTACCAGCAGCTCGAAATCCTTCGCCATCTCGACGGTCTGCGGGATCGAAATCTTGTGTGGCGGCGCATCCACTACCTTGCTGTCAGGCAGCATGCCGGCGGGATAGCAGAGCCACACGGGATACCAGTAAGATTCGATTTCACGCGAGGCAGGCCAGCGCGAGCCGGCGCCTCCATCGAATCCTTCAAAGGACGGCGGATTCAGAAACAGTGTTCGCATGCATTCCCCCCGCCCGGCGCGTGCCGCCGGCTACCGGGCATCGTCCATGGCATCGGTTTCGTCCAATGCGTAATTGCTATAGTCGATGGTCAGTTCCGCGCGCCCCACCAGGCGTGTATCCACCACGCTCTCCATTCGCAGGGGCACCGCCCGGCCGTCCCGGGTTTCGTATTTTCGCGTGAAGGCCACCCGCTTCAGGAATATCGACGGGCTCTTCACCAGGTAACCTGACTCCTGCACCTTCAGGTAAGTGACTGCGTCGATCCACAGGTCGCCTTTGTAAAGGCCTTGGGCCTTGTGCTTCGGCGCCACCTGGAACCAGTAAACTTGGCGCCCGTCCAATTCCGAGCGGCCCTTAAAGTGGAAGCGGTAGTTGTCCGGTGTTACTGCCATGGCGGCCGCGTGATCCTGCTGCGCCCTGATTTCCGCGGCCAGGTAGCGGGCAATCAGGTCGCGCTTCACCGTTCCATCGCCTTCAAATCCCAGCACCTCGTATGTGATGCGGCCCAAGGCCGAAATCCGCCGCAACGCGTGCAGCTTGCCGGTCTTGCTGAGTTTCGGCAGCGCCCCTTGGATTTCCACTTCCATCGTCGAGGCCCCGGGAGGAGCGGCCTGGTTCTGCGCCGCCACACAATAATTGCGCACGATTGCTTCGGCGCCGTCGGAAGACTCCTCCGCCATTGCCACGGCACCGAGAAAAAGAACAGGTATCAGAACGTAGACCTTCAAATTGGGACCCCAAAGTTGGAAAGACTTGAACTTTTCAGTCTATCAGGGGAGGCGCGATGTGGGCAATCGCGGTATAGCGGTGGTTGAGGTGGGGCATGCATCGGCTTGCCCGTCCAAATCTCCACTCTGCGGCTCCCTAAGACGCAAAGCACGGACTATGCCCTGAGACACTGTCCGATTCTGGGCAGCCGGTTGCCAAGATCGTGAATGCTGGCGTAGCGCTTTGTTTCAAAAGGATTACAAAGAGTTTTTCGAAACTGAAAATCCTTTATATTGCGCGCATCACTAAATGGCAGGGGAATTGCTCCCTCCTGCCACCAGGAGCGGCCCGCATGCTGACATCTTTCAAGCACGCCTTCCGCGTGTTGCGCAAGGACCCTGGCTTCACCGCCGTGGCCATCTGTTCCATGGCCATTGGCATTGGCGCGACATCGGCCATGTTCAACATGGCCGATTATATGCTGCTGAGGCCGCTGCCGGTCGCCGATCCCGATCGCGTGGTAGCCATTAACACGGCAAAATCGGCGCCGTTTGGCAACAACACGGCGATTTCGTATCCGGATTATGTCGATCTGCGCGACCACAACCGCAGCTTCGACGGCCTGGTGGCTGCTTCCTACGCCAGGTTCGGTTTCAGCCCCGACAACCGCACCTTGCCCCGCATGAAATTCGGCATGTTTGTTTCCGGCAACTTCTTCCGCGTGCTGGGAGTGCAGCCGGCACTGGGCCGCGACTTCCGTCCCGATGAGGATCGCGTTGAAGGCGACGCCGTGGTGGTGTTGGGCCACGACTTCTGGGTGGGTCAGTATAACGCCAGCCCGTCGGTTCTCGGCTCCCACATACGGCTGAACGGGATCGAATTCACCGTCATCGGCGTGGCGCCCGAGCGGTTCACCGGTCTCGATGTCGTGTTCCGCCCCACGGTGTTCGTTCCGCTCGCCATGTCGCCGCGTATGACGCCGAAAAACGAGCTTGACGACCGAGACGCCGGCTGGCTCCTCGTCAAGGGCCGCCTCAAGCCGGGAGTCACTATCGACCAGGCGCGGGCGGACGTCGAGGCCATATCGGATGGGCTCCAGAAGCTGCATGCTCAGGCGGACAAGGATCGGCGGCTCACCGCGGAGACCGAGTTGCAGCTTCGCATCGATCAGGGCACCCCAATCAAGCTGTTGATCATGCTGGGCCTGCTCGGCCTCGCAGTTCTGCTGGTGGCCTGCGCCAACGTCGCGGGGCTGCTGCTGAGCCGGGCGCGCGCACGTTCGCGCGAAATCGCCGTGCGGCTGGCCATCGGCGCCGGCCGCGGCGCTTTGATCCGCCAGCTTCTGCTCGAGAATCTCTTCGTGGCCTTAGCCGGCGGTGTGGGCGGCCTGGCGGTGACCGATGCCTTCGCCGCATTCTGGCGCAGCTATCGGCTACCCTCTGACTTACCGATAGTCTTTGACATCAAAACCGACTACCGTGTGCTGTTGTTCGCGCTGGTCGTTTCGGTGTTGAGCACGCTGCTCTTCGGTCTGGCGCCTGCCTTTGGCGTGACGCGCCCGGACCTGGTACGGACCCTGAAGGCGGCTGATGCCGATAGCGGCGGCAAGCGCCGGCTCTGGGGCCGCAACCTGATCGTGGCCGGCCAGGTGGCGCTTTCGCTGCTTCTGCTGGCGGTCTCGGCCGCCCTGGTGCAGGGCTTTCGCGGTGAATTGACGCAGGGCCCCGGCTTCCGTACCGACCATCTGTTCCTCACCAGCTTCGACACGCAACTGGTCCGCTACTCCGAAGACCGGACACAGCGGTTCTACGATGATCTGCTGCGCAGAACGCGTTCCGCGCCGGGCGTGCGATCGGCAGCGCTCCTTTCCAGTGTGCCGATGGGCGGGTGGGAACCCATGGACATCTTCGTGGACGGCTTCGAGCTGCCCCCTGACAAGAATCCGCTCCCACGGCTTGGCGCTTACGTCAGCGACGGATACTTCGGCACCATGGGCATCCCCATCCTGGCTGGCCGCGGCTTCCTCGAGTCGGACAAGCTCGACACCCCGCCAGTGGCCGTGGTCAACGAACACGTGGCGAATCATTACTGGCCCACAGGAGACGCCCTGGGCAAGCGCTTCCACCTGGGCACTGCCACCGGCCCTCTGATCGAGATCGTGGGCGTCGCCAGGAATTCGAAGTACACCTTTGTTTCCGAACCTCCGAAGGACTTCGTCTACTTGCCATTTCGGCAATACCAGCGCTCCACGCTGGTCCTGGTGGCCGAGTCGAACGCGCGCGACGCCGGGGCGCTGGCGCCGGTGCTCCGCGACGTGGTGCGCAGCATCGATCCGGACATGCCCGTGTTCGACGTTCAAACCATGAGCGACTTCTTTGCCCAGATCGTGGCAAAGACGACCTTTCTTACTCGGGTGGTGGCGGCCATGGGCCTGATGGGTCTACTGCTGGCTGTTGTGGGTCTCTACGGCCTGGTGGCTTATTCCGTGAGCCGCCGTACGCGCGAAATCGGCATCCGCATGGCCATCGGGGCGGACCAGCGGAAAGTGGTGTGGATGGTGCTTAGGCAGGGCCTGCACCTCGGCGCGGCCGGGGTCGCTGTAGGCATAGTGCTGAGCTTCTTCGCTTGCCGTTCGGTTGTCGCGATCTTTGCAATCGTCAAGTTTAGCCGGCTCGATCCCCTGATCTTTGTCGCGCTTCCGCTCTTGCTTCTCATCGTCATGCTGCTGGCCACGTGGGCGCCGGCGCGCCGGGCTTCGCTGATCGATCCGATGCGGGCGCTGCGCGACGAGTGAGCGATGGCGGCGGGACGGCATGCGTAAAGCGCTCAGGGCCGCAACGATCATCCTGCTGAGCCTGCTGGCGCTACTCGTGATCGCGGTCGGGGCGGCCCTCATCCTCCGCCTTCACCGCCAGCACCTGACCGCCGAAGCGCTCGCGATTCGCAACCCGAACGGCATCGACGAGGGCATGTACGTCAAGATCGGCCGCATCGATCAGTCTTTTGACCTGGCGTTGACGGACCACGGGCGCACCGTCAGCGCGCGCGTCGTTGTCGATGGGAGGGGAGCCCCGGCGGAGTTCACCAGCACCGACCGCTTCTGCTTCAACCAGGATCGACCCAAGCAGTTGATGCGCGCCCGTTGGACCACGCCCGTTGCCGCGTGGGACGTCATCGACGGACGCCCTTTGCCCGCCGCGGCCCAGGCCGTGTGGCGCCTCCCGCAAGGTTGTTGACCCGGAACGTTGCCGGCGATCTTATCGAGGCTGGAGTCGGTCGCGGCGGAATGACGATATTCATGCGGGCCCTGCTGATGGCCTGTCAGGGCACCGGGCGGACCGTCACCCTGGAGCCAGCCTTGCGCGTTCCCGCTTACCCCAACTGCTCGAGCTCGCCCTCGAGCAGCGCCACGTGCTCTTCTTCTTCGGCGGCCAGCTCGCCGCAGAGCTCTTTCTCCAGACCCGCTGGCAGCTCCCCGGCCAGCTTGCGGAAGTGGTCGCGCGTGCGGCGCTCCATTTCGAGCGCAATCCGGTACAGCTCCTTCACCCCGGTCTGCTGGTCGACGTGGAGGCCTTGAAACAGCCAGTTCGCCAGCAGCTTGTCGTGGTCCGCGGAGAGCTCCACCGTTTCCCGGTCCAGGTGCGCGTGGTACTTCTCTTCGAGCTCGTGCAGGTGATCGAGCTCGGCTTCATACAGCCGTTCCAGCACCGAGCGCTGTTCGGGCGATTGCGCCTGATCGCGCGCCAGTTTGTAAAAGTGGAACGAGTCCAGCTCAAACTGCACCGCCTCGCGGATGGCGCGAAAGCGCATCGAATCGCCCAACTCGCGCCCCTCGATCACCTCCAGCGGGCCGCCGCATAGGAAGCACTTTCCATAGGGCACGGCGAATCCGGTGGTCAGCTTCAGGCAGTTCTTGCAGCGCCAGGTGTAGCGCACCTGCGCGCAGCAGATTTCGTCCTCTTCGAGAACGCGGTGGCACTTCGGACAGGAAGACGGCATGTTAGTGAACCTCCGCCGGCGCCGGCTCGGCCGCTCTCGGCTCGGCCAGGCCCATGTATTCCAGCATCCCCTGCGCGGCCCGCCTGCCGGCGCCCATCGCCAGAATCACCGTGGCCGCTCCGGTGACGATGTCGCCGCCCGCGAACAGGCCCGGAATCGAGGTCATCCCGGTGCGCTCGTCCACCTGAATGTATCCCCACTTATTGACATTGAGGCCCGGCGACGTCTGGGCGATGATCGGGTTGGCGGTGGTGCCCAGCGCGTAGATCACCGTGTCCACATCGAGCAGGAATTCCGATCCGGGGATCGGCACCGGCGAGCGCCGCCCGGAAGCGTCCGGCTCGCCCAGCTCCATCTTCTGGCAGCGCATGCCGGTCACCCACCCGGCCGCATTGCCGACGATTTCCACCGGCGCCGTCAGCCACATGAAGTCGATGCCCTCTTCGATGGCGTGTTCCAGCTCCTCGACACGCGCCGGCGATTCGCGCCGCGACCGCCGGTAGACGCAGGTCACGCTGTCGGCGCCCATCCGCTTCGAGACGCGCAGCGCATCCATCGCCGTGTTGCCCGCGCCCACCACCGCGACCCGCTTGCCGAGCCCCACCGGCGTGTCGTACAGCGGCTGCTTGTAGCCGCGCATCAGGTTGACACGCGTCAGGAATTCGTTGGCGGAGAACACGCCGTTCAGCGCCTCTCCCGGAATTCCGGCGAATTTGGGCGAGCCGGCGCCGGTCCCTACGAATGCGCAGTCATAGCCCATTTCGCCCAGCAACTGCGGAACGGTGAACAGCTTGCCGATGATGGTGTCAAGCCGGATCTCGACGCCCAGCTTCTTCAGGTTTTCGATTTCGGCGTCGATAATTACGTCGGGCAGGCGGAATTCAGGGATGCCGTATTTCAACACGCCGCCGGCCACGTGCAGTGCTTCGAAAACCGTGACCGCCACGCCGTGGCGCGCCAGGTCGCCGGCGCACGCCAGGCCGGCCGGCCCCGAGCCGACAATCGCCGCCCGCTTTTTCGCCCCGCCGGTCGCCGCCGCCGGTTCCTCCCAGCCGCGCCCCATCGCCATATCGGCCACGAACCGCTCCAGCCGCCCGATCGCCACCGGCTGGTACTTGGCGCCCACCACGCAGGTCACCTCGCATTGCGATTCCTGCGGGCAGACGCGCCCGCACACCGCCGGCAGCGCGTTGGACGCCTTCAGAATCTGGTACGACCGCTTGATGTCCTTGCGTTGCAGCGCCGCGATGAAGCCTGGAATATCGATGCCCACCGGGCAGCCCGGCACGCAGCGCGGTTTCTTGCAGCGCAGGCAGCGCTCGGCTTCGTGCAACGCGCTTTCGAGCGACAGCCCCAGCGTCACTTCGTCGAAATTGTGGATGCGCGCTTCGGCCGGCTGCTGCGGCATCGGCGCTCGCTCGCGCGGAATCGTTTTGAGGTTCTTCGGCCCCAGCGGCGCCGGCGGCGCAGCGTCGGGTTCCGGCAGCTCGCAAGTCGAAATCACCGCGCCGCTCAATTCCACGTGGGCGCGCAGGCTGGCCAGCTTGGCGGATTCCCCGCGGAACCGTTCCAGGGCCGCCTTTTCCTCCCGCTCGAAACGCTTCTGGCGCAGCGACAGCTCATCGAAATTCACCAGGTGGCCGTCGAAATCGGCGCCGTCCACACAGGCGAATTTCATCTTGCCGCCCACCGTCACGCGGCACGATCCGCACATCCCGGTGCCATCCACCATGATCGAATTCAGGCTCACCACGGTGGGCAGGCCGAACGGCCGCGTCGTCTCCGCGCACGCCTTCATCATCGGAATCGGCCCGATCGCCACCACTTCGCTCACATCCGTCACCCGCGCCAGCACGTCCGCCAGCGCGTGGGTAACGAAGCCCTTGCGCCCGTAGCTGCCGTCGTCGGTGGTGACGATCAGCTCATCGCTCACCGCGCGGAACTCGTCTTCCCAGAACACTAGGTCGCGGCTGCGGAACCCCACGATTGAGATCGTGCGGTTGCCCATCTGCTTGTACCCGCGCAGTTGCGGATACACCGGCGCTACCCCCAGGCCGCCGCCTACCAGCACCACCGTGCCCGGCAGCTTGCGAATGTGGCTCGGCAAGCCCAGCGGCCCGATGAAATCCAGAATCGAATCGCCCTCGGCCAGCGTCATCATCTCGAAGGTGGTTTTTCCCACCGCCTGGATGACCACCGTTACAGTGCCGCGTGCGGCGTCGAAGTCCGCTACCGTCAATGGGATACGTTCACCGTGCTGGTCGATGCGGGCCATGATGAAATGGCCCGGCCACGCCGCCCGCGCCACCTCCGGAGCGGCCACTTCCCACAAAAATGTCGTTGGGCCGAACTGTTTCCTGCGGGTGATGATAAACACTACACTTCCTCGGAAGCAACATGGTATCAGAATTACGGATAAGCGGACCGATTACGGTGTAAATACTTGTGCAGCAGCTTGCTGGCAGCGCGTGCCGGTCTACAAGCCACCTCGAAGGGGGCTACTGCACAACCCCGCCGCCGGCCTGCGGATCGAGCTTGATTTCGCCAAACGCGTTCTCATACTGGGTGACGTTCTGCTGCAGCACATTGAGCACCGCCTTGGCCTGCTGCGGGCTCAAATAGATGCCCTGAAAGTTCTGTATCGCCAGGTTCTCCGGCGTACTTTGGCTGACGCGGCCGAACAGCAGAAAGAAGTCCCAGAGGTTCACCCGCACCTGGACGCTGTTGGCGTAGTTCTCGCGGTACTCGGGCGCCTGGATCAGTTGGATTTTTGGCGGGACTGGAGTCATGGTCTCAGCGTAGCACCCGTCCCGCCCGAGGAAGTTTGAGAATCTTCAGCAATTTTTAAAAACCTCGGGCTTGCTATCTGCGTCCCATGGAGTGAGGGGAAATGGTCATGAAAGCACTTGTTGAACGCCATGCGCTGGGGCAGGTCTATTGTCCGATCTGCACCCACACGGTTCCGGCTGAACTTGATTTGCGGGGCGAACGCGCCAGGGTGGCTGCGGGACAACGCTGCCCGCGATGCCAGTCATCGCTAGAGGTTGCGGTGATTGTGCAGATTCCAGAAGCCGCCTGACCGGTCACGGTTAGCCCGCTTAGTACGAGTTAGCCAAGGAACGACTTGTCCGTCTGTGCGGTTTCTGCCATAGTGGGATGAGTAGCGGGATGCCATGCGACGTAAGCTGAATCCGAAACCCGACCAGGTGGTTCCTGCGGAATTGCTGGAACTGGCCCGCCAGGCCATATCCGCCGACCACTTGAAGAAGCCGGGCGGCAAATGTTCGGTTTGCGGCGCCGAGACCGCCGATGGCTCCGACGAGCCGCTTTGCTGGGTTTGCCGCCGTCTCAAGATCAGCGCCTGGCGCGACATCGAGCACCAGATGCCGATGCAGGAATAGCCGGCTCCCACTTCCGCTACACGCTTGTCCTCGCCCTTCCCGAAAGTGTCTCCCTCACTGGGCCCCAATTGTCAGTAATTCGCTGCTAACCCAAGACATCTGGCGGACCGGCGTGGTGACGCGCCATGCTGGTTGCAAGGAGAAACTCTCGTGCTGCGTTCCAGTGCGCTGATCGCGCTATTGCTTTCGGCCCGAGCCCTTGTGGGCGCCGATCCCTCTTTGCCGCAATATGTGCCGCCCAATACCCGGATTCTCATTGGCGTTCAGGTTCGCGCCATACTGGATTCGGACTGGGGCAAGGCGGTCCTCGAACAGGTGAAGAGCGCCTCCGGCGACGTGTGGACCAAGGGACTGCCCGTCATCGGTTTCGACCCGCTCAAGGATCTGGACGAAGTGTGGATCATGGGTACCTCCATGGACAACAAGGCGCCCATGCTGGCCGTTCTGCGCGGCCGCTTCGACGCTTCCCGCTTGCCGGCCGCCATCGGCCGCTACCACGAGGTGCCGCTGGTCCCCATGGACGCCAAAAGGCAGCAGTTGCTGGCCTTCCTCAATCCATCCACCCTTCTCGCCGGCGACCGCTTCACCGTGGAACGGGCGATTGACCGGCACGCATCGGCAACCGCGCCAAATGCGCACCTTCTCGCCGCCGCCGTCGCCCTGCGCGCGCGCTATTGGATCTGGGCGGTGGCCGACGGTCTGGATGGAGTACCTGCGTCCAAAACCGCTCCCAAGGGCATCGAAGCCGTGGAAGGCTTCGAGTTCGGCCTGGCCCTGAATCCCGATCTCGAGATGGCGGCCCAGCTCCACATGCGTTCCGCCGAAGACGCACAAAAAGTGATGGGCACCCTCGCCATGTTCCAGATGATGGCCCAGAACCAAAAGGGCGCCAGCCAGGCCAAGCTCGAAAGCCACGTCACCGGCAAGACGGTCGACGTCTCGCTGCATGTTCCGGAAGAGGAGTTGAAGCAGGCATGGGAGCAGCAACGCGCCGCCATCGCCCAGAGCTTGTCGCAATTGCCGCAACAGATCGCCGCCGCCCGGTCGGGCACCTTCAACCCGTTCAGCCCTGCAAAGCAGGCTTCGGCGCCGGCTGCGCCCAACTATTCCCGCCGCACCCCGGTCAGCAGGGAAAGCAAAATCGTCAGCGATGATGACGGCAACACCGTGCAGCTCACCCTGCCCGGCCGCCGGTAATTCGGTTCGCAATTTCGCTAATGCGCCACCCAAGCAGCGCCCGTCACGCCGCCGGTGTCTTTCGTCACGCCGGCGATCTTCGCCGCACGTGCCTTTCGTGGCGCCGCGCTGCGGCCGAGTCCCCTTGCCCGCCAATCGGCCCTCTCGGCAGCATGCTATCCTGCTCGATTCGAGGGGTTCGTCCATGTCTTTCATTCATGACGATTTTCTATTGAGCAACGAAACTGCGCGGCGGTTGTTTCACGAGTACGCCGAGGAGCAGCCGATCCTGGACTATCATTGCCACCTGCCGCCCGCCGACCTGGCCGGCAACCGGCAGTTCAAAAACCTATTCGAGATCTGGCTGGAGGGCGACCATTACAAGTGGCGCGCCATGCGGGCCAACGGCGTCGACGAGCGGTTCTGCACCGGGGCGGTGGACCCCTACCAGAAATTCTTGGCTTGGGCCCGCACCGTGCCCAACACCCTGCGTAACCCGCTCTATCATTGGACGCACCTCGAGCTGAAGCGCTACTTTGGCATCGATGAGTTGCTCGACGAATCCAGCGCCCAGCGCATCTGGGACCGCGCCAACGAGCTGCTCGCCACCGACGAATTGCGCGCCCACGGCATCCTCGGCAAGTTCCGCGTCAACGCCGTCTGCACTACCGACGATCCCACCGAAGACCTGTCTTGCCACCAAGCGCTGGCCGCCTCCGGCCTGGCCACCAAGGTGTTCCCCGCCTTCCGGCCCGATAAGGCATTCAACGTCCATCTGCCCGAGCTGTTCAATCCCTGGGTGGCGAAACTCGAGGCGGTCAGCGGCGCTGCCATCTCCAGCTTCCACGAGTTCGTAAGCGCGCTCGCCCGCCGCCACGATTTCTTCCACCAGATGGGCAGCCGCCTCTCCGATCACGGACTGAACGTGACCTTCGCCGATTTCTGCGACGAGAAAGAGGCTGCCGCCATTTTCGAGAAGGCCCGCCGCGGCCAGGCGGCAACGGCGGCGGAACAAGCGCGTTTTGCCGGCTTCCTGCTGCTCGAATTCGGCCGCTGGGATGCGGCCAAGGGCTGGACTAAACAACTTCACCTGGGGGCGCTCCGCAACGCTAACACCCGGCGCTACGGGGAGCTCGGCCCCGATACCGGCTTTGATTCCATTGGCGACTGGCCCCAGGCCGACGCGCTGGCCGCTTATATGGACCGGCTGGACCGCGAGAACGCGCTCCCCAAAATGGTGCTTTACAACCTCAACCCGGCCGACAACTATGTGCTGGCCACCATGATCGGCAATTTCCAGGATGGCTCGGTGGCCGGCAAGATCCAGTTCGGCAGCGGCTGGTGGTTTCTCGACCAGAAGGAAGCCATGACCTGGCAGATGAACGCCCTCTCCAACTGCGGCCTGATTTCCCGCTTCGTCGGCATGATCACCGATTCGCGGTCCTTCATGTCCTATCCGCGCCACGAGTACTTCCGGCGCGTCCTTTGCGACCTGTTCGGCCGCGACATGGAGGCCGGGGAACTCCCTGATTCCGACGACTTGGCAGGCCCCATGATCCGCAACATCTGCTACGGCAATGCCTTGAAATTCCTGGGCTTAGACCTTACCTAGCACAAAGGGGGGCTGACTCGAATTTCGCTGCTTTTGCGAAACTTCGTGCCTGTACCCGCTTTGCCCTTCCAGGAACTCATACTGCGTGCAATCTGCCACTCGTGATCCCCAGCGAACTGCCCCGGGACAACCTGAACCGCCGCTGTTTGTCGGCGGAGTTCGCGAGTGAGCCGACCATACCTCGACCACCCCTAAAGTTTTTGCCGCCGGTGGCCGATAAGGATGCTGGAGCTACATGCCCACGCCCACGAATGACTTCGGCGATGCCGAATGGGAACTGCCGCCGCTGATTCTGCATCCCTTCAACGAACGCATCTCGCCAACCACTCTGCTCGAAAACTCTAAGGCCGCGCTGATGTTGGCCGGCTTGGCGGCGCCGGATGGCATCGGGGACGAAGTCTTGCACCGCCGGGTGCTCGCCGGCCGCTATGCCGAACTCCGCATGCTCTTCTTCATCGGCAAGGACGTGATGCGCTGGCTCGAGCAATGCACGGAGTGGGCTTCAAGCATCCCCGAACTCCAGAACTCCTGCCTCCGCCGCCAAAGCTTCGCCCGCTTGATCACCGTCTGCCCGCCGGAAGAGGTCCGCGAAAAGCTTACCCGCTGGGGCGTCACGGACTACCTGGCAATCTTTTCCCGCGCCATCGGTTTCAACGCGGTCTTTGGCGAGCCTCCGCCGCTGGAGATCCTGTCGCAGGATTGCCTCCTCAATTACCACCGCTACGGCGACCTCCTCTATCAGGGATTCATGGAAGCCGAGCCTCACAGCGCCATCGCCGCCAACAACTTTCCCTTTCAGTTGTATGCCTCCGGAGAATACTCCCGTCTCCTCGAATCCAAATGGGAACAGCAGACGTGAAGTGAGCCGGCGGCGCCGCTTGCCGATGCCTCAGCAACCGATTGCAAAGCCGATCATGCCGCGGGCCTCGGCTCCTCGATCCGCCGATCACAGACATCAGCCTCTCATACTCCTCTTTTACCCCAAGGGTCCTAGTACCTAAAGGTAATGTGGTTCATTACACCAAAGTATGCATAGGACTATGAACCAACGGCACTATTCGAGATGATGGCAGTGGACAGACCTTCGTCCGGCGGAAGCGCAACGTGCTGCGGAGATGCTTGCCATGAGAAGCGGATGCAATTGGAATCGTCGACTTGATCGGATATCGAGCGGCATTTACGAGCGCGCCGTCCGAATCCACCGGAGGGAACGTCGACAATTGATTCGCTCCCGCTGCGCTTCCGTTCCGGGCGGAGCCTGTCGGCGCCAGGCCGAAGAAGGGTGGGAGGCGATCAATGGCTGACTGTCTGACGGCATTGGGCCAAGCAATCGATAGCCTCTTGGGCCAAGTCGGGATTCACAATGTGAGCGGACTCGACGCGAGTGTCTACGTCCTCGGAGCGACCATCTTCCTCGGGTTTTGTGCCGCCGTGCCCTCGGCGATTCGAATGGCCTTCCTGCGCAGTTCCGGCGGCAGGTAGCGGCGCTCTGCAATCCATCCAATGGGTAGAGAAGACGGTCGGCGCTTAGTCCAGCGCTCGGACCACCAAACAGCCGATTTGCGTTATTGTAGCCAAATGCGCCCCATTTCACTGCACTCTGTTCGCTCCACCGCCGCAGCGGGCATGCTCGCCGCGCTCCTGCTGGCCTTGAGCTCTCCCGCCGCCGCTCAGGAAAAGAAGTCCGCGCCTCCGCCGGCTCCCGCCGAGGCGAAGGATAAGGAGAAGGCCTCCGACAAGGAAGCTCCGCTACCCGCCGACGCGCATGTGGCGCAGACCATTCAATTCGAAGGCAAGTCGCTGCCCTACACCGTCACCGTGGGCACGCTGCCGGTCTACGAAAACGACAAGAAGACCGGGGAGGTGGTTTTCACCGCTTACACCATCGAGGGCCAGGACCGGCCGGTCACATTCGCGCTGAATGGCGGTCCCGGCGCCGCGTCCGTTTTTCTCAATTTAGGCGCCATCGGGCCCAAACACATCGAGTTCGGCGACGAGGGAGACAGCCCGTCCGATCCGGCCAAGCTAACCGACAATCCGGCGACCTGGCTCGATTTCACCGACCTGGTGTTCCTCGATCCGATCGGCACGGGATACAGCCGCTCGCTGGTTCCCGCACCCGAGGCCAAGAAGCAGTTCTTCAGTACCGACGCCGACATTCATTACCTCTCGCGCATTATTTACGACTGGCTGGTGAAGAACGACCGCATGACCTCTCGAAAATACTTCGTCGGAGAAAGCTATGGCGGCTATCGCGGCCCGCGGATCACACATTACCTGCAAACGCAGCTCGGCGTGGCGATGAACGGGGTGGTCCTGGTCTCGCCGTACCTGAACCCGGCGCTGAATGAAAACCGCGACATTTCCCCCGTTCCGTGGATGCTCACCCTGCCCGCGATCACGGCGGCGCACCTCGAGCGCGAGCACAAGCTCACGCCAGAAGCCATGGCGCCGGTGATTGCCTACACTCGCGGCGAGTATGCCACCGACTTGCTGAAAGGCCGCTCAGATCCGCAGGCGACGCCACGGATCGTGAAACATGTGACCGAGATGACCGGCCTGGAAGAGGAGTTTGTGCGGCGCGCCGGCGGCCGGTTGGACATCGGCGCCTATCTGCGCGAGGTCTTCCGCGAGCGCGGCAAGATCGGCAGCGTGTACGATTCGAATGTGACCGGCTATGACCCGTACCCCTTCGCTCCCGAGCAGCGCACCAACGATCCGATGCTGGAGAGCATCATCGCGCCGACCACCACGGCAATGGTGGATTTTGTCACCCGCGTCGTCGGCTGGAAGACAGATGCGCGCTACAACACCCTCAGCTACGAGGTGGGCTCTCAGTGGGATCACGACAGCCGCTCCCTGCGCATGGGCGCCGTGCCCGATTTGAGGCAAGCCGTGGCGGCCGACCCGAAGTTGCGCGTCATTATTGCGCACGGCTGGAACGACCTCTCGTGCCCTTTCATGGGCTCGGTGCTGACCGTGGACCAGATGCCCGTGATGGGCGATCCGACCCGCGTCGCCGTCCATGAGTATCCAGGCGGCCATATGTTTTACAGCCGTCCGGGCAGCCAGGCCGCCCTGCGCAAAGATGTGCAGGCGATGTTCGCCAAACACTGAGCTGCTCCAGCAGAGCCCCGCGGACGCCGCGAACCGCGCTTCAGTTTCCAGTCTTCGCCGGCCTCGCCGCAGCCTCGTCGGGCAGGGCGTAAATCGGGGGCGGATTGCTGTTGAGGCGCCGGCGCAGCACGGGGCCATCGCCTCGCCGCCTGGGCACGGTAAGATCCTCGAGCTCCTCCAGGCGGGCGTGGACGTCCTGGAATTCGGAGGTGTCCACTACGTATGCGGATCGCGGCGCCAGCCGATGCTGAATCAACTTCTGCGCAGCCTTGATTCGGCTCTCCGTCAGGGGATGCGTCGAGAACATCCGGGCCACTAAGTTGGGCTTGGTTTTTTGCATCGTCTCGATGCGCTCGAAGAAGTCGACGAATGCCAGCGGGTCGTAGCCCGAGCGGTAGAGATACTCCAGCCCAAGCGTATCCGCCTGTTTCTCCATGCCGCGCGTGAACTCCACGAATCCCATCGGCACCGCCAGCCCCACCAACTGGCGAACGGCGTAACCCAGCCAGCCGCCGGCAAAAACCAGCGGCAGGCTGACGTAGTTGAACAACTCCGCGCGCGTGGCCTGCTTGGTGCCATGCCGTGCGGCGACGTGAGCGATTTCGTGCGCCAGCACCCCGGCGAGTTCGGCCTCGGTTTGCGCGCGCAGGACCAGGCCGGTGTTGACGAACAGGAAACCTCCCGGCAGCGCAAAGGCGTTCACCTCGCTCGAGTCGATCACTTTGACGGTGAAGGGCACCCGTGCGTCCGAATTGCGGACCAGGTTCTGCGACAGCCGATTGACGTATTCGACCACCACCGGATCGTCGAGCAACCGCGCCTGCCGCTCGACCTCGGCCGCCATCTGCCGGCCGAGCTCGACTTCCCGTTCCAGAGAGTAAACATTGACGCCCCTGCCGGGATTGTCATCGTCGCCGGTGGCGAGGTGGACACGGTCCTTCGCCGCCGCGGCACAAGCCAGCAATACTCCGGCCGCCAAAATGGCCCAGGCGCGTTTCACGGCAACTCTCTGGTTCCCAGGTTACACCGTCCAGCGCCGGTTGCCTATGGGTAGCCGGTTTCGGCGTGCACCCATCCCACCAATCGCGCCGTTAGTTTGTTGCCCAACGCCCCGCAACAACAGCTTGCAGGGCTGCGCGCACCGCGCTCAGTTGAAGTTCATTCCGCACATGCCGGGGTTCGAGCAGCGGCCGCTGGGGCAGACCGGCGCCTCGGAGGCGTGCGAAGAGCTGCCCGAATGGGCGGCGAAGGTGGAAAGCTCCTGCTCGAGATGCTTCTGCCCGCACGAGGGGCATTCCAGTTCGGCCTCTCCGGAGCGTCGCACCAGCTTCTCAAACTTGTTTCCGCAATCCTGGCATTTGTATTCGTAAATGGGCATGGCGTTACTTCCATATTAGAATACAAATCTTGTCCATCACGCCACGCACCGCGGCGGCGCTTTGGTTCGAGTTGTTCGCCAGAATCGAAAACGCCACCCAACTGCCATCGCGCCGCTGGGCATAACCGGAAAGGGCGCTGACGTGGGCCAGCGAGCCGGTCTTGGCGTGAATGCGGCCGGCCGCGGGCGTGCCGTTGAAGCGGCTGGCCAACGTGCCGTCGCTGGCGGCCACCGGGAGCAGGGAAATCCAGGTGTCGCGCTCCGGTGTTTCGTACAGGTAACGCAGCAGCTTCACCACTGCCGCCGGGCTCACCAGGTTGGGGCGCGAGAGGCCCGAGCCATCTTCGATGCTATAAGCGGAATCGTCAACACCAACCTCGGCCAGGAACCCGCGCAGCTCGTCGAGGCCGGCGGCGCGGCTGCCCGCCTTGTGGCGCGCCCGCCCTACCGCGCGCAGCGCCATCTCGGCATGCAGGTTCTGGCTGACCTTGTCGGTGATGCGGAGATCTTCCACCAGCGGGGCGGAAACATGCTGCGCCAGGATCACGGCGTCGGCACCGGCCGCTGGCGCGTCAGTGGCTTCGCCTGGCAGCAGGTGCCGCGCCACAGCTCCGCCGGTCACCGTGATGCCGCGCTCTTCCAGCAATTGCCGGAACGCCAGCGCGGCATACGCCGCCGGATCTTCGATGCCCAGCGCCAGATCCTGGCTCGGCCCGCCGAGCGGAATCGTCCCCGAAAGTTCCAACTCCAGGCTGCCGGGCGCGCGCTGCACATGGATGGCAGGTTCGCCGCCGGCGGCCACAGTCCGGACGCGGTTGTCGATGGCGTAATACTCCACCGCCGGTTCCAGCGCAATCGCCGCGGGATCGCCCTCCCGCGCGCCGGCGGAAACGGTCACCGTGAGCGTGTTGTCGTTGACCGCGATCGCCGAAACCGCGGTGCCGTACTCGTAAGTCGGATCGTCGATGCTCCATTCGCCGGCGTAGGGCTCCCACGCGTACCAGGTGTCGTCTCCAACGATGTCGCCATCGATGCACTTCACGCCCTTGGCCGCCACCTGCTTGGCCAGCTCCGCCAGTGCCTTCAGCGCATAACCGGGCGCCGGCGCTGCCCGGGCCGGCTCAGGCACATAAGGAACCGGGCGCGCCGAAAGGTTCGGATCGCCGCCGCCCACCAGCCGCACCGGGCCGTGAATGCAACCGTTCACGTCCGCGGGCAGCCCGGCCGTCACCCGTGTTTCAAAGGTGAATTGCGGCCCCAGGCGCACCAAGGCCAGCGCGGTCGTAAACAGCTTGGTGTTGGATGCCGGCGTGAACAGCCGGTTAGAATTGAGTTGGTAGCGCGTGCGGCCGGTTTTTAGATCGGTGACCTGGATTCCCCAGAAAGCGCCGCGGGCTTCGGGAGACGACGCCAGCAGCCGGTTGATGGCGCGCCCGAGGCTGGCGGCCTGTAGCGAAACGGCCAGGGTCAGCGCCAGGACGAAACGCGCGGCCTTCATCGGCCCGTGACCTTCGATTCGAGCCAGATGAGCAGCAGCAGCGCGATCACCATGAAGGTGCCGAGCAGCGGAATGCCCACCACCACGCCCACGCCCTCGTATTGCGCCGCGTAGCCCAGCGTGGCCGGCGCCAGCAGCCCGCCGAACAAAGCGACGGAGAAAATGCCGTTGAAAAAGCCGGGGTGGTAATAGGGAAAGCGGCGGCCAATGGCTTCGAGCACCAGCGGATAAATGCTGGCATAGCCCGCGCCGAGGAAGAAAACGGCGCAGCCGGCGCCAAACGGATTATCCGTGAAAAACAGCACGAAGCAGCCGAACAGCGCTATCGCCCCGCTGGTCAGCGCCAGCTTGCCGTGGCGCACGCGCGGCAGAATAGGCACCGCCAGCAACCTGCCGGCCATCAGGAAAAGCCAATAGAACGCCAGCAACAACAGTGCGCCCGGGGGGCTGACGCCAAGCCGCCGGATGAGGAACAGCGGCAGCCAGCCGGCGATCGAATATTCGTTGCCGAACTGAAAAAACAGCAGCAGGGCGAACAGCACCGCGCCCGGGCTGCGGAAGTCGCTCATCGCCTGGCGTAGCGGGGGATGCTCGCCCTGCTCCGCGGCGGGCAGCGTGGCCTTGGCATAAAGGACCACAAACACCGCCGGCCCTGCCGCCATGAACAGCAGGATAGTGGCGACCGAGTACGCATAGAAAACGCCGAAAACCAGCAGGGTCGCCGCCAGGCAGCCCAAGCCATACCAGATGCCGACGCGAATCACGGTGGATGCGGCGTCCCGGCGATAGCTGGCCGAAATGGCCTGAAACAGCGCGCGGTTCAATGCGCCGGCGCAGGCGCCCAGGAACAGCAGGCCGCCGATGCGCCACCAGTTCGAAGCCGGCGGAGAGGCGGCCGCCAGATAAACCAGCGTCAAGCACGCCGCCGCGCAGGCGCCAATCATCACCCGGCGCAGGCCGCGCCGCGCAATCAACCCGCGGCCCAGCCAGGTGGCCAGCACCACGCCAATCGCCACGCTCAGAAAACAGTTGCCTACCGCAATGAAGTCCGCCGGGTCGCGGTGATAGCCCCAAGCCGGCAGGATAGCGCCCAGTAAAGCCAGCAGGAAACCGGTCAGGAAGAAGCCCGCCAGCGCCGGCCCGCAGTGTGTGTCGGATCGCACTATTTCCTGCCGCGTCGTCACTGGGCTGGCGCTCACGCGTTTGATTGTACCGCGCGTCCGCCGCGGCTTGGGAAACTGCGTCCGGTTGTGGAAATCCATAGCCGCCGGCTCCCGATTCTCGTAGGAGCGCGGTCTGCCGTCCAGTGGGATCAACAGGTTATGGGTGGCAGCCCGATTGCACGCATAACCACAAGTGGTCAGTGGTTTCTTCGCTTTGGTGCGTTGCCTCCTAGGGGGAGGTTTTCAGGCCCCGAGCCGGTCCCATCCACCGGACGGGGCTTTTTTTTAAGACCGGTTACAGCCCCGCCCGCTTCCACAACTCGTCCACCTTTTTCTTTACGTCGGCCGACATCTCGATCAAGCCCGGCCAGGGGCGGGTGAAACCCTCGGTGGGCCATTTGCGGGTGGCGTCGATTCCCATCTTTGAGCCGTAGTCCGGCATTCGGCTCGCATGGTCGAGCGAATCCACCGGCCCCATCGCGAATTCGATGTCGCGCTCGGGATCGATGGCGTTGAGCGCTTTCCAAGCGACCTCGCTCGCGTTCTGCACGTCGACGTCCTCATCCACCACCACGATGACTTTCGAAAACATCGCCTGCCCCGTGCCCCAGATGGAGTGCATCACTTTGCGCGCATGCCCGGGGTAGGATTTGCGGATCGAGACCAGGATCAGGTTGTGGAAGATGCCCTCGGGCGGCATGGCGATATCGCGCACCTCCGGCAGTTGCAGCCGCATCAGCGGCAGGAAGATGCGTTCGATGGCCTTGCCCATGTAATAGTCCTCCATGGGCGGAGGTCCCACGATCGTGGTCGCGTAAATGGGCTTCTCGCGGTGGGTGATGGCGGTCAAATGGAAAACCGGGTACTGGTCTTCCAGCGAATAATATCCGGTGTGATCGCCGAACGGCCCTTCGGTGCGCAGTTCGCCCAGCTCCACGTACCCTTCGAGCACGATCTCGGCCTGCGCCGGCACTTCCAGGTCCGAGGTCTGGCACTTCACCATCTCGACGGGGCTCTGGCGCAGGAAGCCGGCGACCATCATCTCGTCCATATCCGGCGGCAGCGGCAGAATCGAAGAGTACATGCTGACCGGATCGGCGCCGATGGCCACCGCCACGTCCATACGCGTCTGCCCGTGATGGCGCATGCGCCGGTAATGCTCGGCGCCCTGCTTGTGCGTCTGCCAGTGCATGCCGGCAGTGACGTCATCGTAAACCTGCATGCGGTACATGCCGCAGTTGCGCTTGCCGGTATCGGGGTTGCGCGAAAACACCATCGGCAAGGTGATGAAGCGGCCGCCGTCTTCCGGCCAGCATTTGAGAATCGGAAACTGGGCCAGCGACATGCCCGAGGTGCGCACCACTTCCTGGCACGGGCCTTTGGACACCGTCTTGGGGAAAAACGCGCCCATCTCGGCCAGCTTGGGCAGCATTTTGAGTTTGCCGATGAGGCCTTCCGGCATGCGCATCTCGAGGAACTCGACGATGCGCGCCGCGATCTCTTCCACCGACTCCACTTCCAGCGCGATTTCCATCTTGCGCAGCGAAGCGTAGGCGTTGATGAGCACCGGCACGTCCGAGCCCTTGGGCTTTTCGAACAGCAGCGCCGGCCCGCCTCGCTTCACCGCGCGGTCGGCGAACTCGGTGATCTCGAGCACCGGGTCCACTTCGAAAGGAATGCGCTTCAACTCGCCATTGCGCTCGAGCGCCGCAATGAACTCGCGCAGATCTTTGTAAGCCATGGTTTAAGTTTGAGTGTAGCGTGTGAGGCGGGTCCCCGACTGTCCCCGGCCTACCGCAGCCGGGCGCCGCGTGGGGCAGGTCCCCGACCACATCTGTCCAAGACAATTTCGTAAGACTTGACGGAAATCCTGCTAGGTTCAGATCTGGGTTTGTCCAGAACCGATCTCAACCGAGAGGATTTCCGCCATGAATCGAG
>JBAVEN010000019.1:0-22005 GCA_049587755.1 Bryobacteraceae bacterium | reverse complement strand
GGCATGAGTGCCGGCGCGGCACGCACGAGTGCGTGCGCCACGCTGCCCCTATCCGATGTCCCGGTGGGTCACCTTGGCGTGGTACCCGGCTTTCGCCAGGTTGCGGGCGATCTCGTCCGCCATCATCACCGAGCGATGGTGGCCGCCGGTGCAGCCAAAGGCAATGGTGAGGTAGCTCTTGCCTTCGCGGATGTAGTGGGGCAACAGATAAATCAGCAGGTCCGAAATGCGTCCGGTGAATTCCGCCGTCTGCGGAAACGACCGGATGTACTGAGCCACCGCCGGGTTCTTCCCGGTGAGGTGTTTGAACTTGGGAATGTAATTCGGATTCGGCAGGAAGCGCACGTCGAAGACCAGGTCGCTGTCGGGCGGCACGCCGTTGCGAAAACCGAAGCTGGTGACGTAGACCATGATCTTCGATTCGTCGCCCTGCCCGCGAAAGCGTTCGCCGATGAACTCGCGCAGCTCGTGCACGGTGAATTTCGAGGTGTTGACGATCAGGTCGGCCATCGCGCGAATTTTCTTCAGTTGCGCGCGCTCGCGCTCAATGCTTCTGGGAATGGAGCGGTTGGTGCCCAGCGGGTGCGGGCGGCGGGTCTCGCTGAAGCGGCGGAGGATGGCCGAGTCTTCCGCCTCGACGAAAATCAGGCGCGCCTTCACCGTGTCGCGGATCTGGGCCAGCACCGCGGGGAAACGGTCGAGTCCGGCGCCTTCGCGGATATCCACCACCAGGGCGGCGGATCGGAAGTTGGAGCTGTCGCGGGTGAGCTCGGCGAACTTGGGGATCAGCTCCACCGGCAGGTTGTCCACCGAGTAATACCCAAGGTCTTCGAACGCCTTGAGCATGGAACCTTTGCCCGATCCGCTCAGGCCGGTGATGATGACCAACTCGGGTTCGGCGGCCGCAGCCGGCTTGCCTTGCGCGGGCCGGCGCGCGGGCACTTTCCCGGTGTCGGGCGCGGCAGCGGCACGATGGCGCGGCATGGAGCGGGTCAGGCCTCGATCAGGTCGAAATTGCCGTCGCGGCGCCGCACCAGCACGCTCACGCGATCGGTTTCGGCATCGCGGTAGACCACGTACTCGCGATTGTCCATTTCAAGCAGCGCTTCCTCCAGCGTCATCGGTTTGCGCTTCTTGTGGTGGTTGACGTGGTAGACGCGCTGTTCCGGCGCCGCTTCCGTTTCCCCTTCCGGCTCCGGTTGGGTGGCCTCGGCTTCCGCCTCCGAGGCGCCCTTGTGCGGCGTGCGTTTGTTGTCACGCCACTTGGTCCGCGCCTTCACGGCCTGCTTTTCCAACTTTTCCGCGGCCGAGTGGATGGCCGTAAACAGATCCGTACTGGAGCCCGCGCCCGCCAGTTGATGGCCGTAATAATTCACCGTGGCTTCGGCTTCATGCAAATGCCGCTCGAGCGATAAGATGACGTGGGCTTCCGATTCGCGCTTCCCGTCGAGAAGTTTGCCGATCTTGGCAAACCGCGCCTCGAGCTTCTTCAACTCAGCCGGCGCGAGTTCCACCTGCCTGCCCGTGTACGTGATCTTCATGCATTCTCCCGGTTCCGGTCATCCCGCCGGAACGTCCTACTTCCTTACACCAAGATACCAATTGCTCCGAAACGCGTGCGCGAGCAACTCATTTCGCGACCCCCATGTCGACTTCAACAGATGTCTGGAACAGATGTTGGTCCGGCTGCGGAGTGCGCAATTCTAAGAGCGACCTTGTACGGCTGGAGCCCGGCTGCTGGAGCAACTGCTCCAATGTCCAACGGCAGGGCCGGCTCGAGTCCTGCACCCCTGCGAGGAACGCCCCCGTTGCGGCGACGCTGGCCCCCTGAAGCTTCCGTTTCAGCGGTGAATCGGGAAAAGACGCCAAGATCGTTTCCAACGACCGCGTCGACTGATCTGCTGAACTGATCGCGCCGTTGAGACTCGCGTCATCGAGATGCGTGGGATCGAGACCGTTGAAGATAGCCTCGCAACTAGCCCCCTCCAGCACCTCGCCGAGTCTTTGGAACCGCATGAATTCGACTTCTGCGGAATCTCCGTCGGCCGCCGCCTCGCCATCCGCAAAGAGCACCGCAACAATATGAACAGACGATTCCTCTCCTGCCGGCCGGCTAAACTCACAGAACCCTGTCGCCCCCGGTTCTAATGCTGGCTGAAATGGGTGGATGGCCCGACCCCTGTTGCTCCCAACCCGAAAGGACAACGCAGTGATAGGTCTTCCGGAACTGTTTTCGACGTTAAACCCAAACAATTCTGCGCCAACTGAACCCGCTCGGTGGTTCACCGCCAGGACGGTCACGGCTTTGGTGTGATAGTCGATCATCCATTGGCCGACCTTGTCTTGCGCCCGAACAGTCGCCGGCCGGCCAGCGAAAATGGCCAACGCGAGCACAAAAGCACACCTGCTAAAGCGAGTCATCTGGCGCTCCATCTCCTTTATAGCGCATTGGTGGGGCATGCTTTAGCTTGCCGTTTTTGTTTTAATAAAGGTTCCTTATGCGACAGGTCGTCACTGCGGTGGATGTTCCGGCGAGTGGCGAGCTGCGCGTTTCGCCCGAAGCCATCGTCACGACCGTGGCGCGCGAGACCGCGGCGGCGCGCGGGGTTCGCATTCGGGAAGTGCCGGAAGATCAGGTTTCCGTGCTCGCGCCGCCCGAAAAAACCGTCGCCATCGGAGCGGACCACGGTGGCTTCCGGCTGAAGGAATCGCTCAAGCCTGTGCTTACCGAGCTCGGCCTGGAAGTGCGCGACGTTGGCGTGTATGAAGAGAAGCCGGCCGACTATCCCGACCTGGCGCTCAAGGTCGGCGAGCTGGTCGCTTCGGGCGCCGTCACCCGCGGCATCGTGATCGATGGCGCCGGCATCGGCTCATCGATGGCCGCCAACAAGATTCCCGGCATCCGCGCGGCCCTGTGCTATGATAAAGCTTCCGCTCGAAATAGCCGGGAACACAATGATTCTAATGTTCTTACGCTCGGAGCGCGACTCTTGACCGAGACCCAGGCGGAGGAGGTCTTGCGCACCTGGATCGCCGCCCGGTTTGCCGGCGGCCGGCACCAGGCGCGGGTCGATAAGATCATGGCCATCGAGCGGCGATTCGCGAAAAAGGCGCACTCGTGACACAAACCGAACTCGACCGGCTGGTGGCCGAAATCGGCGAAGAAATCTTGGCGCGGGTCGGGCGCACCGAGCCCGCCGCCAAGAAGGGCGAAGGTCTCAACCTGCCCGACCAGGTGTGCCCCGGCTGCGTGCAGCGCTGCGCCCAGACCTGCGCTCGCAACACCAAGCAGATTATCGCCGCGGGTGCCGATCGCGTTTCCGCCAGCGAGCGGCTTACTAAAATCGACCCTGGGATCGCCGCGCTCATCGATCACACCATTCTCAAGCCCGAAGCCACCCGTGACGACGTCCTCAAGATCTGCCGCGAAGCTCGCAAGTATGGTTTCGCGAGCGTCTGCGTGAATCCTTACTGGGTGCCGCTGGTGCGCGGCGAACTGGCGGGCTCCACGGTAAAGGTCTGCACGGTGGTGGGTTTTCCGCTGGGCGCCACCAGCACGGAAGCCAAGGTGGCGGAGACGGCCGCCGCGGTGCGCGCAGGAGCCGAGGAGATCGACATGGTGATCAACATCGGCGCGCTCCGCTCAGGCGACCAGGAAGTGGTTGAGCAGGACATCCGGCAAGTGGTGGAGACCGCGCACCGCGCCGGAGCTATCGTCAAGGTAATTCTGGAAACGGCGCTTCTCGACGATCCCCAGAAAGCCGTGGCGTGCACGCTGGCGAAGAAGGCCGGGGCGGATTTCGTCAAGACGTCGACCGGTTTCAGCACCTCCGGCGCCACCGCCCACGATGTGGCTTTGATGCGCGAGGTGGTGGGGCCGGGGATGGGCGTCAAGGCGGCCGGCGGCATCCGCACGCTGAGCGATCTGCGCGCCATGACCGCGGCCGGCGCGACACGCATCGGCGCCAGCGCCAGCATCAAGATCGTGGAAGCCGCCGCGGCCTGAGGACGCATGCGACACCTGCGCGCGCCACGCTATTTTTCGTAGAGAGCCATGCAAGCCACCCGCAAAAGCGCCGTGCGATTCCGCGAGCGGAGCGAGCTGCTCGACTTCCTGCTTGAAGTCTCGACGGCGACCGCCGAGACGCTCCACCTGGACCACCTGCTGGCCAACGTGGCCGAAATCATCGGGCGCGTGCTGCGCTACGACCTGTTCGCGATCCTGCTTTATAGCGAGCGGAGCCGCTCGCTCCACATTCGCCATGCCGTGGGTTATCGCGAGGAGTTGGTGGCGAACCTGTCGATCGCGCTCGGCGAGGGCCTCACCGGCGTCGCTGCCGCGCGCCGCGAGCCGGTGCTGGTGGGCGACGTGCGCAGCGATCCGCGCTATCTCAACGCCGTCGATGCCGTCCGCACCGAGCTAGCCGTTCCCATGATCGCCCGCAAGCGCCTGGTGGGCGTCATCGACCTGCAGTCCACGCGCCTCAACGCCTATTCCGAGTACGATCGCACGCTGCTGCGGCTGATCGCCGGACGCGTGGCCGTGGCCATCGACAACGCGCGCCTCTATATGCGCGTCGCCCAGAACAATCGCACCCTAAAGACGCTGGCCAACATTTCGCGGGAATTTTCCTCGATTCTCGATTTGAACGAGCTGCTCGGCAAGATCGCCAGCACGGTGCGCGAGCTGATCAATTACGACGCGTTCAGTATTCTGCTCATCGATCAGGATGCCAAGGCGCTGCGCCACCTGTTTAGTATCCGCTACGACCAGCGGGTGAACACGGATAACGTCCCGCTCGGCAAGGGCATCACCGGCGCCGCCGCCAGCTCGCGCCAGCCGGTGCGCGTACACGATACCGCCAAGGACCCGCGCTACATCGCTTCCCATCCCGATATCCGCTCCGAGGTGGCCGTGCCATTGCTGCTGCAGGACCGCGTGCTGGGAGTGATGGACCTGGAGAGCGACCGCGTGGGCTACTTCACCGACGATCACGTGCGCACGCTGGCGCTGCTGGCGCCGCAGGTGGCATCGAGCGTCGAAAACGCGCGCCTCTACCAGGAACTGGCCACGCGCGAGCGGAGCATGGAGGAGGATCTGGAGGCCGCCCGCGAATTGCAGCGCGTGCTGCTGCCCGATGCCGCCCCGGAGATAGAGGGGCTGGATGCGATGGTGCGGCTGCGGCCGGCGCGCGGCATTTCCGGCGACATTTACGATATCTTCGAGCTCAATGACGGCAAGACGGTCATCGCTTTCGGCGACGTCAGCGGCAAAGGCGCCGCGGCTGCGCTCTATGGCGGTCTGCTGAACGGCCTGTTGCGCACTCTGGCGCCGCGCCGCCGCCGCCCCGCGGAATTGCTCAAGGCCCTGAACGACGCCTTAGGCGAACGCAAGGTGGAGGCGCGCTATGCCACCCTGCTGGTGCTGCTCTGGGACCCGGTGGCCAGCCACATGACGATGGCCAACGCCGGCGCTTTGCCGCCCATGATCTGCCGCGGAGGCGACATCCTCAATCTGCGCGTCGAAGGTGTTCCGCTGGGTCTGCTCGACGCGCGCGAATATGAGGAAGTGGTGTTCCATGCCCGGCCCGGCGATGCCATCGTGCTCTACTCCGACGGCATCACCGATCATTTGAACGCCGCCGGGACCGAGTATGGCAAGGGCCGCCTGGCGCAGATCCTGCGCGCCAACTGCGCCGGCTCCGCAGCCGACCTGGTGAGCGCGATTTTCCGAGATCAGGACAAGTTCTCCATCACGCCTGTCGACGACCAGACCGTCTTCGCCATCAAGGTGGGGACCGGCCATGCCCGACTCTCCGCAGAGGCAATGGAGAAATGATGCAGGCACCTGGTCAACCTCCAGCCGAATCGGGCGGAAGCCAGGACCCACCGTCGCAATCCGTTCGCTGCAGCACTGACGGCGACGAAAATGAAACCCGTAGTCTGGCGAAGCAAATCCGTGGCGGCGAGAAGTGGCTTATCGGAATCGGGGTTGCAACTTTGGCAATCAATAGCATTATTGCGCTTATTTACTATTGCCAATTAGGTGAAATGCGAAAAGCCGCTATCGCTAGTGGACAGGCAGCCGGTGCTGCAACCGATGCTGCCACCTCCGCACAGAAAGCCCTGGACCAGTCTCGCGATCTATTTCTGAAAGATCAAAGACCATACGTCGGCCAAACCAGCAAGAGTACTGAGGGGCCTACGTTCTATCAAAACCCCAAGACTCCCGGTTATGGACAGATCGTCTGGAACTGGCACATGACGAACTATGGGAAGTCCCCGGCTAACAGTGTGTCGTTCACCCAGGAAATAAAACTCGCGGGGCGCCCGTTCCTGCCCAGTTACGGGGAAAACGGGCCGGACATAGGCCAGCCCCAACTCCCCGGCGGGGACACCTTCGATACGGTTATCTCCGCGCCCATGCCCAAAGACGAATTCGACAGGCTTTTGGGATTACCCGACGGAATCTCCATTCGCATCAGGATCCATTACGCTGGGCTCGACGGTTCGAAATACGAATCCGGTCTCTGCCTGAGCCGCACAAACGCAGGTTCCATAGCCTATTGCAAGCAGGACAATTACATAAAATAGAAGCGACCGTGCTGTGGCAAGTGCACCGTCGACCAAGTTTGGGTAGGGGTGCCCTCTCGGCCCCTCAGCGCAGAGACGCCGACCCGCCCGCGTGAGCGCCCTCGCCGAATCCCTCTGCCCCCTCAAGCACATCCCTCAAGCCGGTTCCGGCGGGAGCCACTGGCGGCCTGCCTGCAGGCGCCGCAGCCGCCAATCGGCCGCAATCAGCAGGTCCACCAGCAACCGTCCCTCGGCGGCCACCGGTTGCCAGCGCCGGTAGTATTGCGCGGTTAGGCGTGCAAGGCCGGCAGAGCGATCGGCGCCAGCCGGCGTGTCCGGGAGTGGAATCGCTTTCAGCGCCATTGAGGGAGTTCGCGCTTGGCGTCGCCCCGCCGGTTTCATGCCGTCTTGCCGGCGCGCGGTAATCGAAAAGAGCGTGGCCATAGAACCGATTCGATGGTAGCGAAGGAGCGCCCGGCACCAATCGGCCGCTCTCCGTTAACTTCCACGCAACAAACAGAATAAGACTTCACTGTCCTTTGTGACAGCGGCAGCGCTCTCATAGATGACCGAGTGCTCCAGGCAAGACCGCCGGCGCTACCAGGACACGCACCGCTGTAGCACCGGCGGTCTTGCCGCCGGGGCCTTTTCCAGAAATAGGTACGTCGTCGTTCTACCTGGCTTCGACGATGTAGGTTGGCACAATGCCGGCGGCGGTAGTGAAGCCGGACTTGGGCGTGGAAAGCCAACTGGAACAGCCTTGCACTTTGCCCAGGTAGGCGTGCGGATGCACATCCACCTGCATTTCACGGAATTCGAGGTGCCCGAACGTCAGCAGCGGGAACACCGAGCGCACGGGGTCGACACGCTCCTGCACCACGTACGGGCTGCGCGCGGCCTGCTGAAGCGCGCGGCCCCATTCGGCGCCATCCATATCCCAGCCGAAGTAGCTGTGCTGGTCGCTGGAATCGTCGTTGGGTTTGAGCGCCAGCCGGTCGCGGTTCTGGGTGATGAATTCCATCAGGTCGACGGTCTGTTCTTCGTGCGTGGTCTTGCCTTGCGCCACCAAACGGGTCCAGGGCACGTGTTCACGGATGGCCTTGCGCTCCACGGCGGGGAACTTGCCGGTGAGGGATTCATCCGTCAACAAACCGAACATCGCCTTCTTGTGCGCCAGCTCCGAGCGGAAGCTATTGATCACGCACACCGCCCGGTCGCGGTAAGCGCGCACCAGGGGGTGCGACAGATCGAAGCGCAGGAGGAATTCCTGCACGCCCAGGCGGCGATAGACCAGGTTGATTTCAAACGCGCCCCGGCGCAGCACGCCGCCGCGGTATTCCAGTTGTTCCGGCGAAACGAGCTCCGCCTGGTAGCCCTCATGGCGGAAGAGATCGCGGAACAGCTCGAACTCGCTACGGCCGGAATAGTAAGGCGGGCGGAACTCCACAATCGCGATGTTGGGCTTCTTGGTGCCGCCGAACTGCTTGTACGACTTGAGCAGCGCCTGTAGCAGGTGCTTGCGGCTGGCTACCTTGGTGAGCGCGTATCGCTTGCGGAACTCCTTCATCGGCGGGATGTCGTAAAACAATTCCGCCAGGCGGTCGGCGTAGCCCGCGCCAGTGGGTGAATCGGCGTTGTACTGCACAAAATGCAAATGGCCGTTCACCAGATGCGTATCCAGACGGGCGGCCACTTCAAAGCTTTGATATCCGGGATCGATGGCGGCCAGCATTTTTTCAGCCGGCAGCAACTCTAGGCGCGCCAGCAGGGCAGGGTCCTGCAGCACCATTTGCTCCATGCGGTCAATGGCCGAGATGAGCGCTTCGCCGGTTCTGACGAGCGATTCGTACTGGCGCCGCGAGATGAAACTGGGACGCAAGAACGGGCAGACCAGGCGGCCGCCTGCCGAAAGCCCGGCTTCCTCCATGCGCGCATGGAGTTCTTCCGCCCAGCTCAGATCGCGGTGCACACCGTTCTCGAGAAGCTTGTTATACCGGATTACCGCTTCGTCCAACTGAGACATAACTTGACTTACGAATCTACTTGACCCAAGAATCCGCGCAGCAAACCCCTAACGGAACCTACCATACACGGCTCTGCAATCACTACTCCGGATTGAGGCGTTTGCTGAGCCGCGGCGTCAATGGTCGCCCAATCGATCGCGATCCGCAGCCTGCTAACTTGAGTATCCCACAGGAACGCTGAAAAACCTAGGATTTGGCTGGTTTTTGATGAGATAACCCTATCTTTTACAGCGATTTAGGGGTATTTTGGCGCTTGTGGGCAAGAGCGCACAAAACACATCTATGAGTGCCAGCGCCCATCCTGCGGACGCCAGCGCTATATCACATGATAATACCCGCCACGCTCCAGCACTTCGACCGGGATGCCGAAGAGCTCGCTGAGAGCGCCGGCTTCGAGCACGTCCCGCTTCGAGCCATCGCGCGAAATCCTGCCCTGGCGGATGAGCACCACGCGCTTCATCTCCGGGATGATATCCGGCAGATGATGCGTCACCATAATGATGCCGATGCCGCGCCGCGCCAGCGCCGAGAGAGTCTCGCGCAGCTCGTGGGTGGCCCGCAGGTCGAGGCTGGTCGTGGGTTCGTCCAGAATTAACGCCTGCGGCCGGTGCACCAGCGCGCGCGCGATCAGGAAGCGCCGCGCTTCGCCGGAGGACATGTGATCGGTGGCGCGCTCAGCCAGGTGGGCGATTTCGAGCGTCTTCATCACCTCGCGCGCCGTGGCTTCCATGTCCGGCGTGACGGTGTGGTGCGGCCAGATGCCCACGCTGCCGAAGAAGCCGGAGAGGACGATTTCGAAGCCGGAGAAATCGCGAGTGCACATCTGCATCCAATCGTTCGAGACCAGCCCGAGCTGATTGCGAAGCTCGAACAGGTTCCAGGTGTCGCGTCCCAGGATGCGCAGCGACCAGGGCTCGGGCTTCAGGCGCGGATACAGGTCGCGCGAGATGAGCTTGATGAGCGTCGATTTGCCGGAGCCGTTGGGGCCCAGAATGGCGACATGCTCGCCCTGCCGGATGGCCAGCGTGATGCCATCCAGCACCACGCGCGGGCCGCGCTGCACGGTGACATTCTCCAATTCGATCAGGGGAAGGGAATGCACACAGCCATTGTAAATGGGGCGCGGGACATAGGACCTGAAGTGGAGGATTGGATTCCCATGAGCCCGGCAGGGGCGAAAGACAGTAGCCCACGGCGTGAGCCGTGGGAAGCGATGAATCTCAACCAGCCCCGGAACGGGGCGAAAGACTCATGCTGTTTTCGTGCTCCCTTTCCGGAGGCGCTTCTCTTTCGCCCCGTTCCGGGGCTTGCCAATGGGCGACTCGGACTCACGGCTCGCGCCGTGGGCTACTGTCTTTTCGCCCCTGCCGGGGCTGGACTTCGCGAACGAGCGATCCCGATTCTCATGTCCAGCGACCGCCGAAAAACGGGACGCCGACGCGTGTTACTCTCAAATGGAAAATCTGCTTTGAGGCCTGATATGTCCTATCCATCCATACGCGATCTCGATCTGAAGGGTAAGAAGGTATTCATCCGCGTGGATTTCAATGTCCCGCTGGTCAAGAACGAAAAGGGCGAGATGGAAATCTCGAGCGACAAGCGCATCAAGGCGTCGCTCGCCACCATTCAATACGCGCTCGACCGCGGAGCCGGAGTGATTCTGGCTTCGCATCTGGGCCGTCCAAAGGGCAAGCCGAATCCCGAAATGAGCCTGCGGCCGGCCGCGGCGCGGTTGCAGGAGCTGCTGGGCCGGCCGGTGAAGATGGCGCCCGATTGCGTCGGTCCGGCGGTGGAAGCCATGCTGCCCAAGCCAGGCGAAGTGCTGTTGCTCGAGAACCTGCGCTATCACGCCGAGGAAGAAAAGAACGACCCGGAATTTTCGAAGAAGCTGGCCGCGCTGTGCGACGTTTACGTCAACGATGCGTTCGGCTCCGCGCACCGCGCCCACGCGTCCACCGAAGGCATGGTCCGGTTTGTGGGCAAGGCCGCGGCCGGCCTGCTGATGGAGCAGGAACTGAAGTATCTGGGGATGGCGACCACCAATCCAGCGCGACCCTGCGTGGCCATCCTGGGCGGCGCCAAAGTGTCGGACAAAATCGAGGTGATCGAAAACCTGGGCAAGATCGTCGACCAACTGCTGATCGGCGGCGCCATGGCGTACACGTTTCTGAAGGCGCAGGGACTGCCCACCGGCAAGTCCCTGGTGGAAGAAGACAAGGTAGAGCTGGCGAAGAAGCTGCTCGCCGAACTGGGAAGCAAGCTGATGCTGCCGGTGGACCACGTGGTGGTGGCCGAGATCGCTGCGGGCGCCGCCCATCAGGCCGTCGAAACTATCCCCGCCGACAAGATCGGCGTCGATATCGGGCCCAAAACCATCGAACGGTTCTCGCGGGTGATCGCTTCCGCCAAGACCGTAATCTGGAACGGCCCGATGGGCATCTTCGAGAAGCCGCCGTTCGACACGGGAACCGTCGCGCTGGCCAAAGCCGTGGCCGCTTCCTCCGCTACTTCGGTGGTCGGCGGCGGCGATTCGGAAAAGGCCATCAAAGCCGCCGGAGTCGCCGGCAAGATCAGCCACATTTCCACTGGCGGCGGCGCTTCGCTCGAATTCCTGGCCGGCATCAAACTGCCCGGCGTAGCGGCGCTGGAACGGTAAGGCTGTAGCGGGTCAGTCTCCGGGATGGGCGTGAAAGTGGCTCTCCAGTGTGCGGCGTGCTTTCGCCGAGGCCGATTTTCTGACACGTGGCAGGGCGCGACACGTTGTCAGGTTCTGTTGTTGTGTTCCAACGTTATTACTACTTTTCCTCGAGCGTGTCCTTCTTCCAGATAACGGATAGCTTCAGGCACCTCACTCAACCTGTAACGCCTGTCGATGACTGGTGTTACCTTTCCGGCCTTCATGAGCTTGTGCAGGATGGTCAGGTCCTCTTGGTTCGATCGCGCCAAAACCCCGACCAGGTTCTGGCTCACGAACCGTGACAACACAAGCGCTGCGATCGAACGAGCCACAGCACCGATCATCCACCGGCTGCCTGGTGCTCCGGCCGCTATGTATACCCCCTTGGGATTCAAGACGCGCCGGCATGCCAACAACGGATGGTTGCCCACGAGGTCGAAAATCAGGTCGTAATGTTGCCGACTCCGGGTGAAATCCTCTTGAGTGTAATCAATGACCCGGTCTGCGCCGATGGATCGGACCATGTCCACATTCCTGGTACTGCATACGCCGGTCACATCTGCGCCAAACGACTTGGCGATCTGCACAGCGAACGTACCCACCCCTCCCGCCGCACCGTTAATCAGGACCTTCTGCCCCGGCTGAATCTGCCCCTTGTCGCGAAGACCCTGCAATGCGGTGAGTGCCGCCGCAGGTGCAGAAGCCGCTTGCTCAGGCGTCACGTTATCTGGCCTCGTGACCAATGCTGCCTCTGAGGTGCACACATACTCCGCAAAGGCCCCGCGGCAACTGCCAAACACCTCGTCGCCTGATTTGAACTGTGTTAGGTTCCTGCCGACCGCTTCTACTTGGCCGGCCACGTCAACGCCGAGGTGTGTGATCTTTGGTTTGCGCAGGCCGGTCATTAGTCGGACGAAGTACGGCGTGCCTCTCATGAAGTGCCAGTCAAGTGGATTGACGGAAGCCGCGCGAACTCTGATCAAGACTTTGTTGTCCCCCGCGTCCGGCTTTTCCGTCTCTTCACACCTGAGAACATCGGGTGAACCATAGTTGCGATAAACAATAGCTTGCATGGGTTTCCTCCAGAGTTTCCAACCCAACGGCCCGCGGGCAGGTGCGAAGCGCAACGCCGTCCATTCCGATGCTCATAAGGGCCGTGAGCACGAGGAAGCCGCACACCATCGCGAATCGCCAGGGCGGCACCGCCAGACCGGCAACTCGACGGTCTTGCGCGGTCATCGAGCTGAGGCTCAACGGCCAATTCATCCGTTCCTGTAGACGAATGGCGATAGCAAATATTGTAGAGATTTGAATCGACGAAACGGCGGCGCCTCTGAGCGGTGGCAATGAGCTGGGCGGCGCGAATCCCTGCCGATAGGTGGAAATCGCCTTCTCGCCTAAAGACTGGGAGCTAGCCACGCGGACGAAAAGTCGCCAAATCGGGAGTTGACCCACTCGCCCGAGCTTCCGCTTTCACTTCTGTCCCGCGCCCTTCGGCTTGAGGAACGTTCCCTTCTCGAGTTCCTCGAACGCCTGGCGGAGCTGCTCCTGGGTGTTCATCACGATCGGACCGTACCACGCCACCGGCTCTTTGAGCGGCTGCCCCGAGCAGAGGAGAAACCGGATCCCGTTTTCCCCCGCGTGCACCTCGACCTCGTCGCCGCGGTCGAAAAGAATCAGCGAGCGATTTTCCGCCTCGGCGGGAGGCTTGGTATCCAACCATCCCACCGATTCGGTTGGCACTTCCAGCGGACCGGAAGCGTTGCAGAATTTCCCGCCCCCTGCGAAAACGTACGCGAAAGAGTGGTGATTTGTCTCGACCGGCAGGGTCCGGTTCTGACCCGGCGGCACGGACACATCGAGGTAAATGGGATCGGCCGCGATGCCATCCACGGGACCGGTCTTGCCCCAAAATTTTCCGCAGACCAGGCGAACGTGAGTGCCGTCGTCATCCGTGATCTCCGGGATGTCGCCCGCCTTCACTTCCTGATAGCGCGGCGCCGTCATTTTCAAGTGTGCGGGAAGGTTGGCCCACAACTGGAATCCGTGCATCTTGCCCGTCTGGTCGCCTTTGGGCATCTCCTGGTGAATAATCCCGCGCCCTGCGGTCATCCATTGGATGTCACCGGGGCCGATCGCGCCGTGGTTCCCCATGCTGTCGCCGTGCTCGACAGTCCCGGCGAGGACATAGGTGATAGTTTCGATCCCGCGATGCGGGTGCCAGGGGAAGCCCGCCAGGTAATCCTCCGGAACGTCATTGCGGAAGTCGTCGAGAAGAAGAAACGGGTCGAAATCGCTGGTGTTGCCGAAACCGAACGCTCGGCGCAGATGCACTCCGGCGCCTTCGATGGTCGGCTTGGCTTTGATCAATCGCTTAACTGGACGAAGAGACATTGGCCCTCCTGTGCTGAGCAGTACAGACGCCGCAGCGCCCGTTCCTGCTCGAGGCTTTCAGTTAGTGTACATCTTGCAGGCGGGCTTGGCGACGCTACGGCGCTTATAGCCGCCCAATACCGCGCGGGCGGATTGGACCGGCGCTTGGAGACAAACGCTCAGGGGTGCGAGGGTGAGCGCGTAGCCGAGAACCGGCATCGCATCTCCGGCGCTTTGGTGGCTGTCTTCGGCTACGCTCAGGGCGATTGGGGCGCCGGATTCGCAGCCGGGGATGTAATGGCCCAGGCCCTTGGTGCGGCCCGTCCGGCAGGGGGTTGCTTTGCGTTTCGGACCGGATCGGCGATTGCCACGGGCTCGGTTCCCGTATCCGCCGCGTGCGCGGCTTCGAGGGCCGCGTTCAGTGTCAGGATAGCGGTCTGAAACCGGATTGCATCGAGCATCCGCTCGATGCTCTCGCCAGCCCGTCCGAAGTTTTCCAGTTGCTCGCCGAATCCGTTCATAACGTCTCCATCCGCTACCTACAGTCAACGCGCAGCCGTTCGGTTTCGGGGCCGCGGGAAAAGGGCGTGCGCCGGCAATCCGCTAACGCAGCAGGCCTCCCCGTTGGCGCTGGTCCCGCGGGAACAGCGCCCGATCGATATCCAGGAATGCTTTTACCGCAATGGCCCATGGAAAGGCCGGAGACCTACCGGCGCGCAAAGCGACTTGGGCGACAGGTGTTGAGTCGTGACCGGTCAGAATTGCGGCAGCCATTTTGCCCCTGTGATTGCTCAGACCCCCACTTGGTTTAACGGCCCGACGGCGTGGGGCTGTAAGGCAACCGCACGCTCGCTGGGCGCCAGGCAGATCCTGACTTCAAACGTGTCGCCGTCCCAGTGAAAGCGCCGTACGATCCATTCCGCGTGGCCGGCGCTCTTGGTTCGAAAGTTCTTGCCGAAAACGACCGTTGGGATACTCAATCCGAGCGAGCCCAGTTCGCGCTCCAGATCGTTCTTGACGGAGCCGACGATCATGTTCGTGAGCTCGGCGACCGCGTCCAGCACTTCTTCATTCACCGCGGTGGTTTCGGTCAGGAGCATATGCGAGCAGACACGGCAGGCCACGGCCGGCGAGCAGGACACGCACCCTGTGCCTGCCCAGCTACCCGCCAGGCCGATCAGAGAGAGCACGCCATCGTGGGCGTCCGGCGCTCCATTTTCAAACGTGACCGGGCCCGGCACGACGCTGACGCCGAGCATGGTGGAGAACACGTTTTCGACCGCTCGTGAAAGCGACTGGACCACATCGTCTTTAAGATTCATGACAGCATCGCCGCTGGCAGCACGCCCACCAACTTCTCCTTGATCTGGTCTGCCGTAAACGGTTTGCGAACATAGCCGGCAGCCCCCAGACGAACCGCCTCGCTGACTCTTCCCTCGCCGCCTTCGGTGGTGACCATAACTACCGGGATGGCGCGCCACGCGGCGGCGCCCTTGATGGCGGCCAGCAACTGAATGCCATCCATTTTCGGCATGTTGATATCCGTTAGTACCAGGTTGACCATCTGGCGCTCCAGGACCTGTAAGGCTTCCTGCCCATCGCCGGCCTCGTAAATGTTTCGGATTGCCATGCCGGTCTGACGCAGCACGCGCTGCAAAATCTTGCGGATTGCAGCGGAATCGTCTACCACCAGGACGTCGGATTCCATTCAGCTCCTACATCCCATTTATCGGAGGGCGGGGCGATTTCATTAGGGAGAGCGCCAAGATTCTCATTTGGGGCAGGGGCTAAAGTATGGTGCGAAAGAGCCGATGTTCGCTCCAGGAGCCGGAATTTTGGGGCGGCAGCTATCGCAACAGGAAATCGACGCCGTATTTCAGAGCGCGCAAGACCGGAAGCGCGAAGTGACGGCCGTCCGCTTCGATTTTCGGCGCCCGGATCGCATCCCCAAGTCTCAGGTCCGGGCGATCCATCTTCTCCACGATACGTTCGTTCGCAACTTGGTCTCCAGTCTTTCCGCGTACCTGCGTTCCTACCTGGCAGTCAACCTGGTGAGCGTGGAGCAGCTTTCTTACGCGGAGTTCCTTGACGGCTTGCCATCTCCGACGTGCATGGTTTCGCTGGGGTTGAAACCCTACGACGGTCAAGGAGTGTTGGAATTGAACCCCTCGCTGGTTTTCCCCATTCTCGAAATGCTGCTGGGCGGCACGGGAAAGACCACCATCAATATTCAGCGCGACATCACCGAGATCGAACAAAAACTGCTGGACGGTCTGTTGCGCATTATCCTGCAAGATCTGCGCGAGGCATGGAAAGTAGTCACCGCGGTCGATTTCACCGTGGTTGCGATGGAAACCGAGCCGCAGTTGCTGCACATCCTGGCGCCGAACGAGGCGATGGTGGCGATTGCGGTTGAGGTGCGCATCGGCGCAACGGTGGGTATGATGAACATCGCGATGCCATCGATCGTAATCAAGATGATGCGCCAGAAGTTCGACCAGCAATGGTCGCTGCGCAAAACCAACGCCAGCCAGACGGAACAGTCCCGAATCCTCCGCTTTTTGCGCGACGCCTCGCTGGCAATGGAGGCGCGCCTGACCGGGCCCACCTTAAGCGTGCACGATCTGCTGGGGCTCGAAGAAGGCCAATTGCTGACCTTCGATTATCCCGTGGGCAGGGCCGTTGACCTGGAAGTCAATGGCGGGCGAAAATTCTGCGGCCACGTGGTCAGCACCGGAAAGAAGCGGGCGTTTCAGATCGAGGAGATGTATCGCGCGCCCTATCCGGGCAGCACCAGCGGCGAGAAATCGGACGGGCCGTCCGGCGATTCCGGCTGAAGCCCGCGCAGCAGATCGAGAAAAGCGCGTCCGCGCACGCGCCCGTTGTTGCGGTCGAGTTCCAGCCGCTCGAGGAATACGAGCAGGCCGAGCAGATCCGCGTCTCGGGTCCTGGCCATGCCCAGCCGCTGGGTCTCCCGCTGCCGGAATTCGCCGACACCGCTCTCCACGGCGCGGAAGATCTTCGCCGCCAGCGCATTTTCAGGGAGGGTCTCATAGTAGATCCCGGTTTGCAGGGTACGGTAAGTGCGAATCAGGGCAGCCAGCGCGTCGCGAACGTCGCTGTCGACTGCGCTCGGCGTTTCTAGCGCCGCCTCAGCCAGCGTGCGGCTCAGGAATTCCAGCAACTCCGCGTTGTTCTCGAGCAGCTCTTCGGAGACCCGGATGTCGCGGTTCGGCAACTGGTCGGCATCGAAGGGCGGGGCCTTTTCATGTTTGCGCGCGTCCCGCAGGTACGCACAGTCGAGAGGACACGATACGGTGACCTCGCGCTCGGTGCCGCAGCAGATGGTGCAAATGTCGCCGTGAACACCCGGGCAGTGGCGCCGGGGCCGCCGCGTCCGGCAGATCGCGCAAGCCATCCCCCTAGTATATGTGGCCGGCTTACCCGGCCGGGGGTTGAGGTGACGAAGAGATTGCCCAACAAAGGCCTTGGGATTGCCGCAAGGAACGAGCATCAACGACCGAACATCTTGGGATGAAACTGTTTTGAGAAACTGCGTCCAGGCAGGTGAAGGTTTGGAGATCAGCGCCCTCCTCCGGGTGTTCTTGGCCGCTGTGACATACCAGGACGTGCCGCCACCTGCCGTCGCGCGACCTCATTGAGGGTGCCGATGCGATGGGCCCTTTTGCTCACTCCAGGTCCCTCTGCGCGGTGTCGAGGAGCAAGCATCGAGCCTGGCCGTTGGCTCCGCCGGCGCCCTTCTCCGGCTGACATGCCGCCAGTCACGCAGTCTGCCAGGCGCAGCGCCGCTCCAGGTGCACCGCTGCCAAAAGCGCCTGTAGCTGCGCAAGTCTCATCCGCTCTTTGGTTTGCGCGCCGATGACCAGCCCCTGGGAGCGCTATCGCCGCCGATTGCCTTCCCATGTATCGGATCATACGGTTCGGGACCACCTGGACAAGACTGGCACTGGGATCGGGCGTTCGTAATGGTATAATTGCAGCTTATGTCAATCTCTTGAGCCCAGCCCTGGGGGACCCGCAGCGAGTCCCCATCCCGAACCCCTTGCCGGGGCTTACCGCTCGCGCCAATTGCGAGACACCGGCACAACTTGTTCCAGTATAAGGAGTTCTTAGATGCTTAAATTGTTATCCAGTGGTTTGGTAGTGTTTGCGGGCGTAGCCTGCGCCCCGTCTCCAGTTTCAACGTTGCAGTTTATTCAGGTCCCCGAGGCTCGCCAGGACGCGCGCCTGGGGGCGGTTCGCGGGTTTTTCGAAAAAGGCGGCTGCCCCGCCCGAGAGTATGCCCAGGCGTTTCTCGACGCCGCGGATGGTTACCGCTTGGATTGGCGGCTGCTGCCGAGCATTTCCTTCGTGGAATCGACCGGTGGCAAGGCCGCCCCGAACAACAACATTTTCGGCTGGGATAATGGACGCAGCAGTTTTTCCAGCCCTACGGCCGCAATTTGGGGAGTGGCCTACCAACTCGGGCAATCGAAGTTGTATCGCGATAGAAACCTCAACCAAGTGCTTGCCCTCTACAACCCCGATCCCGGGTATGCCGCCAAAGTGAAAAGCGTCATGCGCCAGATTGCGATCCTCGAGTAGCCAGACAGCCGCAGATTTTTCACGAGTGAGCCTCGACACGAGACGGGTTCCACGCGGCCTCACCGCGATCGTCGCGATCAAGGATGCGCCATGCCCGGTGTCATCGAACCGCGCCGGTGGCGATGTTGGGCGGCGGGGCGGCGCTCGCGCTCGATTCTGAGTTAGGAATCCACACCATCATCTGGCCGGGGCCGCGATTGGCCCAGGTGCAATAAGGAATGAACGTGATCTCCTCGGGCGTGCTGATGAGATTCCCCTTCTCATCGCGCGAGAGCACCACTCCGCGGGCCTTGACCACCTCAACGCCCTTGAGCAGGGTGGGGCGGAACTCGGCGCGCAGCGGCGCCTGATCGGGCAGCATGAGGTTGCGCACGTGGCCGCCGGGGTTGTCGGCCCATTCGGCGGCGAAGACTATGGGGCCGCGCTGGAGGGCCACGCGTCCGCGGTCGGCGGCGACTTGCGGATTCGCTACCACGCGCCGCACTGGCATGGGCAGGCTTAGCTCGATGGTATCGCCTGCGGCCCAGGTGCGCGTGATCGCGACGTAGCCTTTATCGAGGCGGATGGGGACCGTGGCGCCATTTACCTTGAGCGTGGGCTGCTCGGCCGACTGGCCGGCGAAGCGGTAGAGATCGGTCGGGACGGGCTGGTTGCGCGCCCATCCAGGGATGCGCACGCGGATAGTCATGGCTGCGGCCTGGTCCGGCGCGACGGAAATCTTCACCGCGCCGTCCCACGGGTAGCGGGTCTGCTCGGTCACGCGCAGGGTACGGCCGTTGTCCATCTTAATGGCGGCGCTGCCGGCCGCAAACAGATTCACCCAGAGCGTATCGCCGCGCTGGGCGTACACGTAGCCGGGCACGGACGGCAGGAAGCGGGTGATGTTGCCGGGACAGCACGGGACGCCGAACCACGGGCTGCGCTGGTCTTTGGCGGCCAGCCCGGTGGCCTCGAGCGGATTCTCATAGAAGAAGGTGACGCCATCCAGGGCGACGCCGGAAATCAGGCCGTTATAAAGTGTCCGCTCCATCACGTCGATATACTTGGCATCGGCGTGGAGCAGGAAGAGGCGAAGGTTCCAGAAATCATTGCCGACGGCGGCGCAGGTTTCGTTGTAAGCGGTCAGGTTCGGCAGCTCGTAATCCTCGCCGAAGGATTCGCCCTCGGCGCGCGCGCCCACGCCGCCGGTGACGTGCATTTTGCGGCCGGCGACATCATCCCAGATGCGGTCGAGTGCGTCCGTGTAGGCGCTGTCGCCGGTGAGCGCGGCCACATCCGCCATGCCCGAGTAAAGGTACATGGCGCGCACCGCATGGCCGCCGGCGGGCGCACCGGTTTGATCGACCACGCGCTGGTTGGCTTCGACATATGGATTTCCGGCGCCCTTCTCGCTGCTCTGGGGCCCGCGCGAATCGAGCATGAACTTGGCAAGGTCCAGATACCGCCGGTCGCTGGTCGCGCGGTACAGCTTGACGAGGCCCATTTCGATCACCGGGTGGCCGGGCCAGATCTCGCGCTTGCCAGGGCCGAAAGTTTGGATGAGCATATTGGCGCTGCGCAGCGCGACATCGAGCAAGGCCCGCTTGCCGGTGGCCTGATAGTAGGCTACGGCCGCTTCGTAGAGGTGGCCGAGATCGTAAAGTTCGTGGCTGCCTACGCCGACAAGCGCCCAGCGTTCGGCGCCCGACGCCGGATTCGGGTGCAATGGATCGATGGTGCGCGCGGTGTATAGGTAGCCGTCCGGCTCCTGGGCGCCGGCGATTTTTTGAATGAGATCGTCGCAGTAGGCTTCCAGCTTCGGATCGGGATGAACGGTAAGCGTGTAGGCGGCGCCTTCCAGCACCTTGTAGGCGTCGGAGTCGTCGAACGGATAGCGGGGATAGCGGTGATTTTCGAACGGCTCCTGGCGCAGCGATTCCGCGGCGCGAACGAAGTTGCCGATGGTTCCGGTTTCCTCTTCCTTATGGAACGCGTAGGGAATGGTGACGGTGCGGTTGATTTCGATCCGCGGCGCCCAGAACGCATCCTGCAAGTGAACGTCGGTGAAAGGCACCGGCTTCACGGGATAGTCCGGCTGCTGCGGGAATGCAGGAAGGATCGACGCCAGCAACCAGGCGGATAGGGAAAGGGATCTCATATTTACCATTATTCTCAAGGTTGATGCGCTTCGGCGCGGCGCGCAATGCCGAGGAGCTGCTTGCGCTGCATGACGAAATGAGCGATGCGGCCAAGGCGCACAGCGAGCCATTCCGGCAAGCCGTAGGGGGTGTAGCCCGGTGCAACACGGCCGCGCGCGATCAGGCGGGTTTGGCCGGGCTGCAGGGGTTCCAGAATAAACGCCCATGTTGTGTGGTACTGGCCGCTGGGAGAGCGCCAGGCAAGGACCAGGCTCCTTTCAGGGTCACACTGCGCGACCCAGAACACGTCTTTCGCTCCGGGTAGCGCTGGGAATATGCTCCCGACAGCAACCTGCTGATACTGCGGCAGGATGCGTTCGGCACTGGCATGGCCGCCGTTATCGATGAAGTCGTAGGCGTACCAACCCGCGCGGCCCGAACCCATTTGCGCCAGCCACGGCCAGATATCGCGAGGAGGGCGGCGAATGGTGATGGCGTGATTGACTGCGCCGATTGGATGGGGGATCAGGTCGTCCCCCGCGAGAATCCGGGCGGCTTCGTCAGGAGTAGCACGGACTTGCCGGCTGGCATAAATTGCAAGCGCCGCGCATGCGATCAAGAGTCCGGAAAATAAGAGCAGCAGCTTCCTTTTCATCCGCTAGACAAGCGCCAGTGTACCGCTGTGCACGTGCGGCTGCGGCGCGAGGCGGCCTGGCGATAACGCCGGTCCATCGGAGCACCGTCAGGCCGGGCGCCGCGCGGCGCACCGGGCCCTGCTTACTCGGCGTTCAGGAAAACGATAACTGCGGTACCGCAGATCACCAGGTTGGCAGGAGCCTGCCTGGCGTCTTCGCCTTTGCGTGTCTCGATGCGGCCGTAGACCACGGCCCAGCGGTCGTAGCCGGGAGAGCCGAAACGAAACTTGGCGAGCGCGGTGTGGCGTTCGATCTCGGCCAGCTTCACCCGCACCGCGGCAGCGTCGAGCTCGAACCGCTCGGGCGGCCGGGGACCGTCCTTGTCATCCTCGACAATCCAGAGCTGCGGCGGCTCGGCGGCGCCCGGGTCGCAGACTTGTTCGCTTACCCAGCGCCCTGTGGGACGGAAGCTGTACCGTCCTACGATAACGGCACTCTTGTTTTCCCACGCAGCCAGGTGGCGCAACACCTCGCAGACGCCGACCGGCGCCGGTTGCGGACCAGCGGCATGTGCCAGGCCGCACGCGGCCAGAAGGCACGTCACGGCGCGGAATGAGGTTCCCACCCAGCTCGAAGCCTGAAGCACGGTCTTGAACTAAGCATAACGTTTCGGAGGGGCTGGGGGTTACAGCGGTTTCCGGGGGGTGCGCGACATGAAAACGGTGACGTATTGTACTCCGAGGAAATCCGCTGATATCTGAGCGTATAGGTGCGCAAGGCGGCGCCAGCCCGAAGGGCGAAAGACAATAGCTCACGGCGCAAGCCGTGTGGAATCTGGTTGCTCGCTGCCAGCCCCGGAACGGGGCGGAAGACTGTTGGCGAAAGCCTCTTCCGCCCCGTTCCGGGGCTTGTCCTCAGCGCCGACTGATCCCGACGGCTTGCGCCGTGGGCTATTGTCTTTCGCTCCTCCGGAGCTTAAAGGCGCGCCTGACGCTGGAAAG